>JAAVFJ010000082.1 GCA_014800845.1 Bacteroidales bacterium | reverse complement strand
TAAACCACTGATTATCAGATAATATTTTATGTATAAGCCCTGTTGTTTAAGTAGCTCTATAAACCGCTGTAACTCTGCGCGTTAGAAGTAGATCTAAAAGTTTTATCGGACAGCAATAAAAATTAGTAAATTCCTCACCTGGAAACATGGCCCGAAAATCACTAACAGCCATTTTTGCATCAGATTTATATACGGCCCTTACGATACATCCGGTTGGGTCAGTGAAGTTGACAGGGTCACCGGCGCAGTATTGGTAAGGCGAAAGGCTTGTGTAGGCTTTTGACACCGCCGTTGACAATGCCAAAATATATATGAAAATTAGAGTGAAGGTTGAGTGTTTCATAAAGGTAATAGTTTTCAGGCAAGCATTGCTGACATTTCATTAAACGTAGAGAGAGTAGTATTCAGCTGTCATTGTCTTTGCTGAAGCTGAGAACTGAAAAAACAGAACAATGATATGAGAGTTTAGTTTCTTCATGGCGACAAAGTTAGTGAACATTTTTTAAAAAGCAAAAAGAAGTTAGTATTTTTGTGCGTTTATGAGTTTTGTGTTTTGCTTGGCTTTCTGTATGATGAGTTGATAGGAGGTGATGTACATTAGGTTAAGTATGCGTTTTTAATACTCTCGTAATATGCGGAATGAAGATTGTTGGGGGATTTTTGTGGTGGTGTCGGCTATTTGTATTAAATTTGCGAATTAAATTGGTTTATTATGGCTAAACGTCCGCTATATTATAATACTCCCGATAGCCGCCTGCCGGAGGAGCCGGGGCAGAAACGCGCCCGCCGCTCTTGCCGCATCGTCACCTGGCTGTGGGTCAGCTTCCTGTCAGTAGGCCTGTTTGTGTTCCTGCTGTTGCTGCTCATTTACAATGGCGTGATAGGCTACATGCCCCCCATCGACGAGCTCGAGGACCCGCATGACAATTTCGCTTCCATACTCTACGCATCTGACGGCACCACGGAGCTGGGTCGCTTCTATGAGAGCAATGCCAATCGCGAGAATGTGGAGTATTCGCAGATATCTCCCAACGTGATTCATGCGCTGATAGCCACCGAAGATGTGCGTTTTCGCGAACACTCCGGCATCGACTTCATGGCGCTCGGCCGCACCGGCGTCAAGACCCTGCTGATGGGTGACCGTAGTTCCGGCGGTGCATCGACCATAACCCAGCAGTTAGCCAAGATTCTCTACTCCAAGCGCAACGCACGCGGCCTGAAGCGCGCCCTGCAGAAGCCGATAGAGTGGATGATCGCCATCAAGCTCGAGCGCGTGTACACCAAGGAGGAGATACTCAAAATGTATCTCAACCGCTTCGACTTCCTCAACAACGCGGTGGGTATCAAGACTGCTGCGGCTGTTTATTTCAATAAACAGCCCTCACAACTCACTGTGCCCGAGGCTGCTATGCTTGTGGGTATGCTTAAAAATCCCTCGTATTATAATCCTCTGCGTAAGCCGGAGCGCACACTGGGGCGCCGCAATACCGTGATAGACCAGATGGTCAAGGCCGGCTACCTGACGGCAGCCGAGGCCGAGGCCTACAAGGCTGCGCCGCTGGGGCTTGATTATCACCACGTGGTGCGCAACGAGACTCAGGCCACTTATCTGCGCGAAGAGATACGCCGTGTCATGATGGCTCCCAAGCCGGTGCGCCCGAGTCGCTCGAACTATAAGAGTGACTACGCCTATACTCTCGCGATGGGAAAATATAACACGGACTCGCTCTATTGGGCCGATGACCCGCTCTACGGATGGGTGGAGAAGAATCCGCGTCCCGACGGGGAAAAATATGACCTGTTTACCGACGGCCTGAAGATTTACACCACCATCGACACCCGCATGCAGACCGCCGCCGAGGAGGCTGTCTATGAACAGATGGGTGGCGTTCTGCAGCCGGCTTTCTCTGCCGAGAAGCGCGGCATGCCTTACTCTACGAATACTTCCGAGCTCTCTGTAAGTGAACGCAATCGCTTGATTGACAATGCAATCAAGAGCACTGCGCGCTATAAAAACATGAAAGAGGGTGGTGCAAGCGAAGAGGAAATCAGGCGCGCCTTCAATACTCCGCGAGCTATGCGCGTCTTTGCCTACGTAAAGCAGGATGGCAAGTATCGCCCCGGCTCCAAGGATGTGACTATGACTCCGCGTGACTCGGTGCTCTACATGAAGACGGTGCTACGCATAGGCATGGTCAGCATCGACCCTACCAACGGCTACGTAAAGGCCTACATCGGAGGTCCGGACTACACATATTTCCAGTATGATATGGCCGGTCAGGGTCGTAGGCAGATAGGGTCTACCGCCAAGCCGTTTCTCTACACACTCGCTCTGGAGGAGGGCTACACCCCCTGCTCCACGGTGCTCAATGCTCAGCCTAATTTCGGCGGCTGGGCTCCCCGAAGCTCATCGGGTGGGCGCGCCGGGCAGATGGTGGACCTGAAGTGGGCGCTTACCACCTCAAATAACTGGATTTCCGCCCGCCTCACCAATGAGTTGCAGCCGCAGAATCTGAAAAAGAAAATGCGTATGTTCGGCCTTTCCGGCCACATGGATGCCACGCTCCCCCTCTGTCTGGGCCCCAACGATGTGAGTGTGCTTGAGCTTGTGGGTGCCTACACGGCGTTCCCCGGCATGGGTGTGCGCACCACCCCGGTGCTCGTAACCAGAATAGAGGATGAGAAGGGCAACGTAATCTACAACGGCACAGCTCACCGCACCGAGGTGATGAGCGAACAGACCGCCCTGCAGATGATCAACATGCTCATGAGTGTAGTAGACCATGGCACCGGCTCCTCCATACGCGGCCGCTTCGGCATAACCGCCGAGATGGGTGGCAAAACCGGTACTACCAACTATAATGCCGACATGTGGTTCGTAGGCTTTACGCCTCAGCTCGTGACCGGCATATGGGTGGGTGGTGAAGAGCGCTTCATCCACTTCCTCAACATGGCTTACGGCCAGGGTGCCCGCGCGGCTCTCCCGGTCTACGGCTCCTACATGAAGCGTCTGTACAGCAACCCCGCGCTCCCCTACAAGCAGGATGTGAAGTTTGACTTCCCTGCCTCATTCAGTCCCTGCGATGGCGGCAATGATTACTGGGCTGTAGGTGGCGGTGGCGGCGGTGGCACCGGAAACTATGATGAGGAGGAAATAGTGGAAGGCGCGTTGGAATAAAACTTTCACGCCCCCACTCGTGTTAATATCATAGGGTTAAGTAAGTGCTCCGGCCGTATGAAAGCTTGAACACTTACTTAACCGTTTAGAGAGTGTTTGGATTTAAATGATTTTAGCACAAAGAGAGATTTTGGGATGATTTTTCAAAGTTGAAGAGAGAGCGATGCGGGCATCGCGACCGATGAGATCTTTGAAAAAGCGCCCAAAAGATCCTTTGTGATGAAATCAAAAATTAATAAACCATTCTCTAATCTTTAATTTGGTTTAAATTCAAACACTCTCTTAGACCTGAACGCATACTTAAGACCCAAAATGAAGAAAATACTCCTTCCGGCTCTTGCGGTGCTCACCACCGTATCAGCCTCAGCAGCAATCAAAGTAAACTGGCCCTCCAACCCCACGGCCACACTCGAGGTGGTGGAGAAACCCATCGGCCAGGGTGATGCAGTGGCTCAAACAACCATGCCTGTAGGTGGCGAATATGTAACCACCTCCACCGGTCCCTGTCAGGTGACAATCTCCTTAGGCGACCAGCGTGTAGCAACCGTCTACTCCGCGGCCCCCACCGAGAACATCACTATTGATGTGCCTGAAGATGGTGTGGCTATCCTCTCCGGCACGCCGCTGATGGATGGCATCACACAGTTCCGCCTGCAGACCACCCCGCTTGAGAATCAGGTAGGGGAGATTCAGATGCTTGCGCAGACTGACCCGGCGCTGGCCCAGCAGAAGTATGACGACCTCGTGGCCGCCTATCAGAAAGTGTTCACCGATTACCTGGAAGGCGACCTCTCGTCGGCCACAGCCACCTACGCTCTGCTGAACCTCGAGGGGCAGCAATTCCTGGATTACTACTCACGCCTCACTCCCGAAGCTCAGAACTCCATCCTCATGCCTCTGGTGGAGCGTCAGAAAGCAGGCGTGGAGAAAAAGCTGGCTGCCGAAAAGCGCACCCTTGAGCTGCAGAGCGGCACAGTGGAGGCTCCTGCCTTTACTCTTCTTGACCTCAACGATAAGCCCGTGAGCCTCAAAGATTTCAGAGGCAAATGGGTAGTGCTCGACTTCTGGGGCGCATGGTGCCGCTGGTGCATCAAGGGTTTCCCCGAGCTTAAGGAGGCCTACAAGGATGCCGCCGGCAAGTTTGAAGTGATAGGCATAGACAACCGCGACACCCCCGAGCGATGGAAAGAGGCTGTGGCCAAGTATGAGCTCCCCTGGGTGAATGTCTACAACCCCGACTCCCCCGAGGGGCTGGCCCTGCTTGAGAACTACGCCGTGCAGGGCTTCCCCACAAAAGTAATCATAGACCCGCAGGGCATAATCCGCCACGTCACAGTGGGCGAGGACCCCTCATTTTTCACCGTGCTGCGCGAACTGATAAAGTAATATTCAAGACCTATAAGCATATAGCCGCCCGGACTCCGAGTCTGTGGCGGCTACGTTTTTTTGTCGGCAATATACGAAAACACATTGAGGCGCGTTATAAAGGAGTGGGCCTATGCCCCTTGCTAAACCTCATTGATTACCAATAAATCGCATAAATAACTGAAATGAATAAGAAGATGCTTCTTATGCTGGGCCTGGCCGGAGTAGTCGGCGCGGGTTTCGCGGCTAAGAATGACCCTGTTGTGATGCGCGTTGCCGGTCGCGACGTGCCCCGCTCAGAGTTTGAGTACTTATATAATAAGAACGCGGGTCAACAGCTCGAGGAGCAGAGTCTGGATGACTATGCCGAGCTGTTTAAGATCTACAAGCTGAAAGTGGCCGACGCGCTCGCTGAAGGCCTCGACACAACCCAGGCATTTACCCGTGAGTTCCGCGGCTATCAGGCCGAGCTGGCTCACCCCTACATGGTTGACTCTACCTATTATTATCAGTTGCTTCGCGACATTTATGGCCGCCTCGGTGAGGAGGTAGAGGCTCAGCACATCATGATTTTCAAGCCCCGCGAGTTTGGAGGCATGGTGAGCCGCACCGCCTATGACATAGCCGACAGCCTGCTCACAGAGCTTCGCAACGGCGCCGACTTCGCTACACTGGCAGAGCGTCACTCCCACGACCGCGGAAGCGCTTCACGTGGCGGACGCATGGGCTACATCACAGCTTCTCAGACCCCTTACGCATTTGAAACAGCCGTCTACACCACCCCCGAGGGGCAAATCACCGGCATAGTCGACTGCGGCCAGACGCTCCACATCGTCAAGGGTGGCAAGCACCGCAAGGCTCGCGGCCAGGTTGAGGCTCAGCACATACTCAAGCTTGTACCCGCCGATGCCACCCCTCAGCAGCAGGCAGCTGCCAAAGCAGAAATCGACAGCATCTACCGACTCGTGACAGCCCCCGGCGCTGACTTCACTCAGTATGCCGTGCGTCTGAGCGATGACAAAGGCTCCGCCCGTCAGGGTGGCAGCGTGGGCTGGTTTGGCTCCGGCCGCATGGTCGAAGAGTTTGACTCCGCCGCCTTCGCCCTCGGCGTGGGTGAAATCAGCGAACCCGTGCGCACCGCTTACGGCTGGCACATCATCAAAAAGACAGGCGCTCGCCCCGTCGGCTCCTATGAGGACAATGTGGAGGCCATCCGCCAGACCGTTGACAATCCGCGCGGCCCCTATCAGCAGCTCCTCTACAGCGAGTTCGGCGAGAAGCTCCGCAAGAAATACAAATTCAAGGAAAACACCAAGCTCTGGAAGCAGATCAAGGAGTCCGCTCTGGATAGCGGTACTGACTCCACTTTCTTCAGCATGTGGAACAATAACCCCGCTGACATAGCCACATGGAACGGTGCCTCAATCAGCGCCAAGGACTTCATGGACTACCTGAGCCGCTTCGCTTCCGAGACCAGCGCCAAGGCCGCCCCCGCATATCTCCAGACCCGTTTTGACAACTACATCAACGCCGAGATGATGAAGCGTTACCGCGACGATCTCCCCGCCGAGAATGCCGCTTATCGCAATCTGCTGGGCGAGTATCGCGACGGCATGCTCCTCTTCGAAATCAGCAACCGCCGTGTCTGGGATCGCGCCTCTCAGGATGCCGCCGGCCTTGAAGCCTTCTTCCAGGCCAACCGCGCCGACTACACCTGGCAGAGCCCCCGCGTGAAGGGTCTGCTCATCCAGGCTCCCACCGACAGCCTCATGGAAGCTGTGCAGCTGCGTATCACTCAGATACCCGCAGCCGAAGCTCTTGAGACTCTCCGCAAGGAGTTCCCCGACGTGAAGTTTGACCGCGTGCTGGCTGCTCAGGGCGACAATATCCTCGTGGACGCCCTCGCATTTGGCGGCGAAGCTGTGCAGAACCCCGACTCCAAATATCCCTACTACTTCATGGCTGACATGCGTGTGCTCAGCGAGCCCGAAACTGCCGCCGATGTGCGCGGCCAGGTCACTGCCGACTACCAGAATGAGCTGGAGCGCCGCTGGATTGAGGAGCTTAAGGCCAAGTATCCCGTAGAGGTATTCCCCAAGGAACTGAAGAAAGTGAAGACAGCCAAGCGCTGATTTCCGGCACCTTCCACTCTAAGAAATAAGAGATAAAGAATCCCGCCGCTGAATTTTCAGTTGCGGGATTCAAAATTTTTAGTTACCTTTGCACCGCAAAGATGCAGGAGTGCATGACCATAAAAGATGCAGAAATGGTGGAATGGTAGACACGACAGACTTAAAATCTGTTGAGGCGTAAGCCTTGTGCGGGTTCAAGTCCCGCTTTCTGTACCGCCCAAGCTTCCGGAGCCCCGCGCCCCGGAAGCTTTTGTTTTCCCCTGCGGCTGGTGGATGAATTTGATTTCCCCGGTGGTAGATCTGTTTACCTGCGGGGAATAGAGGATATTGTCGGATAGGCGTAGCAGCCCATGTCAAAATAGAAATTCAAGCAAACATAAGAGGGTGTTGCAAAACCTCAAAAATTTCTAAAACCAATTTTGTAACTTATTGACTTTCAGCAGCTGTATTTCTGTAAGTATTGCTAAAAATGGAGTTTTGCAACACCCTCTACGCTATCTTGACACAACCTCTATTTCAGGGTCTGGGTTGTCGGAGGATGGAATCCTCCTCTCCATGCGTTGCAGATTTGGCGGCGGGAATCGCTGCGCTATTCGGGTTGGTTGTTGTGTGGTGTATGCAGGTTATTTTAACTGCATTGGGCTGCGCCCCATCAAGATTGGGGGCGATCTATTTTGGGCTTTTACGGGTTATTTTGTGGATGAAGCAGAGGTAGGTGAGTAGCAGCAAGAGGGTGATGGCGGCTATGTAGAGGCCGGCGAGGAGGCCGGGCGGCGTGTAGGTGGCTGTCAAGGTGTGGGTGCCGGCAGGGATGATTAGTGCTGTCATGCCGAGGTTGGCGTTGATGGGTTGCAGGCGCCGGTGGCCATCGAGGGTGAATGTAAAGCCTTTGTCGAAGGGGACGCTGAAGAACATCACGCGGGTGCTGTCGAGATTTGTGCGGCATTGCCAGCCTCGTGAAGTGCCCCGGAAGTCTGTGGCTGTCTGCAGCGCTCGGCGGCCGCGGATACTGTCGAGGTTTATGTTTGCGGAGGCATACTCATCGTCGGTGTGGTAGCGCGAAAGGGAGGGAATGGCGCGTCGCAGATAGGGCGCTACCTGCGCAGTGTCCGAGGCGTTCAGGGCCAGGTGCTCCAGCAGTAGACTCGGGACATCAGTCTGTGCGCCATCTATATCCCGGAGAGTCTCATCGGGAATGTAAGTGTCGTAAGCAAACCCCATCGGCAGATAGAAGTCGCAGTCATAAATGTCGATCCCCTGAGCGTAGCCGCGTTTGCTTAGATGCGGCTTGAGCGCCTCCGGCAGCTCGGTGTCGGAGGGGGAGTGTGCCACTTGTTTTGCCGATAATAGGGCGGTGGAGGAGAGCAGATGGCGGTGGGGCGTAATGCCGGGGTAGGGCGCGGAGCCGGTGGAGAGAAGCGCATAGAGCTCCCAGACCGATGACGGGCCGCAGGAGCTGTAACCGCCCAATGTGGGGCGCCCGCTTATGAGGGAGTAGTTAGGTGTGCCGGTCAGATTCACAGTGCGGAAGCTGAAGGTCGCGCAGGTGTCAGGAGCATCAAATGCCATAAACCGTTGAGGATCAGCTCTCCAGGCTGATGTGAGCAGATACTCCTCGCCATAGGATTTCTCGGCGAAATGTGTCCACAGAAAGAACTGGCACATGGCGCAGAAGCCGGCCACCCCCATCGTGGAGCCCAAGAGAAAACGGGCGCCGGTGCCGCGTCGCGCCCATAGGGAGAGCAGAGCGAACGAGAGCAGAAGCACCAGTAGAATGGGGAAGTTGTTGACAGTAAAGGGATTGGTGATGGAGAGTACCTCTGAGCGGTAGACGTAAGTGCTGAAAAGCACCATGCCCACTCCGAACAGGCCGAGCGCCAGCGTAATGTAGAGATATATCCGCACATTGCGCCGGGTCAGCCGCTCGCCGCTGCGCATGAAGCGGAGTGTGAGCAGAATGAGCATGAGCACAGCCGCGTAGCCCCAGCGCATATAGTAGGGGTCGCGGAAAAGGGTGAACACCCCGGTGAGGGGCACTATGATGCCCGTGACCACCAGCGCGGCTGTGAACCACGCATATCGGTCGCGGCGCCGCTTAATGTAGAGCAGTGCAGGGAGGGCGCCCACGAAGGGGAGATAGAGGGCTATGGAGGTGAAACCGAGTATGTTGAACTCATTGTAGCCCCCCTCCGTCATGCGCGGAAAGAAGGGGGAGAGGGTGCGCTTAAGCGTCATGAAGAGGGCGGAGTGACCCATCGGCAGATTGATTTGCGAGGCTCTGGGCACCCCGGAGAGATAGCTGAGCATGGTGAGCAGCAACGGCGCAGCCAGCCCCATGCCGAAGAGCGCGGCGAGGCAGCAACGCATACCCCGCTTCAGGGCATTAGGCTCCCCCCACAGGCGCAGGAGCATGTAGCCGAAAGCTATCAGCAGGCTCCCTACGGCGAAATAGAAGTTGATGAAAATCGTGGCAAAAACCAGGGCGGTGAGCAGCACGAATTCCCCACGCCGATTGCTGTTCATGCACCTTTCCAGAGCGAACAGCAGCAGCGGGAACATTATGGCCGGTTCGGCGAAATGCCAGTAATAGAGATTGAGAATGAAGAAGTTGGAGAAGGCGTAGAGAATAGCACCCGTGTTGTTCAGCAGGTCGCTGAACCCCATCTGCCTTAGATAGATACGAGCGCAGACGGCCGCCAGGATGACCTTCAGATAGAGCACACCCCAGAAGCTGTATTCCCACCATCCGGGCGGGAGCAAACTCTGAAGCCAGACGAAGGGGGAGGTGAGCGTGTAGAAACTGTAAGCGCCTATGAATGAGTCTCCTACGAAAGTATCCCAGCTCCAGAAGGGTAATTCCCCGCTGAGGAGCATGCGGCGAGTCTCGAAAAAGAAGGGGAGCTCCTGCGAGAAAAGGTCCAGCTCAATGGCCGACCAGGGGCGAACCAGCCAAGTGGGGAGCAGGGCAAGCGTGAGCAGAAGGACTACGAGCAGGATGAGCCTCTTCATTCCGGGAAGCGTTCGCGCACAATGAAGCGGGGCCGGGCTTTGACCTCCGTGAATATTTTGCCGATGTATTCGCCGGTGACACCTACAGCCATCAGAATAAGGCTGCCGAGGAACCATACGGAGAGCATCAGGGAGCTCCAGCCGCTCACCGGATTGCCGTATAAGAGGGAGATGAGCACGTAGCAAGCCACGACAATGTCTATGACCAGCAGCCCCAGGCCGGTGAAGAAAATCCAACGCAGCGGGCGCGCGGAGAAGGATGTGATGCCGTCGACTGAAAACGCCAGCATCTTTTTTAGCGGATACTTTGACTCGCCGGCCACACGCTCGTGGCGGTCGTAGTAGACCACCGACGTGTTGAGTCCTATCAGCGGCACGATGCCGCGCAGGAAGAGGTTTTGCTCCTTGAAGCGCGAGAGAATATCAAGCGCGCGGGCGCTCATCAGCCGGTAGTCGGCATGATCATAGACGCTCTGCAGCCCCATGGAGTGCTGGAGCTTGTAGAAGGCGCGGGCGGAATTACGCTTAAACCATGTGTCGGTGTCGCGCGAGCGGCGCACGCCGTAGACTATTTCCGCACCGCTGTGCCACGCCTGCACCATCTCGATAATGGCACGGGGGTCATCCTGCATGTCGGCATCGATGCTCACAGCCGCGTCGCAGCGGGTACGCACATCCATCAGGCCTGCCAGCAGCGCATACTGGTGGCCGGCGTTGTGAGCAAGCGCAAGCCCCTGCACGCGGCTGTCGCGCCCTGCAGCCGCGAGTATGGTGCCCCACGTGTTGTCAGGGCTGCCATCGTCCACACATAGCACGAAGCTCTCCGGCGAAATGAGCCGGGAGGCCGAGAGCTCGTCGAGCACCTGCAGAAGGCGGGGCAGAGATTCGGGCAACGCTTCGGTTTCCTTATAGCAGGGCACCACGACGGCCAGAACCGGAGGGTTGGAAATAGCCATAGATAAATTTTCCTAAAGAAATTTTTTAGTTAGTGCAAATTTAGGAATTATTTTTGCCGTGTGCAAAAAAATAAGTAATTTCGCGGCATGTACCGACTCCTCATTCTCCTCCCACTACCTTAAAATCTAATATCAAGTCCCGATGCTACGTAAAAGCCGGGTCAAACTAATGTCAACACTCACTATGCGCAGCAAATATCTGAAACTCATAGCGCACCTCGCCACAATCGTAACTGTGGCCTGCTGGGGCAGCTCGTTCGTCAGCACAAAGGTACTGATGGACAAAGCGGGCTTTACCCCCGTGGAAATGTTTAGTTATCGCTTCTGTGCGGCATACTTGCTCCTGCTCCTCTACACCTGCCGCAAGTCGCTGCTTGCCAAGAACTGGCGCGACGAGGCGCTCTTCTTCCTCTGCGGCGTCTGCTCCGGCTCGCTCTACTTCATCACCGAAAACGTGGCGCTTCTGCACACCACTGCCGGCAACGTCTCGCTGCTCGCCTCCATCTCGCCGATATTCACCACCATCCTGCTCGGCATCTTCTACAAGATGCGCATAGGCTCCGGCGTAATCCTCGGCTCAGTGATAGCTTTCGTCGGGGTGGGGTGCATAGTCTTCAGCAGCGGCAGCGGTCTTGAGATTCATCCGCTGGGGGACCTGCTGGCTCTGAGTGCCGCTCTTTCCTGGGCCATCTACAGCATTGCCGTGAAGCGCCTGATACCGGTCTATAACTCCTTCTTCATCACCCGTAAACTCTTCTTCTACGGCGTGCTCACCTCCCTGCCGTTGCTATTCTCGCAGCAGGCGCCGCTACACCTGAAGATGCTGCTTGATTTCAGTCATCCGGAATATCTGCTTAACTTCGCCTTCCTGGTTGTGATGTGCTCCGTAGTGGCATATCTCATCTGGAATGAGTCCATGAAGATACTCGGCTCCGTCACCGCCAACAACTACCTCTACGGACAGCCCCTCGTGACCATGATTGCCGCAGCAATAGTCTTCCACGACCCCTTCACCCTGCTGGGCGCTATCGGTTGCGTGCTCATAATCGGCGGCCTTGTGCTCAGTGACAAATACCCGGAGATACGCCTGCGCAGGCAGTAGCCCCGACATAGAAATCCACGCTTATGAAACCACGCTATAACTCTCTGTTTACCAACGCCAAGGACTACGTCTTTATAGTCTTCGGCATCACGCTCTACGCCCTTGGCTTCTGTGCCTTCATCCTTCCTCACAAGGTCGTGATGGGGGGCTTGACCGGCGTGGGCACACTCGTATTCTATGCCTCAAACGAGCATATACCCGTGGCACTCACCGGATATGTGCTCAACCTCACCCTGCTTGCCATAGCCTTCAAGATAGTGGGCAAGCAGTTTGTCAAGCGCACCATCTTCGGCGCCACCGTAGTAGCCATCATGATAGGCTGGATGCAGCCGCTATTTATGCACATGCACAAGCCGCTGATGGAGGATATAACGATGAGTGTAGTGCTCGGAGCAATCCTGTGTGGCGCCGGCGTAGGCACCATCTTCATCCACAACGGCTCGAGCGGAGGCACCGACATTGTGGCAGCCATGGTCAATAAGCTCAGCAACGTAAGCATAGGGCGCACCATGATATTTGTGGATATGGCCATTGTCTCATCGTCCATTCTGCTGCCGTTTGAGGGGAGCCTGCCCGAGCGCTTTGAAGCCCGCTTGCCGATTATAGTCTACGGTCTTGTGGTGACTTACATCATCTCCTACATGACGGATTTGATTATCAACACCAACCGCCAGGCTGTGCAGTTCACCATCTTCTCCAAGGAGTGGCGCACCATAGCCGACGCCATCAATCAGGAGGCTCACCGAGGCGTGACCGTGATGGACGGCATGGGCTGGTACACTAAGCACCAGGTAAAAGTGCTCTTAGTGTGGTGTCGTAAGATTGAGAGTGTCACCCTTTTCCGCATAATTAAGAGCATAGACCCTGATGCTTTCATAGCCCAAACAAAGTCCAACGGAGTGTATGGCAAAGGCTTCGACACGATGAAAGTGAAAATCAAGAAGGCAGGTAACCGCAACACTATGCCGGCCCACAAAGCCTACGAAGCTGCCCACCCTTACCGCCCTTCCGAAGCCCCTAATCTCGCCTCGGATTAAGCTTGTTTAGCTTAGGTTTTAGAGCCTTTGCTTTGGCATATCTCCGCAGTTACACAGATACATATAAGCGAATGGCGCGCCCGCAGGTGCGCCATTCGTGTATTTTTGGGGGGATCGGTTTCGGGTTTGTCGCGGGCGGTTTAGAGAGTCTGCTTCATGCGGCGATAGATGAAGACTTTACCTCGCTTCATGGCGCCGGCTGCCGGCGACTGAATCTGCTCGGGGAAGCCGATGCTGAAGGCGGGCAGATGGTGCATGATTGCGTCCATCCATTGAGAGCAGGCCGAGCGGGTAGGGTGAGGATTGGTAGCTGACTGGCGAGCGAGTTTCTGCGACTGACTATTGAAATAGTGGCCGTGTGCTCCCATGTGGGCGGCCATCCAGTTATTAAACGCTTCGCCGGTGCCTTTGCCGGGCCACACCGGCGGACCTATCCAGACGAAAGGTGTAGAGCCCAGCTGCTTCTCAAGCTTCTGAAGCGGAGCTCCCATCTGCGCCCCTGGGTCGCGAGCCAAGAGCTCGTTGAGGCCCAGACAAATCATGACCACATCCGGCTTATACTGAGCAATATAGGCGGGAATCTTGCCGGTGTTTACCCACTTGGAGAGGGTGGAGCCGTCCCAGACCACCGTAGTGACCTCGAAATTATTGACTTCGCCGTAGGCCTCCATGCGTTCGGCCAGCCAGCCGGTCATGGAGTCGCCTATGAAGAGCACACGGCGCACGGGATTCTGAGCGTAGGCGCCCAGGGTAGCCAACAGCGCTACTATGAGGGTGATGATTGACTTTTTCATTTCAGCGGACGGGAGTATCAGTTAGTGCGGGCGAGGGTCAGCACCACAGTGCCGTGAGCGTCGAGCATCTCTACCTTGTTTTTGTCTACGGGATGAATCTTCGTGGCAGATTCGAGCGCTACGAGCAGAGCCGTTTCCTCATTGATGTTAGGACACATCATGCGGGTAGTTGCCATCCCCTGGAAAGAGATGGAGCCGCGCTCGGCCATGTCGGTCACTATGGAGCCGTTGAGCACATTGCAGCCGGTGTTGCCGTGAATCTTCATCTCGGCCACATCAAAGACGAGCTGCATATCCTCGTTGTTCACAGCGTTGCCGTCGATGCCCGTCACCTGCCACGTGCCGTTGAGGAAATCGAAATCCTGGCGGGCAAGCGTCATGAGGGGTTGCATCTGCGCGTCAAAGAGCTGTATGTAGTAGCAACCATCTTTAAGCTCCCAGGTGTAGCGCGCCGTCATGTTCATAGCCTGATTTATCTGAGTCTCAGAGAGGCCCTCGCCGGGGCAGAGGCGCATGGTTGTGAGCATGTTGGTGAAGGTGAGCGTGGAGTCGGCGGCATTGTTGGCGTACGTGGCGTTCACGGTGTTGCAGCCGTTGGAGCCGTAGACCCTGTGCTCATTGGGGTCAAACTTCAGGAAGGGGGTCTCCTGACCCTTAGCCTCCTTGCCGAGCACCTTTTCTATGGTCCAGTCGCCACCGAGCTCGCCGCGTTCCAGGTCCTGACTGCGGTAGGGCTTGGGCACATTGCCGGTCTCTACAGTGTGGCGGTCAGAGGGGAGTTGGGTTTCGGTGCGCACGTTCTTCTCAAACAAAGAGCAGGCCCCGAGGCTTACGCACACGGCTGCGGCAGCCGCGGCTAATATCATTTTTTTCATAATGGGTTATATACTTAAATTAGAATGAGAGAAAAAGCATTTAGAATGAGAGAAAAATCGGATTAATCGCCCCAGTGCTTGCGCAGCGGGAATTTTGTGGGTCGCATGAGAAGGCGCAGCGAGGTGGAGTAGGTTACATAGTTCCAGACCCAGTTGAGCATCACGTTGAGCTTGTTGCGCATGCCCATGATGGAGATAAGGTGAATGAACATCCACGCCCACCAGGCCACACGACCGCTCAGGAAGCCGCTCTTCAGGTTTACCACGGCGCGGTTCTTGCCGATAGTGGCCATAGAGCCCTTGTCTTTATAGATGAACGGCTCAGCCTTCTCCTTATTGTTGAGAGTGTTAGCAAGATTGCGCGCTTGCTGTATGGCCACTTGTGCCACCTGCGGATGCCCCTTGGGGTAGGCGGGGCTCTGCATCAGGCAGATGTCGCCTATGGCGTAGACATCGTCCAAGCCCTCCACGCGGTTGTAGTCATCGACCTTAATTCGCGCACCCGGGCCTACGGCCTCGGCAGGGAGTCCCGGCATGGTTTCACCGCGCACACCGGCAGTCCAGATGAGTGTCTCCCAATACTCCTGCGTGCCGTCGGCAAAGCTCACGAGCTTGTTGTCATAGCCCTTCATCACGGTGTTCAGGCGCACATCCACCATCAGGTCCTTGAGGTAAGCCAGAGCCTTTTCGCCGGCCTTTTCACCCATGGCGCCGAGCAGTGCCGGGGCACCCTCTACAAGCACTATGCGCACATCTTCGGGGTTCAGCTCCGGGTACTCGCGCGGCAGAATGTCGCGCTTCATCTCGCCTAAGGCACCGGCAATCTCTACACCGCTGGGGCCACCACCCACCACAAGGAAGGATAGGAGCTCGCGGCGGCGCGCCGGGTCCTTTTCTATGGCTCCTCGCTCCAGGCGGTCGAGTATCTCATCGCGGGTGTGCGAGGCTTCGGCCACTGTCTTGATGCCGAACACCGTCTCCGAGAGGGAGTCCATGCCGAAGAAATTGTTGGTAGTGCCGGCGGCTATCACCAGCTTATCGTAAGAGAGGGTCTCATAGCTCGTGGTTATGGTCTTGGCCTTGACATCGATGTTCTTCACGTGGCCCATGTGGTAATTGGTGCCGGGGCGTTTCTTGAACTCCCGACGGAAAGGGAAAGAGATGTTTGAAGCATCGAGGCCCGAAGAGGCTATCTGATAAAACAGGGGAGGGAAGGAGTGGAAATTATTGCGGTCCACTACTTCTACCGTATATTTATGTCGGTTCAGGCGGTTGGCAAGATTCATGCCTGCGAAGCCGCCACCTAAAATCACTATTCGTTCGCGTGTGTCAGCCATAGCGGAGTTGTTACGTTGGTTACTTATAAAACTCTTAAGAGTGGTTATTGGTTCGGGGAACTTAAGTAAGTGTCAAAAATTAATGGACATATAAGGCGCAGTTATTTTCGAGGCGATTTCGCCGCGGAGCGAAGGAGCATAGCAAGCTATGCGACTGAGCGACAAGGTGAAATCGGCCGAAAAGAACAAGAATTATATGTTCAAGATATAACACTTACTTCAGAAATTGATATCGTTTAATTTTTGATACTTACTTATTGTAATTTACTTTCTTCTATGCCGATGCCGAAGAGTGCGAAGTCATATTTTACCGGGTCGGTCGGATCAAAATCCCTTAGGCGCGCGGTTAGTAGCTCCACGGCCTTGCGGTCATTGCTTTTGCGCGAGAGCAGCCCTAAGGCTCGCGATGTGTTAGCCACATGCACATCGAGGGGGATGAATAGCTGCGCGGGGCGAAGCAGCGACCATGCTCCCAGGTCCACCTTGCCGTCGTCTCTGACCAGCCAGCGGAGCGCCATGTTGTAGCGCTTCAGAGCGGTTGATTGCAGGTTTGAGGGGATCACCTCCGGGCAGGTGTCGCCATGGTTCAAGTCGCGGCAGAGGCGTCCCAGAGCATCGATGAGGTGCCACGACGGAGCCTCGGCCTTGTCAGCGCCTATGGAGGCGGCAAAGGCCTGCAGCGACCCGTGGCGCGAATAGACCTCGTAGAGCCCGCGGAGCAGATACTGCAGGTGTCGGGCAAAGCAGGTGCGGTGAATATTCAGCTGAGGGTCAAGCTCTTGCCAGCGTCGGCTCATGAGGTAATCGAGCGGCCGATTGTCCATCATGTCGAGCAGTCGGTTGCCGTCGCGGATAATCATTTGGCGTTTGCCCCACGCAATGACCGAAGCGAGCAGAGCAGCCAGCTCTACGTCGGCCAAAGCTTCAAACCGGTGAGGAAACTGCACCGGGTCGTCGGCTATGAAAGCCGGGGTGTTAATACGTTCGCAAGCCCTTTCCAGGCGTTCTTGCAGGTTACTCATAATCTACAGTACTTAAAGTTATGCAAAATTACGTAAAAATTTGCTTTATAGCGAAGAAATGAGTAAATTTGTGCGTAAATTTCCCTAAGAATATGTCTGACCAAAATCAGCTTGACAATATAGTTTCTGAAAATGAGGAGGCCGCGGAGAACTCCGGGGCTTCCAAGAAGAATTACACCTTCCCGGGGGCGGATAAGAAGACGCAGCTCTCGGGCATGTTCCGCAATTGGTTTCTGGATTATGCCTCTTACGTAATTCTGGAGCGCGCCGTGCCCCACATTGAGGATGGCCTCAAGCCGGTGCAGCGCCGTATTCTCCACTCCATGTACACGCTCGACGATGGCCGCTTCAACAAGGTGGCCAATGTGGTGGGCAACACCATGCAGTATCACCCTCACGGCGATGCCTCTATAGGCGATGCGCTGGTGCAGCTCGGCCAGAAGGAGTTGCTTATTGACACTCAGGGTAACTGGGGCAACATCCTTACGGGGGACTCGGCGGCGGCTCCGCGTTACATCGAAGCGCGCCTCTCGGAGTTTGCGCTGGAGGCCGTCTACAGTCCCAAGATTACGGAGTGGACCCCCACCTATGATGGTCGCAAGAAGGAGCCCGTGACCCTTCCGGTGAAGTTCCCGCTGCTGCTGGCGCAGGGTGTGGAGGGTATTGCCGTAGGTCTGAGCTCCAAGATACTCCCCCACAATTTCGGTGAGATATGCCGTGCGGCTGTGGCTGCGCTCAAGGGTGAGGAGTTTAAGCTCTACCCTGATTTTCAGACCGGGGGCTACATCGATGTGTCACGCTACAACGACGGCGAGCGTGGCGGCGGCGTGAAGGTGCGTGCCAAAATCGACAAAATCGATTCCAAGACGCTGGCCATCACCGAGCTCCCCTTCGGCAAGACCACCTCTACGCTGATTTCATCAATCATCTCGGCGCAGGACAAGGGAAAGATCAAGATTCGCTCTGTGGTAGACCACACTGCGGCCAACGCCAATATACTGGTGCACCTAATGCCGGGCACCTCCTCTGACAAGGCCATCGACGCCCTCTATGCTTTCACTGACTGCGAGGTGAGCATCTCCCCCAACTGCTGCGTCATAGAGGACCGCAAGCCCCGCTTCCTGACCGTGAGCGATGTGCTTCGCTACAGCGCTGACCACACACGCCGCATGCTTCGCCGCGAGCTGGAGATAAAGCTTGCCGAGGCCAGAGAGGAGCAGCTGTTTGCATCGCTGGAGAAAATCTTCATAGAGGAGCGCATCTATAAGGATAAGCCGCTGGAGCAGGCCCCCGACATGGATGCCGCAGTGGCGCACATAGACAAACGCATAGAGCCCTGGAAACCGCAGTTCTATCGCGAGCTTACGCGCGACGACATCATGAAGCTGTGGGAGATTCGCATGGGGCGCATATTGAAATTTAACGCCGACAAGGCGCTCGACCGCATCGCTGCGCTCGACCACACGATAGCCGACCTCTCCTACAACATCGAGCACATCACGGAGTTCACCATAGGCTGGTTTGAGCATCTGGAGGAGAAGTATGCCTCCCATTTCCCCCGCCGCACGGTGATTCGCGGTTTCGACTCCATCGAGGCCACCCGCGTGGCCGAGGCCAACAAGCGTCTCTATCTGGACCGCGAGGGTGGATTCGCCGGGACAGGCCTGAAGGATGCGGAGTTTGTGACTATGTGTTCGGACATTGACGACATCCTCATCTTCTACAAGGATGGCAAGTACAAGCTCGTGAAGGTGGCCGACAAGTTCTACGTGGGCCCCGGTGTGATGCACATGCAGGTGTTCAAGCGCGGCGACAAGCGAATGGTCTACAACGCTGTCTACCTCAACGGCAAGGGGGGCGCCTACTACAAGAAGCGCTTCAAACTGACCGGCCTGACACGCGACAAGGAGTATGACCTGACAAAGGGTGCTCCCGGCAGCCGCGTGCTCTGGTTCTCGGCCAACCCCAACGGTGAGGCTGAGGTGCTCCGCGTGACGCTCCGTCCGCAGAAGCGCCTGAAGGTGCTGCAGCTCGATTGCAATTTCGCCGAGCTTGAAATCAAGGGCAAGGATGCGCTGGGCAATCTCGTGACCAAGAACCCTGTGGCCCGCATCACGCTGAAGGAGAAAGGCACCAGCACGCTGGGTGGCCGCAAGGTGTGGTGGGATCCCGATGTGCTGCGCCTCAATTACGATGGCCGCGGCGAGTATCTCGGAGAGTTCCAGCCTACTGACCTGGTGCTCGTGGTGATGAACAATGGCGAGTATTACACCACTAATTTCTCTGACACAAACCATTATGACGACGGTATCCGCTACATAGGCAAGTTCGATCCCCGCATGGTCTGGACCGCTGTGCTCAACGATGCCTCGCAGGGGTATCCCTACATAAAGCGATTCAGTTTCGAGCCGGCTGCCAAGCGTCAGCGCTTTGTGGGTGAAGATGAAAAGTCGAGTCTCATTCTGCTTACCTCCACCCCCTTCCCGCGTCTGCGTGTGACCTTTGCCGGAGCCGATGCCGAGCGCCCCGCCGTAGAGATTGAGGCCGAGGAGTTTATCGGCGTAAAGAGCTTTAAAGCTCGCGGCAAGAGATTGACCACCTTTGAACTCGGCGCAGTAGAAGAGCTGGAGCCCACCCGTCAGCCCGAGGCGCCTGCCGATGACTCTGAGCAGAAAGATGCCGAGGATGCTGATCAGGAGCAGGTGAGCATGATTGATGTGGTCGACGAACTCACCGGACAGCAACAGCTGTTTACTGACAGCGAGGAGAATGGCGAGGCTTAGTCTGCTGATTCTGTTGCTGTGGCAGGCCGTGGCGTTGGTGGCCGAGGAGGCTCCCGATTCCCTGCCTGACCGGCCGCTGACCACTACCTATCGCCTCGGTGCCGGCGGCATGCACGCGCTCTCCACCTACCTCACGCCTATCCCTCACACGGGCGCTACATTTGCCCTCGAGGGGGAGTGGCGCAGGGCCCTGAGCGGGTCGCGCCCTCTTGAGCAGACCTGGCATGCCGGGTTTGACATGGGTTTCCTGCAGGATGCCGCGGGAGCTTCGGCCATGACTAATGTGGGGCTGGAGCTCTGCTGGAACATGCAGCGCCGTTTCCGCCCCGTGCGTGACCTGACGCTAACGGCCGGCGCCGGCCTGCTGCTGGAGGGGGGATTGCTCTATCTGCCCCGCAACAGCAACAACCCGGTGGCTGCAAGAGCTTCGGTCAACCTTACCCTCAATGCCGGTGCTGACTACAGTTTCAAGCTTTGGGGCTATCCGCTCCGAGCTTTCGAACAGGTCAGTCTCCCCTCGCTCGGTGTCTTCTTCTCGCCGCATTACGGGCAGTCATATTACGAAATTTACCTCGGCGACCGCAACGGCCTCGCGCGCTGCGGCTGGTGGGGCAATCACTTCCTGATAGATAATCTGGTGGGGCTCGAGGTGCCTGTCTGCGGCATACGCCTGCAGTTGGGCTACGGCCTGTCCGTGAAATCCTCCTTTGCCTCGGACATAAACACACGCATCACCTCTCACCGCTGCGTGATAGGCATCTCCACCGATTGGATTAATGTAACCCGCAGAAAATGACCTCGCTACGCTACCTCCTTCCCGCTCTGCTCTGCCTGCTTACGGCTGCCTGCCATTCTTATGAGGAGTGGCCTGACGATGCCTTAGGCAATTTCGACGCACTCGCAACCATAATCGACGAGCATTACTGCTATCTCGACGAGAAGGGGGTGGACTGGCAAAGTGTGGTCAGTGAGCACCGCAAGCTGATAACTCCCGGCACCACGCAGCAGGAGCTGTTTGCCATCTGCAGCGACATGCTCTCCACGCTTGAGGATGGTCACGTGAATCTCGCCTCCCGATTTGACACATATTATTACCGCCGCTGGTGGACCGATTACCCTCAGGACTTCAATCTCCGTACCTTGCAGCAATATTACCTCGGGTTTGACTGGCACTCGGTGGCCGGCCTGAATTATAAAGTGCTGACGGCCCCCTCCGGGCAGCGCATCGGTTACATCTTTTGCCCCTCGTTTGGCACTGCGATAGGGGAGACGGGGCTCAGCTACGCCATTGCCTCTTTTCAGGAATGTGATGCGCTGATTATAGATATCCGCAACAACGGCGGAGGCTTGCTCACCTCGGTGGAGACACTTGTGCGCCGCTTCATCAGCGAGCCTTACACGGCAGGCTACATGCGCCATAAGACCGGCCCGGGACACAATGATTTCTCGGAGCCATACCCCATAACTTACAAGCCCTGTCCGGAGGGGCAGGTGCCCTGGACAAAGCCTGTGGCCGTGCTCACCAATCGCTCATGCTTCTCGGCGGCCAATGATTTCACGATGGCTATGAAGCAGCTTCCGCAAGTGACGATAATCGGAGCGCGCACCGGCGGAGGCGCAGGGATGCCCTTTTCAGCCGGACTCCCCAACGGCTGGAATGTGCGCTTCTCTGCTTGTCCTGTGACTGATGCGGCGGGGAACTCTGTGGAAGGGGGCATTGACCCCACAGAGGGCTGCGAGGTGCATTGCGACGACGCTGACCTGGCCGCCGGGCGCGATGCTATACTTGATTTTGCACTTAATTATTTTGCGAAATGAATATTCCTGAAGAATTTTTGCGGCAGATGCAGGGATTGCTCGGCGATGAGGAATTCCGCAGTTTTGAGCAGGCCATGGAGGGTGCCCCCTCGGTGGCCATACGCCTGAACCCTGCCAAGCCTACAGAATTGCGCGAGGCTCTCAAAGGGGAGCCGGTGGAGTGGTGCGCCCGCTCCGCGAGACTGGCAGAGAGGCCGGCGTTCACGCTGATGCCGGAGCTGCATGCCGGAGCCTTCTATGTGCAGGACCCCTCCTCCATGGTTGTAGCCGAAGTGGTAGCACGCCTCTGCCGGGAAATAAACCGCCCCGTGGCGGCGCTCGATGCCTGTGCGGCCCCCGGAGGCAAAACCACGGCTATGCTCGATGCGCTACCTCAGGGAAGCATGGTGGTGGCCAACGAGTTTGACCCTCACCGCGCCGGCGTGCTGGTAGAGAACCTGACGAAATGGGGCACCCCCAACGTGATGGTCACCACCGGCGACACGTCCCGGTACAGTTCACTGCGCTCCGCTTTCGATATAATACTGATTGACGCCCCCTGCTCCGGCGAGGGGATGATGCGTAAGGATGAGACGGCTCGCTCTCAGTGGAGTCCCGGATTGGTGAAGCAGTGCGCGGCTCTCCAGAGCGAAATTATAGACAACCTCTGGTCGGCATTGCGCCCCGGCGGTTACTTGATTTACAGCACCTGCACCTTCAATCTCGCGGAAGATGAAGAGCAGGTGGCCCGCATCATCGACACTTACGGCGCAGAGAACGTAGACCTGCAGCTGTCCCGAGAGTGGGGAATAGGCCACTCACTTGTGGATGGTATTCATGCGCTGCGCTTCATGCCTCATCTCACTCAGGGTGAGGGTCTCTTCCTGAGCGTGCTGCGCAAGCCTGAAGCGGGTGAATACACAGCGCCGGCGCGCCCCGCAAAAAAGAAAAAGCAGCAGCGAGCCCCGAAAGCCCCGGAGCAGTTGGGAGCTTTCCTCAATGAGCCTGAAACATTCGCATGGGTGAGCCCCGCCGATGGAGTATGGTGTGCAGTGCCGGCGGCATGGCAGCAGCTCTACGAACGGGTGAGCAAGGAGTGCAGGGTGCTGAAATCGGGCACGGAGCTGTGCACCGTGAAGGGAAAAGACCTGATACCCGCGCATGCACTGGCGCTGAGTACCGCGCTGAGCCGTGATGCCTTCCTGACCGTGGAGCTATCAGAGCAGGATGCGTTGAACTACCTGAGGCGCGAACCGCTGCTCATCCCCGACGCTCCGCGCGGCTACCTGCTCGCCACCTACAAAGGTCTCCCCCTGGGCTTCCTGAAAAATCTGGGTAACCGCACCAACAACCTCTATCCGGCCCCCTGGCGCATCCGAATGAAATCCTGACTGCGGCGTTCGGGGTCAGTGGAACACATACCAGCGGGTTGGCTGGAAGCGGGGAAGGGCCTGGAGCTGCACGTCGGCGGCGCGGTCGGTCAGGGTCTCGTTGCCGTCGCCTACTCTCAGTCCTGAGGCTTCGAGTGCGCCGCGTATGGTGCTTAGCGCTTTTTCAGGAGTATTGTTGTCTTTGCTCAGGTGGCAGAGGAAGATGTGTTTGAGCCGGCCCCCGGCAATTTCCTTGAGCAGGGCGGCTGTGTCCTCATTGTCGAGATGGCCATGTTCGGTGGCGATTCTGGCTTTCAGATACTCGGGATAGGGACCGTTGCGCAGCATCTGAGCATCGTAGTTGGCTTCAATCATCAGGTAATCGGCCTGCTCCATGTAGTGGCGTGCGCGGGGGGAGACGGCCCCCAGGTCGGTGGCCATCACAAAGGTCTTGCCCGAAGGTGCCAGGAAATGGAAGCCGGCGTTGTCAGCGGCATCGTGTGGCACATCGAAGGCCGTGATTTCGAAGTCGGCAATCTTGAAAGGAATCTCCTTGAAGATGGGCTGGTGATACTCCTTGATGCGTTTTGAGATTCCGTGGCGGCGCAGGATGGCGTTGAGCACCCGAAGAGTGCAATAGAGCTTTATGTGCTTATGGGAGCGCAGCAGTTTGTAGGCGTAGCGCACGTGGTCGGAGTGGTCATGGGTCAGACACAGCCCCTTCACGTTGCTCATGTCCACGCCGTTGGCGCGCAGCGAGGTCTCAATGATGTCGGAGTTCACCCCGGCGTCTACAATCACGCCACCGTTGCGGGTGCCTATGTAGCAGGAATTGCCTGATGAGCCTGAGCCGAAAGACATGTAGCAGATGGGCTGACGCTTCAGGTCATCTTCAAGAATACGGTTGCGCAGGGCCACTGAGGGGGGTACTGCTGCTGCGCGGTCGTCTTTTGTGAACGAGTGGGAAAATATGCCGGAATCTTTGGAAGTCGTCTCTTGAGGTTCGTCGTCAAAAAAGTTGATAGTATATTGTTTGGGAGTCATCGTTTAGGAACATGAATTAGGAAAATTGAGGGCACTTTAGGCAGCTCCTCTTTTGCTCGGCGCCATTGCGCTATTGAGCGGGTATTGATTTTTTCCCCTTCGGGAGAGGTGATGTCGCGCGCCACGCAGAGCAGTGTCGAGGGGCGCAGTGTCTGGAGCAGCTGAGTCAGCAGCTTGTTGTTGCGGTAAGGGGTCTCTATGAAAATCTGCGTCATGCCGGTGCGGGCGGAGAGTGCCTCAAGGTCGCGTATGGCTTTGTCGCGTGCCGGGGTTTCTATGGGAAGATAGCCGTGGAAGCTGAATCCCTGGCCATTGAATCCGCTGGCCATGAGCGAGAGCAGTATGGAGCTGGGACCCACGAGCGGTTCCACGCGGTAGCCCCTCTCCTGCGCTATGGCTACCACCTGCGCGCCGGGGTCGGCTATGGCGGGGCAGCCGGCTTCACTCATCACCCCCATGTCTTCGCCGCGCTCCATGGGCTCGAGCATCGAGGGTATCTGAGTGGCGGGCGTGTGGCCGTTGAGCTCGTAGAAGGTCATGGAATTGATGTCGGCCTGCGGGTCACACTTCTTGAGGAAGCGGCGGGCCGTGCGCACATTCTCTACTATAAAATGGCGCAGCCGCGCGGCCACCTCCAGATTGTAGGAGGGTAGCACGCGGCGCGGGTCAGTGTCGCTCAAAGTCACCGGGAGCAGATAGAGCGTAGGCATCGTGAGCGGGGGTTAACGTCGGTTTTTGCGGTTGGCAGCTTGCTGCTGTTTCAGCATCTCCTGCTGCTTGCGCTGAGCCTCTTCGAGGCGCGCCATGAAGCCGCTTTTCTTGCGGGGTTTCTTAGCGTTGGCAGCCATGGCCTTGCGTACATCATCCTCTTTTACGAACCAGCGGCGAACGGCGTAGGTCTGCACGATGGTGATGAGCAGTGAGAGGAAATAGTAGTAGGAAAGGCCGGCGGCGTAGTTGTTGAAGAAAATCATGAAGAACACCGGCATCAGATACATCATCCACTTCATGCCCGGAGTGCCGGCAGCGCTCTGCGACTGCATGTTGATGCGGGTGTAGATGATGTTGGTCACCGTCATGAGCAGACAGAAGAGCGAGATATGATTGCCGAAGTAATCACTAACCAGGGGTATGTGGGTGTTCCATGAGATGATGGCGTCGGGGGCCGAGAGGTCGTGACACCAGAGGAATGACTGTCCGCGCAGTTCGATGGCTGAGGGGAAGAAGCTGAACATGGCAAACAGGATAGGCATCTGCAGCAGCAGGGGCAGACAGCCTGACAGGGGGCTTGCGCCTGCTTTCTGGTAGAGCGCCATGGTCTTTTGCTGACGCACCATAGCGTTCTCCTGGCCGGGATATTTGTCGTTGATGGCCTTCACGTCGGGGGCAAGCACGCGCATCTTGGCCTGGCTCACATAGCTCTTGTAGGTGAGGGGGAAGAGCACAATCTTGATGAAGATGGTCAGCAGCAGGATGATGATGCCGTAGTTCCAGTTGAAGGAGCCGAGGAAGTTGAATACCGGTATGATTACGCAGGTGTTGATCCAGCGGAAGAGTGACCAGCCCAGCGGAATCATGCGTGTGAGGTGCAAATCGTCGTCTGTCTGGATGCGGTCATCGAGGTCAGAGAGGAGGGGGTAGAGGTTGGGACCGAGAAAGAGGTCGAAAGTGGCGGGGTTCTTGGCGCTCCAGTCGTAGTCGGTCACGGTGGAGGTCGCGGTCATATACTTCAGGAAGTAGTCGCTTTCGGAACCGTAGTCATCCTTTTTGAGTTCTACGGATGCGAGGTCGGTGCTGTTGAACGGCTTGCGAGAGATGAGCACAGAGGAGAAGAACTGGTTCTTGAAGCCTATCCACTTCACCTTCATCTGGCGCTGCTCGGCGTCGTCGCCCTGGGCATTGAGGTCCTCTACGCTGCCGCCGTCAAACATATAATAAATGGCGGAGTTGCGCTCCTCAAACATCTTGCCCTTCTCCTGGCGGCGGAGAGCCTGCTGCCAGTTCACCCCGAGCTCGCGGCCATTGCTACGCAGCACTTTGTCCATGCCCTTCTGCTCTACGGCTATGGTCACCACGTAGTCCTTGCCGGGCTTGATGGTGTAACGCAGGCCCCAGTAAGCATCGCCGGCGAAGGGAAGAGCCATCAGCACCGAAGAATCGTTCACCTCCAGGGGGGTGAAGTAGAGGTCAGAGGTCTTCACATCGCCGTTGACGGGGAGGGTGAACGAGAGGTCGTTGCTTCCCTTCTCAAACAGCACTACGGGGGCTTTGGTAGACTTGGTTTCATCGGGGTTAAACTCGGTGTCGTAATCTTTCAGAACGGCGCGAGTGAGCTGAGCACCCTTTGTGGAGAGGGTGAGCGTAAAGGCGTCGTTGGCCAGAGTCAGCTCTTTCTCCTGACCGGCGGCGAAGGGGGCGAAGCTGCCGAAGCGGGCGAGGCTTTCGCGGATGTAGGTGAGCTTGCCTACGGCCTGACGGCGATCGGCCACGGTGAGGGTGGAGTCGCCGGCAATAACGCGGCTCACGTCGATGTCGCGACCATCTACCTTCACAGAGCCGGTTATGGTATCGCCCTTAAGCTGAAGAAGATAGCCGGTATCAGAGAGCACACGTGCCTGAGAGCCGTCGGCCAGCTTGGTCAGGGTGCCGTGGTCGGTTATATTCTCGCGGAGCCAGTCGAGCTCCTGGTCAGAAAGGATGTCGGGCAAAGCGTCCTGAGCTTCGCTGACAGCTTTCTGCTCCTGCTCCTGCTGAGCGGGAGTGGGCTGATTCTCCTGCTTAGGGCTCAGCCACATAAAAACTATGAACACCAGGCCTATGAGAACCAGGCCACGCAGTGTATTCTTGTCCATTGTGGGTTATGGGGTTACGGGTTACAGGTTACGGGTTACTGCCGTTCCGATGGGGTTACGGGTTACGGCTTTCGCGCCCGGGGGTTACTTTTTCTCGTCGCGGTAGGCTATGGCGGCCTTTACGAAGTCCAGGAACAGGGGGTTGGGGTTAAGCACGGTGCTCTGGTACTCGGGGTGATACTGAGTGCCTATGAACCAGCGCTTTTCGGGGATCTCCACTACCTCAACCAGATGAGTGTCGGGGTTTTCGCCTACACACTTCATGCCGGCCTCTTCGAAGCGGGCGCGGTATTCATCATTGAACTCGAAGCGGTGGCGGTGACGCTCGCTTACCTCGGTGCTGCCGTAAGCTTTGGCTACGCGGCTTTGAGGAAGCAGGCGGCAGTCGAAGGCGCCAAGACGCATTGTGCCACCCATGTTGGAGATGCTCTTCTGCTCCTCCATCAGGTCGATTACATTGTCGGGGGTGTTGGGGTCCATCTCCGTGCTGTTAGCCTCAGGCAGGCCGAGCACATTGCGGGCAAATTCTATCACCATGCACTGCATGCCCAGACAGATGCCGAAGGTTGGCACATCATGCTCGCGACACCACTTCAGCGCCACGAACTTGCCATCTATGCCGCGTTGGCCGAAGCCGGGAGCTATGATCACACCGTCCATGCCGGAGAGCTTCTCGTCGGCGTTGGCTTCGTTGAGCTTCTCGGAGTGGATATACACCAGGTTGAGCTTGTGGTCCAGATGAGTGGCGGCCTGGAAGAGGCTCTCATTGATTGATTTATAGGCATCCTGCAGCTCTACGTATTTGCCTACCAGGCCTATGGTCACCTGCTCGGTGGCAGTGCTCAGCTTGTGGAGGAACTGATTCCATGCTTCGAGGTTGGGCTCCCCCTTGGGTTCTACGCCCATCTTGCGCAGCACGATTTCGTCGAGATGCTGGTCATGCATGGTCAGGGGTACCTGATAGATGGTGGGCACGTCGATGCTCTGAATTACTGCTTCGGGGTCGACATTGCAGAACTGGGCCACCTTGCGGCGCATGCCTGCGGGTATGTCCTTTTCCGTGCGGAGCACAAGCACGTCGGGCTGGATACCCACCTGCTGCAGTAGCTTCACGCTGTGCTGAGTGGGCTTGGTCTTAAGCTCCTTGGCAGCGCGCAGATAGGGCACATAAGTGAGGTGGATGCAGAGGGCATTCTTGCCGAGCTCCCAGCGAAGCTGACGCACAGCCTCCAGATAGGGGGTGCTCTCGATGTCGCCCACGGTGCCGCCGATTTCGGTGATTACGAAGTCAAACTTGCCGGTGTTGCCGAGCAGCTTGACGTTACGCTTGATTTCATCGGTGATGTGAGGAATGATCTGCACCGTTTTGCCCAGATAGTCGCCGCGGCGCTCCTTGTTGATTACGCTCTGATAGATGCGGCCGGTGGTCACATTGTTAGCGCGGGTGGTGGGGGTGTTGGTGAAACGCTCGTAGTGGCCGAGGTCAAGGTCAGCCTCGTGGCCATCTACAGTCACATAGCACTCGCCATGCTCATAGGGGTTGAGGGTGCCCGGGTCTACGTTGATGTAGGGGTCAAACTTCTGGATAGTCACCCTGTAGCCGCGAGCCAGAAGAAGGCGGGCTAATGAAGATGAGATAATGCCTTTACCTAATGACGACACAACGCCGCCTGTGACGAAAATGTATTTAGTCTCCACGCTAACTATTAAATTGTTAATCAATGAGTTATAAAAATGCACGCCGGGGTCTAACCCCATGAGTCCATTTTAAGTCGCAAAGTTACGAAAATTCCCCGAAACCGCAAAACCTCTTTCCGCTCCATCCATAAATTTGCGGGTCGTAGAGCTCCGCTTTTGAATTTAGAAGAAAGTTTTTGTAACTTTGTCGCATGAAATGGCTTATGAATCGGTCTGCCAAGTGGTGGCACACGGCGCTGGGATGGCTTGTCCTGGTGATTGCTTTGTGCACCTATCTGCTGACTCTGGAACCTACGGTCAGCTACTGGGACTGCCCGGAATATGTCACGGTGGCTTACGGACTGCAGGCGGGGCACCCGCCCGGCAATCCCGTGTGGATGCTGGCTGCGCGCTTTTTCATTAATTTTGCACCCTCCACGCAGTATATACCCCTCATGGTCAACGCTATGAGTGGCGTGCTGGCCGCTCTGACCGTGCTGCTCACGTTTCTCACCGTAGTAATTCTGGCGCGCAGGTTGATGCCGCAATCTGCCGGTGCCGCGGTGCGCGACATAGTGTGCGAGGGTGCCGGCATAGTCGGTGCGCTGGCCCTTTGCTGGAGCGACACGTTCTGGTTCTCGGCAGTGGAGGCTGAGGTCTACGCCTTTTCATCGTTCACAACCGCGCTGCTCTTCTGGCTCATTCTGGTGTGGAGCCGCAAGATGCACGAGCCGCACGCCGACCGCTACCTGATAGCCGTGGCCTACATTTTAGGCCTCTCCATAGGTGTGCACGAGCTCAATCTGCTTTGCCTGCCGGCGCTGTTGCTGGTGGTGGCCTTTTCGCTGCGCGACCACCTGAGCCGGTGGGGAATAGTGTGGCTGATGCTTGGCTCCATTGTGGCTATCGGCTTGATACTCTACGGCTTGATACCCGGCTTCCTCTCCCTCGCCGCGCGCATGGAGCTGCTGTGTGTCAACACATTCGGATGGGCCTACAATAGCGGCGCGCTCCTGTGGTGGGTGCTTGTCATGGCACTCCTGATATGCGCCGTGACGTCGCTCAACGAGGCCGGCAACCGCAAAACGCGCATGACCACCATAGCCGTCAGCACCGTGGCTGTCGGCTGCTCCGGACTGTTTTTCTTTTCCGGATCTTTAATAATAGGTATAGGTCTCACCCTGGCCGTTGCCGTGGCGCTCGGCATCAGAGCGTGGCGCGGCACCCTCAAGGTGCGCCGCCTGCGCATAGCCATCTGGAGCCTGGCTATGGTGCTTCTCGGCTTTTCATCTTACGCTGTCATGATTGTCCGGGCCGAAGCCAACACCCCGCTCAACACCGGTGCGCCGGCCGATATATTTGCTTTTCAGCGCTATTTCTCGCGCGAACAGTATGGCAAGACCCCCCTCGTCTACGGCCCCGCCTTCACCGCTCAGCCGCTCAGGATGCGTTCCTGGGTGCGTGAGAGTGACAGCGTGAAGCGCCCCGTCTTCAACCTCTACCGCACCGTCAAGCCGCGTCCGCACATAGTGCGTGGACTGCCCGGCATGAAAGCGCGTCCACGCAGTGCGTTTGCCACTGCAGCCGATTCCGCAGCCAATGCAAAGGCTTTAGCCGCCAACCACGGCTATGTGCTTTCCGGCTACAATTATGACCTGGATTATGTGCCGGAGCAGTGCATGTGGTTCCCGCGCATGACGGCCCGCTCGGCTTACGATGTGGGGGGCTACCGCGGCTGGAGCGGTGCCGACAACTCCACCATGCACCAGATCACCGATGCTACACTGGCGGTGGACTCCGCCGGCAATCCCGTGAAGTGGCCCGATGCTCCCAAGGGTGCCCTGCTGCGCCCTACCTACGGGCAGAACCTGCAATACTTTGCCATCTATCAGATAAGCTACATGTATTGGCGCTACTTCCTCTGGAACTTCTCCGGGCGTCAGAATGACTGGCCCGGCCATGGCGAGCCTGACTGCGGCAACTTCATAACCGGCTTCACGCCTATTGACGAAGCTATGCTCGATAATGTGGAAGATGCTCCCGAGGAGATAGCCGCGGGCAATCCCGGGCGGAATGTCTACTACCTGCTGCCGCTGCTGCTCGGCGTGCTCGGCATCGTGGCGCAGTGTCGTGGCGGAGTGCCGGGGCGCAGGCAGGCTCTCGTGGTGCTCGTGCTGTTCATAGTGACCGGTGTGGCCATAGTCTTCTATCTGAACCAGGGGCCCGCCCAGGCTCGCGACAGGGATTACTCCTTTGCCGGCTCCTTCTACGCCTGGTGCATCTGGATGGGTCTGGGGGTAGCAGGTCTCTGGCAACTCCTGCGCTCGCTGGCTGCAAGCAAGCCGCGCCTGATGGCTGCTCTCAGTGTGGCGTTCGGATTAGCCGTGCCCCTGCAGATGCTCTCGCAGACCGCCGATGACCATGACCGCTCCGGGCGCACAGTAGCTCGCGATCTGGCCGTCAATCAGCTCGAATCGCTCAAACCCCGTGCGCTGATTTTTGCCGCCGAGGACAACTACCTCTTCCCTTTGCTCTACACCCTGCAGGTGGAGAATCTGCGCCCCGATGTGAAGATGCTCTCTATGCCCTACATGGTGACCGACTGGTATGCCGCGCAGTTGGCGCTCCCGCTGCGCGACGGTTCCCGCGTGGAGCTTACGGGCGACATAGGCCTGCTGGCCTCGTCCCATCTGGGCAACGTCTCGCTCGGCGATGACATGGAATGGACCGAGGCGCTCCCGGCTATAAAGCACCTCTACGCCACGGCCAAGGCCCACACCGGCCCCGGCATGGTGCATCTGCCCACCCCGCGTCTATTCATAGATATGCAGGGGGACACGCTGCGCATAGACCTCACGAAGGGCCCCAACGGCAAGACATCCTTCCTGCGCAATGACCAGTTGCTGGCGCTCGACATCATAGCCACCAACGCCGCCTCTGCCACGCCGCGTCCTATTTATGTAGTCACCTCGGTGGCGCAAGGACTCTTCGGCGGTCAGCTCGGACCATACCTCAGCCAGGTAGGCACAGTGAGCGAATTGCTCCCCTCGGCCCCCCGCTTCGATGCGGAGACCACTGCCCGCCTCGCGCTGCATCGCTGGAGCTACGGAGGTGCCGGCAATACCCCCGCGCCCTATTTCGACCCCGTGGCGGCACACAATCTCTCCATGCACCGCCGCGCCATAATCCAGGCGGCGCAGGAGCTCGCCACCCATCCCGACAAGGCGCGCTACGCTGTGCAGCTGCTTGAGCTGGTGGAGCGCGAAATGCCCTCGAGCGTAGCTGCTTACGAGGCTATCGGCAACAATGACACCCCCCGCACCTACACCACAGAGGGGCTTCTGCTCGCCTCCGCTTACAAGATGGCCGGCGAGACTCTGGGCGATCCGGCATTGCTGAAGAGGGGTGAGCAGCGGCGCCTGCAGGAATTGATGCGTCTGCGCTCCTACCGGGAGTGGGCAAAGCAACTGCGCCCCGGATATAGGCAGTACATATCCTTCCGCGTGCAGCATCTGCTTGATGCTCTAAAGGAGGAAATCGGCGAGAAGTAGCAGATAATTCACCATGTGTTTGACAGTTTTCAAAAAAATTCGTAACTTAGCGCCTATGAAACTAAAATCATTGGCGCTAAGTTTATTAATAGCCTTAACCTCAGCAGGTGTTCTCCACGCTCAAAGCCGTCAGGAGCCCGAGCGAAACCCTTCGGAGGGTTACGACACCGAGCTCGCCCGCGACATGCTTGAGCGGGTGGAGCGCATAGTGTTCATAGACTCTATCGAGGTCCCCGTCAGTCAGATTTACCAGGCCATAGTGCTCTCGCCCGATGCCGGTCAACTGTTTGCCGATGCGGCAGACAGGCAGGGATTCGTGAGCAGCGACAAAAGGCTGCGCTACACCGTGAGCGGCGACAGCGCCTCAAGCGTGATAGCCGAGCAGACGCTCCTCCTCTCCGGCGAGTATGATGCTCCCCAGCCTATCATGGATGGTGACGACGCTCAGTTCCCCTTCATGATGCCCGACGGCTGCACCTTCTATTTCGCCTCACAGCGCCCCGGCGGCCTCGGTGGGCTGGACCTCTATCGCTCCAACCGCGATTCGGAGGATGGCACATTCTTAGGGGCTGTGAACATGGGGCTCCCTTACAACTCCCCAGCCAACGACTATTTCCTCGCCATAGATGAATACACCGGCACCGGCTGGCTGGCCACCGACCGCAACAACCCGGACAGCGGCATGGTGACCATCTACACCTTTATCCCCAACGAGGTGCGAGTGAATTATCCCCCCGACACCCCCGACCTCCTCTCGCTTGCGCGCATCGATAATATTGCGTCTACGCAGCCCGAGGGGAGCGACTACGAGCCATTGCTGGCACGCCTCGATGAGCTGGCCGAGATGAAGCCTGCTCAGGAGGCCCCCTATTCCTTCACGATGCCCGACGGGAGGGTTATCACCGATTTCCGCGACGCCGGCACGCTGGCCTCCGTGCGCCAGTATCTGGCCGACAAGAGGGCGCTTGCCGAGCTTCAGAGCAATCTGGAAGTGAAGCGTCGCCGATATGCTGCCACCCCCTCCTCAACCTTAAGCGAGGAGATACTCCGCGCCGAGCGCGAAGAGGACGCAATGCGCAGAAGCGTGCGCCAACAGCAGCAAGCCATCATAGTAAAGTTGACAGACAATTAAACCCAAACCGCCCCCTTTGACGGGCGCCACACTGATACCATGATATCTTTTACCTTAGCTCTACTGCTGCTCATAGGCGGCTACTTCATCTACGGCACATTCGTGAGCCGTGTTTTCGGTCAGGACAATTCGCGCCCCACGCCGGTGCAGACCATGGCCGACGGAGTGGACTACGTGCCCCTGCCCTCCTGGAAAGTGTTTCTGATTCAGTTTCTCAACATAGCCGGCCTCGGCCCCATCTTCGGTGCCATAATGGGTGTGATGTATGGTCCGGCGGCATTCCTGTGGATAGTGCTGGGCACCATCTTCGCCGGCGGTGTGCACGACTATCTGTCAGGCATGCTGTCGCTACGTATGCGCGGCGCCTCGCTCCCCGAGATAGTGGGGCACGAGCTCGGCGGCGGCGTAAAGAATGTGATGCGCGTTTTCGCCCTCGTGCTCATGCTTCTGGTGGGCGCCGTGTTCGTCTACAATCCAGCGGACCTGCTTGCCCGCCTTACTTCCGAGCATCTTGATGCAATGTTCTGGATTATAGTCATATTCATATATTATATGGCGGCCACGCTGCTCCCCATCGACAAACTCATAGGCAAGCTATACCCCATCTTCGGCTTTGCGTTGCTCTTCATGGCTGTGGGCATCTGCGTGATGCTCTACGTCCACGCCGGGAGTGTGCCGGAATTCTGGCAGGAGTTCTACAACCATAAGCCCGACCCGGAGGCCAACCCCATCTTCCCGATGATGTTTGTGTCGATAGCGTGTGGCGCCATAAGCGGCTTCCATGCCACCCAGAGTCCCATGATGGCCCGCTGCCTGAAGAGCGAGAAGCATGCGCGCCCCATCTTCTACGGCGCTATGGTGGCCGAAGGCATCGTAGCGCTAATCTGGGCAGCCGCAGCGGTGACATTTACCGGCGGCTACGGCAATCTGCAGGAGGCGCTTGGCAGCGGCTCGCCGGCCCCGTTGGTAGACAGCTTGTCGCGCTCCTGGCTCGGCACATTCGGCGGACTACTGGCAGTGCTCGGCGTGATAGCGGCTCCCATTACGAGCGGCGACACCGCACTCCGCTCCGCACGCCTCATAGCTGCCGACTTCCTCAACGTGTCGCAGAAGAACCTGCTGAAGCGACTGGCCGTGAGTGTGCCTATATTTGTGGCCTGCTTCGTGATAATGCTTCTCCCTTACGATGTGCTCTGGCGCTACTTCGCCTGGTGCAATCAGGTGCTGGCAGTGTTTACACTGTGGACAGCTACTGTGTGGCTCGCGCGCCATGGCAAGTTTTATCTGATAGCACTCGTGCCGGCTATGTTCATGACATGCGTGACAGTGACCTACATAATTTTTGCGCCCGAAGGGCTGCAGGGTGTAGCCGAAACTGCATGGGGCACATCAATTCCCTATAACGTGGCTTGTGCCTGCGGTTGCCTTGTGTCACTTCTGTTCCTGGCGCTTTTTGGAAGATTTTTGGCAAAATTTAATGCTAAAAAGATGCTTGAAAATTTGGAGATGTGAAATTTAAAGCCTAAATTTGCCAGTGATTAGGTAATGCTGTTATTCCCGGATAATCTATATCTCTACCTTTTGACTCTCTAAAGTCATCAACTTAATTTCAAGTATATGAATAAATTTTTACGTTCGTTACCAACTGCAGTTGTCGCCCTATCGTTAGGTTTAGGGTCCTCGGCCATGGCTGCATCTTTCGAAATCGAAGAGAATTTTGACCGTGATTCCTCTTTTGCGGATGACAACCCGCTGCCCATTGGCTGGAGTCAGAGCGGCTCTTCGCCCTTCTTTCGTGTGGCATCAGGCGACATAGGCTTGCCCGCGCAGTCCGGTTCCTACATGCTTTGGGCCACGACTATGGGCAATACTGCTGCCGGCACCGTAATCTATACCAAACCCGTAGCACTTACCGCAGGCAATGAGGCCTCTATAGAATTTTACTCATACTTTCCCGGCTACGGCAGCAATCCGCAGCTCTACAATTATGGCTTTACCGTGCTGGTGGGCACCGAAGCCGATGTGGCTAAGATGAGCGAGATAGGCAGCCGCGCTCCGGGTGCCAAGACTGAGTGGGAGCAGCATAAGTTCTCCTTCATTCCCGGCAGTGACGGCGAATACTACTATGCAATCCGAATTGATGGCGGTCAGCTCGCCCCCGGCGGCATGATGATGTTTGATACCTTCTTCTTCTCCGGCAAAGATAGCGAGCCTGAATATAACGACCCGGCCAGCACATATCCCGGCATGGATCAGCTTGAGGTGGACCCCGATAATCTGGACCTCTGTATAGACCTCCCTTACTTTGAGAATTTCTCCGACCCCTCTCATTACGACGGCAAGGGTGTGCTCCCCACCGGCTGGACCTCAACCGGCTCCGTAATCTGGTGTACGGCCAACTATCAGGGCCTCTCAGCCGCCTCCGGTGAGTGGTACATGTGTGCCGATGAGAGCTCCGTGGAGCGCGATGAGCGCGCCTACACCCCCTTCTTCAACCTGAAGAAAGGTGTGACCTACACTATTCAGTTTGCTACTCACCAGGAGGTCACCATCCTGGATGAATATCCCGGCCAGGTGCGTATCTCTACCATAAACTTCAAGGCCGGCACTCAGCATGACGCCGACTTCATTCCGGTGCAGATTCTGGCCATTCAGGAGGATAGCCCCACAAGCCGCTGGACTGAACACACAGTGACTTTCTGTCCTGCCGAGAGTGGCCCTTACTGCTTCTGCTTCGAGCTTGAGGGTCAGGAATACACCGGCCGCGCGTTTGTCGATAACTTCCGCGTGTCATCGCCCGTAGACCAGGCTCGTCCCGAACCGGCTTTCGCGGCTCGAGGTGTCTTCAATCTCATGAACTCCAATCTGGTGACTATGCCCGGCGAGCCGCTGCGCATCGTGAACAATTCCGAGTATGCCACCGATTTTGAGTGGAACACCTTCGGTGATGAATACAACGTGCTCCCCAACGGCGACCTCGATGTCTTCTTCACCAGCACAGGTGAACATGCAGTAGAGCTCACCGCCACCAACTCTCGCGGCAGCCGCTCTACTTCTAAGGTATATAATGTGGACTATCTGGATGAGCCCTCCGAGCAGATTGCAATGATGAACTACGATGAGGAGGCTTACCAGTTTACCCGCAACAATCTTCTGCGCTTCACCACCGATGCCGATTTTGATTTCGTGGGCGGCTACAACCATTTTTACCGCACTATAGCTGAGAAGTACGATTTTCCGGCTACCGCCAAGGTTGACGTAAGCCGCATCACGCTCTGGATGTCATGGCTTAACTATCGCCCCCTCTACGATGGCGTGAATGACCAGCGCATCCTGCCCTTCACGGTGAAGATTTACGGTACCGATGAACAGGGCAACCTTGACGAGGAGAAGCTCTTCGGCAAGCTCGACACCACGATGGACGCTGTCTTCGGCGGCTCTGGCACTAATGAAATAAATGGCCGCCAGATTACGTTTGATGAACCGGTGAAATGTGAAGGCCCCATCTATGTAGTGTTCGAATTCTCTGATGAACTCGACATGGAGCCTGAAAATTCAGCATTCACCCGTTCATACATAGGCCTGAATCAGGTGCGCCACGCTCACGGCACAACCTCCATGTATGTGAAGCCCTACGCCGTGCCGGAAGGCTCTGAGGCAAAGGTAGGGGAGTGGTGTCCGGTGCATGAACTTGACCGCTCATTCAAGGGCCTTGGCATGTGTTACCAGATTTGGGCTGCATATAACGGCACCGCATCAGTAGCCATTGACCGCGTTGGCAACATAGTCTTTGCTGCGCGCTACATGGATGGCGGCATCAATGTGAGCGGCACTACCGAGGGTGAATGGCTCGCGGTCTACACCACCGATGGTAAGTGTGTAGCCATGAAGCAAGCCGGCGAGAACGTGACGGTGATTCCCGCGGCCGAGCTTCCCGCAGGCATCTACATCGTGCGCGGCGACAAGGCTTCTGCAAAATTTGTAAAGTAATCTACTGACTCCATCATGAGGATGTGTCAAAATAGCTATTGGATTTTGACGCATCCTCATCGTTATATACAGACTTAACCAACATGAAAGTTCCAAAAATTTTAACCTTCGGACTTTGTGCCTTTGCGGCAGCCGGTGTGCAGGGAGTCCCTGCTTATCCGGGCCTTGTCACCACCACGCAGCCCGATGGATCTAAAGCCACTATCCGCCTTTATGGCGATGAGAATTTCTCATGGGCCCGCAGCGCCGAGGGCTACACACTGCTGCGCGACAAGGCCGGCTACTTCACTGTGGCCCGTCAGGATGCATCCGGTGTGTTGGTGCCCACCGACATTCGTCTTGATGGCACCCCGGTAGCGCCCAGGGCCTCCCGCCTCGGCATCGTCCCGATGCTGCCCATGACAAAATCTACCGCAGCGGCTAATGCCAAGGCCCCGGCAAGAGTGAACAAGGAGGACCTGCAGGTCGACGTCTCGTTTCCCACCACAGGCAAGCGTAAGCTCCTGCTGATATTGGTAAACTTTGCCGGTACTACCCCAACTTACACACAGGCCGATTTCAATAACTTCATGAATCAGTCAGGATACAAGGGCATAGGTTCATTCCGCGACTTCTATCTGGAGAATAGTTACGGCCAGTTAGATATAGAGACAACCGTAACCGATTGGATTCAGACTCCTTACGAAAAAGCTTCGGTAGCCGCCGACCCCGAAGACCTCATAGACTACGCTTTGCGGAATCTTCCCGCAGATATTAATCTGGCAGATTTTGACAACGACGGCGACGGGGTGCTCGACGGTCTGGCCGTAATCCATCAGGGTGCCGGTCAGGAAGCCACCGGCATCACCTCCGACATCTGGAGCCACACCGGCATATTCTACGGTAAGAACATAGGGGGCCTGGAGATTCGCAGCTATACGATTCAGCCGGAAACCTTAGGCACTAATGGCCCCATGAGTGACATAGGCGTGATCACCCACGAGTTCGGTCACAATCTCGGCGCGCCTGACTTCTATGACACTGACTATGCCAACAGCGGCGGCGAGTATTGCGGCATCGGTGTGTGGGACCTCATGAGCGGAGGGGCCTGGAATGGTTTTGGCGACCGTCCCTCCGGCGATCGTCCGGCGCATATTAATATGTGGCAGAAAATCATGTTCGGTTGGGTAGAACCCGTCATTCTCACCGAGACTGCCGAAATTACCGGCATGGCTAACTCCACGGAGAACCCCGTGGCTTATCGCTTTGACACCACCAGCGAAGGTGACTACTTCATCCTGGAAAACCGCCAGCAGACCGGCAATTTCAACGCTGCCTTGCCGGGCCACGGTCTGCTCATAGTGCATGCCAATGAAAAGCTGATAGCTTCGCGAGTGATGCCCAACACTCTCAACGCATCCTACCCCCAGGCGTGCTACGCAGTCTGCGCCGGCGCATACAGTGACCCCGGTGAGGACCCCGGTACTTACGGAGGCCTGGGCACTGATAATGCCCTCTTCCCTGTGGGCAACCACTCTTTCAATGATGCCACGCTCCCCTCTACCCGCGCTGTTGACAGGCGTTGGGCATACAAGGGCCTGCATAACATAACTGAATCTACCGATGGCAAAATCAGCTTCTCGTTTAAGGCCGATGCAGTGCCCGCACCCCCTGAAAATCTGCAAGCCGAAGCGGTGGCTGCCGACGTGCGCCTGACCTGGACGGCTGCCGATGCCGAAGATGTGACCGGCTATAACGTCTACCGCAACGAAGAGCTTATAGGCACTACAGCCTCCACTGAATACATTGACCGGGCCCCGGGGCTCAGCGGCAAAATAGAATATACAGTTGACGCCCTTCACTCTGACGGACGCCTCTCGCCCCCCGTAAAGGTGCTTATTCGTGTGCCTCAGGCTAAGGCACAGACCCTCTCCGGCAAATTGACTGATGGCGGCGTGCGCCTTGACTGGACTGTAGACCCCGACATCTCCCGCATGCTCAACCCCGGCTCCACCTCGCTTGACTTCCGCCTGAGGGAAATCAGCGGTGAGAGGGTGGAATATGGCATGCGCTTCACTGCGGAAGACCTTCGCACCTATGTGGGCATGAAGATACGTCGCCTGGCTTTCCTCCCGTATCAGAGCTTGCAGGAAGCATCCTTCACAATCAATATCTATGAGGCTGAAGCCGACGGCTCCAACCCCACTCTCGTGTCGCAGCGCAACATTAAGGAGATGGGCACCGGCATATGGAACTCAATCCTGCTCACCAAGTCTGTGGAAATCAAGCCCGACAAAGAGTACCTGACCATGATTGAGCTGCAACCCAAGCTGAAGCTGGCGCAGCTGCTCTCCGAACCAACTGATGTGACTGACGGTTTGGGCAATGTAATCCGCATTGATGGTGGCGACTGGAGTTCAGACACCGGCGCGACAGGCAATTTCTATATGTATGCCATCCTGCAGGATGCTGCCAGCTATGAGCCCGCAGCAGTGGAATATGACGGTGCGGAGGTGAACCCCGACACCGATTTCTGTTTCCCCATAGGCTTCAGAGTGTATCGCGACGGCATGCCTATAGGCGAGAGCGCAACGCGCACATTCCTCGATGCTTCGGCCCCCGTAGGTGAACACACCTATCAGGTCACCACTCTCTATAAAGGCAACAGCGAGACAGCTCCCTGCGAGGCTATAACCCTCAATACCAGCCCCGGAAGTGTTACCGCCATAGACAGCGAGAGCTATAAAGCACCCTGCTATCGCATGGACGGCACAAGAGTGGCCGACCCCGTAGCCTCCAAGGGTATAATCCTGCGCAAGGGGGAGAAAATCCTCAAGTAATCTTTCTATTGCGAAAGAGTTAAAAGGGTGTGTCAAAAACAATGCCGGCATAGACAGAGCGAGCATATATTTTTGACACTCCCTCCTCTTTCCCAGTCTGTTTCGGGAGAGCATAAGGCAAAAGCGCTCAGAGCGAAAATGTTAAAAAAACTCATGAGCTATGGTACTATGAAAATTTTTGCCTAATTTTGCATCGTTGGCTCGTACTAAGAAGCCCCGAGCCGGGGTAAGTGGTGGGTCATCAACTGACATATTTCAAGCGTATATTCGCGCTGATTCTTGACAAGCAGGAATTCTCGCAAAATTTCTTATCACAGTCAAGGGTTTAGCAACGATAGACGCCCAAGGTGCGTAATTACACTGCGATGAGTGTGATAGTTGCGTTGTTCAACGTGCTATCACACTGTTGGCAGGTTTTATGCATATATAGCGTGGGCTTCTTCGTTGCCGTTCCAACTGTGATAGGGCAATGCGAGAAGCCTCTGTTTGTGGAACGGCAATAGAATACAGATTCCTACGCTACTTTTTTATACCTAAACCATTGTTAATCATCTGCATAGGGGAGTCATGCAGTAAAACTATTCATGTATTATTTTTTACTAATTAACCCCTATGAGCGAGATTAAAAAAATATTATTAATCCTGCTGTTGGCACTATTCCCGTTTTGGGGAATGGCACAGACATCGTTCTCAGTTACCCATAATGGGGTGGAGATGATGTTTGCCAAGTCCAGCGGCACAAGTAGTACCTGCGAGGTCAGTTCTGTGGCAAACCAGCAAGTCGTGGAGGTAGCCATTCCTGACAAGGTCACTTATGGCGGAGCGACCTGCACGGTGACAAAAATTGGTGACAGAGCCTTTCAGGGCTGCCGAAATTTGATTTCAGTAGAACTTCCCCCTACAATCACTGCCATCGGTAGTCGTGCGTTCGCTACATGTGAATCGCTTGAATCGATTAATTTACCCGAGGGACTTGTCTCAATCGGGGAATATGGGTTTCAAAGTTGCAAATCTCTGAAGGCAATAACATTGCCTAAATCATTGACATCGATAGGAGAGCAAGCTTTTAATTCTACAGCCCTGACTTCTGTTGAAATTCCTGATGGAGTAACAACCATTGCGCGCTATGCTTTTGCCTATACGCCCTCGTTGAAATCAGTCAAATTCCCGAAGAATCTAAAATCCATTGCTGAATTTGCGTTTGATAATGACGGGCTTACATCTATAGAGCTGCCTAACTCGCTTACTTCTATCGGGGCAATGGCTTTTGCACGTACAAAACTTACAAAGGTAGTAATCCCCAATAGTGTTACTTCTATTTCCTCTTTTGCCTTCGACCGTTGTGAAGATTTAAAATCGGTTGTACTCCCTGCTAAATTAGCTAATCTCGAGAATAATGTATTTCGCCGCTGCACCTCACTTACCTCCGTTGTGCTTCCACCTTCATTGACGAAGATCAGTGGGCGTGCGTTCCTTGATTGCTCTGCCCTCGATACAGTTTATCTGGGTGCTAATATTGCAGAGATAGGTGACTCAGCTTTCTATAACAATAAGCTCCGAAACCTCTATATTACCCGCCAGACAAAGGTGCCGACCGTAGGTGGGAAATCCTTCTACACTTCCTCCTCGTCAGCACGTACGCTGTATGTGCAGGGCACATCAGCCAAAACTTCTTTCGGCACCACATGGAATGGATTCACTACCGCTACAATGACCACTCCCGGCGGCCTGAAAGATTATACCGGAGCTGCAACCACATCTTTCAGCAGCACAAAGAGCAGTGCGCTTCCTTACCAAGAAGGCACCACCACGGCACAAGTATCAGCATCGTTCTCAACAGATGCTCCCTCAATCCCTTATATCTTCTATACGTCATCTGACCCCGCCAAACTTTACGTGGACAATGAGGGTCGAATAACTGTGGCATCTTCTTACAAAGTAACTGATGGAGTAACCATTACGGCAGAGACATTATATGCCAATGGCCCTAAAATTACCTATACTCCGGCAACGGCAACCTTGAACTACACCTATGACAATACAGCTAAAACCGCTACAGTCACCGGTGCTTCTGACAAGAATATAACCTCCATTGATATTCCCTCGACCGTAACTAATGGAGGTGTGACATATACGGTGACCTCAATTGGCCGCGGGGCTTTTGGTAATACAGATATATCGACCAGCGATGCAGTGTACCCATATCTCATTTCTGTTAAATGCCCTTCAACTCTTAAGTCGATTGGCAACTATGCTTTTAGGAATGTTAAAACACTTGAAACTATTAATCTTCCTGAAGGATTGACAACAATTGGCGTAAGAGCTTTTAACAACGATTTTGCACTGAAAACCCTTGACTTGCCCAAAACATTGACATCAATTGGAGATCAGTGTTTTAACGGCCTGCGGAGTATTACTTATGTTGAAATACCCGATGGTATTACCTCGCTACCCTCTTATGCCTTTGGTTATTGCTGGGCTTTGAAATCGGTCAAACTCCCGAAGAATCTCAAGACTATTGACAGATATGCTTTTGATATGGTGCCAATAACATCAATAGAGCTGCCCAACACACTTACTTCTATTGGTGATAATGCGTTCGCCAGAACAACGTTAAAAACGGTGGTAATACCCAATAGCGTAACAACGATGGGAGATAATGCGTTCAGCCAAGATCCGGCTACGACCCTCTTAGAGTCTGTGGAATTATCCAATTCTTTAACGTATATACCTAAAAACGCTTTCCGCAACTGCACAAAGCTTAAAACGGTAGTCATCCCCCCTTCTGTCACCGAGATTCGCGATGAAGCTTTTTACCAAAGCACCAATTTGGCTACGGTGTATATGGGCGCGGGCGTTAAATCAATAGGGGCAAATGCCTTTGGCAAGACAAAAATCAGTAACTTATACATCGGCTGTAATACACCCCCGACAATCGGAACCGATGCATTCATCAGTTTGCCCGCAACTCGCAGTGTGCATGTGCCGAACAACTCTAAAACACAATATGATAGCGCCGGTAAAACTTGGAATGGCTTTAACATTGTCGGTATTGCTGCCGGTGATGCTGATCCCTCACTTCCGGTGCGTCTCGGAGAAAAGGGTAAAATTATTGCAACCGGTGTGCAATCTTCTGCTGCCGTTTCAGCCACAGTACCCTGTCAGCAATCAGGCTCGGCAAAATGCACTGCAACTGTAGCGGCAGTTAATCCTGCCGCTGAAGCTGACATGCCATTCGCATTCTGGCGTTCATCTGATCAGTCTAAGGTCTATGTAGACAATTTCGGTCGCATTACAATGCTGCCGGCTTATAAGACAGGAGATAATGTGACCATCACGGCAGAAACGCTTTATTACAACGGCCCGGTAGTTAACCTGACCCTGAAGAATATAGGTGAAGGGTTGACCTATCGAACCATCGATGCCACTACCTGTGCCGTAACTGGTATCACTGATAAGAACACCGTGACCGAGGTTGTTATACCCTCTACTGCAACGATTAGCGGAAAATCTTATACCGTGACGCAAATCGATGCCAAAGCGTTTATGAGTACTGAGGTAACACCTATTACAGCTACTTGGCCTGACAAATACGAAGTTTCACCCCTCTGGTCTGTAACTCTTCCTGCCACTTTGCAGGTAATAGGTAACCAGGCATTCCAGCAGACTTCGTTGACTTCAATCGAAATTCCAGAGAGTGTTACATCTATTGGCCAATCAGCCTTTTTAGGATGTACTGCAATGGTTTCAGCTAAAATTCCGAGCAAATTAACAGAGATAGGTACTCGTGTTTTTGAACATTGCAAGGCTCTGGAAACAATTAATACACCCCAAGGCCTGACCCAAATAGGCGATTATGCTTTCTTAGGTTGTCTTGCCTTGAAGGAGGCTCCGTTAGCCAAGACTCTGACATCCCTCGGATATCAAGCTTTTAATACTTGTAATGCTCTTACTTCAGTTGAAATCCCTGATGGAGTTACAGTGATACCCTCCTACGGATTTGCGTATTGCGAGAATTTACGCAATGTTAAGCTTCCGAGAAAACTTGAAGCTATTAAAAGTTATGCGTTCGATATGACACCGATTGCAAATGATCTGGAGTTTGCCCCGACGCTTACTACTATCGAAAGAAATGCTTTTGCCCGTGCAGAATTTAAGGAGGTGGTTATACCTAACAGTGTAACTACTCTGGGAGAATATGCTTTTGACCGTAACTCCAATATGGTGTCATTGACAATTTCTAATTCTCTTACATCTATACCTGACTATGCTTTCAGGCAATGCGCAAAATTAACCACAGTAGTCATTCCTCCGGCCGTAACTACTATAGGTCAAGGTGCGTTTGCTAATTGTACCGGTTTGACCAAAGTATACATGGGCCCCAATATTACAACAATTAATAATGACGCTTTCAAGAGCACTAAGGTCAACACACTGTATATTACAAGCTTAACCAAGCCTGCAACGGTCGGATCAACCGCTTTCGACGGCACTCCCGCTTCTCGTACTCTATATGTGCAGAACGCAGCCGCCAAGACGAATTATGGCACGACCTGGAATGGCTTCACTACTACCGCTATGGCCTCTTTGCCTACCGGCATGGAGGGCTTCAATGAGCTGGTAAAAACCAATTTCAGCGCTATCGGCAAAGCCACCCTGCCTTGTCAGGAGGGTGCACCGGCACTGTTTACCGCGTCACTGTATCCGGCTGCCAACGCTGATATCCCCTATATATTCTGGACATCGAGCGACTTTACGAAGCTGTTCATAGACCAGTTTGGCAATATGACCCCTGGTGAAGACTTCTCTTTCTCTGATAAGGTGACCATTACAGCCAGGTCGCTATATGCTAACAGCCCGGTTCTTGAATTTACTATTTCTAAGGCAGACCTTATTTTTGAAATAGACCCCAATGTGACGTACCAATGCCGATTGACAGGCGCAACCAATAAAGATTTGGTTAATGCACGCATTCCGAGTATGGCAATTGTGAATGGCAGAGCGTGTCAGGTTGTAAGAATAACAGCCGATGCGTTTAAAGATTTCAAGAGACTCACATCAGTTGAAATTCCTTCCATTGTTAATACCATTGAAGCCGGTGCCTTTGCCGGGAGTGGCTTGCAGAGTGTCAGCCTTCACTCGGGAATCACCACTATTAATGATAATACATTCCTCGGGTGCACTGCGCTGAAGTCAGCTGACCTGCCGGGCGCAACTGCCATAAATGCTTCTGCGTTCAGCGATTGCTCAGCACTGGTCTCTGTAAATATGCCGAGTGTTAAAAGCATTGGTAATGAGGCCTTCAATGGTTGCGCGGCACTGAATGTGAGCCTGCCTGCAGGTTTGACCACACTTGGTACCTCTGCCTTCAAGGGCTCGGGCCTGACTGCAGCAAGCATTCCGAGCGGAGTCGCGACTGTTCCCGTGAGCGCATTTGAGTCATGCACAAAACTGTCAAGCCTGACATTGGCAAACGGCGTTAAGACAATAGGCGAAAAAGCTTTTTACAACTGTAGCGCATTGACTTCAGTCACCATTCCGTCCTCAGTGACTACCCTGGGCACGTACTGCTTCGGATACACTGCACTTACGAGCGTAACCATACCGGCTACGATTACTTCTATCGAACGAGAGGCATTTGATAATTGCAAGCAGCTGAAGACGGTTTATTATAACAGTAGTGCACCGATAAGCCAATACATGTTCTACTCTGACTCAGCTTTAACCTCGGTAACATTCGGAAGTTCAGCTAAACCAACTACCATTAATTCCTCCGCGTTTTACTCTTGTAAGGCCCTTACGTCATTCAATATTCCTGCATCCGTCACAACCATCGGTAGCGGAGCTTTCCGGCTTTCCGGGTTGACCTCAATTACCGTGCCCTCAAGCGTGACAAGCTGTGGCAGCGCATTTAAGGATTGCACAGCTCTGACAAGTGCTACCATTAATAATTCTGCCATAGGCAGCAGCATGTTCTCCGGTTGCACAGCTCTGAACACAGTTACGCTTAGCTCCTCAGTGAAGACTATCGGTTCCAACGCCTTTGAAAAGTGTACGGGCCTTGCTTCATTCACCATTCCCACCACGGTTACCTCTGTGGGTGCAAATGCGTTTGACGGCTGCAGCAAGCTCGCTACCTTGGTGCTTCCTAACAATACCACTAAGACTGCCTGCATAACCCTGGGCAACTATGCTTTCAAGGGCACCGGCGTGAAGAGCATTTCGCTGCCTGCCGGTATCACCACTATTCCCGAAGGTCTGTTCCAGAACTGCACGGCCCTGACCGAGGTGGCACTGCGCCCCACCGTCACAGCCATCGGCGCGAATGCCTTCAGTGGTTGCACTGCACTCACTACTGTTCATCTGGGCAATGTCAGCAGCATCGGCGCGAACTCCTTTGCCGATGACAATGCTCTCACGAAGCTTTATAGCGCCGGCACTTCGGCTCCCACCCTGGGTGCAGGCGCATTCCCCACTACCGGCACCCGCACTCTCTATCTGACCTCAGGCAGCTGGACACTCGCCGGCTTCAACAAGGGCACAATCAGCAAGGCAGCCCACCACGTAGAGATAAGCAAAGTGAGCGGACAGAAAGCCCCGGCATATGAAGATGCAGAGATAGAGATGATAGGTGAGGATACTCCCGAGTATCTGCCCTCTAATTTCGAGGACCTGCGCAACACCCCCACGCATATCTATGCAGAAAACGGCGAGAGCTTCGTCCGCACGGCACAGGCCGTGGCGGCCGACGGCTCCGCATCGGAGATGCCCCACGCGTTCTGGAGCTCTGATGACCCCGCAAAGGTGTATGTGAGCAACGATGGTAAGCTTCAGGTTATGAGTACCATCACCCCCGGCGAGAAAGTGGCGGTGCACGCTACATCACTGGCCGGCGGCACTCAGGATGTCATCCTGGAGAACTACCACCTCACCGGCGTGGATGAAATCTTCGATGAGGGGGGTGCCCCCGGCACTCTTGACCCCGATGCGCCTGCCGAAGTGTTTACGCTCGACGGTATGCGGATTGGAGACTCAATAAACAACCTTGCCCCCGGCATCTACATAATCAGACAGGGCAAAGTGACAGTCAAAATAACCGTAAGATAATATTTATTATTTAGCTTTTATCAATCAGCGGTGTCGTGTGCGTGAGCATGCGGCACCGCGCCTTTTTCCGTAACCATCCGCAGGCAGCCGGCTTGACGGGCTTATATATTTGTTCCTGCCAAGACGGCCGTTTTAGGATGGTTATTTTCGGACGGATACCATGAAGCGGGCCAGACCATATAGGTACCGGCGTAAGCCGGGACGATAAGCAAGCAGACGGTCAAATCGGCCAAGATGCGGGTTTATCAGTTTCACTACAAAACCTACATAAAACATGGCAAACAGAGTGCCGGCTCCTACTACGGTCTTTGGCCAGGTGCCGAAGAAGTAATAGCCGGAAATGACTGCCAGCAGGACCAATGTAGTGTCTACTATTATCTTGATAATAGGAAAGGGCTTGCCGGTAACCCTGGCTATGGCCACCTGAATGCCTTCGCCCGGCATCGTGACAGACCCGCATCTGATTTCGAGGGCTACGGCGCATCCGAGAATGGTAGCTCCGAGAAACTGCGCCGCAATCTGCGCCGTCAGAGCCTCGTAGGTGGAAAAGAAAGAAGTGAGCCACATATTCACATCGAGCAGAAATCCGAATACGAATCCTATCAGCAGCTGAAAGAGCTGCACGGGCTCGAATCGCTGTCTGAGCACAAGAATCTGGGCCGCCACCAAAATCACGTTCATTATATTGGTGTAGCCACCGATTGTCCATCCGAGTGCCAAGCCGGCTTCTCCGGCAAGGCTGAATGACATGGGTATGGAGGAGATTACCCCGCTGCCCAGATTGGAGCGCACACACAGCGCTACGCCGAAAGTCATGAAAAACATTGAGAGCAACAGCAGAAAATGTTGCCAGCTAAACCTGATTACTTTTTCTTTATTAATTCTCATTATAATCTCGTGGGTCCTAAATCTTGCGTTATGCAAAGGTACTGCTTTTTTAGCGAAGTGCAAAACTTAGTCATCAGTCATGATGTTATAGTCATATAGAACAAATAAACTGAAAGATTATGGATTTTGAAAAAGCGACTCTTGATGATCTGCATAAGTATCTGATTAGCATAGGGAAGGTAGATGAGCGTCTGCCTGAGTGTCCCGACCTTGAGGAAATGTGGCCGCAGGTGCTCGAGGGGTATCTGCCCGATGGCATCAGGGAGTTTCAGGAATATCCGGTGACTTCACTCGGCTGGATTATGTATATAGGCATGGCGCTCGCGCGCCGCTGGGACACCGATTGGGAAAATGCCTCGAAACAAGGTGGCCGCAGTCTGTATGAAACCATGCGCGATGAAAAGGGCTACGATAATCTCGACGACAACATACTGCTCAATCTGCTCGGCCTCGATGAGAAGGAGGCTGAGGAGGTGGCCAAGAATGTAGGTGAATGTGCCTCACGCACACTCGGCGCGCTTCAGCGCAGCCACATAGAGGCGGGCACCGAAGCGGCAGCAAAGGCTTATGTCGGCGCGCTACATGCTCTCTACACCATGGGGGTAGCCTATGAGCTCAACGCCCTCGGTTACCACATGACGCCGCTCAATATTAGTCCGAAGTAACTTAAACGCTTCATTGTCAATGAGCCGAGCAGGCTGGAATCGCCCCGCGATTTCCGCCCGTTCGGTTGCGTTCTGTATTAAAAGTGTTAAAAATTGCGAGTAGATAGTTATTGTAAAGAAAAAAATATATACCTTTGCACTACAGACCAAATCAGATTACCCTACGCCAGTGCCCGTGACCCCAAACGGGTCATCAAAAAAATGGTCTGGGGTTAGTGAGGTGGGATGTATGTAACATACTTTTTTAAAGCGTTTATCTGCGCTAATTCTTGACGAATAGAAATTCTAGCAAAATTTTGTCAAAGTCAAGGATTTGCAACGGTAGATGCCCTGGTTATGTAATACCCTGTTTCCGGCAGCGTATCTCGTGAGAGATATAGCCGGAGGCATAGAATTGCATATACTGGCGTGGGCTTCTGCAGTTGCTGTCCGACTTTGACAGGGCCCTGCTAGAAGCCTCTATTCGTAGGACAGTGACTGATACAGATTCCTACGCTTTTTTTGACCTATGTCAATTAGATATGTGATCGCACAGGGGAATCGTGCGGGATAAAAGCTAAATAACCTCACGACAAAATGAAAAAAGTTTTGCTAACGTTTGTTGGCACTCTATTTAGCCTCTCCGCTATGGGCTTCGATGTAGTGCTGACAACAGAAAATGGCACAGCCAATCTTACTTGTACCATTATCGACAGTGCCAAAAAAACTATTAAAATCAAGTCTACTGCCAACAAAACCGTAAAAGGGGACATTGTAATTCCCGAAACTATCGCCTATAACGGCGAGGACTATACCGTAGTCGAAATTGAAGCATCGGCTTTCGCCTCCAAGCCGCAAATCACAAGCATCACATTCCCATCCACACTGAAAGCTATCCCTAAATCAGTTTGCCAATACGACTATGGGCTGACCTCTGTGGTGCTTCCCAAAGATGTGGAGAGCATAGGTGACTATGCTTTCAGGTCATGCACCCTTCTGGAGACACTGACTTATGACGGCAACTCCGGCTCGGACAAGGTTTCGTTCCCCCCGGCGCTTACTTCCCTGGGTATGCAGGCGTTCAGCAACACCGCCTTTAAAGAAGTGATTATCCCGGCTAACGTTACGGAAATTAACACTAATGCGTTTTCGCTATGTGCGAACCTGGAAAAAATACATTTCCCGGACACTATGACCATTCAGGCGGAGATAGCCTGGTATGACTACGGTTATCTCAGTAATCCCGGCTACGGCCTGTGTGACGGCTGCTCAAAACTGAAAGAGGCAAATATCCCCACAAACTGGGTCTGGATTCCCACATATATGTTTAACCGTTGCACTTCACTCACCTCAATAGAAATTCCGGAGAATATCAAGTGTATCGGTAAGGGCGCTTTTCAAGGTTGCACAGCGCTGAGGGAGTTTATAATGACCAATAATGAAGATTTCAATGATAACCTCGGTGAGCCGGAAGAGGATGAAAACGGAGATCCCTTTTATTTGTTGCCCGGTCCGGATGGGGCAAATTTCGGCATGGTAGAGTTTGATGCCTTTCACGGATGCACGGCGCTGGAAAGAGTCAGGCTCTCGCCGAGCATATTCTATATTGCTGAAGATGCTTTTACCGACTGCACAAGCCTGAAGGAAGTGGAACTCAACGAAGGTCTGTCTTGGATTGGTCCTGATTCGTTCGTTAATTGCTCAAGTCTGCCGTCAATCCGGCTTCCACATACTTTGACAGACATTGGAGATAACGCATTTGCCGATTGCTCTTCCCTCATAAGTATCGACATCCCCAATTCCGTTATAGAAATGGGTGGCTGGTTTGGCGACGGCGGCGTTTTCAGCGGATGCAGCTCACTGGAATCCGTACGCCTCTCCAATGAGCTTAGCGCTTTGGAGGATAATATGTTTGAAAACTGCACCTCTCTCACTGAACTCTGCTTTCCGCCGTCAATTACCACTATCGGGTCCAGTGTCATAAATGGTTGCGAAAACCTCAAGAATGTCTATATGGGTCTGAATGTGAAGACCATTTCTGCCAACGCACTCGCTAACTC
>JAAVFJ010000081.1 GCA_014800845.1 Bacteroidales bacterium | reverse complement strand
GCAAGATTTATCTTCACACGGCTAATTCCGATGACCAGAGCAAGCAGACCATAATTAATGAATATCTTACCAAGTGGTCAGGTGTGGCAACCTCAGACAATCTCTCTGTCATAACCGGTACACCCATCCTATATGTCGGTCTGAATAAGGATAATACGATATATATGTCTAATGCGGGAGGTCCTGCGCTTACAATGCCCTTGGATGAGAAGGACTCTAAAGGCATTAAATATTATGCATGGGCTACCCCGTCAAATATTCCGCATGTTTTCTGGTCCTCATCAAAACCTGAATCAGTCTATGTTGACCAGGATGGTATTGTGACCTTCAAACAGAAACCTGCCTCCGGAGAAAAGGTTACAGTCACAGTAAAATCAATGTATGATTCCAATGCAATTTACGGCGAGTACACAGTTGTATTCGATGACTTTGCATTTGAAGGTCTGAAGTATCGCATACTTGATGAGGCCAATTGTGCTGTTACACGCCCGGCAGATAGGAACATAACTGCGGTCTCTATACCGGAGGAAACTGACAATGGTTATAAGGTAGTGCAGATTGATAATAATGCTTTTCAGGGTTGCACAGCCATCAAAAATGCAGTAATCTCAAGTTCTGTAAATAATGTAGGTAAATTTGCATTTGACCATTGCACCGGAATGACCAACCTAACACTGAATGAAGGCTTGGCTTCAATTCAATGGGGTGCATTCATCAGTGTAGGCATCACAAAGCTGGTAGTGCCATCGACAGTTACGACTTTCGCCGGTAATAATTTTCAGAATTGTCCGAATCTTCAATCGGTGATTCTTCCAAATACTCTGACATCGCTGGGTGGCAATTTCCACGGCTGCGCAAAATTGTCTGATGTTCTACTGCCTACTTCGCTGAAGACTATAGGCACGGGCACTTTCCGAGGTTGCGGACTTACGGAAATCGCATTACCGCCCAATGTTACTACTCTCGGTAGCAATGCTTTTTACGGTTGTAAAAATCTGGAAAGAGTATATATGGGCCCTAAGGTTACTCAGATTGGAGTGAATGCTTTCAGTGGTAATGATAACTTAACCGAAATATATATTACCTCGCAGACAGCTCCGACTCTGGTTAATAATAATGCGTTTAATTTTAAAACATCGCCTACACTTTATGTGCAGGGGCAGTCTACAATTTCCAAATACTCCGCCTGGCAAAATAATTTTGCGGCAATCAGGGCTATGGTTGACACTCATGAGGATGTGGAAATCAGAGTAGGCACCATCAGTAAAACTACTATGCGAGCCGATTCGAATACCGGTAAAGAGAACTTCAGCACTGAGAGCCATATCTATGCTCTGGCAGGCGACAATTTTTCCCGCTCAGCTACCACCGTGTTGAAAGACAGTGACACGCAGGCTTCAATTCCTCATACTTTCTGGTCATCGACCGACCCCGGCAAAGTGTATGTGGACAACACTGGTGCCATAACGGTTAAGAATAATATCGAGATGGCTCAACCTGTGACTCTGAATCTGCAAACTCTTTATGATAATGGTCCCACTCACACAATAATTGTGGAGAATTATCACATGACCGGTGTGGAGGAAATCTTAGGTGATGATGCGGATGGCTATGGCCTGCAATGGAACGAGCCGGCACAGATTTTCACCCTCAGCGGTCTGAGTGCAGGATATTCACTGAATAATCTGTCCCCCGGCATCTACATCGTTAAGCAGGGAGGGGAGGCATTCAAAATAACCGTAAGATAATATTTATTATTTAGCTTTTATCAATCAGCGGTGCCGTGTGCGTGAGCATGCGGCACCGCGCTTTTGGGGCAGCTGAACTTATAAAAATTAAATTGTCTCTAAAAATAGCGAAACGTTCATATAGTAGTTAGATACACCGCAAATGGTCCTATATCATCTTTGGGAATTTTGTAAGACAGACCACGCATTAGTAAGGAGCATGTCAAAATAATCTAATAGCATTGTCGGGCTGCTGTGGCGTTTTTTGCAGCTGAAAGCGAGACCTAAAAAAATATTGGTAGCGAAGAAGTATAAATGAAAAAAACATTAACTTTGCAGCTGAAAACCCCTTATGGCGGAATCGGTAGACGCGCCGGTTTCAAATACCGGTGTAAGAATCAATGCCAGAGTCGGGGTATTACTGTAATGGAGAGTATCGTTGGTGTTCTCTTTTTGATTTTTAATTACTTACGTCTGTTTTTGTTATGGCTCACCCTATAATTGCTTTTCTGCAGCAGCTGCGCTCTAATAATAGCCGTGAATGGATGGCGGAGCACAGGACTGAATATGAGTTGGTTAAGGCTCTGCGCGACGATACCGCACGTCAGTTTATCGGCGCTATCGCGGAAGTGGACTCCGATGCTGCCGGCTTCCCCGTCAAGGAGTGTGTGTATCGCATGGTGCGCGACACCCGTTTCTCAATGGATAAGTCCCCTTATAAGACTCACGTGGGTATCTTCGTGTGTCCGCCGCTCGGCAAGAAATCCGTGATGGCCGGCTATTATCTGCATATCGAGCCGGGGAATTCGTTTATTTGCGGCGGCAATTATGAGCTTCCTACCAAGTATCTGACGGCCATACGCAATGATATCCGCGACAATATTGAGGAATATGTCTCCATAGTGGAGTCGCCGGAATTCAAGCAGTATTTCCCCACCGTGGGCGACAATCTACTGAAAACCGCGCCGAAGGGTTTTGACCGCGACTGGGAGTATATCAATTATGTCCGGCCGCGTGAGTACGCCGTGGTGATGAAGCTTGATGACAGCATCTTCGACAGCGCTGACTACATGGAACAGCTGCTCCCCGTCCTGGAGCAAATCAAGCGCTTCAACGACTTCATAAACTTCGCCATCACCGAGTCCGAACTCCCTCTGCTGCGCAGCTAAGTATCAAAAATTAAACGATATCAAATTCTGAAGTAAGTGATATGCTTGTTTTGAGCAAAGTTATGACGGAAGTTAGAGCGTAGAAAAGACACTGCAAATCGCAGAAACATCAAAAATTTTTCATACTTTTGCACCTGAAAATGAACGTCTTCACAATCTATGGCAAAAATAACCGTACAAAATACTGACATTACCGTTATACAGTATAAGGAGGATTACATCAGCCTAACTGATATGGCGAGAAGTCAAATGCAGGAACATATCATTTTCCGTTGGTTAAGCCTAAAAAGCACTATTGAGTATTTAGGCGAATGGGAAATGTTATATAACCCAGATTTTAATTGTACCGAATTCGGTACAATTAAAAACGCAGCCGGTAGCAATAATTTTGTTTTATCAGTGAAAACATGGATTGAAAGGACCAATGCAAGAGGAATACGGTCAAAGGCCGGACGCTATGGTGGCACATACGCTCACAGGGATATTGCATACCACTTTGGTATGTGGATAAGCCCCAAATTTCAATTACTGCTTGTAAAAGAGTATCAGCGACTTAAAACCGAAAAACAAAAAATGCTCGGTTGGTCGGCAAAACGTGAATTATTGAAAATCAATTATCGCATTCATACTGATGCGATAAAGACTCATTTACTCCCGGCAGAAATCACGCGCGAACAGGCTTCGTATGTCTATGCAGATGAAGCAGATGTGCTTAATGTGGCAATGTTTGGTAAGACGGCTTGACAATGGCGTGAAGAAAATCCGGATTTGAAAGGCAATATCCGGGATTATGCTTCAATCAACGAACTTATTTGCCTTTCAAACATGGAAAACCTAAATGCCGTGTTTATCGAACAAAGTATGCCTCAGAGTGAGCGACTAATGAAACTCAATCAAATAGCCATTCATCAAATGAGCGTATTGGAAAGTGGCAACAACGAAAGAAAACTACTTAAATAATTGATAACCCCATGAAATGTATTAAACTGATTTTAGTCGTTACATTGACTTATGTAATGTGTTTTTGTGAAGCAAAGAACGCTTCCGCAAATGAAGCTGACCGCACCGAACCCGAGTTTGCACAGAGTGATTCTACAATCAAGGCTCAAGACAATTCGGACTTGATTAAAACGGTATATGCAAATTTCGTATTTTATACTGATATAGACTCGAAAGTATCTTCACATCCTGAACGTTATTTCACGGTGAACGCCTTAAATAAACTCAAAGAAAGCTATGAGTACGAATGTGAAACCGATGACTGTTATGCCTATTATGAATTGAGAACCGAAGAGCAAGATGAAAAGCCCGGGACAGCGGGAAAATCCGAAATTACCGACATCAACAGCATTGGCGATAATTGGTATGTGGTAAAATACACAGATATGGGCTGGCCCGGAATGACACGAATAAAGATAGTCGATGGCAAGATTGACGACTTTACTCGATGTGCTGAGGATTTATAATTATTATTCTAATACAATTAAACAATACAATTAAGGGGTAAGCCTGTGCGGGCTTGCCCCTTAATTGGTTATAGAGGTGTTGGGGTTAGCAGGGGGTGTCCTGGGGGCCGTACCAGGAGGAATACATCAGGTAGTTGCGGGCTATCTTCTGGTTCATCTCTTTGGCTTTTTCGGGCTCCACCATCTTGACGAAGCGGGCGGGTGCGCCGGCCCACATTTCGTGGGGGCCTATTTTTGTGCGGCTGAGCACCACGGAGCCGGCTGCCACGAGGGCGCCTTCGCCTACCTCGGCGTCGTCCATCACAATCGCCCCCATGCCTATGAGCGCCAGGTCATGGACCTTGCAGCCATGGAGCACCACGTTGTGGCCTATCGACACATCGTTGCCGAGCTCTATGGTGCTTTTCTCGTAGAGAGTATGGAGCACGGAGCCGTCCTGGATATTTACTCGGTCGCCGATGCGGATGGAGTTAACGTCGCCACGGAGCACAGTGCTGAACCAGATGGAGCAGTCGCGGCCGATTACTACGTCGCCCACCACTACTGCGTTGGCTGCCAGGAAAGTATTCTCTCCGATTTCGGGCTTGAAGCCTCTCACTTCTTGTATGATTGCCATTTTCTTGGGGTTACGGGTTACGGATTACTGATTACTGAGCGGGGATAGAAATCCATAAACTATTGGTGCCTTTTTAGCGGGTGAGTGGTTGGGTTTTTTCAGCAAGCCATGCGGCCTCGTCGGCATTGAGCAGCGGAGTGAGGCGTGAGCGCACGAGTGCGTGATAGTCATTGAGCCACTTGATTTCCTCGTCGGTCATGATTGCGGGTTCAAACAGACGCAGATCGAAGGGGAAGAGGGTGGCTACGCGGAAGCGGAGGAAGCGACCGAATTCTGTCTGCATGGCGGGCACGGTCTCGATGAGGTTTTCGCAGCGTATGCCGTAGCGACCTTCGAGATAGAGACCCGGTTCGTCGGAGGTAATCATGCCGGGCTGCAGGGGGGTGGGCACATAGTTGAGGCGGATGCTCTGCGGGCCCTCGTGGCAGTTGATGAAGAAGCCTACGCCGTGGCCGGTGCCGTGGAAGTAAGCCTTGCCTTCAGCCCAGAGGAACTGGCGGGCGAGCACATCGAGCTGATGGCCGGTGGTGCCTTCGGGGAAGATGGCGTTGGCGAGCGCGATGTGACCCTTCATCACGAGCGTGAAGTCATGCTTCATCTCGTCGGTGGGGGTACCTATGGCTATGGTGCGGGTAATGTCGGTGGTGCCGAGCTTATACTGGCCGCCGCTGTCCACGAGGAGCAGACCGTTGCCCTCTATGGTCATGCTGCTCTCCTCGGTGGGCTCGTAGTGCACGATGGCGCCATTGCCGTTCCAACCTATGATTGAGGAGAATGACTCATCCACACAGTCGGGGTCCTTGAGGCGTTCGGCGCGGAGAGCCTGAGCGAGGCCGAGCTCGGTGAGCTTGCCTGAGGGGGCCTCTTTCTCCACCATCATGAAGAAGCGGGTCAGGGCCACGCCATCCTTCTCCATAGCCTTGTCGAGCGATGCGAGCATCTGCTCATTCTTGATGCTTTTGAGCTTGGCTATGCCGCTGCCGCCAAACACGGGCGTGCAGTCCATGCGGTCATAGAGTGTGCGCGAGGTCTTCTCCGGGTCAATCAGCAGGCGGGTTTCCTTGGGCAGACGGCTTACGAAGTCGAACACGCTCTCGTAAGGCTTCTGCACGATGTTGTATTTCTCCAGATGCTTCTTCACCTCTTCGCTCACCTTATCGGCGTCCACGAAGAGCACGCGCTCCTCGGGGCTGAGGTAGAGGTAGCTCACGAAGACGGGGGAGAAGAGGATGTCGCCGGCGGTGCGCACATTGGTGGCCCAGGCTATGTCGTCGAGGCTTGAGAGGAGCACGGCATTGGCGAGCTCACCCTTTACCTCCTCCAGGATACGCGCGATTTTGGAGTCAACGCTTTCGCCTACTATTGCTTCGTCGTGCACGAAGAGCTTGTTCTTCGGTGTGGTGGGGCGCGAGGGGTTTATAGTGTCAAAGGGGGTGAAGTCGGTTACGAATTTAATCTGATTATCAGTAAATTCCTGCTGCATGCGCTGGGCCTGACTGATAGAGAACGTAGTGCCGTCGATGGCTACAGTCTGGTCGGCGGGGGTGTGTTCGGTCACCCAGTCTATGAGATTCACGGCATTGGGGCCATCCTCCTCCATCATCTTGAAACCGGTGCCTTCGAGCTGCTCGGTGGCCTGGAGGAAATAGCGGGAGTCGGTCCAGCACAGGGCCTCGTCGGGGGTGACTACAGCGGTGCCGTTGGTGCCGTTGGTGCTCCAGAAGCCGGTGAGCCACTCGCGGTCGCGCCAGTGAGCGGGGGGATTTTCGCTCTGGTGGGGGTCAGTGCCTGATATAATCACTGTGTGAATGCCCTGCTCAGCCATTAGCTTGCGCAGCGCAGCCAGATAATCTGCTTGTATTTTCTTCATGGTGTTATATATTGTGATTTAGATTGTCTTATTTATTCGGGACGGAAGCCTGCGGCAAGGCGCTGGCGCACAACCTCGTAGGTCATGATGCCGGCAGCCACCGACACATTGAGCGAACCGATGGAACCGAGGATGGGTATGGAGGCGAGATAGTCGCACGAGCGGATTACTTCGGGGGAGAGACCCGTGTCTTCTGCGCCCATCACGATGGCTACGGGGCCGGTGCAGGGCACGTCGGTGTAGGTCTTGTCGGCCTTCTCGCTTGCGCCGATTACGGTTACGCCGCTCTGCTGCAGGTAGCTGATGGCCTCCTTCAGAGAGCTTACGCGGCACACGGGCAGGTGCATCAGGGCGCCTGCCGAGGTCTTCATGGCGTCGGCGTTGGGGGTGGCGCTGCCGCGTTCGGGAATGATTACGGCGTCGGCCCCGGCGCACTCAGCCGTGCGGCAGATGGCTCCGAAGTTGCGCACGTCGGTTACCCCGTCGAGCATCACGAAGAAGGGCATAGCGCCCTCCTCATAGAGCGTGGGGAGCAGCTGCTCCAGCGAGTGGTAGGGCACGGCAGAAAGCAGCGCAATCGCCCCCTGATGATTCTTCATCGTGATGCGATTGAGCTTTTCCAGAGGCACACGCTGCGAGGGTATGCCATATTCCTTAATCTTATGGAGGAGTTCGCGGGAGAGGTCGCCGCCGGCCAGGTCTTTGCGTATCAGGACCTTGTCGATGTCGCGACCTGCCTCGATAGCTTCGATTATGGCTCTCAAGCCAAATATGTAGTCGTTCTTGTTAATCATTTTGGGTTATGGGTTAAGTGTTACAGGTTACGCAGAAGCTCGCGGGCATTGTGGCGTGCGGCCTCCGAAGTGTCGGCACCTGAGAGCATGGCCGCAATCTCCTCCTCGCGCTCCTCGGGGGTGAGGCGGCGCATGTGAGTGTGGGTGGCGTCGGCGGTGTCGGACTTGTAGACTTTATATTGAGAGGCACCCTTGGCGGCCACCTGCGGGAGGTGGGTGATGGTGAGCACCTGCATGTCGGCCGACATGGTTCGCATTAGAGCGCCCATTCTGTCGGCTATGTCGCCGCTCACTCCGGTGTCCACCTCATCAAATATAATGGTGGGGAGCTGCATGCGCCTTGCCATCAGGGCCTTAAGGCAGAGCATCAATCGCGAGATTTCACCGCCGGAGGCTACCTGCTCCACAGGGCGTAGCTCCTGATTCTTGTTGAAGGCCACGAGCAGCGAGGGCATGTCGCCGCCGGTGGAGGTGAGCTTGGCGGTGGTGATGCTGAATGCCAGCCTGAGATTGGCCAGTCCGAGCGGGCGCGCCAGCTCAAGCAGCAGGCGGCTGATAGTCTCAATGCTATCTATGCGGGTCTGGCGCAGCTTGGCAGCGACTTCTTTCAGGCGTGCGCCCAGTGCATGAAGCTCCTGCTCCAGGGCCGGTATGTCGGTGTCATCGTCGGTGAGCATGGCGTATTCCTTCTCCAGCGCCTTGTGGAGCTCTATCAGCTCGGCCTCCGAGGCTACGTTGAAACGCCTTTGTGCTTCGTAAAGTTCATCTATTCGGGCCTCGGTGCGCTCCAGCTCAGAGGGGTCGGCCTCCACGCGGTCCAGATAATCTTCAAGCGAGGAGGCTATGTCGGCCAGGTCTATACGGGCGCTCTCCACGCGCGAGGTCAGCTCCGGGTCATCGGCAAAGATGGCGGGGTTCACGCGGTGGAGCGCATTTATTACCTGCGCCAGCGAATCGAGTATGCCCACATCGGAGTCGGCAAGCAGTGCGCGCGCCTCGGCTATGTTCTCAGAGATGGAGCCGGCATCGGCGAGAATCTGCTGGCGCGCTTCCAGACGCTCCAGCTCCCCCTCTTCAGGTTTTAGTTTGCGCAGATGCTCGAGGCGGAATGCTATAAACTCCTCATTCTCACGTGCATGGGCGGCGCTCGTCTTAAGCGTGGCAATGCGGCTGCGCAGCGAGCGGTAAGCCTCATAGAGCTCCCGGTAGGCGCGGCGCTCGGCGGCATTGTCGGCGTAGGCATCAATCAGGTTGAGCTGCCAGGCGGGGTTAGCGAGCAGCAGATTGGCGTGTTGCGAATGGATGTCGATGAGGTGAGAGGCTACGCGGTTCATCACCTGCAGACTCACCGGGGAGTCGTTGATGAAGGCGCGGCTGCGGCCTGTGGGGGCTATCTCGCGACGCAGAATCATCAGCGAGTCCTCGGCGGCGTCCAGTTCGCACTCCTCGAGCAGCGCAGTGAGGTGGGGAAATGAGGAGATGTCAAAGGTGCCCTCCACCACCGTCTTGCCTTCGGCTGCCGGGGCAGCCTTGCGGGAGTCGGCGCGCTGTCCGAGCAGCAGCGACAGGGCGCCGAGCATGATGGATTTGCCGGCACCGGTCTCGCCGGTGATTGTGGAGAGCCCCGGTGTGAATTCCACATCAAGAGTGTCAATCAGTGCGTATCGGGATATGTAGAGATGAGTCAACATAGCATCAATCAGCGTGTTACCGGGTTCTTTATGAGCTCAAGCCGTTCCAGGTCAGTGGGGTAGAGAGGGGAGAGGATTTTGTAGACCTCCTCGCGCTCAGAGGCGGGGGCTTCGGAATAGATGTTTACGAGCTCATCCAGCTTAGTGTCGCGGAAAATAGAGAGCGACACACTCATGGGGTCGGCCTGATGAATGGCCGGGAGCTTGCGGAGCTCGGCAGTGATGGCGGCGCGCCCCTTGTCGGGAGAGGTCACCATCTCGTCCAGGCCTCGGCGATGGTAGTTGTAGAGCATCTCGCGCATGGGCTTCATCTGCGCGTCAGTGTAGGAGGAGAGCACCGCCGAGCGGTTCTTGTTGTCCTCAAAGGCGCGCCAGCCCACCTCGCCGCTGCTCTGCGCCATCTGCACTATCGAGGCGAGGCGGTCGAAATAGGGCTGCCCGCCGAGCGGCGAGAAGCTGTCGAAGTCCAGAGCGAGGAAGAGATTGGCGTAATAGTCGATTATGGCCGTCAGATTGCTCTCCCAGGTGCCCTCGGTGTGGTTGAGCTGGTCGCCGCGGGCATAGTTAAACTCCACCTTGGAGTCCTTGAAATTGATCAGAGGGGTGGTGTAAGTGCTGTTGTAGACGGGGCGGATGAGCTGCACCTGCAGGTCACCCGTGATTCGGTCATCCTCATACTTGCTGACAGTCAGGAATATGCGGCACTCAATCTTCTCATTGACTGAAAATTGAGCGTTGGTCCATTTGTAGGTGTTCACATACTCGGTGAGGGCCCCCTGCAGCTCCTCGAAGATACTCTTGTCGGTACCTTCTATTTTCTGGCTGTTGACCTCCACGGTGCAGTTCAGCTCCTGCGCCCTAAGAGGGGAAAGAGCCGCTGCTATGATAGCTATCAGAAGTAAGAGTTTGAATTTCATAGTGTCACGTCAATAATGTCGGTGGCAACGATGTTTTTGTCCTTGGCCGGGAAATCATGCTCCTCGCCGTCGGCGCTGATTATGGTCACCTGATTGGTGTCCACGCCAAAGCCTGCCTTAGGATTGCGCAGGGAGTTGAGCACGATGAAGTCCAGATTCTTGCGGCGCAGCTTGTCGATGGCGTGAGCATGCTCATTGTTCGTCTCCAGCGCGAAGCCTATTAGCTTCTGCCCCTCGCGCTTCATGGTGCCGAGCTTGGCGGCAATGTCGGGATTGGGCACGAGGCGCAGCGTGATTTCGCCGGTTGACTCGCGCTTAATTTTGGAGTCGGCGCACTCAGCGGGAGCGTAGTCGGCCACTGCCGCGCACATGATGGCGGCGTCCATGCCGGGGAAAAGCTCTACGCAGGCATCGTGCATCTCGCGGGCCGAGGTCACATCAATTCTGTGGACATTGCCGGCAGGGGTGGTCCGGCTCACAGGACCGCTCACGAGCCACACCTCGGCGCCCCTCTCGGCGCAGCGTGCTGCCAGGGAATAACCCATCTTGCCAGATGAATAATTGCCTATAAAACGCACGGGGTCAATGTTTTCGTGTGTGGGGCCGGCGGTGATTAAGATTTTTTTACCCTCCAGGTCGCGCGGGGTGGCCATGTGCTCTGCCAGCACCTTGACGATCTGCTCGGGTTCCTCCATGCGCCCCTTGCCCACGAGGCCGGAGGCGAGGTAGCCGTCGGCCGGCTCTATGAGAATCACGCCATCCTGCTCCAGAGTGCGCAGATTGCGCTGGGTGGAGGGGTGGCTATACATGTCGAGGTCCATGGCGGGGGCGGCAAATACTTGGCATTTTGCCGAGAGATAGGTGGTGATGAGCATGTTGTCGGCCACGCCGTTGGCCATCTTCGCCAGAGAGGAGGCGGTGGCGGGAGCTATCACCATGGCGTCGGCCCAGAGACCGAGGTCCACGTGGGAATTCCACACGCCGGTGTTGGCTGTGAAAAACTCACTTATCACCGGCTTTCCGCTGAGCGATGAGAGGGTGACGGGGGTGATGAATTCCTTGCCGGCAGGGGTGATTACGACCTGCACCTCAGCCCCGGCCTTGCGGAGCAGGCGCAGAATCTGCACACTCTTGTAGGCCGCGATGCCGCCGGTTATGCCGAGAATTATATGCTTACCTTGCAGCATCAGTTCTTCTTCTTGAGTTTTACGTAGACCGAAGTGAGCACGTCCTTGGTGTCTTTCGGGAAATCGCCCTGCATCATCCAGGCGTAGTAGCCGGGTTCGCGGCGGAGCACGTCGGCCACTTTCTGCCCCTTGTACTTGCCGAAATTGAAAATCACGTCGCCCTGCTGGGAGCGCGAGAAGCGGCCTGCCAGGTCAATGTTGCCACCCTGCACCGAGAAGCGGGCGAGCTTGGCCATATCGTTGCCGAATTCCTCCGTCTCCTCGTAGCGCTCGAGTTGCGCCTTGAGGACCTCGTAGGTGGCCATGGTGTCGGCGAGCGCCGAGTGGGCATCCTCCAGATTCTTGCCGCAATAGAAGCGGTAAGCGGCTGAGAGAGTGCGCTGTTCCAGGCGGTGATAGATGGTCTGCACATCCACCAGATTGCGCCCCAGCAGCGAGAAGTTCATGCCGACGCGGCCGAACTCGGCCATGAGCACCGGTATGTCGAATTTATTGCTGTTGAAGCCGGCAATGTCGCACCCCTCGAAGGTCTTCATGAGCATCGGGGCCACATCGGCGAAGTGGGGAGCGTCCTTCACATCCTCGTCGGTGATATGGTGAACGGCTGAGGCGGCTTCCGGAATGTGCATGCCCGGGTTGAGACGCTTGGTCCAGGTCACTTCGCGACCGTCGGGGTAGACCTTAACGCAGGAAATCTCCACGATGCGGTCATAGTTTATGTTTACCCCCGTAGTCTCCAGGTCAAAGAAGATGATGGGGCGGGTAAGGTTGAGTTTCATACGTCGTTATGGTTTCTTAGGGGCTTAGTAATCCATTACCTGCATGGGCATGAGGAGCATGAGCACATCTTCCCCCTCGAGCTGCACGAGCGGGAGCACGATGCCGGGGCGGGCGGGGTCAGAGAGGCGGATTACGATGGTGTCGGACTGGAGGTTGTTGAGCACCTCAATCATGTAGGTGGCGTTGAAGCCTATGGTCATCACATTGCCCTGATAGTCACACTCCAGGCGCTCTTCGGCCGAGGTGGAGTAGTCCAGGTCCTGAGCGGCCAGGAGCACTTCCCCCTGACGGATGTTGAAGCGCACGAGCGATGAGGCGCTGTTGGCGAAGAGCGACACACGGCGCATGGCGGTGAGCAGGCTCACGCGGTCGATGGTGAGCTCAAAGGGATTGTTCTCGGGGATTACGCGGTTGTAGTTGGGGTAGCGACCCTTGATGAAGCGGCAGGTGAGCGAGCAGTCGGCCACAGTGAAAGTGGCGCTGTTGGCATCCATCTCAATCTTTACTTCACCCTCCTCCTTGGCAATCAGACCGCGAAGAATGGCAGCAGGCTTGGGGGGCATGATGAAGCTGGCAGTCAGGCCGGGATTGGCTTCGGTGTTGATGTAGCGCACGAGTTTGTGGGTGTCGGAGGCTACGAAAGTGATGCCGGGAAGCGGCTGAGCGTTTTCCACACCCTCGGCTACGGGGCAGATGTCCCAGTGCACACCGGTCATGATGGGGCGGATTGACTCAGTGCCCACGGCAAAGAGCGTGTTTTCCAGACCCTTGCGCACCACCTCAGCGGGGAGACTGAAGGTCTTGGTGTCGGCCTGTGCCTCCTCCTTGCGGGGGAACTCGTTGCCGTCGATACCCATGAAGTTGAAGTGGCCGTTCATGAAGCGGATGTCCACCTCCTTGGTGTCGTCGTTGATTACGAAAGTCAGGGGCTGGCCGGCCACCTCCTTGAGCACATCCAGCAGGCGCTTGGCGTTGATGGCAATCAGTCCCTCGCCTTCGGCGTCAAACACCTGCACGTTGGCAATCATAGTGTTCTCGGAGTCGGAGCCCATAATCGAGAGGGTTTCGCCGCTCAGAATAAGCAGGAAATTATCGAGTATGGACAGGGCGTTTTTGCTGTTTATGACCTTGCTCACTGCTGCCAGCTGGGTCTGCAGCGTCTTGCTTGGAATGTTGAACTTCATAATATGAGGCTTTTATGTATTTATTCTTGATTAAATTTTACTTTGAATAGAAAAAGCTTGGGCCTTTAAATATCTTTCAAAGTTAGCAAAAAATTCGCAACTTGCCAACTGCATACGGATTTTTCAGTGAGAATTCACATCTTGCCGTCCGATTGCCGGGGCACCGCGCATGGGGCGCGGAAGCTGGAAGAGATAGAAGAATGTGAGAGTGTCGGGCACCACTCCCGTCAGTGGGTCGGCGTAGTGCTGTTGTTCCTCTGCCGGCATCTCGCCGCGGGGGATGCGGTAGATGTCGGCTATCATGGCTGCTTCGAGCTTCTTTATGCCGCGGAGTTTCAGCGGCCAGTTGTAGAGGGTGAGGGGCGCGTGCTCTATGTCGTAGGTGGCTGTGGCCGACCATTGTTCTCTATCGGGATCCGGCTTGAAGTCGGGCACGAAATAGAGGGGGAAATGACCGTAGAGGCCACTCTGTCCGGGTAGTGTGTCCCACTCCGTGTAGGGGATGTTTTTAAACCTCGTGGGGAAGGGGGCGAAGAAGTATTTCGGGTGCTGATGGCGCAGGTAGAAGCGTTGGGAAATATGGGTGTAGGCGCACTCTGCCAGCACCGGTGTGGTGAGGCCGAATTGCCAGGGGCTGAGCTGAGAATAGTCAGCCACATCGGCCCATTGCGAACTGCCCGGCTCAGCCAGTTGGCGAGCCTCGCGGCTAAACTTTATCTGGGTGACTGCACACCAGGTGAAGATGCCGCAGAGCGCGGCGGTGAGCAGCAGCGCAAGGATGGATTTACGCTTCAGGAGCTTCGGCCACAACAGGTTGACGCATAGGAAGATGTAGGGTATGAACAGCAGGTCGCCATACCACAACGCTCTGCCGCGGTGAACGGAAAGAAAAGCCACTACAACGCTTCCGAGGGCGGTGGCCGAAAGCATCAGCATCCGGTCCGTCGCACCCGCCGCCGTGATAGCACTTCTGTGCTTTTTGCTGCAGAGGGCTATGACCGTCAGCAGGGCGGCTATAAACATCAGCGGGAGCATAGTGAGAGTGCCCATTATCCAGTAAAGTCCCACCGCGTGAGTGGGCGCGCAGTCAATGCGTACGAATGTGCCCGGGGCGAGCATGAGCACCAGCACGCCGGCAAGGAAGCAGAGCCCGGTGAGCCACTGCCCGGCGCTGAGCCGGAAGCGGTGACGGAGCAGAAGTACGCCCATGCCTAACAGCATGGCCAGACCGATGGATTCATGCATCGTGCCCGCCAAGAAGGCTAAAACAGCATCCCCTGCGCACACCTTTTTGCCGCTGATAAACCATTGAATCACAGGCATACAGAACCCCATCGGCAGCAGGTAATTGCAGAAGCAAGCGAGCGACATCATGCTGTCTTCCCAGGGGAGGAAGATGAGCATGAACCAGCACACCGCCGCTGTGCAGAGAGGGTAGGGAAGGTTTAGTTTTGGCGTGGTCCAGCGGAGCATGAAGAGCAGCCCTATCCACATGGAGCCGGCGCAGATGGCTTTGCTCAGCCACGCGGGTAAGTAGAGCGAAAACAGCAGAAAGAACTTGTCGGTCAGGCGTCCGTTGGTGTGGCAATAATGGTCGAAGCAGCTCTGCAGCGCGTCGCGGAAACTCTCTATGCGCGGTCCGCTGCAGGTCCAGAACTCCTCGAAGCTCTTGCCGGAGCCCCAGCGGTAAATCCAGTCGTCAACCAGAAGCGGGGTCAGCTGGCTGATTATGCAGATGCCCCCGGCGAAAAGGAGGCTTATGAGCAGCGAAAAAAGGACGCTGCTGTTGTATTTTTGGAGGTGATTTTGCAGGTTCATAATCATTACAAAATTACATAAAACCCACGGCTCATAAGGCATGGTTAAATGTTAAAGTATATTAACAGGGTCTGGGAAATCTTATTAATTCTAAAATTCGGATTATATTTGTAACCTCTATAGATAAATCATTTATGCGCAACATAATAATATATGATTCCCCCGAGGTGCATGCCGACATGCTGCCCCTCTCTTTTACGCGTCCCGTGAGTGATTTCCGCCTCGGAATCACCACGATAGCCGAGAAATGGCAAAGGTATCTGCCCGGCAACTACAGTGTGCACACTGCTGAGTATCTGCAGATTAAGTTTGCTCCAAAGGTGGAAACCGACAACTTCTTTGTGGCCGCCAACTGTGTGCCCACGCCGCAGGTGGCGCAGGCCGTGGAAGCGCTTCAGCCGGGGCAGGCGCTTGTGCTCGCCGAGGGGGAATACGTGGCTTTCAGGGGTAACATTGATGATTTCCGCGCCCTCATAGCCGGCACTCATGAGCCGGAGAAGATAGTCTACGAAGGGGAGTGCACTGCCCTGCATTATCTCTATGACATTTTCCTAAATAATGCCGCGGCGATAGAGGCCGATTTCCGTGCGCTCACAGCCGGAAGAAAAAGCGCCGAGCTGAGCGATACCAACACCGTGATAGGTCCCGACCGTCTGGCAGATGGGTTCCCCGCGCTCTTCATAGAGGAGGGTGCCGAGGTGGAGGGTGTCACCATCAATCTGCGCCAGGGGCCCGTATATATCGGCAAGGACGCCAAGATACTCGAAGGCTCCTGTGTGCGAGGACCATTGGCACACTGTGAGGCCGCGCAGATAAATATGGGTGCTAAAATCTATCCCGGCACCACACTCGGCCCGCACTGCAAGGTCGGAGGCGAGCTGAATAACGTAGTGATGTTCGGCTACTCCAACAAGGCTCACGATGGCTATCTCGGCAATGCCGTGATAGGGGAGTGGTGCAACATAGGCGCCGGCACGAATGCCTCGAACCTGAAGAATGACTACTCGCTCATACGCCTTTGGAACTATCCGCGCCGCTCCTTCCTGCGCACCAAGTTGCAATTCTGCGGCCTCATGATGGCCGACCACTCCAAGGCCGCTATCAATTGCGCCTTTAACACCGCCACGGTGGTGGGCGTGGGTTGCAACATACATGGTGTCGGCTTCCCCCGCCCTTTCGTGCCCAGCTTCAGCGAGGGTGGCGCGCAGGCCGGCTTCCGCGACGTGGACCTTCGCAAATTCTTCGACATAGCCGCAAGAGCCATGGCGCGCCGCGACATAGAGCTCACCGAGCAGGACAAAGACATATTCCGCCGCATCTACGAAGTGGCCGCAACTTACAAGTCCGGGCGTTAACACCTTAAATAAGCGAAACTGCTTGGCACTTCAGCGAAAAATTAGTACCTTTGCATCCGCATAACTAAGCGTGGCTCCGTGCCTGCGCTCCGTCATCAACCACGACACACTACATATAGAGATATGATTAATCGAGTCCTGATAAGAATTAAGGTAGTGCAGATGCTCTACTCTTATCTGCTTACAGAAAAAGTGTTTGCGCTGGAATCTCAGCCTACTCCCCCCACCAAGGCCAGTCGTCTTGCCTACGCACTGTATCTTGACATGCTCGCACTCATGGTGCTCATAGCCGACGAGGTGCGCCGCCCGGGCGGGCAGCTCCCGCTGGCTGACAACCGCTTCGTGCGCGCCGTGCGCTCCGACGAAAAGATTCGCTCGGTGCTCGCCAGGAACCGTGTGGAACCCTCTGCGCTGCTCGCTCCCGCGCTTGTGGAAGCTCTGGCCGCCCGCGTAAAGGATTCAGCTGCATGCCGTGCATATCTCAAGGAGGGCTCCGTAGACATGAGTGGCGACCTGCGTCTGTGGCGCGAACTCTTCGCTCACGTAATCATGACGGACTCCGCCGTGCTTGCGGCTATCGAGAAGCAGCCGGGTTACTCGCTGCGCGCTGCCGACATATTCCGCAACCTCATGGAGGAGACATTCTCCAACTTCTCTTCATCGCAGAGTCATATAGACGACGCGCTGCGCACTCTCAAGCACAGCCTCGACATGGCGCGCGAGCTCTACCTGCGTCTGCTTCTGCTCCCCATAGAACTCACGGAGTTGCAGGCCCGCAATCTGGAGGCCGCCCGCAATAAATATGTGGTGACTGACCACGACCTCAACCCCAACATGCGCTTCGTGGACAACGAATTCGTTAAGGCACTCGAGGCCGACCCCGAAATCGCTGCTCTGCTCGCCGACGGCAAATACTCCTGGATAGCCGGCGACCCCCGGCTGCTCGCTTCGCTGCTGAAGCTCGTGACCCAGAGCGATGAATATCGCGCATACATGGAGGCATCCTCTACAGATTTCGCCGGCGACTGCGAATTCTGGCGCCGAATGTTCAAGTACACCATTCTCCCCTCCGACGAACTCGCCGAGGCCATGGAGGATAAATCCGTGTTCTGGAACGATGACCTGGACATCATAGGCACCTTCGTGCTCAAGACTGTGCGCCGCTTCGCCGAAGGCCAGCCGCAGCCTGTGCTCGCCATGTATAAGGATCGCGAGGACGCCACTTTCGGCCGTGACCTCTTCACGGCCGCCGTAAGGGGCAAGGAGGAATATCGCGCCCTGGTGGACAATGTGCTCAACAAGGATTCATGGGACTCCGACCGCCTGGCCTTCATGGACGTGGTGATCTGCATAACTGCCATCGCGGAGATTCTGAACTTCCCCAAGATTCCCGTGAATGTCTCTATCAACGAATACATAGAGATTGCCAAGGCTTACAGCACCTCGAAGAGCGGCTTCTTCATCAATGGCCTGCTCGGCGCTATCGTCAACCGTCTGCATGCCGAAGGCACTCTCCTTAAATAATGATTTTATAACTCTCAAATTAAAGTGATATGCTTAACACAATTTTAGCCCAGCAGGCTCAACAGGGTGGTGGCTACACCGGTATCCTCATGATCGTAGCCATGGTAGTAATCTTCTACTTCTTTATGATTCGCCCCCAGAACAAGAAGCAGAAAGAGATTAAGAAAGCTCGCGAAGCCATGCAGAAGGGTGACGCTGTGGTGACTGCCGGCGGTATCTACGGCCGCATCAAGGAGGTGAAAGAGACCACCTTCATCATCACCATAGCCGACGGTGTGAACATCAAAATCGAGAAGACCTCAGTCTATGCTGCTCCCGCAGCCGGCGAGGCTCCCGCAAAGGATAAATAAGGCGCTCTGCCCCTTAGCCTCTCCCGCGTATGTCGCTTGGCAGCTTCCGATCATTCATCAGCCGCTTGCGTGACTCAGGCCGCTTGCGAAACATTGCTATCTACGCAGGTTTCGTAGCAGTGGCCTTTGTGTTTTGGTGCATACTCGCCCTCAACGAGGAGGCACAGACCGACTTCCCCGTCAGGGTGCGCATCACCGATGTGCCGGACTCCGTCACTTTCCTCACAGACCCCCCCGAGGTGATTCATGTGAGTGTGCGCGACCGGGGCACACATCTGCTCCGCTTGCGGCTTATGCAGGAGGCTGAAATCAAACTCAGCTTCCGGGAGTTTGCCTCCGACGGCAACATGCGTATCTCCTCACGCGCCCTGCTCACCCACATGCGCCCGCTGTTTGGGCAAGGGTCTACCATGAGCATCGTCTCCCCCGACTCCATCTCAATTCCGTTTACCACGATGCCCGGCAAGCTCGTGCCCGTGCGCGTGATGTCAGACATAGTGCCCGAGTTGGGCAGGGTGGTGAGCGGCAATCCTAAGCTCAGTACTCGCCAGGTGAAAGTGTTCGCACTGCGCCATGTGCTGGACACCATCACCTTCATCCCTACCGAACAGATTGTGGCACGCGGTGTGACGGATTCGTTCACCCGCGATGTGAAGCTCAAAACCTCGGCGGGAGTAAGGGTAGAGCCGGCATCGGTGCAGGTGACATTTACAGTGGAACCCCTTGAGAACCGCCATGTCAATGTGCCCGTGAGGCAGATAAACGTGCCCGCCTCGGAGTCGCTGGTGCTCTTCCCCGACAAGGTGGAGGTCTCCTACCTCGTGCCGATGAGCCGGGGCGATGTGCCCGCTTCGCAATTCTCCGTAGTGGCTGACTATCAGACCATCACCTCCCCCTCTGCCGCCCGCATGCCCGTGGTTATAGCTAATGTGCCGCCGGGTGTGGCCAGCGCATCGCTTCAGGCTGACAGCGTGGAGTTTACAATCATTCGCCATGTCCCCGCAAAGAAATGATGCCCGGTTGCAGCGCCCGACACCTATATTAGTAGGAGTGACCGGGGGAATCGGCGCCGGCAAAAGCGTGGTGTGCCGCATAGCAGCCCTGCAGGGGCTCCCTCTCTACGACTGCGATATCGAGGCGCGCCGCATCATGGACTCCGATATGCGCATCAAGCAGACGCTCGCGCAGATAGCCGGGCAGGAGGTTCTGCGCCCCGACGGGGAGATAGACCGCCTGCTGCTGGCGAAGCACCTCTTTGCCGACGCCGATGTGCGCCGCCGTGTCAACGAGCTGGTGCATGTGGCTGTGCGCAGTCATCTGGCTGAATGGGTGGCAAGTTTGTCCGCCCCCGCCGCCCTGGTGGAGAGCGCTATTCTCTACACCTCCGGGCTGGACAGGATGGTAGACAGCATCTGGCTTGTCGATGCCCCCGAGCAGGTCAGGATTGACCGCGTGATGAAGCGCAGCGCCCTGACAGCCGAGCAGGTGAAAGCTCGTATCGAAGCTCAGAGGAGGGAGTTTGAAAGCCTTCCGGCTGAAAAGGTGAGTCTCGTGAGCAACGACGGACTTCACCCCCTGCTTCCGCAAATAGAATTTTTACTCAACACAATACTAAATACCCATGCTTAAGACCATACTTTCAATCACCGGCAAGCCCGGCCTCTTCAAGATAGTGACCAACGGCAAGAACATGCTGCTGGTGGAAGACATAATCTCCGGCAAGCGTTTTCCCGCTCACAGCCGCGACAAAATCGTGAGCCTCGGCGACATCACAATGTACACCGAGACTGAAGATGTCCCCCTCGGCGAGATTTTCGAGAGCGCCAAGAAGGTGTATGATGCAAAGCCGGTAGACGTAAAGGCTATGCAGGCGGCAGGCACTCTGCGCGATGAGTTTGCCAAGGTGCTCCCCGATTATGATCGCGACCGTGTGTATGACGGCGACATCCGCAAATTCTTCTCCTGGTATAACCTCCTGCTGCAGGCCGGCATCACCGACTTCGTGGCAGCCGAAGAAAAAGAAGCAACTGCCGAAGCTGCCGATTAAGCAGCCTTAAGGCCAACTGCTGCGCGGGGGACTCCGGGTCTCCCGCGCAGCTGCGTTTTGAGAGCTCATGAACATATCCTGCCTTGTCGGCGTTAATGAATGTGGATAACAACTTTTTTTACCCCTTTCATAAACAAGAATATATATTATGAAGACAGTATTCCTTAACGGATTGGAAATGCATGTGCAGGGTCTGCCGGAGGCCGGCGACAAGGCACAGGACTTTACACTCGTGCGCCCCGACCTTTCTGAGGTGAACCTCGAATCATTCCGCGGTCAGCGTCTCGTACTCAATATTTTCCCGAGCCTTGACACAGATGTGTGCGCCGCTTCAGTGCGCCGCTTCAACGCCGATGCCTCCAAGCTCCCCAACACTCAGGTGGTGTGCGTAAGCATGGACCTTCCCTTTGCCGCCGCCCGATTCTGCACGGTCAACGGTATTGAAAACGTAACCACCGGCAGCGGCTTCCGTGCCCGCTTCGGCAAGGATTACGGAGTGGAGATAGAGGATGGTCCCATGAAGGGCCTTTACGCCCGCGCACTGGTGGTGATTGACGAAAACGGCACCATCTTAGGCACCTCCCTCAGCGAGCAAATCACCGAAGAACCCGACTACGAGTTCGTGAAAAACCTCCTGAAATAATAAGGCAAAGAATAGAGCGGGAGCGCGTCAGAGTCCGGGTGATTCTGACGCGCTCCCTATTTTTTTAATAGGGGAGTGTCACAATCGGGGGTGCCGATAGTTTTTATAGTAAACAGAACGACGATATTATGAAGATTCTAAAAATCTTTTTGGCGCTGGTGGCAACATGCCTGCTGAGCTCCTGCGCCGTAAGCGACACAATGGCAAACAATAACGAAGCTGCCAACGGCACTGTAGTAGCAGCCTCCGGAGAAACTAATGTCTTTGAGGGGGAGCCGCTCACGGCCAACACGAAGTTTGATGCAGTTTCAGTGTTTAACGGCATTGATTTGTATTTCACAGCATCTGACAAGATTCAGTATAAAATAGAGGCTTCGCAAAAGGTATTGCCTTACGTCAAGGTGAAAGTGGACGGATCGGAACTGCTTGTGTACATAGATAAAGGTAAAAGTAAAGTGAAGATTGACGAAAATGTAGTGGTGCGCGTTTCCGGACCCGTTCCCGCGAAAATATCAGCCTTCAACACCTCTTCATTTGTATGCGGCGCACCCTTGGTTATGAAGAATCTGGAAGTGCAATGTTGGAACGAAGCGTCGGTGAAACTCGTCGGTAAAGTCGATGTAAACAAAGCAAGTGTAGAGGCTTATAACAATGGCGAGGTGTCCATAGGCGGCGTAGTGAGGGCAACTTCACTGACGCTCAGTTCCTGGAATAAAGGTGCGATAAAACTCTCTCAAAAGGCCAACGTAGGAAAGGCGAATCTCACCGCATGGAATGATGGCACCGTGTCTGTTCCAAAGGCTGAGGCGGCTCAGGCTAACGGCGAGGCTTATAATAACGGCAGAATAGTGTTAGGTGGTAAATTCGGGAGTTGCAATATAGATACGTTTAATGGAGGAAAAGTAGAACACGCCGGCCTTAAAGTGCAAAAGGGTGACAATTATCTTCCGCCGCTTTGACGCCGGATGGCTTCTGACTTCGTTCTGCAAGAGCAACTGAACCGCGCGTGAGCGGGGAGGTGGCCCTTGTGCCGTTTCCGCCGGATGGATTCTGTGGATTAAGCGAGTAGTACAAATGTACGACTCTCTAAATTTTTAGAGGAGAAAAAGTTGCGTAATTCGTTAATTATTAGTACCTTTGCATCGGTTTTGTGGGTACTGCCCGCAGGAAAGTGATTAATCATCTGTCAGTCAGTTGATTAGTTGCGCTCTCTGTGTATGTGGGTTGGCTGCAGAACCGGCCATTTTAAGGAGCTCGGCTCCGCGAAAACAAGACGTTAAGATAATTTATCCATAAATTAAAAAGACAAAGAATGCCTACAATTCAGCAACTCGTAAGAAAAGGACGTGTAGCTCTGAAGGACAAGAGCAAATCTCCCGCTCTTGATTCATGCCCCCAGCGTCGCGGCGTATGTGTGCGTGTTTACACTACCACGCCTAAGAAACCTAACTCCGCAATGCGTAAGGTGGCTCGTGTGCGTCTCACTAACGGTAAGGAGGTTAACTCCTACATCCCCGGAGAAGGCCACAATCTGCAGGAACACAGCATCGTAATGGTGCGCGGCGGTCGTGTAAAGGACCTTCCCGGTGTGCGTTATCACATCGTGCGCGGTACTCTCGACACTGCCGGTGTTAACGGTCGTACCCAGCGTCGTTCAAAATATGGCGCCAAGCGTCCTAAAGCTGCTAAGAAGTAATCCTTGAAGCTACAGACACACCTTTTTTAAAATTACACACAATTTTCTAACCGGTTTTTTGATTTATAGGATGGCATCGGTTGAGTAATCTCTGCATGCGAGCAGTGATGAAGATACAGCCAAAATCAAAATAAACGCTACACTTTCAAAATGAGAAAAGCAAAGCCTAAAAAAAGAGTGATCCTGCCCGATCCCGTGTTCGGCGACGTGCGTGTGACTAAGTTTGTCAACCACCTCATGTATGACGGCAAGAAGAGCACTGCTTACACTATCTTCTACAACGCCCTCGAGACCGTAAAGGCTAAAATGCCCAACGAGGAAAAGTCTGCCCTCGAAATCTGGAAAAAGGCACTCGAGAACATCACTCCCCAGGTTGAGGTAAAGAGCCGCCGTGTAGGTGGCGCAACCTTCCAGGTTCCTACCGAAATCCGTGCTGACCGCAAGGAGTCAATCTCTATGAAGAATCTTATCCTCTTCGCTCGTAAGCGCGGCGGTAAAACTATGGCCGACAAGCTCGCTGCCGAAATCGTAGACGCTTTCAACGATCAGGGCGGCGCATTCAAGCGTAAGGAAGACATGCACCGCATGGCAGAAGCTAACCGTGCATTCGCTCACTTCCGCTTCTGACCTTAATCTAAATTTTTCTCAATCTCAGTATTACTGAAATGGCAAAGCACGACGATTTAAAACTTACCCGCAATATCGGCATCATGGCTCACATCGATGCCGGCAAAACCACAACTTCCGAACGTATCCTCTTCTACACCGGTCTGACCCACAAAATCGGTGAGGTGCACGACGGTGCAGCTACCATGGACTGGATGGAGCAGGAGCAGGAACGTGGTATCACTATCACTTCAGCTGCCACCACCACTTTCTGGAACTACAATGGCAACCGCTATAAAATCAACCTCATCGACACCCCGGGACACGTGGACTTCACCGTTGAGGTAGAACGTTCTCTCCGTGTACTCGACGGCGCTGTCGCTGCTTTCTGCGCAGTAGGCGGTGTTGAGCCCCAGAGTGAGACCGTATGGCGTCAGGCTGAAAAGTACAACGTACCCCGTATCGGCTACGTAAACAAGATGGACCGCTCAGGCGCTAACTTCTTTGAAGTTGTTCGCCAGGTGCGCGAAGTGCTCGGCGCTACCCCCCTTCCCATTCAGATTCCTATCGGTGCTGAAGAAACTTTCAAGGGCGTAGTAGACCTCGTGACCATGAAGGCTATCTTCTGGCACGACGAGACCATGGGCGCTGAATACTCTGTAGAGGAAATCCCCGCTAACCTTCAGGATGAAGCTGAAGAATGGCGCGACAAGATGCTCGAAACTCTCGCTGAGCACGACGACGCTCTCATGGAGAAGTATTTCGACGACCCCTCTACCATCACTGAAGATGAAATCAAGGCTGCCATCCGCAAGGCTACCCTCGCCATGGCTATCAACCCCATGATTTGCGGTTCTTCATTTAAGAACAAGGGTGTGCAGACTCTGCTCGACGCCGTTTGCGCATACCTGCCCTCACCCGTCGACAACCCTGCTGTGGAGGGTACTGCCGTAGGCGAGCCCGACACCATCCTTACCCGCAAGCCCTCACCCGAAGAGCCCATGTGTGCTCTCGCGTTTAAGATTGCTACCGACCCCTATGTAGGCCGTCTCTGCTTCTTCCGCGTTTACTCAGGCGAAATCGAAGCCGGTTCTTACTGCCTCAACTCCCGTTCAGGCAAGAAGGAGCGTATCTCTCGTCTGTTCCAGATGCACTCTAACAAGCAGAACCCCATGGAGAAGATCGGTTGCGGTGATATCGGCGCAGGCGTAGGCTTCAAGGACATCCGCACCGGCGATACTCTCTGTGCAGAAGATGCCCCCATCGTACTCGAGAGCATGGAGTTCCCCGATCCCGTAATCGGTATCGCAGTAGAGCCCAAGACTCAGAAGGACCTCGACAAACTCGGCGTAGGTCTGCAGAAGCTCGCTGAAGAGGACCCCACTTTCCGCGTAGAGACCAACGAGGAGACCGGCCAGACCGTAATCTCAGGTATGGGTGAGCTCCACCTCGACATCATCATCGACCGTCTGAAGCGCGAATTCAAGGTAGAATGTAACCAGGGTCGTCCCCAGGTAACTTATAAGGAAGCTATCACTCAGCCCGTTGAGCTCCGTGAGGTATTCAAGAAGCAGACCGGTGGTCGTGGTAAATTCGCCGACATCATCGTGCGCGTTGAACCCGCCGACGACGACTTCGAAGGCAGCCTCCAGTTCATCGACGAGGTTAAGGGCGGTAACGTGCCTAAGGAATACATCCCCTCAGTGCAGAAGGGCTTCCAGACCGCTATGAAGAACGGTGTGCTCGCCGGCTTCCCCGTAGAGCGCCTGAAGGTAACTCTGCTCGACGGTTCATTCCACCCCGTTGACTCTGACCAGCTTTCATTCGAACTCTGTGCAATCCAGGCCTTCAAGAAAGCCAGCGAAAAGGCAGGCCCCGTACTGATGGAGCCCATCATGAAGATCGAGGTTGTGACTCCCGAAGAGAGCATGGGTGACGTGATCGGTGACCTTAACAAGCGTCGCGGTCAGGTAGAGGGTATGGAGACCAGCCGCTCAGGTGCCCGCATCGTGAAGGCTCTCGCTCCTCTTGCAGAAATGTTCGGCTACGTTACTGCTCTGCGTACAATCACCTCAGGCCGTGCCACCAGCACCATGACCTTCTCTCACTACGCTGAGGTAAGCAACTCAATCGCTAAGAACGTTCTGACCGAGTGCCAGGGCCGTGTAGACCTTCTCAAGTAAATAATACAACACAACAATATGAGCCAGAAAATCAGAATCAAACTCAAATCTTACGACCACAACCTTGTGGACAAGAGCGCCGAGAAGATCGTGAAGACTGTGAAGGCTACAGACGCCGTGGTTAGCGGTCCCATACCCCTGCCCACTTACAAGCGCATCTTCACCGTTAACCGCTCTACTTTCGTTAACAAGAAGAGCCGCGAACAGTTCCAGCTCAGCTCCTATCAGCGTCTTATCGACATCTACAGCTCGACAGCCAAGACCGTAGACGCCCTCATGAAGCTCGAGCTTCCCAGCGGTGTTGACGTAAGCATCAAGGTGTAATAGCCCCCTAACTCTAAACAGAGATCAATCCCTAAAAAGATAATAAACAAGAGAGTCCCGGAGCCGGAAGGCCCGGCTTCGGGCGCCTCTCAATTAAGTAAATAACCAGTAGAAATGCCAGGATTAATTGGAAAGAAAATCGGAATGACATCCGTGTTCAGTGCCGACGGCAAGAACGTGCCGTGCACTGTTATCGAAGTAGGTCCTTGTGTGGTTACTCAGATTAAGACCGTAGAAAACGACGGTTACGAGGCAGTGCAGATCGGCTTCCAGGAGAAGAAGGAAAAGCACACTACCCGCCCCGAAGCCGGCCACTTCAAAAAGGCCGGAGTAACTCCGCAGCGCCACTTGGCTGAGTTCAATTCTTATGCCACTGTGCCCGCCCTGGGCGACACCCTCACTGTAGACATGTTCGAAGAAGGTAACTTCGTAGACGTAGTCGGCACCAGCAAGGGTAAAGGCTTCCAGGGTGTAGTAAAGCGTCACGGTTTCGGCGGTGTGGGTCAGAGTACTCACGGCCAGCACAACCGTCTGCGCGCTCCCGGTTCTATCGGTGCTTGTTCTTACCCCGCAAAGGTATTCAAGGGCATGCGCATGGCAGGCCAGATGGGCAATCAGCGTGTTACCGTGCAGAACCTGCAGGTAATCAAGATTCTGCCCGAGCACAACTTATTAATGGTGAAGGGTTCTATCCCCGGTCACAAAGGTTCAATCGTTTTAGTTGAGAAGTAATGGAAGTAGCAGTATTTAACATCAATGGTGAGGACACCGGCCGCAAGGTGGTGCTTAACGACGAAGTATTCGCTGTAAACCGCGCTGAGGATGGCAATCCCGCTCACGTTGTATATCTCGACGTAAAACAGTATCTTGCCAACCAGCGTCAGGGTACCCACAAGAGCAAAGAGCGTAGCGAAGTAAGCGGTTCTACCCGCAAGCTCGGTCGCCAGAAGGGTGGCGGCGGTGCTCGCCGCGGTGATATCAATTCACCCGTGCTCATCGGTGGTGGCCGCGTTTTCGGTCCCCGTCCCCGCGATTATCGCTTTAAAGTCAACAAGAAGATGAAGGCGCTCGCTCGTCGTCTCGCCCTCACTTCAAAGGCTGAAGAAGGCCGCATCGTGGTTGTGGAAAACATCGCATGGGATGCCCCCAAGACCAAGAACTACACCACTATGGCCAAGGCTTTCAAGCTCGAAGGCAAGAAGGTGCTCCTCGTGCTCGGCGAACTCAACCGCAACACAATCCTCTCAGCACGCAACGTGCCCGGAGTATTCGTAAAGCAGGCCACTGACCTCAACACCTACGTAGTGCTCAACAACGACACTATCCTTCTGACCGAAGGCAGCGTAGATATCGTTAACAAACTCTAATTGGGAACACGCGACATGGATATTCAAATCAAACCCATCGTAACCGAAGCCGCAACGGCTGACAGCGAAAAGCTTAATTGCTATACATTTGCGGTGTCTCCCGACGCCAACAAGTATCAGATTAAAGACCTGATTGAGAAAATGTATGGTGTGAAAGTTGTCAAGGTCAACACCGCCGTTTATGCCGGCAAGCGCAAGCAGCGCTACACCAAGGGTGGCCTCATCAAGGGTTCTACCCCTGCCTTCAAGAAGGCATTCGTAACCGTGGCCGAGGGCCAGACAATCGACTATTATAGCAATATATAATAAACAATGGCAGTAAGAAAATTCAAGCCCGTAACTCCGGGCCAGCGACACAAAGTTATAGGTGTGTTCAAAGGAACCATCACTGCTACCACACCTGAGAAATCCCTGACCGTCGGCAAGCGTTCCACCGGCGGCCGTAACGCTGCCGGCCATCTCACTAACCGCTACCGCGGTGGTGGCCACAAGCGCAAACTCCGTTTTATTGACTTCAAGCGTGCCAAAGATGGTGTACCCGCTATCGTAAAGTCAATAGAATACGATCCTAACCGCTCTGCACGCATTGCGCTGCTTTATTACACTGACGGTGAGAAGGCTTACATGGTTGCTCCCAATGGCCTCGAAGTAGGCCAGCAGGTTGTGAGCGGCCCCGAAGCTGCTCCCGAGGTGGGCAACTGCCTGCCCCTGGCTAAAATCCCCGTTGGTACCCTTATACACTGCATCGAGCTGCGCCCCGGCCAGGGTGCCTCTATGGCACGCTCAGCCGGCACTTTCGCTCAGCTCACTTCTCGTGAAGGTGATTATGCTATCATCAAGCTTCCTTCAGGCGAGACCCGCAAAGTTCTGCTCTCCTGCAAAGCCACTATCGGCGTTGTAGGCAATTCTGACCACGCCCTCGAACAGAGTGGTAAGGCAGGTCGCAGCCGCTGGCTCGGTCGTCGTCCTCACAACCGTGGTGTAGTTATGAACCCTGTGGATCACCCGATGGGTGGTGGTGAAGGCCGCCAGAGCGGTGGTCACCCCCGTAGCCGCACAGGCCTCTATGCCAAGGGTCTTAAGACACGTGCTCCGAAGAAACACTCTTCTAAGTACATAATTGAGAGAAGGAAAAAGTAAAAACGATTAAAGCAAGACAACACCTATGAGTCGTTCGTTAAAAAAAGGACCCTTTATCTCCGTAAAGCTCGAGAAAAAGGTAGCTGCCATGGAAGAGTCAGGCAAGAAATCAGTAATCAAGACCTGGAGCCGTGCCTCCATGATCTCCCCTGATTTCGTAGGCCACACTTTCGCTGTACATAACGGCAATAAATTCATTCCCGTTTATGTTACTGAAAACATGGTAGGCCATAAGCTCGGCGAATTTGCCCCCACCCGCAACTTCCGCGGCCACGCCGGCAATAAGAAGAAATAAAGGCCCGCATTTTCATCTTAACAAGAATAAAGCAGAATAATATAAAATGGGTAATAGAAAGAAAGAATCAGCCGAAGCCATGAAGGCGGCCCGCAAGAGCCAGTACTTCGCCAAGCTTCGCAATGTGCCCACTTCTCCGCGCAAGATGCGTCTCGTAGTAGACATGATTCGCGGTGTAGAGGTATACAAAGCTCTCGGTATCCTTAAGTTCTCCAATAAGGAAGCTGCCCGCCGAGTGGAGAAGCTCCTGCGTAGCGCCGTAGCTAACTGGGAGCAGAAGAATGAACGCAAGGCCGACGCCGGCGAGCTCTACGTGTCTACCGTATTCGTAGACTGCGCTCCCATGCTGAAGCGTCTGCGCCCCGCTCCCCAGGGCCGCGGCTACCGCATCCGCAAGCGTTCTAACCATGTGACAATCTTCGTGGATTCAATTGATAACAAAGCATAATTAAGACAAGATGGGACAGAAAGTTAATCCGATCAGCAACCGCCTCGGTGTAATCCGCGGCTGGGACTCTAACTGGTACGGCGGCAAAAAGTATGGCGAAACCCTGCTTGAAGACTCCAAGATCCGCAAGTACCTCGCTACCCGTCTTGCCAAGGCAAGCGTGTCACGCGTTATCATCGAGCGTACCCTCAAGATGGTTACCGTAACCATCTGCACCTCTCGCCCCGGTCTCATCATCGGTAAGGGTGGTCAGGATGTGGACAACCTCAAGAAGGAGCTCGTAAAACTCACCGGCAAAGATGTGCAGGTAAACGTTCACGAAATTCGTCGTCCTGAACTCGACGCTCAGCTCGTGGCTGCCAACATCGCTCGCCAGATCGAGAACAAGGTGGCTTATCGCCGTGCCGTGAAGATGGCAATCCAGAGCACTATGCGCATGGGTGCCGAAGGCATCAAGGTGCAGGTGAGCGGCCGTCTGAACGGTGCCGAAATCGCTCGCTCAGAGATGTTCAAGGAGGGTCGTACTCCCCTTCACACTCTGCGTGCCGATATCGACTACGCTCTCGTGGAAGCTCTCACAAAGGTAGGTATCCTTGGCATCAAGGTTTGGATCTGCCGCGGTGAAGTTTATGGCAAGCGCGAACTCACTCCCCAGTACACCGCTGCTGACAACAAAGGCCCGCGTGGTGACCGCGGTTTCGGCGACCGTCGTGACCGTCGCGGTTCATTCCGCAACCGCAAGGGTGGCAACAATCGTTAAACCAACAAAGAGCTATATAAACTATGCTTCAGCCTAAAAAGACTAAATTCCGTCGTTCCCAAAAGGGACGCATGAAGGGAGAAGCCCAGCGTGGCAATCAGCTCGCATTCGGCTCTTTCGGCATCAAGACACTCGAATCAAAGTGGATCACCGGCCGTCAGATTGAGGCTGCCCGTATCGCGGTAACCCGCTACATGCAGCGTCAGGGTCAGATCTGGATCCGCATCTTCCCCGATAAGCCCATCACTAAGAAGCCCGCTGAGGTACGTATGGGTAAAGGTAAAGGTAACCCCGAAGGCTTCGTGGCGCCTGTAACCCCCGGACGTATCCTTATCGAAGTAGAAGGTGTGAGCTACGATATCGCAAAGGAAGCACTGCGCCTCGCTGCTCAGAAGCTCCCCGTAATCACAAAGTTTGTGGTGCGCCGCGATTACGATCCCACACAGAACGTGTAATCGAAATCAATCGATATATTCAGAGCGTGATTCCCCACGGGGAGTCACGCTCTCGTTTTGCCTGGCGCACAGAAAGTTTGGTAATATTTGCTAAAGTTAACAAAGATTAACACAAATTAATCATGAATTTAGGTGCAATGAGCGGGCCTCAGCGCTGAGAAATTTGGTCAAGTCGCAAGAAATAACTAATTTTGTGCGCTTAAAAGGTGCAAATCAGGCTTATAGCTCAATGCTTCACTTGGTAAATTGCCGCGGGAAGCTGAGTTATAGGAATGTTTTGGCCTGTAATCAGGCATTTAATTAACAATATAAATGAAAAAGGAAGAAATCAAGGAATTAAGCATCAAAGAACTCCGCGACCGCATCGAGGTTGCCGAGAAGGCTTATCGTGAATTGAAAGTAACGCACGCGATATCTCCCATCGACAATCCCGCGAAGATCACCTTCGACCGTCGCGAGATTGCGCGTCTGAAGACCGTGTTGCGTCAGAAAGAGATGGCCGAAGCTGCTGTTAAGGAGGCTGAAGCTTAATTAATCCCCGGAGAACCCAAACAAAAATGGAAAAAAGAAATCTTAGAAAAGAAAGAATCGGGGTGGTATCCAGCAACAAGGGTGACAAGACCATTACTGTTGAAATCAAGTGGAAGGAGAAACACCCTATTTACGGCAAGTTCGTAAATAAAACGAAGAAATACCACGCTCACGACGAGAACAATGAATGCTCAATCGGCGACACCGTGCGCCTGATGGAGACACGTCCCCTTAGCAAAACCAAGCGTTGGAGACTCGTTGAAATAATTGAAAAAGTGAAGTAACTATGATACAGACTGAATCCCGATTGACAGTAGCAGATAACAGCGGAGCAAAAGAGGCTCTCTGTATCCATGTGCTCGGTGGCACAGGCCGCCGTTACGCCACTGTAGGCGATATCATCGTCGTGTCAGTGAAGAGTGTAATTCCTTCTTCTGATGTGAAGAAAGGCACCGTCAGCAAAGCTGTAGTAGTGCGCACTAAGAAGGAGATTCGTCGTGCCGACGGTTCTTATATCCGCTTCGACGACAATGCTTGTGTGCTTCTCAATAATGCCGGTGAGCTCCGCGGTAGCCGTATCTTCGGCCCCGTTGCACGCGAACTCCGCGCCACTAACATGAAGATTGTCTCCCTGGCTCCCGAAGTACTTTAAATCTTAAATTTGTAACTCAAGATGACTAAATTACATATAAAGAAGGGTGACAACGTCTATGTCATTGCCGGCGATGACAAGGGCAAGACTGGTCGCGTACTCGAAGTGCTGCGCAAGAAGGGCCGCGCTATCGTAGAGGGCGTTAACATCGTCAAGAAGAGCACTAAGCCCACCGCCAAGTATCCCCAGGGCGGTATTGTGGAAATGGAGGCTCCCATCAATGTCTCCAATCTTAATCTTATCGATCCCAAGAGCGGCAAACCCACTCGCGTAGGCTTCCGCTTCGAAAACGGTAAGAAAGTATGTTATGCTAAAAAATCAGGAGAGGAGATTAAGTAATGAGCACCACATTAAGCAAAGACTATAAGGAGCGCATCGTGCCGGCTCTCACAAAAGAGTTTGACTACAGCACTGTTATGCAGGTGCCCAAGCTCGAGAAGATTGTAATCAATCAGGGTCTCGGCGATGCCACTCAGGATAAGAAGCTGATCGAAACAGCTATCAATGAACTCACCGCTATCACAGGTCAGAAGGCTGTGGCTACTCTGTCACGCAAGGATATTTCTAACTTCAAGCTGCGTAAGAAGATGCCCGTAGGCGTACGCGTAACTCTTCGTCGCGACAAGATGTATGAATTCCTCGAGCGCCTCATCCGTGTGGCTCTGCCCCGTATCCGTGACTTCAAGGGCATCAACGCCAAGCTCGACGGCCGCGGCAACTACACTCTCGGCATCACCGAGCAGATCATCTTCCCCGAGATCAATATCGACAATGTGCCCAAACTGCAAGGTATGAACATCACCTTCGTTACTTCAGCTGACACTGACGAAGAGGGCTTCGCTCTGCTCAAGCAATTTGGCTTACCCTTTAAACACGAGAAATAACCCATGGCAAAAGAATCAATGAAAGCCCGCGAGGTGAAGCGTCAGAAGATGGTAGCCAAGTATGCCGAGCGCAAGGCTGCTCTCAAGAAGGCTGCTCTCGCAGATGCTGATGGCAACATCGACTACGAGGCTCTCACCAAGCTTCAGAAACTTCCCCGCAACGCTTCACGCGTGCGTCTTCACAACCGCTGCTCTATCACCGGACGTCCCAAAGGCTATATCCGCCAGTTCGGCATCAGCCGTATCCAGTTCCGTGAGATGGCATCTGCCGGTCTCATCCCCGGTGTGAAGAAGGCCAGCTGGTAAGCATTTATTCCAACTTGCACCTCAGCGGAAAGCCTCTCCGCCCCGACTGCGGAGAGGGCTTTCCTCTCAAATCAAGTATCAAGTCTATTCCACTTGATCCGGTCCGTAAGCTGCGGCACGCCTGATGCTTGAGAGAAAGCAACGGGCCTCTGCCAGAAGCCGGCGGATAAGCGTCACTTGAGTCAGACAGATCAGATGACCCTGCGGCGCTACGGAAATAAATAGACACAGAATTGATACTAATAAAGAATCCACATTTCAAGTATTTAAATATTGTTCAGATGCTGAATCTGAATCAATTTAAACAAAAACAAAACAATGACTGATCCTATTGCAGATTACCTGACGCGGCTGCGCAATGCCATCCAGGCAGGCCACCGAGTAGTGGAAGTGCCCGCGTCACGCATGAAGAAGGAGATTACTAAAATCCTTTTCGAACAGGGTTACATCCTCAACTACAAGTTCATGGAGGGTGACACTCCTTCAGGCGTAATTAAAATCGCCCTTAAGTATGATCCCATCGACAAGGTGAATGCTATCAAGGGCCTCAAGCGTGTATCACGCCCCGGTCTGCGTCAGTACACCGGCTACAAGGACATGCCCCGTGTGCTCAACGGCCTCGGCATCGCTATCCTCAGCACTTCACGCGGTGTGATGACTAACAAAGAAGCCAAAGACCTCAAGGTTGGCGGCGAAGTACTGTGTTACGTATATTAAAAAGGAGGTATCAAGATGTCAAGAATTGGTAAATCACCCATCGCTATACCTGCCGGCGTAACCGTACAGGTAAAGGACAACACTGTAACAGTAAAAGGTCCTAAGGGAGAACTTCAGCAGACAGTACATCCCGATATCAAAGTAGAAATCGAAGATGGCCACGTTCATGTGACCCGTCCCAGCGACGACCGCGAACACCGCGCCATGCACGGCCTCTATCGCGCTCTGATCCACAACATGGTGGTAGGTGTAAGCGAAGGTTACAAGAAGGAGATGGAGCTCGTAGGCGTAGGTTATCGCGCTACAGCTACCGGCCAGGTGCTTGAGCTCGCTCTCGGTTTCTCTCACGCTATCTATATCAAGATGCCCAAGGAGATTAAGCTCGAGGCAAAGAGTGAACGTAACAAGAACCCCCTGATCATCCTTGAGAGCGCCGACAAGCAGCTCCTCGGCCAGGTGTGTGCAAAGATTCGCTCACTTCGCAAGCCCGAACCTTACAAGGGTAAAGGTATTAAATTCGTTGGCGAGGTTATCCGTCGTAAGAGCGGTAAGTCAGCTAATGCCAAGTAATCATTAATCCCGCATAAGAAAAATGGTATCCAAGATAGATAGAAGAAACAAAATCAAGGCTCGCATACGCGGTCGCATCAGCGGCACCGCGCAGCGTCCCCGCATGAGCGTGTTCCGCTCAAACAAGGCCATCTATGTGCAGCTCATTGATGACCTGGCAGGCAAAACTCTGTGTGCCGCCAGCTCAAAGGGTATCACCGATGGCACCAAGGTGGAAGTCGCCGCTAAGGTAGGCGAAGCCGCCGCTAAGAAGGCCCTCGAGATGGGCATCACCGAAGTGGTGTTCGACCGCAACGGTTATCTTTTCCACGGACGTGTAAAATCTCTGGCCGATGCTGCCCGCAAGGCCGGTCTTAAATTTTAACAAGAATCATGGCAACAAAGACTTATAGAGTAAAATCTACTAATGATCTCGAATTAAAAGACCGCCTGGTAGCCATCAACCGTGTAACCAAGGTCACCAAAGGTGGCCGCGCGTTCACTTTCGCCGCAATCGTAGTAGTAGGTAACGAGGACGGTGTTATCGGTTGGGGTCTGGGTAAGGCCAACGAGGTTACCGCAGCTATCGCCAAGGGTGTAGAGGCTGCTAAGAAGAACCTCATCCGTGTGCCCATCCACAAAGGCACTATTCCTCACGAACAGGCAGCTAAGTTCGGCGGCAGCCGCATCTTCCTGAAGCCCGCTTCTACCGGTACCGGTGTTAAGGCAGGTGGCGCTATGCGTGCTGTGCTTGAGAGTGTAGGTATCACCGATATTCTGGCTAAGAGCAAGGGTTCATCTAACCCCCACAACCTTGTGAAGGCTACTATCGCCGCTCTTGGCGAAATGCGCTCACCCGCCCAGGTAGCTCACAACCGTGGTGTGAACGTAGCCAAAGTGTTTAACGGTAAATAATCCCCAATACAGAAATGGCAAAACTGATAATAAAGCAGATAAAGAGCCGTATCAACTGCCCTCACGTGCAGAAGGATACTCTCGACGCACTGGGTCTGCACAAGATGAACCACACTGTGGAGCACGAAGACAACCCCTGCATCCGGGGAATGATTAACCGCGTCCGTCACCTCGTAGAAGTGACTGAAGCATAAAGCACACACACTACAATGAAATTCGAACTCAATAATCTTCAGCCGGCAGTAGGCTCTAACAAGAGCTGCAAGCGCATCGGCCGTGGTCCCGGCAGCGGTTATGGCGGTACTTCTACCCGCGGTCACAAGGGTGCTAAGTCTCGCTCCGGTTACAAGCACAAGGTAGGTTTCGAAGGTGGTCAGATGCCTCTTCAGCGCCGTGTGCCCAAATTTGGCTTTAAGAACATAAACCGTGTTGAGTACAAAGCCATCAATCTCAATGTGCTCGAAGAACTTGCTCAGGCCAAGAACCTGGCAAAGATTACAGTAGCTGACCTGCTCGCCGCCGGCCTCGTTTCAAAGAACGCTTTGGTTAAGATCCTCGGCAATGGTACTATCACCAAAGCTGTAGAGGTCGAAGCCAACGCATTCTCAAAGAAGGCTGAAGAGGCTATCACTGCCGCAGGTGGCACTGTAATCAAAAAATAATTAAGCACAATGGGATTTGTTAAAACAGTAAAAAACATTTGGAGCGTAGATGAGCTTCGCAAGCGCATAGGAATCACCCTGCTGCTTGTGATAATCTACCGCTTCGGATGCTATGTAGTGCTCCCCGGCATCAACCCCGAGGATCTGACCAAGCTCAAGGAGTTTTCTTCCTCAGGCTTGATGCAGCTTCTCGACATGTTCTCCGGCGGTGCATTCTCTCAGGCGTCAATATTCGCCCTCGGTATCATGCCTTACATCACTGCATCCATCGTGATACAGCTTCTGGGCATGGTGCTCCCCTCATTCCAGAAAATGCAGCGTGAGGGTGAGAGCGGACGCATGAAGCTGAACCAATACACTCGTTGGCTCACAGTAGTGATACTGCTTCTGCAGGCACCGGCTTATCTGGTAAACCTGCGCGTGCAGATCGGAGCTGCCGGTGCATTGTCAGCAGCTGATTCAATCGGCGGCCTGAACATAGCATTCATGACCATAATCCTTGCCGCAGGCTCCATGTTCATCATGTGGCTCGGCGAGAGAATTGACCAGAAGGGTATAGGCAATGGTATCTCATTCATCATCTTGATCGGTATCATAGCCCGTCTCCCGGAAGCATTCATTCAGGAGTTCAGCTCACGCCTGCTCAACTCAGCCGGCGGTGGTCTGGTAATGTTCCTGATTGAAATCGTCATCCTGCTGGCTGTAATCGCCGGTGCAGTGCTTCTCGTGCAGGGTACTCGCAAAGTGCCTGTGCAGTATGCAAAGCGCATCGTCGGCAACAAGCAGTATGGTGGTGCCCGTCAGTACATCCCCTTGAAGGTTAACGCAGCAGGCGTAATGCCTATCATCTTTGCTCAGGCACTGATGTTCATCCCCGTGACTCTGGCCGGCTTCAAGACCGATGGTCCCGGTTTCTGGGGTGCGCTCACCGACATGTACGGCTTCTGGTACAATTTCATCTACTTCCTGCTCATCGTAGCCTTCACTTACTTCTACACCGCTATCACCGTGCGCCCCGCACAGATGGCTGAAGACCTGAAGCGCAACAATGGCTTCATCCCCGGCGTGAAACCCGGCAAACCGACTATTGAATACCTGGATACGATAATGAGCCGCATCACCCTGCCCGGATCGATCTTCCTCGGCATCGTGGCCATCCTCCCTGCAATTGCTTACATCTGCGGTCTTAACCGTGCATTCGCGCAATTCTTCGGTGGCACATCGCTTCTCATTCTTGTGGGTGTAATTCTTGATACTCTGCGCATCGTAGAGGGTCACCTGCTCATGCGTCACTACGACGGACTGATGAAGGATGGCCGCATCAAGGGTCGCACTACCGGTAGCAGTGCTTTCTAAGCGTGAAACTAATCATAAATGATTCACAGCACGGAAATAACTGAAAACTGATAAATTTAGAGCCATCGGCCGCAGACAGAAATGTCCGGGCCGACGGTTCTAATTACTTGATTATACGTTACAGAATGATTTCACTCAAAACATCAGAGGAAATAGTTAAGATGCAGGCTGCCTCCACACTGGCGAGCCAGGCTCTCGGCGAGGTAGCCAAATGGGTTGCCCCCGGGGTCACTACACAGCGTCTGGACACTATTGCCCGAGAATATATCTGCGACAACGGAGGCACCCCCGCGTGCCTCGGTTACGGAGGTTTCCCGGGTACACTTTGCATTGAGGTCAACGAGACGGTGGTTCACGGTTTCCCCAGCGCTTACACGCTCAGAGACGGTGACATCATAGGCACAGACATCGTGGCTGAGCTCAACGGCTACCACAGTGATATGTGCTACACCTTCCCCGTGGGTAATGTAGATGAAAAGGTCATGGCGCTTTTGCGCACCACCAAGGAGAGCCTCTACAAAGGTATTGAGGCTGCTGTGGTAGGTCGCAGGGTGGGCGATGTGTCAAATGCCGTGCAGACTTACTGCGAGAAGCGTGGCTACAGCGTAGTGCGCGAATTCTGCGGTCACGGCATAGGCAAAAAGATGCATGAAGACCCCGAAGTGTCAAACTATGGCCGCCGCGGCACGGGTCCTGTGCTTCGCAACGGTATGTGTATCTGCATCGAACCTATGATTAATCTCGGAAGCAAAAACATCGTGATGAGTCAGGATGGCTGGCAGACGCGCACCCGCGACAGAAAGCCTTCCGCTCACTTCGAGCACACAATCTGCTTCGAGAATGATGAGACCAGAATCCTTACAACATTCGACTACATCGAGGCGGCCCTCGAGGCTAACGGCGTAGACCCGATGATTGTAAGGGGCGAAACTGAAATCAGCACTCAAGTGTAACAAGTAAATATCAGAAATAGACTACAAGGTAATGGCAAAACAGGCAGCAATAGAAATAGATGGCGTAATCCTCGAGGCACTTAGCAACGCAATGTTCAAAGTGGAGCTTGAAAATGGCCACGAGATTACGGCTCACATCTCCGGAAAGATGCGTATGCACTACATCAAGATTCTTCCCGGCGATAAGGTGAGAGTGGAAATGTCACCCTACGATCTGTCAAAGGGTCGCATCTCCTTCCGCTACAAGTAAACAAACAAATTCACCAAATAAGACACAACAACTACTGACATGAAAGTAAGAGCTTCAGTTAAAAAGCGCACTCCCGACAGCAAAATCGTGCGTCGCAAGGGTCGCCTTTACGTAATCAACAAAAAGAATCCCAAATACAAACAGCGTCAGGGTTGATGAGTCGCATCCCCCGAAGCAAATCAGAAAGAATCTTAAAAAACCTTAAAAAGAGCTAATTCTGCCTTAGATGGAATTTTTAGACTTTCTGAAGGGGATGATAGCTGCTTGTTTGAAAATTGCAGGATGTTGATTGGTTTCTGTGTTTTTTATCTACGGAAATCAATGATGATTCTGTGAATTTGCAGATGGCAACGTGCCGATAACGGTTTTAAATGCTATTCTGCCAATCAAAATGATTGCTGATAAGTGGCTGAGATTTATTAATTTTGCGCAAATTTCGAAGAACCAAAAAGTAATATGGCAGTAAGAATTGTCGGCGTAGACTTGCCGCAAAACAAACGAGGCGAAATCGCCCTCACTTACATCTATGGCATAGGCCGCAGCGCCGCCAACAGCATTCTGGCAAAAGCCGGAGTAGACAAAGACATCAAGGTACAGGATTGGACTGACGATCAGGCCGCCGCTGTACGTGAAGTAATTTCAGCAGGCTACAAAGTAGAGGGTGACCTCCGCAGCGAAATCCAGCTGAACATCAAGCGCCTGATGGACATCGGTTGCTACCGTGGTATCCGTCACCGTATCGGTCTGCCCGTGCGTGGTCAGAGCACCAAGAACAACGCACGCACCCGCAAGGGCCGCAAGAAAACAGTCGCCAACAAAAAGAAAGCTACTAAATAAAATTAAAGTATGGCAAAAAAGACAGTCGCAGCAAAGAAGAGAAATGTTAAAGTTGACGCAATGGGTCAGCTTCACGTTCACTCCTCTTTCAACAACATCATCGTGTGTCTGGCCAACAGCGAGGGTCAGGTTATCTCCTGGTCTTCAGCCGGCAAGATGGGTTTCCGTGGCAGCAAGAAGAACACACCCTACGCAGCCCAGATGGCAGCACAGGATTGCGCCAAGGTAGCCCACGATCTGGGTCTCCGCAAGGTGAAAGCTTATGTTAAAGGTCCCGGCAACGGTCGCGAAAGCGCTATCCGCACAGTGCACGGCGCAGGCATCGAGGTTGTAGAAATCGTAGATGTTACTCCGCTTCCGCACAACGGATGTCGTCCTCCCAAGAGAAGAAGAGTATAAAAACTCAACGCAAGAGACAGAGTATACATTCATCTCAAATTAACTTCAACACCGGTCGGTGAATGCGAATTGACCTCCTTCAATCCCTTTCTCTCGGCGGTCGCGGCTGCGCTAAGCCGACACTGGTGCAGACTTTAATTTAACATAAGGGTGATGAGCTGCTTCACGAGAAGCGACATCGCCTAAAAAGAAGCAAAACAATGGCAAGATATACAGGCCCTAAATCAAAAATAGCCCGCAAATTCGGCGAGGCAATCTTCGGTGAAGACAAGGTGCTCGCCAAGAAGAATTATCCCCCCGGCCAGCATGGACAGAACCGTCGTCGCAAGACTTCGGAGTATGGCATGCAGCTCAAAGAGAAGCAGAAAGCAAAATACACTTACGGTGTGCTGGAGCGTCAGTTCCGCAACCTGTTCGAGCGTTCAGCCCGCACCCACGGTATCACCGGTGAGGTACTGCTTCAGCTCCTCGAGAGCCGCCTGGACAATGTAGTATACCGTTTGGGCATAGCCCGCACTCGTGCGGCAGCCCGTCAGCTCGTGTTGCACAAGCACATAACCGTGAACGGTGCAGTGGTTAACATTCCCTCCTACCAGGTTAAGCCCGGTGATGTAGTTGCTGTACGCGAGAAGAGCAAGAGCCTCGAGGTGATTGCTGACTGTCTCGCCGGTTTCAACCACAGCAAGTACCCCTGGATCGAATGGGACGAGAGCGTAAAGGGTGGCAAATTCCTGCATCTCCCCGCACGTGAGGACATCCCCGAGACCATCAAGGAGCAGTTAATCGTAGAGTTGTATTCTAAATAAAAATCCATAGAGACCCATGGCTATTTTAGCATTTCAGAAACCCGACAAAGTCATCATGCTGGAAGCAACAAGCTCCTTCGGCAAATTCGAATTCAAGCCCCTGGAGCCCGGCTACGGACAGACGATAGGCAACGCCCTTCGCCGTATCCTGCTTTCCTCACTTGGTGGTTTTGCCATCTGCTCTATCCGCATCGACGGGGTAGCGCATGAGCTCGGAACCATCCCGGGCGTGAAGGAGGATGTTACTAACATAATCCTTAACCTCAAAAAGGTGCGCTTCAAGCAGACGGTAGAGGACACTGAGACTGAGAAGGCGACAGTGACCGTATCGGGCCAAGAGGTGTTCACAGCCGGTGACTTAGGCAAAGTGCTTACAGGCTTCGAGGTTCTCAACCCCGATCTTGAAATCTGTCGTCTCGACCCCGAACAGGGCTTCACGATGGAATTCACTATCAACAAGGGTCGCGGATGGGTTCCCGCCGATGAAAACCGCGAGATGCTCGGTCCCAATGACCTCAATGTCATAGCCATAGACTCTATCTACACTCCTATTGTCAACGTAAAATACAGCGTAGACAACTTCCGTGTAGAGCAGAAGACCGACTATGAGAAGCTGACACTCGAAGTCACAACCGATGGCTCTATCGCACCTCAGGATGCCCTGAAGGAGGCTGCCAAAATCCTCATCCACCACTTCATGCTCTTCTCCGACGAGAAGATCACTCTCGAAGCTCCGGTTGAGGAAGGCGGTGAGGAGTTTGACGAAGAGGTTCTCCACATGCGCCAGCTGCTCAAGAGCAAGCTCAGCGACATGGACCTTTCCGTTCGTGCCCTCAATTGCCTTAAGAGTGCAGAGGTAGAAACTCTTGGTGAACTTGTGGTCTTCAATAAGAATGACCTTCTTAAATTCCGCAACTTCGGCAAGAAGAGCTTGACAGAGCTTGATGACCTGCTCGCCAATCTCAACCTCTCCTTCGGCATGGATATTTCAAAATACAAATTAGACAAAGAATAACAACTCAACATGAGACACAATAAGAAATTCAACCACCTTAGCCGCAAAAAGGCTCATCGTGGCGCGCTTCTTTCCAACATGACCATCTCTCTGATCATGCACAAGCGCATCAATACCACCCTGGCAAAGGCAAAGGCTCTCCGCATGTATGCTGAGCCCATCATCAACCGTGCCAAGAAGGATGATCAGGCTAACCGCCGCCTGGTGTTCTCTTACCTTCAGAACAAGGAGGCCGTTAAGGAACTTTTCGGTGTTATCGCCGATAAGATTGCCAATCGTCCCGGTGGCTACACCCGCATCCTCAAGACCGGTCACCGTCTTGGTGACAACGCTGAGATGTGCTTCATCGAACTCGTAGACTTCAACGAAGCAATGCTCGAAGCTAAGGGCGAAAAGAAGGCAGGTCGCACCCGCCGTTCACGCTCTAAAAAGGCTGCTCCTGCCGCTGAAGCTCCCGCTGCTGAAGCTCCCAAGGCAGAAGAGGCTGCAGAGTAAATCCGCATTAACAGCAAATATCAATAAAAAGGCTGCATCGCACCGCGATGCGGCCTTTTTCCGTAATTGTGTCCGTGGGCTCCGTTTGGTAAAACCGTTGCTTTTCCACAGAACTAATAGAGCGAAAATGACTGAAAACCGCGATTTGGAACCAATGCAGTTAAAATAAGCCTTCTGTATGTTTTTGACAATAAGAACTAAAGGATTATATTGCTGTCCGATAAAACTTTTAGATCTACTTCTAACGCGCAGAGTTACAGCTGATTATAGAGCTACTTAAACAACAGGGCTTATACATAAAATATTATCTGATAATCAGTGGTT
>JAAVFJ010000080.1 GCA_014800845.1 Bacteroidales bacterium | reverse complement strand
GGGCGGCCTAAACCGCCCCCAAGAGCGGACTGCGGCAAGACCATTTTTCAATAATTTAAGGTGGATGAAATTTTTGCCTCATTTTATTTGGATTTTAATATAGTTCGTACGGAACTTTTCACACGCGCCCTTCCGGCTGTCTGGCGCGGATGGGAGCGGAACCCGCGGAACTGTTGCTGTTAAACGCGCTGTACGGATCTCGCTGAACTGGCGGCGTTCTCGCTGCGCTCGCCCGACGCGGAAGCCCCCACTCTGATTAGGTTTTAGGGAATGGTTATTGTGTGGTGTATGCTGGCGATTTTAGCTGCATTGGGTGAATAGCCGGGGAGTAAACCATAGAGTAAATGCAAAGCCGAGAGAAGCAGAGGACTTAGCAAGGGGTTGAAAAGGGCTGAAAAGCCGGGGAGTAAAACGTAGAGAAGGCGCTAAGCTGAGAGAAGCCCGAGGAGCTCTGAGAGGTCTGAAGGGAAAGAGGCCTCGGGGAGCACTGGATCACGGACCACGGAGGCTCGGAAGCTCGGAGACACGAAGGGCTCAAGAGTCTCGAGGGGCCCGAGGTAAAGAGGCAAAAAGGCGAAGAGGTGAAGAGGCCGGGAGACAGCCCCGCTGGAACTTTAACTTTACTGCGGCCGTGCTTCAATTAACTGCGGCTGATGCGGGCGGCACTGAGCGAACAGCTTATTTTCTTTATACCTTGGTGCCATGAGTGGCAAATGACAGTACGTAAGCATCTGATGCTGAATCGCCATAGGCCCAGGTCTCACTGCCGGCTACTTCCGGAAGAACCTCCTGCAGCCGCTTAACCTTTTCAGGTCCTATGCAGTTAGGCGTAGTAAACCGGCCTGTGAGCTTTCCATCGGATACCTCCATCCCTGTGCCTATCACCCTCTCTACGCCCTCCTTTTCCGCCCAGGGGAGAATCCAATCAGGTGGGCTTGCCGTCAAGATTATAAGTCTGTGTCCCTGTGAGCGATGAAACTTTAGTCTATCCATTACACTTTCGCGAATGTCAGCCTCAATCACCGGCAAAAATCCCCGGCACATTTCCCGCCACTTCGTCACGTCGAGCCCCTTATACAGACACCCAAACAGATGCTCCTTGGCCTTTCCGCTTGGAATCAGCCCAAGTTTCCATGCCACAAGCCAAGGCGCGCTCTGCAACAATTTAAGCCCAAACCTCCATCTCCCGTAAGCATGACGAGCGAATGAGATAAAACTATCGCCTTGAATCAGCGTGCCATCAAAATCAAATATAGCAATTTTATCACGTGCCATAATCACAAATATATGATAATCAGAAAGGTCAGGACCCAGCCGCAGACGGTTGCCTGCACAAACCGGTCGCGAAGCAAGATTTTAGTGGGGCTCCCGCTGCGGCTTTCCACCAACGTGAGCTGCAAATAGCGCAAAATACCCCCAAGCACGAAGACGGCAGTGATATAGACATACTCACAGCCGAGTCGCTGCATTACTTCGGGGGAGACGGTGTACATGATGTAGCACATCATCGTTACAGCTGCAATAATACCTAACGTCTGATTCAGAAAAACTGAATTGTAACTGACTATATTTTTACGCACAATTATCCCCTGCTTTTCCATTATCGCCACATCGTCCCTGCGCTTGGCAAACGCCAGAAACAGCGCCAACAGAAAAGTCATACATATCAACCACGGAGAGACCATAATATTTGTGGCAGCTCCCCCGGCAAGTATGCGCAACACAAAGCCAACCGCTATAATAAAGACATCGACTATCGCTATCTGCTTAAGCTTCAAGCAATAAGCCACATTCAAAATCAGATAGGCAGCGACAATCATCATAGTCCCCGCATAATCCTTCAGACAGAGGCGGGGGATAACCTGGCTCCCGGCAGCCAAAAGCACCATAATGACTACGGCCACAGGCACAGCGACCGCGCCCGAAGCTATGGGGCGTTGTCTTTTCTTAGGGTGAAGACGGTCAGCATTGACATCCTTCACGTCGTTAAGACAGTAAACGGCGCTCGCAGCCAATGAAAAAGAGATGAAAGCCACAAAACCAGCCAGCCAGACCGAAGCATTGAGCATCTGCCCGGAGAAAAACATAGGCAGAAACACAAACACATTCTTGCTCCACTGCGAGGGTCTGATTAATCTGATGATAGACAGCACCTTTACCATAGCATTATGACATTAAGAGCATAGCCGCCTGCTGCGCCGCGTAAAGGCATTTATACAGCAAGCTATAGAAAACATTTCCAAAGGGATTTACATAAATGATCATAATGATTATAAGCCCCTTCGTAGGCACTACAGCCTTATTCATCAAAGTATTAATGCGCTCCACAAACCGGAGCCACCACGCGGGGAACATAGCCTGTAGACGCGACAAAGGCATCACTACGAACGCTGTCAGCGCACCCATGGCAGCATACTGGTTCACCCTATCTATATCGCAGCTTAACACCGTAAACATTGGCAGCAGGCAAATAGCCATCAGCAGGTACACGGCTGAGAAAGCTGTCTGGTCTGCTTTTGTGAAACGGGCCCCCTTTCCCGGCAAAACATACAGGAAATTCACCAGAAAATAATAGATAACCACCTGATTCACCGGGCGAGAAATCAACCCTGTCCAACCCAGATCCGTAACATAAAAATTCTGCCGGAAGTGAGACCTGAAGGTTTCAAGCGTATCCCAACCGATAGCGCCAATGGAATTATCCCCCGTGTAGACAAAGTCCGGCCGATTTATTACAGGTACCCAGGAATCATAGATAGCGTGAGCCACAGTGAGATTGCCTTTAAAATAAGATAGTATCAGAAACGTAATGACTGGTATAGCTGTACACACTATCTTATTAAGACGCCCCGTATCAGTGGTGTAAAGCGCGAGCAGACATATCGGAATCCCATAAAACAGGTAGGCCTCATGCACAAACAGGCCGAATATCATCAGCATTTCAGCAAGAAAGATTTTCAGCGGGCTTGTTTGCCTTGAGCGCAAGGCATAAAGAATAAGAATAGTTAAACCGTATGTAAGGTAATCCTTACGTATAATATAGACTGTCATGCCCAATGTAAACGGAAGAAGCAGATACCACCAATTTAGTTTGCGCTCGCGAAATTTTCTAAAGAAAAATATCGCTACTGCGGCATACATAATTACGCTAAAAGCAATTATGACGGGAATCGGCCCCACTCCCACAGCCTTGCAGAACTCAAAAAGGCCCTGCCCCATCAGACCGCGCCGCACAAATCCTCCCTCAAAGTTTATTAAGAATTCCGTATATGTGTACTGTGTTACCTTAGCGTTGAATACCTGAAAAACGAAATCAAACACAGCTCGCACTATCAGCATACAGCTAATTGTCCAAAACAGACATTTCCATAAACGATCAGACCATCCGGGATATCCGACAGAGTGAGTAGAACCCATAAGCTTTATACATCCTATAGACCCGCCCGATTCGGAATTTTGGAGTTTCGGAATAAAAAAATGCGTGCGAGTCTGTACTCATTGCTCGTTCCGCAACTTGAGGCTCTCGCATTGCCTATCTCGATCGAAACGAGCAACACGCAGAGGCCACACGCAAATATGCACTACACAGCAGACGCAGCATCCGCCTCTGAAACAGAAAAGGATACAACGCCCCGGTGTCTATGAATACATATCCACTTGGCATCTACTGTTGCTACTGACCTGATCGAGATTCGAAATTTGCGAGATTTCAAGTTGCCAGGAATCAGCGCTAAGTAAACGCTTTTAATAATTATGTCTGTATGCCCACCCTCAAACCCGTGTTGGGCCTATGCGTGGAATACGCTGCAAAGTTACGAAAACTTCGCCGAAAATCAAAAGGGAAATGCAGACCGAGTTGTTAGTTCGTCGCGGCGGTCGAGGGGGAGGGCCGGGTGGAGGCAGATGGTATCGGCTTTGAAGTGGGTTTGGAGTTGCTTTAGGGTACCTTTGTAGCGGGGTCCTATTATTATTGCGTCTGCTGAGGCCGGGGCTGAGGCGACAGAGCTTTCTGCGAAGGGGGCATCTATCAGTAGGATTTGGCGGCCGTTGATTCGGGTGGTCAGCAGGGTGTCATGCGGCAGGCTGGCGCGCTCTGTGCGGCCGCGTGTGGTCACTGACACTGTTGTCTGCTTCCAGTTGCCGGTCACCTCTACCCTATCCGGCGGGCAGCCGGTGGGGAGCACACAGATGGCTATCATGGACGCCGCGGCAGCAGCTATGGCTATCCCCCACCAGGCGCGCCGCTTGTAGACAAGCGCGAAGGCGAATGCCAACACGCCGCCGAGATACAGCCACGCGGCCACCTCCGGCAGCCAGATGGAGCAGGTGGCACCCGGCAACGATGCTATCCACCCGGCCATTTCCCGCAGACAGTCATATCCGCCGTCAAGCAATGCCGCCCACCATCCGGCGTCGAGACCGCAGAGACGCAGCAGCAGGTAGCCCGCTCCAAGCCAGAAATATAAGGGGAGCAGCGGGGCCATGAGCAGGTTGAGCGGCAGGAATATCAGCGGCACCGAATGAAAATAACGAGCTGTGAGCACCCACGACACCATAAATGCCACACAAGGCACCACAAGCATCTGCAACACACCGCGCCTGCGCCGGTTGCGCCGGTTCGTGCGCCCCGGCGTGAGGGGCTCCGCAAACAGCATAATAGCTCCCGTGACCATGAAGCTCAGCAGCAGTCCGGCATCGAAAAGGCTGCGGGGGTCTACAAGCAAAATCACACACCCGGCCACACAGAGGGAATTGAGCACCGTGCCCGGACGCTCCAGGAGCATGGAAAGCATGACACATGTCACCATAACGGCGGCACGCACCACAGGCGGATTCATCCCCGTCAGGGCTGCATAGACCCACACCCCCGCTGCCACAAGCAGAAAGCGCAGCCATCTGAGTCCCAACAGATTAAGCGGCAGCAAAAGCAGCGCTACGAGCGCCACGAGTATGCCCACATGAAGCCCGCTCACAGCGAGCAGATGCACTATGCCGGCATCCGCGAAATCCTGCCGCACATCGGGGTCCAACTCCGCGCGGTCACCTATCAGCAGCGCCTTCAAAAATCCTCGCCCCTGCACACTCAGCCGCGAGCCGTCAAGCGCATGCACACAGCTGCGCTGCATGGCTGCAGGCACATCATCCCAGAGGGGCACGCTCCCGGTGACAACCACCAGCGAATCAGGCAGGTAAGCAACCAGGTCCACACCTTTCCCAAACATGTATCCGCGGTAAGAATCATCACGCGCCGGCTCGCTGAAATAGCCCGGGAAGCTCAGGGTCTGCCCCCTCTCAAAACGTGCCGAATCTACATAGACATAGGCGCGCGAGCGCAGCGGAAGCACCGTGCCACTACCCGGATGCGTCAGCGCCTGCAGCTCTACCTCGAGCCGTTCACCTCCGTCAGTGGGTGTAACGCCCCTCACCACGCCGCGCGCCAGACAGCCGCCCGGCAAATCATCAGCGCGCACCGGAGCATGCACGGCAGCCGCCATCACCCCTACCCCGGCAAACGCCGTCAGCAGGGGGAGCAACAGGAGCCATTGCCTGCGGTAGAGGCGGCGGCGCTCCATCAGCAGCCCCGCCACCAATCCGCTGACCACCAGAGTCACACCGAGCCACACACCTGCGCCGCACCGGTAAGACACGACAATGCCTCCGCACACACCGGCAAGTATGGCCGCGAACGGGGCGTTGCCAAGCTGCGGAGGCACAGTCATAAATTTTTAAGCTTTATCAGCGCACGAGAGTCTTTGAAACCTTGCCCCCCTGGCGCACGATGTAAACCTCACCCTTGGAGGGAGAAGCCACACGCATACCCTGCAGATTGAAATACTCGGCAGCCGCGCCATCGGCCATTACGGAGTTCACACCTGCGGTGTTACCGCTGAAATTCAGAGTGAAGCTCTGAGAGAAATCGCCGATAGCCACAGTCACCAGATAGCTGGAATCAAAAGTAACGGCGGCAGCCTCCTGCTCAGTGAGGCTGAGAGCTGAATAGCCTATGTGCTCGCCGGCGCCACCGGGAGTCTCACCATTGGCAGGCACAGTGAAAGAGAAGGGGGGCTCCATGCATGAAGCGCCAAGACAAGTCTGGAACACCACGAAGGCATCGCCAAACACATTGTGGTCGTCAAGCTTATTGACATACACAGTAGCCGACACATCGGAAGCCGTATTGTTAGCCACCTTCATAAACGCCTCGCATGACAGGTCCTCACCCTCGTAGAAAGGGTTGACAGTCAGCACATTGGCAGCATCGGTCACGGCCTGATAATTAGTCACGGTGCCATTTTCAGCCTGAGTGCCTACATACACCACATAATCCTGAGCAGCCACAGGCAGAGCGGCAGCCGCGCAGAGAGCAAAAGAGAGTAAAAGTTTCTTCATATAAATATCTCAAAAAAATTTACGGCAAAAATAAGAATAAAACTCCACCCCCGCAAAGAAAACAAGCCAAATTTGCACACACTGCGCGCAAAGAGCGTAAAAATCTCAGCCACACCGCTGATAGTATCAAGTTTTTTTATTAATTTTGCAGCGGATTTAACATGCTTTATAAAAACAATTTCAAAGATAGCACGTTAAGAAAGATAGAGCAAAAAACAGAACACATTTATAACCCGTAATTCAAGCTATGGCAGAATTAAATCTTAGCCAGTACGGCATCAAGGATGTAAAAGAAATCATCCACAACCCCTCTTACGAAGAACTCTACAAATACGAAACCGCTCCCGGTCTCGAAGGCTTTGAAAAAGGTCAGGAGACTGAACTCGGCGCCGTAAACGTAATGACCGGCATCTACACCGGCCGTTCACCCAAGGACAAATACCTCGTAAAGGACGCTACCAGCGAAAACACCGTGTGGTGGACCTCTGAGGAATACAAGAACGACAACAAGCCCATCGACACCAAAGTATGGGACGAGCTCAAAGAGAAGGCCGTAAAGGAACTCTCTGACAAGACTCTCTTCGTGGTTGACTGCTACTGCGGCGCCAACGAAGCTACCCGTCTCAAAGTGCGCTTCATCATGGAAGTGGCTTGGCAGGCTCACTTCGTGACAAACATGTTCATCCGCCCCTCAAAAGAGGAGCTCGAAAACTTCGAACCCGACTTCGTAGTATTCAACGCCTCTAAGGCAAAAGTTGAGAACTACAAGGAACTCGGCCTCCACTCCGAGACCGTAGTAGCCTTCAACCTCACCCAGAAGGAACAGGTTATCCTCAACACCTGGTACGGCGGCGAGATGAAGAAGGGCATGTTCTCAATGATGAACTACTTCAACCCCCTGCGCGGCATCGCTTCTATGCACTGCTCAGCCAACACCAACATGGACGAGACCGAGAGCGCCATCTTCTTCGGCCTCTCAGGCACCGGTAAGACTACCCTCTCAACCGACCCGAAGCGCAAACTCATCGGCGACGACGAGCACGGCTGGGACGACGAAGGCGTATTCAACTACGAAGGCGGCTGCTACGCTAAGGTTATCAACCTCGACAAGGACAGCGAGCCCGACATCTACAACGCTATCAAGCGCGACGCTCTCCTCGAGAACGTAACCGTAGACGCCAACGGCAAGATCGACTTCGCTGACAAGAGCGTGACCGAAAACACCCGCGTGTCTTACCCCATCTACCACATCGAAAACATCGTGAAGCCCGTATCCAAGGGCCCCGCTGCCAAGCAGGTAATCTTCCTCTCGGCCGACGCATTCGGTGTGCTTCCCCCCGTATCAATCCTCAACCCCGAGCAGGCCAAGTACTACTTCCTCTCAGGCTTCACCGCTAAGCTCGCAGGCACAGAGCGCGGCATCACCGAGCCCACTCCCACATTCTCTGCTTGCTTCGGCGCAGCATTCCTCAGCCTCCACCCCACCAAGTACGCTGAAGAACTCGTGAAGAAAATGGAGAAGAGCGGCGCTAAGGCTTACCTCGTGAACACCGGCTGGAACGGCACCGGCAAGCGTATCTCAATCCGCGACACCCGCGGCATCATCGACGATATCCTCGACGGCGCAATCCTCAAGGCTCCCACCAAGGTGCTCCCCATCTTCGACTTCGTGATCCCCACCGAACTCCCCGGCGTTGACCCCAAGATTCTTGACCCCCGCGACACTTACGCTGATCCCAAGCAGTGGGAAGAAAAGGCTAAGACCCTCGCCGAGATGTTCATCCAGAACTTCAAGAAATTCGAAGGCAACGAAGCAGGCAAAGCCCTCGTAGCTGCCGGCCCCCACATCTAATCCCCGCGAATAGATAACCACAACCAAATACCTGCCCCGCCGTGCTCCCAGCCCGGCGGGGCAGCATCATTTTTTAGGTATTAGTTATTAGGTGTTAGGTGTAGACATTAAACATTAAGAGCACAATATTAGCATAAAGACAGCCCGCGCCTGGAGAGGAGGTTTCCAACCTCCGACCTGCAAATAGCCGTACCCCACAACCCAACCACGCAGGCATTTCGTCGAAAGTCGGAGGTTGGAAACCTCCTCTCCAGGCGCTGCGGCGGAATCGCGAAGAAATTTCACCCCCAGTAGCTTTGGCGTAGCCATCCAATCCCGGCGGGATTGGTCTTAACGGTGGTCTTCCACTGCCACATGATCACAATGAAATAGCAGCGGCAGCATAACCTCTTTTGCAATTTCCGCGGAAATGGCTACCTTTGCGGGTAAAACATCTTTTTTTATGAGCAACGAAAAAAGACGCAAGGCTTACGAATGGGGCCTCACTGCTGAGAAACTCGCCACAGAGCATCTGCTTCGTGAGGGATACACTATCAGAGAACAACGATGGCGTCCCGGGCCCGGTCACGCCGAAATCGATATCATAGCAGAGCTGCCCGGAGTCCTCGTCTTCGTAGAGGTGAAAGCGCGCACACCCGAAGAGGGTGAGACGCGCGAAGACTGGATGGCCGACCCTGCAGCCCCTGCGGAGGCCGTCAACGCGCGTAAACGCCGCATGATAGCCCGCGCATCCGACATCTACCTCCGCAGCCAGGAGCGCGATTATGAATACCGCTACGACATAATCACCCTGCTCGGCAACCCCGACGACTTCCTCCTGACCCACATCCCAGACGCCTTCATCTCCCCCGTCCTCACCAAATAGAGCAGACAAGGCCGCCCGCAACGCATGGAGAGGAGGTTTCCAACCTCCGACTTGCGACAAGATGCCTACGGGCCGGGGCTGTTTGGGCGCGGCTTTGGCAGGTCGCAGGTTGGAAACCTCCTCTCCATGCGGGGGCTGATCAGGCGCTGGAATTGGGGACTTCGGTCTTATGTTCTAAAAGCCAAAAACCAAAAAAGCTGCCCGGAGGGGCAGCTTTTTTTGCAGGGGAAAGAGGGGGATTATTTTGCTTCTTTGTAGAGCTCGGGGAGGAGGGGCGACTTCAGCTCGGCCTTGAAATTGTCATACTTGAAGTTGGTGAAGTCACCGAACAATGAGAAGTAATAGTCCTTGTTCTTGGCTTCGCGAGTGAGCTGCAGGGTGGCTGCAAAGTCGCCGCACCAGCCGCCATTGTCGTTGCTCTCAACTATCACTACATCCCATTCGTAGCTGCCATCCTCGGTCTCAATAGCCTGTATACGGCCGTTCCACCAGAGATATACGCCGGCCGGAGAGCTCTTGTACTGGTATTTACCCTTTACCACCTTTTCAGCGAAGTTAAACTCCACCTCCATGTTCTTCACGCCATATTTGCCTATGGCACCTTCAAACTTTACGTTGCCGGAGTTTACGAACTTCAGGCCGGTGCTCAGGCTTATCTTAGCGGGCTCCACGCCTTGGGGCACATTGATAGTGAGGTCAGCTTCCTCACCCGGCTTGAGGCTGAGAATCTTGGTAACCTGCTCCACGCTGAGCTTAGACTCTTCAGGTTTTACGGTCAGAATCTCCTTGCCCTCCTTGTTAAAGAGGGTGTAACCGAAGCCGGCCAGGAAAAACTCCTTCTTGTCACCATCGTTGAAAGGGGCGACTACTTCGGGCGCGAAGGGCACAGACTGCTCGGTGCGGCGCACCTTTGCGGTGAACGAAGCGCCATTATCATCGCTCACCAGGTCATATTTCTCACCTGAAAGTTCGAAACAACCTTTGAGATCTCCGTCAACTTCATTCTCCTTGGGCTCTACAAACTTGTCGCAAGAGACCATCAGAAGCATCAAAAGTGTGGTAAATAATAAATTTTTCATAACGTATTTTTTAGTGAAACATTTCTCGCTTGTTCGGAAATGCAAATATATGTCTTTTATTTCGGTTAATCGCAATTCGAGTGTGAAAGATTATTTCACACATAGCAAAATGCCGCTGCCGCACCCTCCGAGAGAAAACCGAGAGGGGCAGCTCACCTGCCATTAACTGCCGCACCATTACGGCGGGGATTGCTAATAGCCGATGGCTGCCCGGCAGATTCTATAGGAAGACTACCGCGGCTGAGCAGCCGAAGAAATATTCCTTTTTCTCAGCAGAGATTATTGGTTAAAGAGATGCAGATCAACAGTACAATTACCGCTACCATCCACATACTTTTTACCAAGACTCAACAGAGCTTCCTCCCTATACTCAAAATACGCATCTTCTTTGGTGGAGCAACCTTCAAGATTGGAAGTAAAGAGCAATCCGGTTTCAGTTATAGTATAAGTACCTTTAATCAGACCTATGCCGAGAGCATTGTCTACTGAAATTTTATAGGTACCACCGGTTCCATCCTCATTAGGGGTAGCTTTAAAATCTACAGGGAACATCGTTTCCTCCCCTTTTGGGGTTGTAACTGACATCAGAGCCTTGAATGTACCCTTAGCAAAGGATTCCTTGCACACTTCACTGTTGAGAGGACCATTCTTCACCTGATAAAAAACAAGAGGAATAGTCATACCTCTACCATTATTCATGTCACCCTTTAATGTTTTGCCACCATCAGGGGATGTTAGGCGCATACTGTTATCGCCGGATCTAACATAAACTGAATTAGACGGCACTGAATATTCACCATTATATTTATCGCCTAACATGGTCCATTTTATCATGCCGTCTTTAGTTAAGAATAAGTAAGTATAAAAGCCTACATCCTTACCAACTTGTTCCAAACCGGGAAACTTCATAATGCCATAATAAGCGTGAGCCTCCACATCGGCCTTGGTCAGAGGCTTAGCGGCGGTGGCGGTGCTGCCGGCTTTCGGACGGGTGGTTGAGCTCTTGGTGCCGGCGGCTTTACGTGTACCGGTGCGGACACCTGATTTGCGGGTCTGGGCATAAGCCTCACCTGCGGGCATGGCCAGCGCGAGAGCCAGCAGACATGCGAAAATAGTTTTTACCTTCATCATAACTTATTTTTTAGTCGGTTGATTATTAACGGATAAGCACGAGGTTGAGTGTCATGCCCTGCGCGCTGCCCATCGGGATTTTTATATAGTTGCCATTGTCGCAGATTTCACCTGAAGAGGTCTTGCCGGTAGCGTCCGTCAGGACGAGGTTGCTGCCATTCACCTGATATGAACCCTGCATTGTGCCAAAAATCTTCTGCATGGCGGGAGAGTCGCAAGTCATCTTGAAGCTGTGGTCAGCGGCTGAGAGTATAAAATCGGAAGTGGCGCACATCTCCTGACCGTTAGGTAGCTTGATAGTGACAAATGACGTATAGCCATCGGAGCTGCCTACGATGCCGTCGAGCTCAGAGGCGGGGAGTGTGGAGGGGGTGAGCTGGGTGGGGATACGCAGCAACCAGAGGTCAATCTTCTGACCGAGGCGGGTGAATGAGCCGGTGATCGATGAGCCGCCGTCCGCAGTCTTGAGGGGCACGGTGCCAGAGCCGGGCATCTTCACGCTCATAGTGGCATTATCGCCGGTGCCGCTCACAGTGTATTCGGCAGCGAAGTCAAATGTATTTGCCATGTTGAATTCCAGGTCGCCGTCATCGACAGTCATATTCACCCAGGCGTCAATGGGCTGACCCTGAATTTTACCGATACCCTGATACCTGCACCCCTTGAAGAGGTCGGCGGCCGAAGCACTGAGGCAGATGAGGAGCGCTGCCAACGCAAATGTAACTTTCTTCATAACTATATAAATATTCGATTATACCCTTATTTAGCCAGACTCATCTGCACGAGCATGCCATCTTCATTAAGTTCAAAGGAGTTGGCGTTAACTCCGCTGATGGGGATTTTGGCAAAGACATTCTCTGAGTCGCCGTTATAGAGCACGAGCCACTTGCCGCCCCCCTGCTCTATAGTGGCATACTTGCCGCCGTATTCAAAGTCCTGACCGAGCTCCTTATACTCCCAGGAGTTCTCATATTCATACTTAGAGATGCCGCGGCGTGCACGCTCGGCGTCGGTCATGGAGGGGTATTTCTTGATTTTGAACTTAGCAGCGTCAAATGATAGCTTATAGTTTCCTCCGGTGAAGATTATGGCGGCATCACCTATCTTGATAGCACCGGCATCGCCTGTCATGTAGACGGGACCCTCGAAAATGTGGCCGTTGGCGATATATTTGCAGCTGATTTTTACGCCCTCCTGTTGGCGGCGCACTTCGGCCTGCTTCTGCAGCACTTCGGCCTCCGTATGCTTCATGGAACCGGGGCGTCCGCGGCGCTGCGCTGAGGCGCTGAGAGGCGCAAACAGGGTGGCAAGCAGCAGAGTCAGAGCTATGTATGCTTTCATGTACTATTTGGTTAACAGCCCGATGCGCCCTCAGCATCGGCAGGTAAATATTCAAAAAGCGCGAGGGCCTCACCGATTGCCCGCCCCGAAACTGTGTGGCTCTGGTACTGCCCATTGGATTCAGAACGGACAATGCAGAGCCTCGCGCTGAATATGACCTGCTCCACCATCATGCCGAGGCTCTCGCTGCGGCATGACGACGGGCGCTTTAATCATACTTAAACACAAGGCGTCTACATTGTCTCATCCTTGACTCCAATGTCGAAATGTACCAGATTTCACAGTGTCAAGAAGGAGCGCAAGTAAACGCTTTTTTCTATGTCTGCCTGCGGGGGCGGCACACCGAGTGCGTCTCTCCGGCGCAAGCATCAGCAAAGTTAATACAATTTTGACGTTCTGAAAATTTTTCCGCCACTAAAGTGCTAAAATTGCCTGAATATCGAATCAAATGGGGAGCCGAGCACCCACGCCCGGGGCAACCAAACGGCTTCACGCCGCAAAATTAATCAAACCAACCCACCCCCACCAAGTCCTTTCAAGTCCTTATTCCCCGGGGTTAGGTTTTAGGTGTTAGGTTTTAGAGCGCGTGACCGAAAAGCCGCAATTTCCGCCGCTCACCCATGGAGAGGAGGTTTCCAACCTCCGACTGCCAAAAGCCACGTCCAGCCCCGGCCGCCCAAGCAGGTGTTACGGTGCGGTCGGAGGTAGAAAACCTCCTCTCCATGCTCGGCGGGTTTAACCCCTCGGAAAATGAATCGCTCCGCGATTCCCACGCCGGCTGCTTGAGGCAGTTTGGCGGATGGGGAACGCGGAGCTTTGTTTTCCTCCGAAATTCCGAATCGGAAGGATCGGAGGGGAAGGAGGCTGAAGTTTACCGGCCTCGCTCCCATGTTTGGGTTATGCTTGTGGCGCCCTTTACGGGGATGGCTGCACCGGTTTTGGCATCTTTGGCTGTGAGCACATACTTCAGATCTATTGATGAGTAGGGACGAAGATGCACATAGTCGCCAAGGAAGAAAGGAAATTTCTCCAGCTTTACGACTGCCTTATTAGGAGTTATATCATGGCCCTGTTCCACGATACATTTATTTCCGTAGCTGTCACGATAAACATTGCCGTTCCTGTCGTAAACGGTAACATAAAATTTCACAGTGCGTCCTTCGAGACCGGCCAAACTGATGTCGAATTTAGGCATGTGGTTTTCCCATTCCACTCTTTCTGCGTTTATGGACACAGGCAACTTAATCTTGCTGCCATCGGGAGCATATACCACTCCTTCATACTCGTAGCCCTTATAACCTATGGGAAGTGCTGAGATCTTGTTACCTACTTTCGGCGCTATTAATTCCTTGCCGAGCTTGAAGTTATACAGACCGAAGGCCGTACTCGTCTCTGAAGTAGTATTCTCGCCCATGCGAACGTAGCAGAGACCGGAATCATACATACGTTCATGCAGGAAGTCTTCCGGGTATGTGCCACCTACGCCATCATAGCCTTTCTCAAAAGGTACAAGCATCTTCTTATTCTTCACGTCATAAAGCGCGCCTTTACCATCCTTGTAGAGTTTGAACAAGAATGACGCCTGCTTATTTCCATAGTAGTTGCCATCTTGATTATAGAGAATTATCATATAGAGATCGTCATATTCGGGAGCAAGCACCGTCTGGCCATCTTTCTGCAAGCCAAACTTGCAGTTCCTGTCAACTATAACAGTATAAATTCCCGTAGACAGATTATCAAATTTCAACAGGCCATCATCGCCGCTCTCGGCAAACTGATTGCCGTACTCATTTAGAGCATAAACTTTACCGTCGCGACTGGCAAGGATACCATAGTATTGATTTCTATCCTGTCTGACTCGGCGGCTTAATGTCACTGCATCATATAGCTGGTCCGGCTTTGCTGTTATGCTATATTTACCGGTGGCAACATCTTTCGTGGCAACTACTTTCCCATCATATTTAATTTGCTCTATTTTATTGCCATTCTTATCTATAGTTTCTCCGGATACGAGCTCATAAGTATCGGCAACAGCTATCGGCTTGTTGGGGTTTTCACGCACCAACTGACCTATAGGTTGGTTGCTTCCCCCCTTGAAAAGATAAGCATTGCCGCTTTTATCCTCCATCACATAGAGATCTCCCAGTAAGTACTGAGCGTGAACATAAGGGGTCGGCTGATTATCCAGAGTTTGATACGTCTGGCTCTCAGCCAGATAAGCAGCTACTTCATCACTTTTTTCGCCATCGGCCAGACTATACAGGAGTCTTTGAAAATCATAACAACGTTCCGGACGTATATTAATTTTATACGACTTGGCATCACTACCATTAAAGAGCCTAAACGTTTCATTGTCAAGGACTAATAAAAGCTTTCCGTCAACCGAATCTTCATATACTTTGATGTCATCATAGTTACTGTAACGCATTCTGCGATTACCCGATTGATTGAGTATATCGATGTGTTTGCCTTTTCTGACTATGAAGAATTTATTGGCTAAATAGCTGCCTATTATATTCTCATAATTAGGCTCGACGACAATTGCGCCGGTGCTAACATCCATAAGGCCGCACTTATTGCCCTTGCTCACTTTCCAGATTTTATCTCTGAGGGGCTGCAAAGCACTATACTGCTTGGGAGCCACCACTTCTGAGCCATCGCGCCTGAGCAGACCACTTTTGCCGCCGGCGCTCACCACGAAATAGCCGGGCACGGAGGGGTCTATCTCGGTGTAGATGGGCTGCAGCAGATAGCTGCCATCGTTTTTGAGAAGGCCCTTTTTGCCTTTAACTATAGTGACCCAACCCTCGGCGCCAAGCTGCTCCACAGCGTCGGCCTCGGGCTTCACAAGATAGACGCCGTCATAGTTTGCCACGCCTATCTTGCCCTTTACTGTAACAAACATTGCATCACCCTCAAGAGGCTGCATTTTCTCAAACACGGCACCCGCACCGAGCAGCTTGCCGCTCTCATCCATAAAGCCGGAAAGACCCTTGGTGGTGACTACTGCACGCGACTTGCCGTTAGGCTGAGTCTTAAACTCTGAAGCAGCATCATATTTGGGCTTAACCACCCATTTTCCGGTAGATGTGTCTACATAGCCCCAAAGATTCTTCTTATCATCTTTCTGAGGGACCAGGCTCTGAGCAAATGCGCTTGCAGCAAAATTCAACGCAACCACAATAACCAAAGCAATTTTAAGTACAGATTTTGACATATTGATATATTCGGTTAATATTAGTTTTTCCATGCAAAATTAATCAAACCGCGCCAACCCACCAAGTCCTTTCAAGTCCTTCTCAAGGGTTAGGGGGTTAAGGATTAAGGGTTAGGGGTTAAGGTGGTCTGAGCTCTCGGAGAGCTCCGAGTACTCCGAGAGCTCCGAGAGCTCCGAGTACTCTAAAACCTAAAACCTAACACCTAAAACCTAAACCGAGCCTACTCACCTTTCCGGGGGCGCTCGAAGCGGATGCCGGATTTGCGGCCGCAGACATAGACGCCGTGGCGGGCGCCGGCGTGATTCAGGTTGTCGAGATAGAGCGGCTCACCCTCCACTATCATAGGACAGGTGAAGGTGTCGCGGGGCTGCAGACGCGTGCCCTCCGATTCCTCTACCTCCCAGCTGCCCCGGCCGAGATACTTCACGCGGCACATGCGCGCCGGGGGCCAGAAGAGCGTGAGTTCCTCGCCGGGGGCGATGTCTACGTCGGCGCGCACCACCGCCGCCCCCACATTGCCGCTCTCAATCTCTACGCTGTAGCCGGCCACAAACGAGGCGAAGTCGGGCCACCCGCAGAATTGAGAGAGCAAATCGAGAGTGGAGCGGCGCGGAGTGACCGCTTCATCGAGGTATCCCCACAGACGCTTGAGGGTGGTGGGACTGAGCATAACGCCCGTGCGCTTTCTGATCGTGTCGGAAAGAATCTCAAACTGTCTCGCTGTCAACGGCTTGATATTAGCGGCGTCCTCCACGCGGCTGCGCAGCTCGTGGAGCCTCTCTATTGCCAATCGGGATATATCTTTTTCGTCCATCGTGCTTGATATTCAGAAAGTCTTAATGATTGATAGTTATACAAATCGGTGCGCAGTTTCTCTAAATCCTCGGGCGTCAGACCGGCCTTGGCTATCGAAGCGCAATACTGCTCTATTGCCTTAGGCTGTGTTTTGCCCAACTCCACCAGGGCCGCTACGTAGCGCTCCCCGTCGCCGTTGCTGAATTTAGAGAATGTTTCGCGGTCACTTTGCTGCAACCGGCGGTCAATCTGCTCATATCCGGTAGTGAGAGAGGCGCGTTTAAGCTGCTCATAATCTGAAATTTTATTCAGCTCGGTCTGCGTGCTGTTCAGCTTGGTCTGCGCGCTGTCCAGGCGCGTATGCACAGTGGTCAGCGAGTCGTGGAGGGTAGTCACGAGGGCCTCGTTGCGGGCATTCTTGGCGGCCAGGTCCGTGAGGCGCTGACCGGAATACTGCGAGTCATTCTCCAGCATGGTGATTCGCCACAGGGCCAACGCGCCCATCAGCACTATGGCGGCCGCGATTAGGGCTATGGAAATCAGGCGCGGACGCCGTGCGCGCCGCTGAAGCAGCTTCAGGAGTGCTCCCCCATCTTTCGGACGCCGACGCAGCGGACCGGTGCAGCGGCGCGCCAGTACGCTATAACGGGGGCAGAGCTCGCGCATGACCACTCCGAGGCTGTAGATATCGTCAGCAGGGTTGGCCCCTCCGGAGCTTATCTGCTCGGGCGATATGAAGCCGGGGGTGCCGCCCGGCTGCTTTATTTCCACATAATCATCGGTGTCAGCCAGCCCGAAGTCCACGAGCACCACCTCGCCGCCGGCGCTACGCAGCATCACGTTAGAGGGCTTTATGTCGCGGTGCACCACGCCGCAGCTGTGCAGATAGGCCACTATGCCTGTGAGCTCCCTGAGCACCCGGCGGCGCTGAGAGGGGGTGAGGCTGCCCTGGCGCAGCGCCTCGTGGAGATTGGTTCCCTCCACCCATTCCTGCACTATGCTGAGGCCGAGTCCGTCAATCTCCTCAAGGGCCGCGGCCTGCGAGAGACCGGGGTGGCGCAGACGCGAATGTATCTCAAACTCCTTAATCAGCCTTCGGCGCATGCATGAAGCATCGGCCAGCTCGGGGCGCAGGGCTTTGATGAACCAGCGGCGACCGAAGCGGCGACCGGTAGCTATGACGCCGGAGGCCGTCTCGCTGATGATTTCCACATCGCGCATGGCGGCCCCCAGATAGCAGTCGCTCTCCTCCCGGCCTATAAATCCGGATTCCGGCTCATCGATTGGCAGCATAGCGGCTAAATTATTGAGGAAAATGCAGGGGTTGCGCGGTCGAGGTTGCGATAGGTGATGGCCTCGGCTATGTGGGCCTGGGTCACTGACTCGCTGCCGGCCAGGTCGGCTATGGTGCGCGCCACGCGCAGGATGCGGTCGAAGGCGCGCGCCGACATGTTGTGGCGCGCCATGGCTTCGCGCAGACGCTCAAGGCCCTGCGCCTCGGGCCACGCATACTTATGGAGCTGGCGGGTGCCCATCTGCGCGTTGCAGTAAATGCCGGGCTCATCCCGGAAGCGCTCTTGCTGCACCATGCGGGCCTTGACCACACGCTCGCGTATGGCCGCGGAGCTCTCCGCAGGGGTTGTGGAGGCCATGTGGTCGAAGCTCACCGGCTGTATCTCTATCTGCAGGTCTATGCGGTCGAGCATGGGACCGGAGATGCGGTTCATGTAGCGCTGCACCTCGCCGGGCACGCAGGAGCAACGACGCGTGGGGTGGCCATAATAGCCGCAGGGACATGGGTTCATGCTGGCCACGAGCATGAATGAGGCGGGATAGTCCACTGAATACCGGGCGCGCGCGACTGTGATTTTCCTATCCTCTATGGGCTGACGGAGCACCTCGAGTACCTGGCGAGGGAATTCAGGGAATTCGTCGAGAAAGAGCACACCATTGTGAGCAAGGCTGATTTCGCCCGGCTGCGGGGGTGAGCCGCCACCTACGAGGGCCACGGGGCTTACCGTGTGGTGCGGGGCGCGGAAGGGGCGGCGGGTCATCAGCATGGAGCCGCGCTCCAGCCTGCCGGCCACGGAGTGAATTTTGGTGGTCTCCAGTGCTTCGTGGAGACTCAAGGGGGGAAGGATAGAGGGTAAACGTTTGGCCATCATACTCTTGCCGCTGCCGGGAGCACCTATCAGCAGGATGTTGTGACCACCTGCACAGGCCACCTCAAAGGCTCTCTTCACGCTCTCCTGCCCCTTCACTTCGGAGAAATCGAAGTCGAAGCAGCCGGATTGGCGCATGAATTCCGCGCGGGTGTCGACATGCGTAGGCGCCACTCCGGCACCGGTCTGCAGCAGCTCCACGGCCTGCGCTATAGTCTCCACACCGAAGACCTCCACATTGTTGACCACGGCAGCCTCAGTGGCGTTGGCAGCAGGCACAATCATGCGGTCAAGCCCCATCTCGCGGGCCTTGATGGCCATGGGGAGGATGCCTTTCACGGGGAGCACGGAGCCGTCAAGACTCAACTCTCCGGTAATCATGTAGCGCTCCAGGTCGGGACACTGTATGACCTCGTCGGCTGCAAGCACACCCAGCGCCATCGGCAGGTCAAAAGCCGCACCCTCTTTGCGCACGTCGGCGGGCGCGAGGTTGATGATGACGCGGCGGTGAGGAAACTTCAGGCCACCATGCTTCATGGCGTTCTCTATGCGCGTCTGGCTCTCCTGAATGGCCTTGTCCGGCAGGCCTACGATTACGAAATTAGAGCCCCTGTCGACCACGGTTTCGATGGTGACGGGCAGGGCTTCTATGCCATGCACGGCGGCGCTGGTGATTTTAGAAAGCATAGGCTGTTCAGTGAGTTATGGTGTCGGTGGGCAGCGATGCCGGCGCGGTGTCGGCGGGGATACTGTCGGGGTTGAGCATGTAGTAGATTTTCTGCGACTGCTCGGGGGCAAGGGGGAGGTCGGCGTCGGTTTCGAGGCACGCGTTGAGCATCTCTGTGAGCATCTTCTCATCCTTGAAGAGGGAGAGCAGCGAGTCATATTGCTTGGCGTCGGCCTTGCGGTAAAACTCCGTTAAGAGCAGAAACAGCGAGGCGCGCTCACCGGGATGCTCCTTGACGTAGGCTCCCACTAATGCGTTGACCTCCTTCTCGTTGCCGCGGCGCAGGGCCTGCGCATTGGCGGCAAACCAGGGGGTGAGCTCCTCCATCACATCGTTACCTTTAATCTGCCAATCATAAGGCTCCTGAAGGGTGCCCGAGAGAGTGAGTTTGTCGCCGCGCTCCACATAGATGGCGCGCAGCAACTGCTGACCTGAGGAAAAGACCCAGATTACGGTAGGCTTCTTCATGGGCCCCTCTATTTTAAAGGTGCCGTCGGCCAGGGGCACGGGGCGCGAGGCCATGAAATCCTGCTTGCCCGAGGCGGCGCGCCAACTCAGATAGATGGTGCTCGCTTCGCCACCCTTCAGGGAGCCTTCGAGCTGAAAAGAGTTGTCGGCACACGAGGTGCAGAGCGCAAGCAGACAGAGGGTTATGAACGCTGAGACAGAGAAGTTCCGGAGCATAATGTCGTAAAAAAAACAGGCACACGCACCTCGCCTGTGAAAGTGAGCGGGGTGCGTGCGCAATGAGTGTATTCAGATTATTCCTTGCACTTGGCAGCGATGAAACCACGGTTCATGCGGCCGATGTTGTAGAGCTTGATCTGCTTGGGACACTCGGCTGAGCAGGCACCGGTGTTGGTGCAGTTACCGAAGCCGAGCTCGTCCATGCGGGCCACCATGCGGCGCACGCGGCGGTCAGCCTCAACCTTGCCCTGCGGAAGCAGTGCAAACTGGCTTACCTTGGCAGAAACGAAGAGCATGGCAGAACCATTCTTACAAGCAGCCACACAAGCACCGCAACCGATGCAGGTAGCTGAGTCCATAGCCTCGTCGGCGTCAACCTTGGAGATGGGCAGGTTGTTGGCATCCTGAGCACCACCGCAGTTGAACGACACGTAGCCGCCGGCCTGCTGAATCTTATCGAAGGCGTTGCGGTCCACGATAAGGTCCTTGATTACGGGGAAAGCAGCTGAACGCCAGGGTTCTACGGTGATGGTCTCGCCGTTCTCGAAGCGACGCATGTAGAGCTGACAGGTAGTAGCGCCTGTTGCGGGGCCGTGGGGGTGGCCATTGATATAGAGTGAGCACATGCCGCAGATACCCTCGCGACAGTCGTGGTCAAATGCTATGGGTTCCTGATGGTCCTCATTGATGAGGCGCTCGTTGAGAATGTCGAGAGTCTCGAGGAATGAGGTGTCGGGGGTGGTTTCCACGTCCTTGTAAGTCACGAAACCACCTTTCTCCTTGGGGCCTCCCTGGCGCCATACACGGAGATTGACTTTCATTACATTATTGTTATCTTCCATTGTATATAATCTTTAGGATGAGTGGCGCGGCCTCCGCAGCGGGACTCCGCCGCCACTCACAGGTGGTTGTGTTTATGACTTATAGTTACGTGTCTGAACCTTGATTGCCTCGTAGTGCAGGGGCTCCTTGATGAGCTCGGGAGCTTCGTCGGCACCCTTGTAGTCCCAGCATGCTACGTAGAAGTAGTTCGCATCGTCGCGCTTGGCCTCGCCCTCTTCAGTCTGATACTCTTCGCGGAAGTGGCCGCCGCAGCTTTCGTTGCGGTTGATAGCGTCGTAAGCCATGAGCTTGCCCATAGTGATGAAGTCGTTGAGGCGGAATGCCTTGTCGAGCTCTATGTTCATGCCCTTCTGGTCACCGGGGATGTAGAGGTCCTTGTCAAACACCTTGCGGAGCTCGTCGAGCTTCTTGATGGCTATTTCCAGACCCTCCTTGGTGCGACCCATGCCCACATACTCCCACATGATGTGGCCGAGTTCCTTGTGGATAGAGTCAACCGAGCGGGTACCCTTGATGTTCATGAGCTTGTTCATCTTCTCCTGGCAGCGCTTCTCAGCCTCGTCAAATTCGGGGGTGTCGGTGCTGAAGCGGGGCACGGTGATCTGGTCGCTCAGATAGTTCTGGATGGTGTAAGGGAGCACGAAGTAGCCGTCGGCCAGACCCTGCATGAGGGCAGATGCGCCGAGGCGGTTAGCGCCGTGGTCAGAGAAGTTACACTCACCGATAGCGAAGAGACCCTTGATGGTGGTCTGCAGTTCGTAGTCCACCCAGATGCCACCCATTGTGTAGTGGATAGCGGGGAAGATCATCATGGGGTTATAGTAGTTCACGCCGTCCACCACGTTGGCGAGTTCGCCGGGGTTGACGTCGGTGATTTCCTCATACATGTCGAAGAGGTTGCCGTAGCGCTGACGCACCTGGTCTATGCCGAGGCGGTTGATAGCTTCGGAGAAGTCGAGGAACACAGCCAGACCGGTGTTGTTCACACCGTAGCCGTGGTCGCAGCGCTCCTTGGCGGCACGTGAAGCCACGTCGCGGGGCACGAGGTTACCGAAGGCGGGGTAGCGGCGCTCCAGATAGTAGTCGCGCTTCTCTTCGGGGATATCGCTACCCTTGATGAGACCCTTCTGCAGCTTCTTGGCATCTTCTATGTCCTTGGGCACCCAGATGCGGCCGTCGTTACGCAGAGACTCTGACATGAGGGTCAGCTTAGACTGCTTGTCGCCGTGCACGGGGATACAGGTGGGGTGAATCTGCACGTAAGCGGGGTTAGCGAAGAGGGCACCCTTACGGTAGCAGGCCATGGCGGCTGACACGTTGCAGGCCATAGCGTTGGTTGACAGGAAGTAGGTGTTGCCGTAGCCGCCGGTAGCGATCACCACAGCGTGAGCTGCGAAGCGCTCCATCTTGCCGGTCACGAGGTTCTTGGCTATGATGCCGCGTGCGCGTTCCACACCGTTCTCATCCTTGATGAGCACCACGTCGTGCATCTCGTAGCGGTTGAAGCTCTTAACCTTGCCGAGTTCAATCTGGCGGTTGAGGCTTGAATAGGCACCGAGCAGAAGCTGCTGACCGGTCTGACCCTTGGCGTAGAAGGTACGTGACACCTGAGCGCCGCCGAATGAACGGTTGGCCAGCAGGCCGCCATATTCGCGGGCGAAGGGCACACCCTGAGCCACACACTGGTCGATGATGTTGTTAGACACTTCGGCCAGACGGTAAACATTAGCTTCGCGAGCGCGGTAGTCGCCACCCTTTACGGTGTCGTAGAAGAGGCGATACACGCTATCGCCGTCGTTCTGATAATTCTTGGCGGCGTTGATACCACCCTGAGCGGCGATAGAGTGAGCGCGACGCGGGCTGTCCTGGATGCAGAAGTTGAGCACATTGAAGCCGAGCTCGGCCAGTGTGGAGGCGGCTGATGCGCCGGCAAGGCCGGTACCCACCACGATTACGTCGAGACGACGCTTGTTGGCGGGGTTCACGAGCTTCTGATGAGCCTTATAGTTGGTCCATTTCTCAGCGACGGGACCCTCGGGGATTTTAGAATCCGCCGGATTCATTACTTTTACATTTTCTACTTTAGTTTCCATATCGACTGTGAAAAGGATTAGTTGTTAGATTCTACCTCTACCACTTCTACTTCAGCCTGAGCGCCGCAGGGCTGCTCGCAAGCAGGGTTGCAAACTTCGTCGCAGGGCTGGCAAGCCTCACAGGCCTGAACTTCAGGGCAAGCCTTACCACACACACCACCATTGCAGTTGCGCAGAGCGGGAGCCTGACCATCCATGGGGTTTACGAGCTGGTTGTAGCCCATCTCCATGTACTGTTCCTGCAGAGCCTCGTTGTTGAGGTAGAAGTCGCGGTTAGCGTTGTAAGTGAACACACCGAGCTGGATGAAGAAGAGTACCATCACTACGCCTACCCAGCACTTGCCGATGCACTTGAGGCGGGGTATCCAGGTGGTGTTATCCCAACCCACAGTCTGGAACATTGACCAGAAACCGTGGTTCATGTGGAACCAGAGGGCGATGAAGCCGATGGCGTAGATCACGGGAGTGCACCAGCAGCTGAAAGCCTGCTGAATGAACAGGGTGCCTGCTGCTGCGGGGAACTGACCCTCACAGCCGAGCACCTCCATGAGCTGCATCTTAGCCCAGAACTGGATGAGGTGAACTACGAGGAAGGCGAGCACGAAGATGCCCAGCACGAGCATGTTCTTTGATGCCCACTCCACGCCGGCGGGACGCTTCTCGATAGCGTAGCGCACGTGACCGCGGGCTGCGCGGTTCTGCATGGTCAGCCAGCAAGCGTAGATGATGTGAATAATGATGAGCAGGGCCAGACCGGCTGAGGCGATGAGAGCATACCAGTTGGCGCCCAGGAATTCGCACACAGCGTTGTAGGCTGTGGGCCAGAGAATGGCCACACTGTTCATCAGACAGTGAAAGGTGACAAATAGGACGAGTGCCGCGCCCGTGAGGGCCATGACAAACTTACGTCCCACAGATGAGCTAAATAACCACATAGCGTTCTGTTGAATTTTAGGAATTAGATATAATTATTTGTTTTATTTTCTTCCGCCGTCAGCCTCTTTATGCACTCTGCGCCGCCTCCCGATGTGTCAACATCGCGCAGCGCGCAGTGCCGCAAGGAGCTAACATGCGACAAAATTAGCGTATTTTCACAATACCACCAAAATTTTCACTAAAAAACATACCTACAATTAGGTAGAAAGTTGTGGCCCGACTCGGACAGCTCACATAAATTTGGGAAAATGCTGAGAAACTGTTTGAATTTAAACGACTCGCTCAGGGCTTCAGGCGCGCCACGGCATCGTGAGCGTCGCCCACGCCCCCCTGTCCGGCCACTCGCAGCCACTCTTCGGGGGTGCGTTGCTCGGGGTCAGAGGTGCTCTCTTCCGCGAAGGCGTCGGGAAACTGCTGCAGGGTCTCCCCCACTATGTAAGCTGCCGAGGGGTCGCCGAGCAGGGCCGCATGCCAGAACAGGTGCATGGCGTGGTCATAATTGTAGTCCACCCCGAGTCCTTCGGCGTAGCTCTGCGCCAGCAGCGCCAGTGCGTAAGGCAAATCGGCCTTGGCCGCCTGCATGAACAGGGGCGCCGACACGCTGAAGATGCGGTCATGGTAGTAGTCAATCCCCTCTGTCAAAGCCTGTTCGGGGGTAAGCGTCTCAAACTCCTGCGAAAGGAGCAGATAGAGTTTCTCGCCGGCCGGGCGGAAACCTTTGGCCGCCGCTTCACGCAGCAGTGTGCGGGCCCTCACGCTGTCTTCGGGCGCTTCGGGTGCCTGCATCAGCATGTCGGCGAGAGAGGTCATGGAGGCGGGCACACCGGCTGCCGCTCCCCTTTCATACCAATAGCGGGCTTTCTTCAGGTCGCGCTTCACTCCCCCCTCGCCGTTGGCCAGCAGCCAGCCGAGGTTGTTCATAGCCATCGGGTCGGGTGGGTTGGAGGTGGCGGCACGCTCTATCCACATCAACATACTGTCAGGCGACGTCTCAAAATATCTGAATCCCAAAAGATTACAAGCCGGCGCATATCCCCTTTCCGCCGAGGCGCGCAGCAGGGAGTCGGCGCGGAGGCTGTCTACGGGCAAGCCGCCCTGACCCGTCTCAAGTATGTATGACAGGCGATACATGGCGGCTGAGTCACCCTCTGCCACCAAACGCTCCATACGCTCAAGCGGGGTCTCCGCTCGCAGCGTCAACACGCTGCTCAGCAGCGCTATAAATATGAAGAGAGTCTTTTTCATGGTTCTTTACTTTATGAGTCGAGCTACTATGTAGAACAGTGCCAGCAGCAGCACTATAGTGGCGGAGGCGGGCACCCCTATAAAATAGGAGACAAACAGACCGCCGATGCCGCCGATGACAGCCACAGCCATTGACACCCACACGAGGCTGCTGAAGCGTCTGCACCACACCTCGGCCACCATCTGCGGCAGGGTGAGCAGACTCATCAGCAGCATGATACCTACGAGTCTGATAGTCAGAACTATCGCCACGGCCATGAGCACCGTCATCACATAATTAACAATCTTTACGGGGAGTCGGTTGACTTTGGCGAAATCCGGATCGAAGGCCACGGCCACTATCGTGCGGAAACCCACAAGGAAGAACGCGCCCAAAATCAGCGTGAAACCGGCAAAGAGCCAGAGGTCTGTATTGCTCACTGTCAGCACGTTGCCAAACAGAAATGAGTTGAGTTCGGGCACATAGCCGGAGGTCATGAATATAAAGAGGATACCCAGTGCCATCCCCAGCGCCCACACCACAGCTATGGCCGAATCGGAGCGCAGCCGCTGTTTGGTGGTGAGCCACTCCACACCCACGCTGCCCAATATGGCAGCCACGGCTGCCATAGCTATCGGGCTCACTCCGAGCCAGTAGCCGAAACCGAGGCCACCGAAGCAGGCGTGAGTGATGCCGCCGCTTATGAACACGAGGCGGCGGCTCATTATGTAGGTGCCGATTACGGCTATCGCTATCGAGATGATGACAACCCCGGCAAGGGCTCTCTGAAAGAAGGGGTAATACAGAATATCCATATCGGGCTATTTTTCAAATCTAAGGTCGGAGGCTATCAGCAGAATCTCATCGCGCAATTCTGCCGGCGGAGTTATGCCGCGCAGTTGCAGCGAGCGCACCCAGGCGGGCACCTCCGTGGGGTCCATCGTGAGCAGTATCTGACGAAATTCCTCGGTTTCATCGGCAGAATAGGCCTCGGCACCGCGGCCGCGAAAGCGGTCAAGCTCCTCGTCGTCGAAGTATTCCACCTCGGTGGAGAGGGGTGTCAGCGAGGTCTTTTCGCAAATCAGGTGCTGACCGCAACATTCCATCTCCTCTGAGGCGTCGGGAACCGGCGGTGCCTGAGATTTTTCTGCGGTTTCATCGGTATTTTTGCGCCGGTCAAACCACCAGAGCACCACTCCCACAAGGGCCGTAAAGAGCAATATTATGAGCGCACCTGTCATGACTTTATTATTATTCCGGCGTTAGACATCTCCCGCCAAAACGAGGGGAACGATTTGTCAACCACGGTGGCAGCGGCATCTATGAGCAACCTGCTCCCGGGGAAGAGAGCGCTCAGAGGCGCGAAGGCCATCATGAGCCTGTGGTCATCATAGACTTTAAGGGGTTCGGAGGGGAGCGTCAGTGCCGATTTTCCCGATGAAATCAGGGAATCTTCGCCAATCAGCATCTCCGCGCCCATCTTTGCCAACTCCCTGCGGAGGGCTTCGAGGCGGTCACTCTCCTTATGGCGCAAGTGCCCCACGCCGCGCAGTTCAAAGGGTTTGCCAAGGGCGCAGCAAGTGGCAGCCACAGCGGGCACAAGGTCAGGCACGCGGCTCATGTCGAGGTCTACGCGCTGTGCACTCTGCAAGCTGCTGAAAAGCTCCGGACCGACCGAATCACCCTGGCAGGAGCCGGCAGTCAAGGGAAGCTCCACAGCACGCCCGGTGAGGCAGCCCAGCTCCAGAAAGTAGGAGGCGGAGCTCCAATCCGGCTCGCTGATGTAGTGAGGCACGGTGGCATAACGCCCCTCAGCTACACGGTAACCTTCATCGGTCTCCGTCACCGAGGCGCCGTAACGGCGCATCAGCTTCACGGTCATGGCCACATAATCGGAGGAGACTCGCCTTCCGCGCAGCCTCAAGTCCAGGCCACCCGCAATCAGCGGCCCGATGAGCAGCAACGCGCTCACAAACTGTGAACTGACCGACGCATCAACAATGACGGGACCGGAAGAGTTCAACCGGGCGCCACGCAATTCCTCGGTGGTGGCATCAATAGGCTGCGGAGCCGGCGCGCCCAACTCCCGCAGCGCCTCAGTGAGTGGCCGCATGGGGCGCTCCATCAGTCGCTGAGTGCCCTGAACCCTCACCACCGCTCCGGGAGTGGCGGCAATGATGGCCGTCAGCAGACGCCGCGCAGTGCCGGAAGCCGCCAGCTCCACGCGCCCGGAGGAGATGCTGCGCAGAGCAGCGGCTATAACCCTTTCATCCTCACAAGGTTGGGAGTGCGTGCGCACCTCCGCCCCTGCCAGATAATCAAGACACGCCACCCGCGCCGACACACTTTTTGAGAGCGGCAAGAGGGGGCGGATAACTGCTCGGGAACCGGGATTATATGTGATGCTGACACTCATAAACCTACCGTATACTTCTGCAAAAGTAGCGAATCCCCGCCGGATTACCAAACCAATTTTGATATTTCGCCGAAATTGCCTACCTTTGCGGATTAATAAATTGGCAACAGCATTAAAAGTATATGGCATTCGAAGAACTTAGCGAACAGGAATTAGTGCGCCGCAACTCGCTCAACGCTCTGCGTGAGCGCGGCATCAACCCTTATCCCGCACCCCTTTATCCCGTAAACGCATATTCTGCTGAAATCAAGCAGAATTTCGACGACGCTCTCGAGCCCCCCCGCGAAGTAGTGGTGGCGGGCCGCATCATGAGCCGTCGCATCATGGGTAAAGCTGCCTTCATGGAGCTTCAGGACAAAGAGGGCAGAATTCAGATTTACGTCAGCCGCGACGACCTTTGCCCCGGCGAGGACAAGGACCTCTACAACGTTGTGTTCAAGAAACTGCTTGACATAGGCGACATCATAGGCGTTGAGGGCTTCGTGTTCCGCACAAAGACCGGCGAAATCTCCATCCACGCGCGCAACATAGCCGTGCTCTCCAAGAGCCTCCGCCCCCTGCCCATCGTGAAAATGAAAGATGGCAAAGCCTACGACGCCTTCACCGACCCCGAACTGCGCTATCGCCGCCGCTACGTGGACCTCATCGTGAACCCCGGCGTACGCGAAATCTTCAAGAAGCGCACCCGCATGTTCCAGTCCATGCGCGACTTCTTCAACGCCCACGGATACATGGAGGTGGACACCCCCGTGCTCCAGAGCATACCCGGCGGCGCCGCTGCCCGCCCCTTCATCACCCACCACAATTCGCTCGACATAGACCTCTATCTGCGCATAGCCAACGAGCTCTATCTCAAGCGCCTCATCGTGGGTGGCTTCGACGGTGTCTACGAGTTCTCACGCAATTTCCGCAATGAGGGCATGGACCGCACCCACAACCCCGAGTTCACCGCTATGGAAATCTATGTGGCCTACAAGGACTACAACTGGATGATGGACTTCACCGAGCGCATGCTCGAGAAGATTGCCATGGACGTGAACGGCACTACCGAGGTGCAGTATGGCGATCACACCATCTCCTTCAAAGCCCCCTATCCGCGCGTGACCATGCGTCAGGCCATTCTCGACCACACCGGCTACGACATCGAGGGCAAGAGCGAGGATGAGCTCCGCGAGGCCGCCAAGCAGATGGGCATAGAGCTCGAACCCGGCATGGGCAAGGGAAAAATCATCGACGAGATGTTTGGCGAGAAGTGCGAAGGCTCCTACATACAGCCCACCTTCATCACCGACTACCCCATCGAGATGTCCCCCCTGACCAAGCGCCACCGCGAAAACCCCGACCTGACCGAGCGCTTCGAGCTGATGGTGGGTGGCAAGGAGCTGGCCAACGCCTACTCCGAGCTCAATGACCCCATTGACCAGTACGAGCGCTTCGTGGACCAGATGAACCTGGCCGACAAGGGTGACGATGAGGCTATGATTATTGACCACGACTTCATCCGCGCGCTAGAATACGGCATGCCCCCCACCTCCGGCATGGGCATAGGCATGGACCGCCTGGCCATGCTTCTCACCGGCCAGACCACCATACAGGAGGTTATGCTCTTCCCGCAGATGCGTCCGCAGGTCAAGGCCAAAAAAGCCGATGAAACCGAGGAAAATCCCTCAGAACAACCCGATACTGAAGCCTGATAAATCATGCAGACCTCTATGGGCAACATAGCCGTAATCGGCTCCGGCTCCTGGGCTACCGCGCTTGCCAAACTCCTGCTCGGCAACACTGACCACATCATGTGGCACATACGCCGCCCCGAACGCATCGAGGAGTTTGTCAAGCTCGGCCACAACCCGGGCTATCTCACCGACGTGGCTTTCAACACCTCGCGCATACATTTTTCCTCTGATTTGGACCGCGTGGTGGACTGGGCCGACACGCTCGTGATTGCCGTGCCTTCGCCATACTTCAAGCCCACCGTCGATTCCCTGCGCGTGCCACTGCGCGGCAAGACCATAGCATCGGCCGTCAAGGGCATCGTGCCCGAGGAGAACAAGCTGGTGACGCAGTATCTCGTGGACCGCTACCATTGCCGCGAGGAGGACATGGTAGTAATAGGCGGGCCCTGCCATGCCGAAGAGGTGGCCCTGGAGCGCCTTTCCTACCTTACTATAGGTAGCCACGACCGCAGCCGCCGCGCCGACTTCGCCCGCTGTCTGGCAGGCAAGAATCTGCGCACCATCCTCTCCGACGATGTGGACGGCATAGAGTATGCCGCCGTGCTGAAGAATGTCTATGCCATAGCCTCAGGCATAATCCACGGCATGAAGGCCGGCGACAACTTCGGCGCCATGCTCATAAGCAACGCCGTCAGGGAGATGACACGCTTCATCGACACGGCCAGCCCCATGAAGCGCGACATAGCCAACTCAGCCTATCTGGGCGACCTGCTCGTCACGGCCTACTCCCGCTTCTCGCGCAACCACAACTTCGGCTCCATGATAGGCCGCGGCTACTCCGTGAAGGCCGCCAAGATGGAGATGGAGATGGTGGCCGAGGGCTACTACGGCACCAAGTGCATGCACGACATCAACGAGCGCATGGGGGTGGACATGCCTATTCTCAACTGTGTCTACCGCATACTCTACGAGCTCGTGCCCCCGCGCAAAGCCATCCAGGCCATAACCGACACATTCGTCTGACCGAACAATTACCCCCTCAGGCGGGTTGATAATGTGATATATCATAACCCGAATAATTTCCAAGAATATAACCCGATAAATTATTATGAAAACTATCGCTATCGACATCCAGCATGCCCTTTACTTCGCAGGCAAGGAGCGCTATGAAGCTCTCGAGCCCGCTGCCGTTAAAGCCATCAGCAACCTCAACAACTGCGAGGGTGCCGGCAATGATTTTCACGGCTGGGTTAAGCTACCCTCTGAAATAGCTCAGGCTGAAATCGACGACATCAACGCCACTGCTGAAAAGCTCGCCGCCCAGACCGACTACGTAGTCTGCATCGGCATAGGCGGTTCCTACCTCGGCGCAAAGGCTGTGATCGAAGCCCTCTCCGATTCTTTCGCCGCTTACGCCCCCAAGGGCAAGCACCCCAAGGTGCTCTTCGCCGGCCAGAACATAGGCGAAGACTATCTCGCCGAGCTCCAGAAATTCCTGGCTGACAAGAAGTTCGGCATCATCGTAATCTCCAAGAGCGGCACCACCACCGAGCCCGCGCTCGCCTTCCGTCTGCTCAAGGCCCAGCTCGAACAGCAGGCCGGCAAGGAGCCTGCCAAGGACCTCATCGTGGCCATCACCGACGCCAAGAAGGGCGCCCTGCGCACTCTGGCCACATCTGAGGGCTACAAGACTTTCGTAATTCCCGACAATGTAGGTGGCCGCTTCTCAGTGCTCACCCCCGTAGGCCTGCTCCCCATAGCCGTAGCCGGTTTCCAGATCGACAAACTCATTGCCGGCGCCAAGGCTATGCAGGAGACCACTCTTCACGCCACCCCCTCTAACCCCGCCATGGTCTACGCCATGATGCGCAACGCCCTCTATCAGGCCGGCAAGAAGATTGAAATCCTCGTCAACTACCACCCCAAACTCCACTACTTCGCTGAATGGTGGAAGCAGCTCTACGGCGAGAGCGAAGGCAAGGAGGGCAAGGGCATCTTCCCCGCAGCCGTAGACCTCACTACCGACCTCCACTCCATGGGCCAGTGGATGCAGGAGGGTGAACGCACCATCTTCGAGACCGTTATCTCAGTGGAAGAGAGCAACTTCGAACTCCGTATCCCCGGCGACAAGGATAACCTCGACGCCATGAACTACCTCACCGGTAAGCGTGTGGACGAAGTCAACAAGATGGCTGAACTCGGCACCCGCATAGCCCACGTAGAGGGTGGTGTGCCCGTAATCAAAATCACCATCCCCCAGATGGACGAGCACACCCTGGGCGAGCTCATCTACTTCTTTGAGAAAGCTTGCGGCATCTCCGGCTACATCCTCGGTGTCAACCCCTTCGACCAGCCCGGCGTAGAGGCTTATAAAAAGAACATGTTCGCTCTGCTCGGCAAGCCCGGCCACGAAGAGGCCACCAAAGCCATCCAGAGCAAAATCTAAGAAAATAAATTTTCAACTTACCGAGGGGTGCGCCGGATGCGGTGCACCCCTCGATGCTTATTACGCCCCGCCAAAAACATTTCCCCGCAACGGTTGTTATAATGACATAACACAAACTATGAAACACTGAAGATTATGAAGAAATTTTTACTCATCATTGCAGCGGCCATAGCATTTGCCGTTTCTGCAAACGCTCAGAAAGCTGAGCTCCAACTCGGTTACGGCGGCTACACTCAGATGGACGCCATGGATATGCACGACGGCTGGCACGGTGTGAACAATGCCTGGGGCGCTGTCACTGCCGGTGTCAACTTCAAGGTAGCCCCCAAGTTCTGGATTGGTCCCTCCTACTCTTTCTCCTCCACCTCAACCAAGGGTGGCGCCAACGCAAGCCACATCGCCTACCACGTGATCATGCTCAACGCGCGCTACGAATATTACCGCAACAGCATCGTTAAGCTCTACGGCCACGTAGGTCTCGGTGCCGACATCAGCTACATGCAGCCCAAGGGTGGCGATAACTTCTCAAAAGGCTACGTAGCCTTCCAGGTATCTCCGCTCGGCGCGCAGGTTGACCTCAACCGCAACGTAGCCCTCTTCGGCGAAATCGGTTTCGGCGCCCAGGGCTTGGCTCAGGTAGGCTTCCGCTTCGCCCTCTAACCGCAATTCCGACAAAATTTCACGCCGCGCCTCCCATTTCCGGGGGCGCGGCGCCCCTTTTTTATTCCATTTTATTCCACTTTTAAATTGGAGGAAATAATCTAAAGAATTTACCCTACCTTTGCCGCAAATTTGACTCATTATACTCGGACAGTACCTGTATTTCTAATTTTCACAATAAATTTGAATAGGTTCTAAGATCTGATTAATCTTCTTCCAAATATAACTGACTGATGAAACATTTATCCATTATTCTCCTCTCTCTGCTGGCATGCCTATGCGTGCTTCCCGCTTCAGCCAAGAAGTATAAGTGGACCTACGGCAGCCACTCCTTGGAGGTCTACACAACCGGCCAGGGTAAGAACCGTACCCAGCTCATAAAGGCCTGGGCTGTGGCGAAAAGCGCAGACAAAGCCATAGTGCAGGCAAAGATGGACGCCGTGACGGCTGCCCTGTTTACCGGTATCGGCTTTGATGAATCCACCCACGGCATGGGTGTCTCCAATCTGCAGCCCCTCGTAAACGAAGAGCAATATCGCGAGAATGAGTCTCTCTTCAAGGAATTCTTCAAGAAGGGCACATTCCTCAACTATGTGCGCGAGGTGAATTCATCTTACCCCTCCGGCCAGAACAATTTGTCGGTGCCCGGCGGCCGCCGTGTAGGCATCAACCTTGTAGTTGATTATCCGGCTCTGCGCAAATGGCTTGAAGACAACGGTGTGAGCAAAGGCCTCGGGGGTCATTTCCGCAACTGATTTTACTAACTTATTACCTGATTAACCGACATGAAGAAATTATTCCTTACTCTGCTGCTTATCGCGGCAGCCGGCATGAGTGCCTATGCAGCCGAGGCAAAGAAGCCCAAAATCATGGTGTTTCCCTCTGACGACTGGTGTTTGGCCAAGAACTACACGCTGCCCGGCACCAACACTCCCGACTATGAACGCGCCCTGCAGGACCCCGACATGGATGGTGCCGTGGCAGTGATGGGCGACATCATGGCCGAGATGGGCTACGAGATGTTCTCTCTCAAGCAGGAGCTCAAGCAGCTTCACACCGAGGGCGCCTACGACATGGCTGTGACATCGAAAGGTGATGGCATGGTGCAGGAAAGCGACCGCGATAAGGTGACCCGCAACGTGGGCTGCGACTTCATAGTAGAACTTTCCGTTAACCCCAAGCCCTTTGGCGCAAGGCGCACGATAGAGTTTAAAGCTCAGACTATAGATGCTGCTTCCCGCAAAATTCTGCATGGCGACATCGGCTCTTCATCGGCATCTTCTGCCCCTAATAATATACTCTTAAAAGAAGCAGTTGGCGGATTCATCGACAATTTCTGCCACAAAATTGACCTTGCCTTCACAAAGATGGAGAAAGATGGCCGAGAAGGCTCAGTAGTGTTCAAGATTGCCGACGATTGCCCGCTATGTTTTGAAGACGAAGTGAGCATAGGTGGAGAAAGCGGTGAGTTGGCCGAATACATCGAATATATCTTGGGCGAGTGTACCATAGATGGCGCTTACAACCTTAACCAGAAAAGCCGCGAGACACTGCGCTTCGATCAGGTCCGTTTCCCCCTCTTCGCGGCAGTACGCGCCGGTGGTTTCGGCTCCAAGTCAGGCAAAGTAAAGTCACAGAGCATGGAGTCGTTCATCAAAAACGTGACCGACAAACTCTCTGCCTTCAACATTTCCGCCGCAATAGTGCCCATAGGCCAGGGTTCCGCTTACGTAGTGCTCGGCTCCAAATAACACAAAATCATGAAAAAGATTATACTAACCTTCATCATAGCAGTAGCCACGCTGGGCCTTCGCGCCCAGTCGGCCCTGCCTGCTTCCGAAGTGGTGCTGACCCCCTTCATTGTGCATGACGCCAACACCCCGAAAGCAGATCAGGTGCTGATTGACAAGCTCAACCGCATCGTAACCAAATATGGCGTAAGCTCGCAGAGCGACCTCACTTCGCCCTTTATCATTACCGGCCACGCCATTGAGCTCAATCAGGAGACCACCGCCACTGTGCCCCCGCACACCGCCGTGGACCTCTCGCTGACACTCTACATCGGCAACGGCGAGGATGGCACCCAGTTTGCCACCTGCAACCTGAATCTGCGCGGAGTGGGCAACTCTATTGACCAAGCATACGCCGCGGCCTATAAGCATATTGACATTGATAATGCCGAAATTCAGCAAGCCATCAAATTAGGGCGCGAACGCATCAGGGAATATTATGCACAGGCCGGACAGAGACTCATCAGCAAGGCTTGCGCATACGCCGAAGCGGGCAATTATGCCGATGCCTACGGTGTGCTTCTGCGCATACCTCCGGTGTGCCCTCAATATGAACAGGCTCAAGAGTTGGTGCTTCAACTCGTGAAGCAGGAGAGCGATGCCAACAACGGCGACATCATTGCCCGAGCTCGCGCTGCATGGAGTGCCAGCCCTAATGAGGGCGGTGGTGCACAGGCCCGCAACATCCTGGCAGGCATGACTAACGCCAGCCCCAAAATGCGCACTCAGGCCGAGGCGCTGATGAAGGAAATCTCTACGCGCCTGCAGAAAGCAGACGATGCAGAGCAGAAATTACGCGCCACACATGAAGCCAATGCACACGCCGAACGTCTGGCCGCTATCAAAGCTGCAACCCAAATAGCTCGGGCTCAAGCATCTCAGCCCGTGTACCACATCAGTTGGTGGTAATTGCAGGCATCTCAAAATATTAAGCAAATATTCTCTCAATACCTAATGAATAAATATTTCCGCCTTATTTTAAGTATGGCTCTGGGTCTGTTTACACTTCTTCAGGCCCAGGCTGCCAAACCATTCTACGATAACAAGAGCTGGATCGTAAACGTGGCCGGCGACTACGGATTCCTCAGGGAGATTGGTTTCGAATCTAAGGTAAACGGCCTCAATATACATATACCTCAGCTCCTTGGCAACAGCATCCATCGTATTGATTGTGAACATATTGCGAGCCAGTTGACAAGAGAGGGCTATGGTAATATGATTATAAACAAATTAACAGGCGATGGTCAAAACGATGCTCTGTTACGTCAACTCGCATTGGAAAATGCCAACAAACAGGACTGGGAGTTAGGCAGCGAAAACATTCGCGCGGTTAACGCTGAAGGCCTAAAAACGCTACTTCAGGATGATTACGAACCCATACTTCTACATAACTATATTGTCCTTACCCATAAGGTAACATCATATACAGGGAACGGCAACGTCAAATATGCTATCTTCAAAGTAGAAGTTACTAAGGAGCAGGCTTTTGATATCGTAGCCAACATAGGCAATCGGTCAGCTTACTCCCAACTTCCTATCTTCCCGGTAAAATTTCTGTATGCCGGAGAATACAAAGAGAATAAGACTATGGCTGAAATAGCCAAAAATGTCCCGGGTCTGGCTGTGCGAGGAGTACTGCTGCGCCGTCATCCGGCCCGTATCAGCATGGGTAAAAATCAGGGACTTAAGAAAGGTGACCTTGTAAGTATCTACAGCCAGCGCATGAATAAGCGCGGGGAGGAATATTCCAAGCGCATAAGCCGAGCCCGAGTGTGTGGAGTGTGGAATGAAGAAGCTCAAGTAAATTTCGAAGCCGGGACAGCGGGCAACCGTAAGAACGGCGATATTGTAGTACGTACTCCTGACAACAAGAACCGTTTCGGCCTGATGGCTACATGGATGCCTAACGTATGGGGCGGTCAGCTGCTTTGGGACCACAAAACCGGCTTTGCACGCTCTGGAATAATCCACCACACTCTCATAGACCTCGGATTCAATATGACTACACATCCGGGCGACAAATTTCTTGTGATTGACGAAAAGCATGATAATCACCAATATAAGGCTCCGGTATTCCTAAACTTTGGTGTAGGTTACGGTATCGGTAAAACATTCCTCGGCTTTATGGATGTTATGCCCTTCTTCATCGCACAGTATGAAGCCGGGTTGATGGTGGACACTCACAGTTTCGACGAGGATGCTCCGGACGACATCAAGGGCATAATTTGGGGCTCATCAGTACGTGTTCCCGTAGGGCTGCGCTTCAGCTTCAACATAGGCTATCCGGTAAAGATAGTTCTTGAAGCCGGCTACGCTCCATGTTTCGGCTTTGGCAATGATTACAAAATAGTGAAAGCTACCAACAAATTGCTTGACCTCAAGCGCGATGGTATTTTCCTCAACGCAGGTTTCATCTTTTAACCAGACTTTTGCGAAATGAATAAATTTAAACACATATTCTGCTTTGCTTCTCTGCTTGCTATCTCTCTACTCATGCTGCTGCAAAGTTGCAAGAGCGATCAGGATTACCTAATAGACCAATTTATTGATATAGCTGATTCAGTAGATGTGGAGTACGGCCAAACTTTCAACATAATATCTCTGAAAACCACAGATGATGTAGCAGTAATTCCGGCATCTATAGCGAATCTCTCATACAATATTGAAGATGAAGACTTTATAACTCGTGACAATTACAGCGGAGAGTTTAAAGCTGTAGGAATCGGTACTACCACAATACGTATTTACCGTAATAATTCAGAGCTCGTTAAGCAAATCAATGTAACGGTACGTTCTCCCTTTGAATTTGCTGACATTCCCGACAATACTTTGAATCTCAAATATGGCGAGACTTTCAATATATTCAAGCCTAACGAGCAGAGTCAGTATAACATAAGCTCTCTTTACTCTTTCAACACCACTGATTATAGTGTTGCAACTGTGGGATATCAGGGTGACATTCGTGCCGTAGGATTGGGGTCGGCCACGATAACCGTAACATACAAAACGGGCAACCAGGAAACGGCAAAACAAATCAAAGTTAATGTAACACCAACAGTGAGCCTGAGCCTTGAAATGAAATCAGGCGAATCAATTGACTTGGCTAAATTGCTCCCGGCCGGGCAGGTTGCCTCCCGCTATACTTCAAATAACACCCAAACTGCGGAAGTTAACGGCTCTATAGTGTATGCACGTAAAGCGGGGGCTGCTACTTTGCAATCAAACACAGCGGGCTCCCTCCAAATAATTTCTGTTACTGTTACCGAAGGAAGTATTAAAGACTTGTTCAAACCCCTTAGTTGGCTTTCCGGATATTTTGTTTATGCTCCCGACATAGAAACCGGTATGAAGAACTATACATGTACTGCCAATGAGGAAAGAACTATTAACGGTACTAAATATCAAATTCTACAGTATAAGCCCTTTGATAACACCATCTCAATTACTTTCTATTGCATTAAGGATTTCTATACTGCCTCACGCGATAAGCTTGATTATGCCATAATTGAGACTGGCAAATCCTCTGCTGATGTTCTCGGATGGTTATATAATAACTATTCATTCACAACTTATGGATATATCCAGCCACAATACTTCAATCTCAGCGGTGGCTATTGGACAATACGTCCCGAGAACAATTCCTGGAGCACCTTGCGCATAGAGTAAGGCATTACCTTCATCATACTTAAACACGTCCGCCAACTTCTGTCTGAGAGAGTTCAGTAGAAGTTGGCGGTTTTCTTGTGTGGGGTGCTGTGTGAAAGCGGTCAGATCGAGAGGCGGCGGAGGGTGGCGAGGAGCTCGCGGTTGATGGGCTTCTCGTTTTTGATGGCTTTGGTGAAGGGCACGTAGACTATCTCATCGTTCTTAATGCCTATCATCACGTTGCGCTGGTCGTCGAGCAGCGCGTCGACGGCTGCGGCTCCCATGCGGGAGGCGAGGATACGGTCTACTGCCGAGGGGCTGCCGCCGCGCTGCAGGTGGCCCAGGATGGTCACTCGCACGTCGTAGTCAGGGTATTCGTTTTTCACGCGCTCGGCCAGACCTATGGCGCCGCCGGTGATGGGGCTTTCGGCCACGAGCACTATCGAGGAGTTCTTGCTCTTGCGGAAGCCGCTCTGTATGAGCTCGGCAAGCTGATCGACCTGCGTGCTGATTTCGGGGATGATGGCCGCCTCTGCGCCGGTGGCTATGGCGCCGTTGAGGGCGAGGAAGCCGGCGTCGCGTCCCATTACTTCGATGAAGAAGAGGCGCTCGTGGGAGGTGGCGGTGTCGCGGATTTTGTCCACGCAGTCCATGATGGTGTTAAGCGCGGTGTCATAGCCTATGGTTGAGTCGGTGCCGTAGAGGTCATTGTCGATGGTGCCGGGCAGCCCGATGATGGGGAATGAGAATTCGTTGCCGAAGATGCGTGCGCCGGTGAGGGAGCCGTCGCCGCCGATCACTACGAGGGCGTCGATGCCGCGGCGCTTCAGCACATCGTAAGCGGCCTGACGACCCTCAGTGGTCTGAAACTCCTTGCAGCGGGCTGTCTTGAGGATTGTGCCGCCGCGCTGGATTATGTTCGACACGTTCTGAGTGGAAAATTCCTCGATTTCATCGGTAATAAGGCCGCGGTAGCCGCGGTAGATACCAAACACTTTGAAGCCGGCGAAGATGCTTGCACGGGTCACGGCGCGGATGGCCGCGTTCATGCCGGGAGCATCGCCACCTGAGGTAAGGATACCAACTGATTTAATCTTTGACATATAGGGTTACGGGTTATGGGTTACGGGTTATGGAGCCTTGCGGTTAGGGGCGCTTGAAGAGGCGTCCTTTCCGCCGGAGCATTTTTGCAGGGGCGCTTGGGGATAGTTTTCGCTTGCGGCCCCTTCCCTTTTGGGGTTATGGTGATTTGTTTATCAATATTTGCTGTTCCTATGGCAAAGTTACAAAAACTTTCTGAAAAGGCAACTCTCTTCCGCGGAAAGTTGTTATCTTTGCAGACCATAGATTTATATTATGCTAACAAATTACGACAACGTAGTGTTTGACCTGGGGGGTGTTATTCTCGACATCAACCGCGACAAGTGCGTGGAAGCGCTTGAGGCTCTGGGCTTCAGCGAGGCCGACAAGATGCTTGACCTCTATGTGCAGACAGGCATCTTCCTCGCCCTGGAGGATGGCAGCGCAAGCGCCGCCGAGTTTTACGATGAGTTGCGAAAGCAGTGCACCAAGCCGGGTGTGTCTGACGCCGACATATCCGAGGCTTTGAGCCGCTTCATCACCGGTCTGCCCGTGGCGCGTCTGCAGGCTCTGCGCGAGCTGCGTGCTCAGGGCAAACACATCTTCTCGCTGAGCAACACCAACCCGGTGATGTATCCCACTCGCATCGCGGAGCTTTTCCGCGCCGAGGGGCTGCAGATTGACGACTATTTCGACGGGCAGATTCTCTCCTTCCGCGAGCAGGTGTGCAAGCCGGCTCCGGGAATCTTTCAGCGTCTGCTCACCCGCTATAAACTTGACCCCGCCCACACTCTTTTCCTCGATGACTCCGCCAAAAATTGCGAAGCCGCCGAGGAGCAGGGTATAGTTTCGGTGCTGATTCCGGAGGGGGCTGAATTTATGGATATTCTCAGCTTCGTGGACTGATGCATCGCCACCGCTTCGCTACGATAGGAAATTTCGACGGCGTGCATGCCGGCCACCGGCATCTGCTCAGAGAATTGAAGCGCAAGGCTCGCGCCTGCGGGCTGAACCCTGCGGCGTTTGTACTCACCACCCATCCGCTGAGTGTGATAGCTCCGGAGCGTGTCCCCCCGCGTCTCTCCTCGTCGGCCAGGCGGCTGGCGCTCGTAGAGGCCGAGGGGGTGGAGGCCATCCCGCTCCATTTCGACGAGCAGATACGCAGCCTGACCTCTAAGGAGTTTATGGCCAAAATCGCCGATGAATTCGGCGTAAAAGGGCTCATGATAGGCTACGACCACAAGTTTGGCAGCGACCGGCTATCTACCTTCGCCGACTATGTGCGGCAGGGCGAAGAGCTGGGCATACACGTGACCGAGGCTCCCGAGCTGCATGGCCACAGCTCTTCGGCCATACGGAAGGCGCTGCTGAGGGGCGATGTGAGCGCGGCGGCAGAGATGTTGGGCTATCACTACCGGCTCAGTGGCCGGGTGGTTCACGGCATGCACTTAGGCACCCGCATAGGCTTCCCCACGGCCAACATGCAGCCGGAGGAAGCGGGGATGCTGATTCCCGCCAACGGTGTGTATGCCACCACCGTGCGCATCGAGGGGCACAGTGAGCCCCTGCCGGCAGTGACCAACATCGGTGTGCGCCCCACAGTGGCCACTGAGGGAGCACCACGCAGCATAGAGACCCACATACCCGGATTCACCGAGGACATATATGACCGCCCGATTTCTCTCGATTTCATCGACAGAATCCGCGATGAGCAGCGCTTCAGCTCACTCGAAGAGCTGAAGCAGCAGCTCGCCCGCGATGTAGCGGAAGCCATAACCCGTAACCCATAACCTGTAACCCGTAACCCTCAATGGAAATAATCAACTTTGCTGACACACCGTCGCTCGTGAGCCGCTACATGCTTGAGCTGCGCGACGTAAACATTCAGACAGACCCCATGCGCTTCCGCCACAATCTGGAGCGCATAGGTCAGATCATGGCCTACGAAATCTCCAAACGCCTGGACTACAAGCAGGTGGATGTGCAGACCCCCTTAGGCATCTCCCCCTCGCTCACCCCTGCCGACGGCATTGTGCTGGGCACCATACTGCGTGCCGGTCTGCCGCTGCATCAGGGCTTCCTCAGCTACTTTGACCGCGCCGAAAACGCATTCGTGAGCGCCTACCGCAAGTATCGCGAGAAGGGTGGCGACCAGTTTGATGTGCTGATAGAGTACCTCGCCTCCCCCTCAATCGAAGGCAAAGTGCTTCTGCTCGTGGACCCCATGCTCGCCACCGGCGCCTCCATGGAGCTCGGCTACCGCGCCCTGCTGAGCAAGGGCACCCCGAAGCATATCCACGTGGCCTCCGTGATAGCCTCGCAGCAGGCCGTGAACTACATCAAGCGCACCTTCCCCGAAGACAAGACAACCGTGTGGATCGGAGCCATAGACCCGGAGCTCAACGACCACTCCTACATAATCCCCGGTCTGGGTGATGCCGGCGACCTCGCCTACGGCGAAAAGGAATAAAACCTGATTCCAAAAATAATTACGGCCGCCCCGTGCAAAACGGGAGCGGCCGTAGCTTTTATCAGGAAAACCGGATTATTTCAGAGTGCCGGCTTCTGCGTCCTTAATCATCTGCTCGGAAGCGTAGATGTAGATCTCCACGCGGCGGTTCTGAGCGCGATCAGCTGCGGTAGCGTTGTCGTTGAGGTAGTCCTGCATGGGGAGGCCCTTAGCTTGCATGCGGCTCATAGCCACACCCTGATTGGCGAGGAACTGCTCTACGGCGTTAGCACGGTTGGTGCTCACCTTTTCGTTGGCAGCCATTGAGCCGGTGTTGTCGGTGTAGCCGAAGATGCGCACGTCGGTCAGGTCATTCTGCTTCAGAGAAGCAGCGAACTGCTTGAGCTCAGCCTGAGCGCTTGCGTTGATGGCCCACTTGCCGGTCTGGAAGAGGATGCCGCCGGGGAAAGTCACGCGGATAGCCTTCAGGCCGTTGGCGTCGGTAGTTTCCTGCACATTAGCGTTGGCGAGCTGCTCCTCGAGCTCCTTCTTCTGCTTGTCCATCTTGTTGCCGATGAGAGCACCTGCGCCTGCGCCTACAGCAGCGCCCACGCCTGCACCGATAGCAGCACCTTTGCCGCCACCGATGAGAGCACCTATACCTGCACCGAGGCCGGCACCGCCGCCACCGCCGATGAGAGCACCCTTGCCGGTGTTGCTCATGTTACAGCTTGATACGAAGAGGCTGGCAGCCAGTGCTACCACCATTGAAATCTTCATGAATTTCATAATTCTGAATTTATTTTGGGTTTAATAAGTGATTGGTTTACCTGAATTTTCGAGCACAAATGTACTCATATTTTCTAACACTGCCAAATACCTGATTGTTCCGGAGCTGATTATTTTTCTACTCGCGCATTTACCCGCTTTGCATTTCTGCGAAAAAATGCCTAATTTTGTGGTTCTAAAAATACTGTTTAATTATGGCAATCACTCTCACAAACACTGACTTCAGCCTCCCCGGCCAGAAGAGCGTGTACCACGGTAAGGTGCGCGATGTTTATAACATTTCCGACCGCTATCTCGCTATGGTGGCTACTGACCGCATCTCGGCCTTCGACGTTATTCTGCCCAAAGGCATCCCCTTCAAAGGACAGGTACTCAACCAGATTGCAGCTCAATTCCTTGACGCTACCAACGACATTGTCCCCAACTGGAAAGTAGCCGTGCCCGACCCCATGGTGACTATCGGCCTGCTCTGCGAACCCTTTAAGGTTGAGATGATTGTACGCGGCTATCTGGCCGGCAGCGCATGGCGCGACTATGCCGCCGGCGCCCGCGAAATCTGCGGCGTGAAGCTCCCCGAGGGTCTCCGCGAAAACGAGAAGCTCCCCCACCCCATCATCACTCCCACCACCAAGGCCGACGAGGGGCACGATGAAAACATCTCCCGCGAGGAAATCATAGCCCGCGGCATTGTGGCCAAGGAGGATTACGAGCAGATGGAGCAGTACGCTCTGGCCATCTTTGAGCGCGGCACCGAGATGGCTGCCCGCCAGGGTCTTATCCTGGTCGACACTAAATATGAATTTGGCAAGCATGAGGGGCGCGTGATTCTCATCGACGAAATCCACACCCCCGACTCCTCACGCTATTTCTACGCCGAAGGCTACGAGGAGCGTCTGGCCAAGGGTGAGCCCCAGAAGCAGCTCTCCAAGGAGTTTGTGCGCCAGTGGCTCATCAGCAACGGCTTCATGGGCAAAGCTGACCAGCAGGTGCCCGAGATGACCGACGAATACTGCGACGAGGTGAGCGAACGCTACATTGAGCTCTACGAGCACATCACCGGCGAGAAGTTCATGAAAGCTGCCGAGGAGGACCTGTCTGCCCGCATAGAGCGCAACATCACCTCTTGGCTTGAAAACAACGCCTGACATGCCGCGCGCCGAGGAAGTTAAACCCTACGACGCTCATGAAGAAAAGGGGGCGCAGGTGGAGCAGATGTTTGACTCCATCGCGCCCGCTTATGACTTCATGAACAATGCCATGACCTTCGGGCTGCACCGCTACTGGCGCAACCGCGCCCTGCGTATGCTCGACGCTCAGCTGCCCCCTCACTCCCCCTCCAAGCCGCTCATGCTGCTCGATGTGGCCTGCGGCACCGGCGATGTCACCTTTCATCTGCAACGCCTCTACGGCTCCGGCGCCCGCATAGAGGGGATAGACCTGTCGGGAGGCATGCTCGCTGTGGCCCGCCAGCGCCTGGAGCGCATGCCCCGCGAGGTGCAGGAGTCAATAACATTTACCGAGGGTGACTGCCTGGCGCTCCCCTATGCGGACAACACGTTTGACGCCATCACGGTGGCCTACGGGGTGCGCAATTTCGCTGACCTGCCTGCCGGCTACGCCGAGATGCACCGAGTGCTCCGCCCCGGCGGCTCCCTCTGCGTAATCGAACTGTGCGAGCCTTCGGGAGCGCTGATGCGCGCCGGCTACCGCATCTATTCGCGCCGACTTATTCCTCTGGTGGGGCGACTTGTGAGCGGCGACCGAAGCGCCTACACCTATCTGCCGCAGAGCATAGCGGCCTGCCCCCAGCGCGAAGCCATGACGAAGCTTATGACCGACGCCGGCTTCCATAAGGCTACCTACACCACACTCTTCCCCGGCGCCATCGCCATCTATTTAGCGCGGAAATAAGGGGCGGCGCCCTCCATCTCCAGCAGTGCAAGCTTAATTTCGGGAGCTGAGAAATATCGGCCCACGGTCTTGGCTGTCAGCGGTTTGCCTAATTGCGAGGCGCTGATCACACGGTGGCAGGGTATCAGCACCGTTATCGGATTGACATGAAGCGCGCTCCCGGTGGCACGCGACGCTCCCGGGTAGCCGGCCATCTCGGCCACTTGCGCATAACTGCGCACCTCTCCGCGAGGTATGCGGCAGACGGCGCGCCACACAGCCACCCGGAAATCGGAACCCCACAACCCTACCTCATCGGCCTCCACACAGAGCTCCCCCTCTATGGAAGCAGCCACGCGGTCAGCCAGATCGCCGCCGCCACTCTCCTGCAGCGCGGCATGCGGAAATGCCTCTCCCAGCTGCTGAAGAGCCTGCACGCGGTCATCGTCATCAGCGAAGCGCGCCCAGCAGAGACGGCCATCGCTGATGCCTATCAGCAACAGACCGTAACGCCCGTGCCGCCAGCAGTAGTCCACACGGCTGCCTCCGGCCTCTCCGCGCAGATGGCGAAAGGCGCTTATGTCCTCACTAACATTCTTCATAACAGATTTATTCTGGAACAATTAAGGGGCCTGACTGCGGAAGTCAGACCCCTTTAGAGTTGTCTTACCAGGATTCGAACCTGGACAAACAGAACCAAAACCTGTTGTGCTACCATTACACCATAAGACAATCTTCTGTGCCCTAAAGAGCGGTGCAAAGTTAGCCACTTTTTTCTTTTTGGCAAAATTTTGAGCCGGGATTTTTTAATTTTTGAATCGGAATATAACTTTTCATCCGGCTGCGCGTTATTATTAATGGAGCGGCTTCCAAGACGGGGTCTCTCCGAGAAATTATGTGTATAAACCAAATTATTTAAAAATATTATGGAAAAGTTAAGTTATGCATGGGGCCTGGCTATGGGTCAGCAGCTCCGCGGCATGGGCGTAAATGACCTCGATGTGGAAAGCTACGCCGATGCTGTAAAGGCTGTCATGAACCGCGAAGAGCCCCAAATGCAGCCCGAAGAGGCTCAGAAGCTCATCAATGAGTATCTGGAGAAGCTTCAGAAGGGCATGGAGGAACGTGCCAAGGCTGAAGGCGCCAAGTTCCTGGCCGACAACAAGCTGAAAGAGGGTGTGCAGGAGACTGCTTCCGGCCTTCAGTATGTTGTGGAGAAGGAGGGCAACGGCGTGAAGCCTACCGCTGAAGATGAAGTGACTGTGCACTACACCGGCAAGCTCGTGGACGGCACCGTATTCGACTCCTCAGTGAACCGCGGCGAACCCGCTACCTTCCCCCTCAACCGCGTTATCCCCGGCTGGACCGAAGGCGTACAGCTCATGAGCGAAGGCAGCAAGTACACCTTCTTCATCCCCTCTGACCTGGCTTACGGCCCTCAGGGTGTGCCCAACGCTATTCCCCCTCATTCAACTCTGATTTTTGAAGTTGAGCTCCTCAAGGTTAACAAGAAGTAATTTTCAATGAAAAAGATTCTTTATCTGGCTGCAGTCGCTCTGACTGTGGCCACTTCGGCTTGCTCAGGCAAGGCCGAAAGCAGCGAATCAGCTGCCGTAGCCACCGCCGACACCGTGGCTGCCGAAGAGGAAATGATAGCCGCCGCCCCAGCCACCCTCGACCTCTCGCAGGCCAAGGTAGACACCACCGGCTATACCCGCACCGACTCCGGCCTGCTCTACAAGGAGGTGAAGGCCGGCAAGGGCGAGAAGCCCGGAGCCACCGACGTGGTGACTGTGCACTACACCGGCAAACACCTGGACGGCACCCTGTTTGACTCCTCAGTGGAGCGCGGCGAGCCCACAAGCTTCCCCCTCAACCGCGTGATTCCCGGCTGGACCGAAGGCGTGCAGCTCATGCCCGTAGGCTCTAAGTATCAGTTCATCATCCCCTCCGACCTGGCTTACGGCCCCCAGGGCACTCCCGGCGGCCCCATCGCCCCCAACGAGCCCCTCTACTTCGAAGTTGAGCTGATCAGCATCGACAAGTAATAGACTAATTTCCCCCGCAGCCGTAGATTCAATTTCGAAGTGCAAAAATCTTCGAGCTGAATAGCCCCCAATATTTTTGACGCTTGAGACTTAATGGCGGATTGGGGACGGGGCTTCACAAGCCCCAGCCCCTCCCCAAT
>JAAVFJ010000079.1 GCA_014800845.1 Bacteroidales bacterium | reverse complement strand
TGTAGGGAAGAATTTCTGAAATTCTGAATTAGTTCTATTATTCAAGGAATGATTTTGTAACTTTGCACCAAAGGGTAATTCTCGCTGCCTTTTGAATAGATAACTAAATATAGCTCCTTCATAGTCGGCATATTTCCCTTTTTTTGCTTTGTGATAGCCGTGATCGATATAATCTTCTACTACAACATATATAGAATAAAGATTCGCAAAACTGCCTCTAGCCTTAGAACCTCTATGAGCGGATTTTGTTTTTTCGTTAAGGTACTGAATAAGTAAGCTGCTTTCTAAAACAGCTTCTGCATTTTTGCCAAAGAATAAAGTTAGTATATTTCTGATTGTGCTGGTAAAACTATGTTCTGTAATCATCTTTAAAAATCTATGCCGAAAATACTAGGTTGTTCAACAGATTCAACTTTTACGCCATTACGGTTTTTAACCTTTGTAGTCTTTGTTTCCTTAACTAAAGGCTGTCCCTTATATTCAGAAGCCAACCCTAATCTTCGAAGTCCTATTTTAATATATTCTTCCTGAATTTCTATGCTTATACTTCTTCTTCCTAGCTGTTTCGCCATAAATCCAGTAGTAAAAGAACCTGAAAAGGGGTCTAATACAGTATCACCTGCATTCGAACTGGCTTTAATGATTCTTTCTAACAAAGCTATAGGTTTTTGCGTAGGGTGATTTTCATATTCTTCCATTCTGTACCTAACCCTAGCAAAATCCCAAACATTCCCTGGAATTTTTTGTGTATTATAGGGCTGAGGGGGATTCTTTCTGTAGTCTATAAGCTTACGCTGTGAACCAGTTTTAGCCTCTACTAAAATATCATCAGCGTTAAATGTATAATCATCTTTATTTTTTACACAGTAAAGAATAGGTTCATACATTGAACCATAATACTTTTTAGCCTGAACTCCTGAACTATCATAAGACCAAACTAAGCGTGATAATATTGTTAACCTATCTCTAAGAAAGAGGTCAAAATAGGGCATAAATTGCGTAGAAGTCATTACATAAAAAGCTCCATTAGGTTTCAGTTTGTTTACACATAACTGAAGCCATTTGTAGCACCATTGTAAATAATCTTCATCTGTAGCCCATTTATCCTTCAATCCTGCAAAAACTTTGCCTATATTATAAGGGGGGTCTGCAAAAATCAAATCTACAGACCCATTGGGAATAAGGTTCAACGCATCAAGCGCATCACCGAATAAAATACGGTGTTCGTCTGTGCCTAATATTTGAATATCGGTGTTTGTCATTGAAGTCTATCTAATGACTGCAAAGTTACGAATAATTAGGCCAATAGCCTCTATATTCTAAGAATTATTTGCCTATTAAAATAAAGAAAGTCAGCTATCTGTAATTCAGCCACTGCTTTACAGCTATAGGGCGAAGCCTCTTATTTTCATCATAGCTGCAAAAAACTTCAGTAGTGTATCTTCTATAAATTCAGCGTAAGCTACTTTCTGCATCTTCTTTGCAGCATTGATGTTTGATGCAGTTCTTCCGGTACATTATCAGTCATAGAGGCTAAGTTTATAAGTTTGTTGACCAGCTTTTAATAACTAACTAAATTTTGCAAAAGTTCAAAGCCGGGCAGAGCAAAAGAAACCGGGCCGATTAAAGAAATACCGCAATAAAAATGGGGGCGGAGGGGTGGAAATGGTTGGTTATTACGGGAATTTTTGTTACCTTTGCGGGATAATGCGGAGTGGCTTCGGCGAGTCGATTGTCGATTTTGGAGCTATCTCCCTCATTATTATATACTTAATACTTTATTATCCACACAGAGCGTCCCTGAAGGGCGCTTATGGAATTTTTATTTTTAATCTTTTATAATGGGATTTAGCAACATACTCAAGAAGATATTCGGCGACCAGAGCGAGCGCGCAGTAAAGCCGCTTTGGGAGCGTCTGCGCAAGGAAATCAACCCGATTTCCGAGCAGATTGCCGGAATTTCAAACGATGAGCTGCGTCATCGCATCGATGTGATCCGCGATGATATCCGCGGCGCCGCTCAGGAGTACAAGAACCAGATAGCCGAGACCCGCAAGGAGATAGAGCTGCTGGATTATGATAAGCGCGAGCCCCTCTGGCGCAAAATCGATGAACTCAAGGAGCAGTATTTCGACCTCTATGCCAAGAAGCTCGACGAGGCTCTGCCCGAAGTGTTCGCTATCGTGAAGGAGACCGCCCGCCGCTTTGCCAACAATGAGACCATCGAGGTGACTGCCACCCAGGCTGACCGCGACCTGGCCGCTGCTGGCAAGGATTTCGTGACCATCGACGGCGACAAGGCTATCTATAAGAATGAATGGATGGCCGGCGGCAACCTCATGAAGTGGGACATGGTGCACTACGATGTGCAGCTCATAGGTGGCCAGGTGCTCCACGGCATGATGCAGAACGGCAAGGTTACCAACAATATAGCCGAGATGGCCACCGGTGAGGGTAAGACCCTCGTGGCTACTCTCCCCGTGTTCCTCAACGCTCTTACGGGCGAGGGTGTGCACGTGGTGACTGTGAATGACTATCTGGCCAAGCGTGACTCCGAGTGGATGGGTCCCCTTTATCAGTTCCATGGTCTGTCGGTGGACTGCATCGACAAGACTCAGCCCAACAGTGCCGAGCGCCGCGCCGCCTATCAGGCTGACATCACCTTCGGTACCAACAATGAGTTTGGCTTCGACTATCTGCGCGACAACATGGCGTCGATGCCCTCGGAGCTCGTGCAGCGCGACGACCACTACTACGCTATAGTCGATGAGGTGGACTCCGTGCTTATCGACGACGCGCGCACACCGCTCATCATCTCCGGCCCCGTGCCTAAGGGTGATGACCAGATGTTTAACGAGTACAAACCCAACGTGCAGAAGGTGGTAGAGGCACAGCGCAAGCTCGCCAACTCGCTGCTCGTTGAGGCCAAGGCCAAGATTGCCGCCGCCTGGAGTGGCGACGAGGCCCAGATAGCCAAGTATGACAAAGGTCAGGCAGGCGAGGGCAAGAAGCTCACCGCCAAGATGCTTGAGGAGGAGGGTGGTCTCGCCCTGTTCCGTGTGTACAAGGCCCTCCCGAAATACAATCCGCTCATCCGCTACTTGAGTGAGGATGGCGTGAAACAGCTCATGCTCCGCATAGAGGGCCACTACATGCAGGATAACAACCGCGAGATGCCGAAGGCTGTGGAGCCCCTCTTCTTCGTTATCGACGAGAAGAACCACTCCATTGAGCTGACTGATAAGGGTATAGAGGTGCTTACCGGCACCACCAATGACCCTGATTTCTTCGTGCTGCCCGATATAGCCGCTCAGCTTTCAGCTGTGGAAAATGAACAGCTCACCGCCGAGGAGAAGGTGCAGAAGAAGGATGACCTGCTCACAGCTTACTCCGAAAAGGCAGAGCGTGTGCACACTGTGAACCAGCTGCTTAAGGCCTACACACTGTTTGACCTCAACGTGGAATACGTGGTTGACGAGGGCAAGATTAAGATTGTAGATGAGCAGACGGGCCGTATCATGGAGGGTCGTCGTTATTCCGACGGTCTGCACCAGGCCATCGAGGCCAAGGAGGGTGTGAAGGTTGAGGCCGCCACCCAGACCTACGCCACCATCACTCTGCAGAATTACTTCCGCATGTATCGCAAGCTGGCCGGTATGACCGGTACGGCAATGACCGAGGCCGGCGAGTTCTATGATATCTATAAGCTCGACGTGGTGGAGATTCCCACCAACCGCCCCGTGCAGCGCGATGATATGAATGACCGTGTGTATCGCACCAAGAAGGAGAAATACGCCGCCGTAATCGAAGAGGTGCAGAAGATGGTCGATGCCGGTCGCCCCGTGCTCGTGGGCACCACCAGCGTGGAAATCTCCGAGCTCCTGTCTAAGATGCTCACCCTGCGCAAAATCCCCCACCAGGTGCTCAACGCCAAGCTCCATCAGAAGGAGGCCGACATCGTGGCCAAAGCGGGCCAGAAAGGCACTGTGACCATAGCCACCAACATGGCCGGTCGTGGTACCGACATCAAGCTCCCCCAGGAGGTGAAGGATGCCGGCGGTCTCGCCATCATCGGCACCGAGCGCCATGAGAGCCGCCGTGTGGACCGCCAGCTGCGTGGTCGTGCCGGACGTCAGGGTGACCCCGGCAGCTCAGTCTTCTTCGTGAGCTTCGAGGACACCGTGATGCGCCTCTTCGCCTCCGAGCGTGTGGTCAAGACTCTTGACCGCCTCGGCTTCAAGGAGGGTGACATGATTGAGAGCAACATGGTGAGCAAGTCAATCGAGAACGCCCAGAAGCGCGTGGAAGAGAACAACTTCGGTATCCGTAAGCGCCTGGTGGAATATGACGATGTGATGAACGCTCAGCGTAAGGGTGTGTATGGCCGCCGCCAGAACGCACTCAAGGGTGAGCGCATAGGCACCGACATCGTGAATATGATCTACGAACTGGCCGGTGAGTATGCCTCCTCATATCAGGGTGATTACGAGGGCCTCTCCGAGCAGGTCATCAAGACTTTCTCCATAGAGATGCCCTTCAGTAAGGAGGAATACGGCAAGATGAACAGCGACGCCATAACCGAAACTCTGGCTGAGGCTGCCCTGCAGCATATGAACCGCAACAAGGAGAAGATGCGCGAAAAGGCTATGCCCTGGATTAAGAACTTCGTTGACAACCAGGGGGCTCACGGTGTAATCGGCATCCCGATGACCGATGGCCGCCAGGCTATGTATATGCGCACCGACCTGGACGAGGCTTACGCCACCGAGTGTAAGAGTCTCACCAAGTCATGGGAGAAGATGGTGCTCCTCTCGGCTATTGACAAGGCATGGAAGGAGCAGCTCCGCGAGATGGATGAGCTCCGCCACTCTGTGCAGAACGCCTCCTACGAGCAGAAGGACCCGCTGGTAATCTACAAGCTGGAGGCCTACGAGCTCTGGAAGAAGATGCTTGCCGAGATGAACTCCAAGGCGGTGGCCACCCTGATGCGTGGCCGCATGAATGTGCCTGACTTCGAGGAGGCTCAGCAGAAGGCCGCCGAGCAGCAGGCCGCAGCCGAGGAGCAGCAGCGCGCGCAGGAAGCTGCACGCGAGGCTCAGCGTCGTCAGCAGCAGGGTCAGATGCGCCGTGAGTATGGCAACCAGACCTATCCCAACCCCTATGCCAACTACTCCACCACCCGTGAGAGCTACGAGGGTCAGGAGGCTCAGCGTCAGGCTGCTCAGAACGCCGGCCGCCGCCAGGCTCCGGTGCAGCCCGCCAAAGCTGAACCTAAAGTAGGCCGAAATGATCCTTGCCCTTGCGGCTCCGGCAAGAAATATAAGAACTGCCACGGCAAAGGTCAATAACCTCGGGCCGCAGGCACTCCCGAACCTATAGCGACGGAGCCCCGGGCCACGCCCTGCGGGCTCCGTCTGTCATTAATGACAATCCCCCCGCCGAAATGAGGGACGGGGTTTAAAAATAAAAGCAGATGAAGCAAGTTGCTGTTATCATACTCAATTGGAACGGACTTGAATTGCTCAAGCGATACTTGCCCGCTGCCGCGGCACACACGGTGAGCGAGCGGGCCGACCTGATAGTGGCCGACAATGGCAGTACTGACGGCTCCGTGGCCTGGGTGCGCGAAAACTTCCCGCAGGTAGGGGTGCTGGAGCTCGGCGAAAACTTCGGTTTCGCCGGTGGCTACAATCGTGCTATTGCGCAGACGCGCTATCCACTCACACTGTTGCTTAATTCAGACGTTATGGTGCCGGAAGGATGGCTCACTCCTCTGCTTGATTTCATGGACAGCCACCCGCGTGCCGGAGCGCTGATGCCCAAAATCAAGTGGGACAAGGACCACACGAGCTTCGAATATGCCGGGGCTGCCGGGGGCTGCATTGACAAATTAGGCTACCCCTTCTGTCGCGGCCGCCTGTTTGAGGTGGTGGAGAAGGATGAAGGACAGTATGACGGTCCGGCGTTTCCCGTGGCGTGGGCCTCGGGCGCGGCCCTGCTGGTGCGCACCGACCTCTACGAAAAAGTAGGGGGGCTCGATGAGAAATTCTTCGCCCACATGGAGGAGATAGACCTCTGCCTGCGCATACGCCGCGCCGGCTACGAAGTGATGTGCCTTACCGACTCAGAGGTCTACCATCTCGGGGGTGCGTCGCTCAACAAGAGCAATCCTCGCAAGACCTATCTGAACTTCCGCAACAACCTGCTGCTGCTCCATAAGAACTTGCCGCGTGGCGAGGGGCGCAGAAAGCTCTTCGTGCGCCGGCTGTGGGACACACTCGCCTGGGGGCTCTTCGTGGCCAAAGGGCAGTGGGGCCACGCCAGGGCCATACTCAAGGCGCATCGCGACTTTAGCCGGATGCGGCGTGACTACACCGACTTCCCCGAAGAGAACATTTTTCGCTCGCTACCCGGCGCCGACAAGAACATAATCATACAACATTACTTGCGTGGACGCAAGAAATATTCCGATATATATGGCTGAAAATAAACCACTTATACTTATAGCAAACGACGATGGCATCCAGGCACCCGGTGTGCACCGCCTCGTTGATTATCTGGCCGACATGGGCGAAATAGTCTGCCTCTGTCCCGACTCGCCGCGCTCCGGCGGAAGCATGGCGCTCACTGTGCAGGGAGCGCTGAGGGTCAAGGAGTTGCCTGACTACAACGGTGCAAAAATGTATTCCACCAACGGCACCCCCACCGATTGCGTCAAGCTGGCGTGGCACACCGTGCTTCGCGACAGGAAGCCCGACCTGGTGGTGAGCGGCATAAACCATGGCAGCAACGCCGCCATCAATGTGCTCTACAGCGGCACGATGGGGGCCGCCCAGGAGGGGTGCGCCTTCGGGGTGCCCTCCGTGGGCTTCTCACTCACCAACCACTCCCACAGCGCCGATTTCTCCGCTTGCCGCGTCTTTGTGCGCGCCATAGTAGCCGGCATGCTCAAAAACGGGCTGCCGGAGGGTATCTGCCTGAATGTCAATATCCCCGACTGTCAGCCCGAGCCCACCCGCATGCACCTGGTGCGCGAGTGTAAAGGCAACTGGAGCGACGAGTATGTGGAATATGCCGACCCCTCAGGCAAGCCCTTCTACATGCTTGCCGGCAAGTTTGAGAACGCTGAGCCAGCGGCCACCGACACCGATGAATATGTGCTCCATCACGGCGGCGTGAGCATAGTGCCCATAATGCTCGACCGCACCGCTCCTTTGGCCGGTCTCGGCGCACCCTCCGAGGGTAATGAGCAGGAGCTGGCCGATCGCTTCGCCTGGCTCCGAAGGTTGTGTGAGCAAACTTACACCCACGAGTCATGAGGCTCCGCTCAATCCTCCCGCTGCTGGCCGTACTCTGCTGCCTGACCGCCACCGCGCAGCATCATCAGCAGAAAGCGCAGGCGCGCCCCAAGTTAGTGGTGGCCATCGTGGTGGACCAGCTGCGCACCGACTATGTGGAATACCTCTCCCCGCTGATGAGCTCCGAGGGTTTCCGCAAACTGAAAGGGGAGGGGGCCTATTTCCGCGACGTGGAGTTTACCCCCGCCCACATGGACCTCGCTTCGGCCACCGCCATGATTTTCACCGGCGCCACACCCAACGAAACCGGCATCTCCGCCGCCGAGGTGTGGGACCCGGCCTCTCTGCGCGAAGTGCCGGCACTGTCAGATAAAAACACACTGGGCGTAAACTCCGCACTCACCATCTCTCCGCAGCCGCTGCTGCTTTCTACCGTGGCCGACGAGCTGATGATCGACGGCCACGGCCTCTCGATGATTCAGGCCGTGGCCGCCGACCCCCAGCAGGCGGTGATAATGGCCGGCCACAGCGGCAACGGCGCCTCATGGCTCAGCACCACCGACGGGCGTTGGGCCACAAGCTCCTACTATAAGGAACTGCCGCAGAGCGCCGCCAACCGCAACTTCCGCATGCCCCTCTCGGCGCGCGTGGACACCATGCAGTGGAAGCCCCTGCTGAGCATAGACCGCTATCCGGGCCTCCCCGCCCAGAAGCGCCAGTATGATTTCCGCCACACCTTCCCCTCGCGCGCCAAGGAGGTCTACGAGCAGTTCGCTGCCTCTCCGCGTGGCAATGAGGAGGTAACTTCCCTGGCCATCGACATGATTAAGGGCCTCAACATGGGGCGCCGTGGCGACACCATAGACATGCTCTGCCTGGGCTACACACTCGCCCCATTCCGCTGGGTGAAGGATGGCGACTACCGCCTTGAGTTGCAGGATGCCTATCTGCGTCTTGACCTCCAGCTGGAGCGTCTGCTTAAGGCTATCGACCAGTCAGTGGGGTTGGCAAACTGTGTGATAATGCTCACAGGCACAGGCTACTATAATGACGCTGTGCCTACCGATGCCAAATACCGCATACCCTCCGGAGATTTCTCAACCAAGCGTGCCATAGCGCTGCTCAACGGCTTCTTCTCCGCAAAATATGGTCCGGGAAACTATGTTGACAGTTTTACCGGCGGCGGATTCCATCTTGCACTTAAAGTGCTTGAGTCAAAGGGAGTTAATCCTGCCGATGCCGCCCGCGATGCCAAGGAGTTCCTGATGAAAATGAGCGGTGTACGCAGTGTCTACACCCTCTCCGAAATCCTCTCCCCCGACGATGAAGAGACACGCCGCCTCTACCTGAGCACCGATTCGCGCACCGCGCCGCAGCTCACCATAGAGCTTACGCCCGGCTGGAACCTGGTGGAGGACCACACCTTCCCCATCGTCACCACACCGATACGCCGCGGAGCCATCAGCACCCCCGGTTTCTTCTTCGCGCCGGGTCGCGTAAGCCGCGCCGACATCTCCACCCCTGTCTGTGCCACGGCGCTCGCGCCCACGCTGACCTCGCTGCTGCATTTGCGTGCCCCCAACGGCGCCGCCTCACGTCCCATCTCACTACCCCAGCCATGAACAAAGCCATCACCCTCATAGAGCTGCTGCGGCTGCTCGGTCAAACCATCAATTACACCCCCGATTTGCGAAACCGCTGGGTGATAGCAGAGCTCAGCGATGTGCGACTTTCCGGAGGTCATAAGTATTTCTCTCTTATTCAGAAGGATGCGTCCGGACAACCGGCCGCTACTATGCGTGCTACGCTCTGGGCCGGCACATTTAATAGCCTCAGGAATAATTATGGCGAAAAACTGCAGCAATTGCTCGTAAACGGCAATGAGGTGAAGCTGCTCTGCTCCGTAAACTTTCATGAAAAATATGGCCTGTCGCTCAATGTCACTGACATAGACCCCGAGTACCGCAAGGACACCACCAGGGTGCAAGCCGAAATATTGGCAGCACTCGCCCGCGAGGGGATACGCGACTGCAACAAGCAGCTGCCGATGCCCTGGCCGGTGCAGAAGATAGCTGTCATCTCAGCCGCCGGCGCTGCCGGCTACGGTGACTTCATGAATCAGCTCATGAATAACAAATTTGGCCTGAAGTTTTACACCTGCCTCTTTGAGGCTACAATGCAGGGTGTGAACGTGAGTCGTACCGTGCGCGATGCTTTAGATGCTATTGAGTCAACTCCGCCGGAGCTTTTCGACTGCATCGTGATAATTCGCGGTGGTGGCGCCACCACGGACTTAGCCGGCTTCGATGACCTTGCGCTGGCGCGCGCCGTGGCGAGATGCTCGCTTCCCGTGATAGTAGGCATAGGCCATGAGCGCGATCGCACCGTGCTCGACGAGATAGCCCACACACGCGTGAAGACACCCACGGCCGCAGCCGAGTGGCTTGTGAATCAGGCGGCGCTGGCGCTCTCAAAGGCAGTGGAGTTGGCCACCGACATAGCCCACGGAGTGCGCAACCGACTCACCGGCGACATGCGCCACATAGACCATCTGAGCCAGCTCGTGCCCGTGCTTGCCCGCACACGCATTGACAACGCCAAGGCGCGCGCTGACAGGCTTGCCGGCATGTTGCCGCTGCTCGTGACCCGGCGTGTGCAGACAGCCTCCCAGAGGCTCGACCGCGCCTCTCACGCTGTGGAGAGTGCCGGACGCCAGGCCATAGCCCGCGCGTCGGGGCGCCTCCAGAATGTTCCCCCGCTGCTGCGGCAACTCATCTTCTCGCGCATGCAGCGAGAGACACAGCGCCTCAACTCCATAGGGGAGAAAGTGGACCTGCTCTCACCCCGCAACATCCTTGCCCGCGGCTACAGCATAACGCTCGGCCCCGACGGCAAGGCTCTCCGCTCTCCCCTGCAGGCACCAGCCGGCACACAGCTCCGCACCCGCCTGGCCGAAGGGGAGATAACCTCTACTGCAAACTAATCACCAACCCAAAATCTCTACTGAACCGATGGAAAATTTTACCTTCTATTCACCTACAGAATTCGTATTTGGCCGTGACACCCAAGCCCGTACCGGCGAACTTGTGGCCCGCTTCGGGGGGCGCCGCGTGATGATTGTGAGCGGAGGTGGCAGCGCCGAACGCTCCGGACTGCTCGCGCAGGTGCGCGCCGCGCTCACCGAGTCCGGCATCTTCTTCATTGAGCAGAAGGGGATAGCACCCAATCCCACTGACGACCGCGTCTATGAAGGTATTCGCATGGCTCGCGAAAACAATATTGACTTCCTGCTCGCCGTGGGTGGCGGTTCGGTAATCGATTCCACCAAGGCAGTGGCTCTCGGCGTGAACTACGAGGGGGATTTCTGGGACTTCTACTGCGGAAAGGCTACCCCCGCGTCGGTGCTCCCCCTCGGCGTGGTGCTCACCATTCCGGCTGCCGGCTCCGAAGGTAGCGGCAACTCTGTGATTACCAAGCTCGACGGCAAGCACAAGATTTCCGTGCGCTACCCCATGTGCCTGCGCCCCCGCTTCGCCGTGATGAATCCGGAGCTCACCATGAGCCTCCCCTGGTTTCAGACCGCATGCGGCATCACCGACATGCTCTGCCATATCTACGAGCGCTACTTCTCAAACACCACCGGCACCGACCTGACCGACTCAATAGCCGAAGCCATCATGCGCGACGTGATGGAGAACGCACTCATACTGAAGGAAACACCTGACGACTACGATGCCCGCGCGGCTGTGATGTGGGCCTCTACGCTCGCCCACAACGGCCTGTGTGGCTGCGGCAAGGTGGAAGACTGGTCGAGCCACGCCCTGGAGCATGAGATTTCCGCCTGGCACAATGTGGCGCATGGCGCCGGTCTGGCCGTGATGGTGCCCGCTTGGATGAGCTTTGTGGCTGAAAAGAATCCCCGCAAGGTGGTGCAGTTTGCCGTAAACGTCATGGGCATAGCCCCCGAAGGGAAAACGGAGCAGGAAATCTGCCGCCTCGGCATAGAGGCCCTCAAAGGCTTCTACCACACCCTCGGCCTCACCACCTCCCTGCGCGAGCTTACAGGCTGTGAGCCTGACATAGACCTGCTCGTGCGCTCACTTCAGGGAAATAAGGGTGAAACACTTGGATCCTACGTACCTTTATCAATGAATGATTGCAAAGAAATCTATCAACGTTCATTAATTAACTAATAATTTGTTTATGAGAAGACTATTAAAGTTCTTATTCCCTGACTATGAGTAAAATTCTTTTCGCTGTAGCAGCTTTCATGGCCAATCTGGTCATGTTGGCTGCTACTGCCACATTTTCTATGAGAGCTGACACCGCCCCTGCCGTGGAGCTGAAATACTACCCTTATGAGCTGAAGTTGCGCCATGCTTTCAATCTGGCCACCATGTCGCGCACCACCACTCCCGGCGTGCAGGTGGAGATAACCATCGACTCAGTGACCGGCTACGGCGAGGCCTCCATGCCCCCTTATCTGGGTGAGTCGGTGGAGTCGGTCACCGGCTTTCTGGAGCGTATAGACCCCGCTCGCCTGGCTGACCCGTTTGCTTTCGAGCGGATACATGCCTACATGGACTCCATAGCGCCCGGCAACCGCGCGGCTAAGGCAGCCGTGGACATTGCTCTGCATGACCTGACCGGCAAACTCACCGGCCGCCAGTGGTATCAGCTCTATGGGCTGGACACTTCGCAGATGCCCTGCACCTCGTTTACCATCTCCAACGATACCCCCGACGAGCTTCTCCGCAAACTCGAGGAGTCGGAGCCTTACCGGGTGCTGAAAGTGAAGATGGGTGTGCCGGGCGACCGCGAGCTGATAGGGTTCATACGCAGTCACACTGACCGTCCGCTCTGTGTGGATGTGAATCAGGGTTGGAAGACGCCGCAGGAGGCGCTCGACAATATCCTCTGGCTCGCCGACAAGAATGTGCTCTTCGTGGAGCAGCCCATGGATAAGAATGACACCGAGGGTCACCGCTGGCTGCGCGAGCGCTCCCCGCTCCCCATAATAGCTGACGAGGCGGTGCAGACCTCTGCCGATCTGCCGGCGCTGGCGGGTGCCTATGATGGCATCAACATCAAGCTGATGAAGAGCGGCGGCCTGCATGACGCCTACCGCATGGCGCAGCTCGCCCGCTCGCTGGGAATGAAGGTGATGATAGGTTGCATGACGGAGACATCATGTGCCGTAAGCGCCGCCGCGCAGTTGGCGCCCCTGGCCGACTGGGTGGACCTGGACGGCAATCTGCTGATAGCCAACGACCTGTTCTCGGGCATGCAGATAGTGGACGGCAAAGTAACGCTGACCGATCTGCCCGGCATAGGCATAGCCAAAAGAGCCGAAGAGTGAATCAGTTCTTGAGAAAGACGAGCCACACGGCCAGAATCAGGCAGACGAATGCCGCGAAATGATTCCAGTGAAGTGACTCCCCTTTGAAAAATACTACGGTAAACACCGTGAATATCACCAGAGTGACGGCCTCCTGAATCACCTTCAGTTGCATGAGGGTAAAGGGGCCGCCATTTTCGTGAAAGCCCATGCGGTTGGCAGGCACCTGGCAGCAGTATTCCAGCAACGCTATGCCCCAGGAGATGAGGATGACGATGATGAGCGGTGTGGTGTGGCCTATCCACTTCAGTTCCTGCATCTTGAGGTGCCCGTACCAGGCCAGTGTCATGAATATGTTGGAGACTATGAGGAGCAGTATAGTATAAAAAGCGGTCATATTATAATCAATTAGTACCGCAAAATTACCCAATTTCCCTCACTCGGCCAAACCGCTCCGGTGTGCGAACGAACTAAACTTCCTGCTGCGCAGTTGTAACAGTAAAGCAATTAACGCGAGTTCGGGATAAAAACTTTAATTTCTTCCACCAAGCCAAAGAACATAGATTATTGGGCGGCCAGTCAAGGTCGCCTGATTTATTTGTATAGGTTGGAGTTAATCCCAGAGGACAAGTTGCCCATTTGAATCGGGCAGCTCAAAG
>JAAVFJ010000078.1 GCA_014800845.1 Bacteroidales bacterium | reverse complement strand
TCTACTTCTAACGCGCAGAGTTACAGCTGATTATAGAGCTACTTAAACAACAGGGCTTATACATAAAATATTATCTGATAATCAGTGGTTTAGAAGTGTTTGTCGGACATCAATAATTAACTTATCCTGTTTTAGCGGCAAATGCAAGGCGCGGAGCGCCTCAAATCTCGATAGCCGGGGGCATCGCCCCCGGTAGCTTTCGAGAGGGGAAGTGCCCCGGAGGGGTACTACATCCGGAATTGGGCAAGTGCTAAAGTGTAGTACCCCTCCGGGGCACATTATTTTCCGGCACTTTCCGGGGGCGATGCCCCCGGCTATCGAGATTTGAGGCGCTCCGCGCCTTGTGTTTGCCGCTAATGAGAATAAGTTAACATTACAGGTAAGTAGCCGCTACCAACAAGGGAAAGTGTTTCATGCTGAAACACCACACGACGCCCTAACTATCAGTCATTCAGTAAGTTACAAGGATTTGCAAGTGTTTCACGATTTAGAGAGGGGGGGTAGGGTTATTTTGTGAAACACCCCGAAAATAGCCCATTTTTAAACCTAATAAACTGATATATAGTTAGTTACAAGTGTTTCACAGTGTTTCATAGTGTTTCATTTCCCCCTATTTATGAAACACCCCCTGTGAGGTTTTAGGCTTTAGGTATTAGGTTTTAGAGCAATGGCTACTGTGTGGTCAAAGGAGAAGGCTTTATTTATAGGAGCAAACGCCTGGAGAGGAGGATTGAATCCTCCGACCACCAAAGCCATATAAATAAGTTGTAAGAGCCAACGCTTGGAGTGATTTGCAACCAGTAATGTTAATTTATTTCCTTTAGCGGCAAACGCAAGCGCCCGAAGGGTGCGCCGTTGTGGTTAGCACCGGGTGCCAACCCGGTGTCGAAGACACGATGTAGTGAGAAAGCTGTAAACAATATAAAATAATAATTATCTTTGCATATGAGCAATGTAACAGCCTTATATCATAAAGTTTTCTGTACCTAATGCGAAGAGATGACGCTACCATACGAATATAGAGAAGATATATATATATATATTTATATGGTATTTTATAGAGGATGCGAATTGTAAACTTATCAGAATAAGGGAAATAGCCAACCATGTGCATCTTTTGGTAGAAATAAACCCAACTATACCTCTATCAAAACTTGTGCAAAAAATTAAGGCATTCTCGAGCGGAGGGATGAGAACAGACTCTCGGTTCAGCACATTTATGGGTTGGGGAAAGAGTATTTTTCATGCACAGTTTCACCCAAACATAAACACAATGTGATTGCTCGTACTCCTTATCTGTATGGCTTTGGTGGTCGGAGGATGGAATCCTCCTCTCCAGGCGTTTGCTCTTATAAATAATGCCCACTCATTTGACCTCATAATAGCCCTGGCTCTAATACCTAAAACCTCACGCCTCTCACTCAGGGGTGTTTCATAAATAGGGGGAAATGAAACACTGTGAAACACTTCTAACTAACTATATATCAGATTATTAGACCTAAAAATGGGCGATTTTCGGGGTGTTTCACAAAATAACCTTACCCCCCTCTCTAAATCGTGAAACACTTGCAAATCCTTGTAACTTACTGAATGATTGATAGTTAGGACGTCATGTGGTGTTTCAGCATGAAACACCTTCCCTTGTTGGTAGCGGCCTATTGTGGGTAAGCCCTTACCGTCGGCAGGGAGCCTCGGCAAGGGCATAGCAGACCAGGAGCCGGGGGTCCCTGCGCAGCGAGGGGATTAGTCGCGGAAGTTGGGGTAGAAGGGGGTGTCGTAGGTGTTGAGGTAGACTCGCTCGGGGTCCCATTTCTCTTTGGGCATGGCGGGGGTGGCTTCATAGCCCAGCGCTACCACGCTGAAGGGAACGAGGTTGTCGGGGAGTTCGAGCACATCTGACACGCCGTCTATGCGCTTTTCGTCGGTGTAGAGTCCGCACCACACGCCGCCGATGCCGAGAGCGTTGGCTGCCAGGAGCATGTTTTCGGTGGCAGCTGCGCAGTCGAGCGTCCAGTTGCCGGCCTCGGAGTTTTCGCCAGGTGTCACCTTGTCCATGTTTCCGCAGACCACTATGGCAGCCTGACACTTGGCCACGGGGGTAGTGCCGGGGCGCAGCTCAGAGATTCGGCGTTTGCAGACGGGTGCGTTGACCACGATAAACTCCCAGGGCTGACGGTTGTAGGCTGAGGGGGCAGCCATGCCGGCACGCAGAATCTTTGTCAGGAGCGAGTCGGGAATCTCCTTGTCGAGAAAATCGCGCACGCTTGTGCGGGTCATGATTACGTTCAAGGCCAATGCCTCCTTTTGTTCCTGAGTTTCGTGGATATCGGTGCTGTCTGACACTTTTTCATAGACATAGGCCGAGCCTACGCCCACGAGTGCAATTGCCAGCAGCAGAATCACCCATGTTGTTGACTTCATAATTTGAATTGATTGACTTTGTAGTTAATTAATTAGTAGGTGCGAAGTACAATTAATTAGGTAGTCAATTTGAGCCTGAGCCCAACCAAATTAATATACTAACAATGGCGACCTGAAAATGTTCACGGAAATTTCATAAAAATTTCGCAGTTTTTTAATTCCAGGGCTTCGTTTTGGAGCTATCACGCAGAGGTTCAGATGGTTGCGCGTACAAAAATATTTTCAAAAAAATCTTCTGCCGATAAAAATAATGCGCGGGGGTGGCTAATTGAAAATTTCTGACTAATTTTGTAACATGAAATTTACTCTCGAAGCTACTGCTCCCGGCTCGGCGGCTCGTGCGGGAGTGTTTACCACGGCTCACGGCAGTGTTCAGACACCTATCTTCATGCCTGTCGGCACCTTAGGCAGCGTGAAGGGTGTGCACATGCGCGAGCTCAGGGATGATATAAAGGCTCAGATTATTCTGGGCAACACCTATCATTTGTATTTGCGTCCCGGTCTTAACATACTTGAGAAGGCCGGGGGCTTGCATAAGTTTAACGGGTGGGAGCGTCCGATTCTCACTGACAGCGGCGGCTTTCAGGTGTTCAGCCTCAGCGGCATACGCAAGCTGAAGGAGGAGGGTGCTTACTTCCGCAGCCATATCGACGGCTCTAAGCATCTGTTTACCCCGGAGGGTGTGGTGGACATAGAGCGCACCATAGGGGCCGACATCATGATGGCTCTCGATGAGTGCACGCCCGGCACCGCTGAGTTCTCCTATGCGCGCAAGAGCCTGGATCTGACCATGCGTTGGCTGGACCGCGGCTGGAAGCGCTATAAGGAGACGGAGGGGAAGTATGGCTACTATCAGAGCTATTTCCCTATCGTGCAGGGGTGTGTGTATCCCGACCTGCGGCGTGAGGCTGCCGAGAGGGTGCAGCAGTATGACGCCGACGGCTACGCCATAGGTGGTCTGGCGGTGGGTGAGCCTGCCGAGAAGATGTATGAGATGATTGAGGTGGTCAATGAGATTCTCACCCCGGAGAAGCCGCGCTATCTGATGGGTGTGGGCACCCCTGCCAATATTCTGGAGGGGATAGACCGCGGAGTGGATATGTTTGACTGCGTGATGCCTACTCGCAATGGCCGCAACGGCATGATTTTCACCCGCCACGGCATCATGAATATGCGCAATCTGAAGTGGGCGTCAGACTACAGTCCGCTCGATGAGGGGGGCGCTTCGTGGGTGGACGAGGCTTACTCCAAGGCTTATGTGCGTCATCTCTTCGTGAGCGGCGAGCTGCTGGCCATGCAGATTGCCTCCATCCATAATCTGGCTTTCTATCTGTGGCTCGTGGGCGAGGCGCGCAAGCATATCATAGCGGGCGACTTTGCCGAGTGGAAGCCGAGGATGCTTGAAAACGTAACCCGCCGTCTGTAATTCCCCCAAAGGCATTGAAGAGAGTCAAGAAAATAGCCAGCAGGCGCCCGGCCCCTCTGAAGCGATGGTTCAGAAAGGTCAGGCTAACTCCCACAATACTTGACCGATACATACTGGGGAAGTTTCTCGGCACCTATTTCTTCTCCATCCTGCTGATTCTGGCCATCGTGGTGATGTTTGACGTCAACGAGAAGCTGGACGCATTTCTGAACGCGCCGTTCCGCGAGACGATTTTCGACTACTTCGCGAGCTTCCTCCCCTATTTCGCCAACCAATTCTCGCCGCTGTTCGTGTTTATCTCGGTGATATTCTTCACCTCGAAGATGGCGGGCAACAGCGAAATCATAGCCATCCTGGCCTCGGGCGTGAGCTTCAAGCGACTGCTGGTGCCCTACATGGCGGGGGCGGCCATCATAGCCGCGCTCACGTTTGCGCTGAGCAATTACATCATCCCCCCCACGAATGTCAACCGCCTGGCTTACACCAATAAGTATGTGAAGAACCGCAAGGTGGAGGAGGGGCTCAATGTGCAGCTCATGGCCAGCCCCGGCGTGGTGGCCTTTATGGCGCGTTATGACGCCAAGACGAAGACGGGCTATCAGTTTTCGCTCGATAAGTTCAAGGGTAAGACTCTCGTGAGCCGCCTGACGGCGCAGACCATTAAGTATGACACGCTGAACAATTGGCGCGTGGAGAGCTACATGATTCGTGACTTCAACGGTATGCGCGAAAGCATCCGCACGGGCATGAGTCTCGACACGGTGATAGCCATTGAGCCCCGCGACTTCATCATCTCGCGCAATGACCAGGAGACTATGACCACTCCGGACCTGGAGCAGTACATAGAGAAGCAGAAGCAGAGGGGTGTGGCTAATATCACTCAGTTTGAGATAGAACGCGAGCGCCGCTACGCCATGACTGCCGCGGCTTTCATCCTGACGCTTATAGGCATGAGTCTCTCGGCCAAGAAGGTGAAGGGGGGCATGGGCATTAACATAGGCATAGGCCTGGTGCTGAGCTTCACTTACATATTGTTCTCGTCGGTGACCAGCTCCTTTGCCGTGAGCGGCGAGACGAGCCCGGCGGTGGCTATGTGGATTCCTAACGTGATCTACTTCATAATAGGCATAATTCTCTACAAACGAGCTTCAAGTTACTAAATCCGCCCTCCGATGACCCTCCCTCTACAGCAACCGGTAGCCATCTTCCTCCTTGTGTTGATAATGATTTTATTGACGCCGGTGCTGCTTCGCCGCCTGGGCATACCTCACATAGTGGGAATGATTCTGGCGGGTATCGTGGTGGGTCCCCACGGCTTCGGACTGCTGGCGCGCGACTCTTCGTTTGAGATTTTCGGGCAGGTAGGCATACTCTATCTGATGTTTCTGGCCGGTGTGGAGATCGACATGCTCGGTCTGCAGCGCAACTGGAAATCAGGGGTTAAGTTTGGTCTGCTAAGCTTTCTGCTCCCCGTGGCGGGGGGACTGCTTGTCAGTCGCTACCTGATGGATTGCAGCTGGCTGACCTCGGCGCTGATAGCCTCCATGCTCGGCTCCCACACGCTCATCTCCTACCCCATAGTAGCCCGCTTCGGGCTGACGGCCTCCCGCGCGAGTGTGATAGCCGTGTGCGGCACTATCGTGGCTGTGCTGCTCGCCCTGGTGCTTCTGGCAGCCGTGGTGGGGGTGCAAACCTCGGGCAACTTCCGTGTGGCTGACCTGCTGCGTTTAGGGCTCTGGACGGTGATTTACGCCGCGGGCATCTGGTGGAGCTTCGGGTGGATGACTCGCCGCTTCTTCCGTCAATTTTCCGACCGCGTCACTCAGTTCATCTTCATCCTGGCCGAGGTGCTGCTCGCCTCGCTCCTGGCGCAGCTGATAGGCTTGGAGGCCATTCTGGGCGCTTTCTATGCCGGCCTGGTGCTCAACAGATTCGTGCCCTCACGCTCGGGGCTCATGTCGCGCCTGGAGTTTGTGGGCAATGCCATCTTTATCCCCTACTTCCTGATCGGCGTGGGCATGCTGATGGATGTCACGGTCATCTTCCGCAGCTGGGACGTAATCCGGCTTGCTCTGCTCATGAGCCTCACCGCCCTGATTTGCAAGTGGATAGCAGCCATGGTGGCCACCAGGCAGTTTCACCTGCAGCGCTATGACCGTCAGCTGATATTCGGCCTGACCTCGGGCAAGGCAGCCGCCACCATAGCCGCCACTATCATAGGCTATCGCTGCGGACTCATCAGCGAGGATGTGATGAACGGGGCTGTCATAATGATTCTCATCTGCTGCGCTGTGGCCTCGGTTGTCACCGAAAAGGCGGCCAAGATTCTGCGCCTCGACATAGCCCGTCAGCGAATGGAGCGCGACGGAGGGGGTGGGCGTGCCAAGATGGCGCGTCAGTTGGTGGCGGTGGCTAATCCCCTTACTGCCGAGGGAATTATGCGTGTGGCCCTCTACATGCGTCACCCTGCCAACACTCACCACATAACGGGTCTGTTCATCAAAACGGGCGACGATGCCACGATTGCCTCCATGGGGCACACGGCCCTGAAGTCGATCACTCAGGTGGCGCTGTCGGTAGATGTCAAGGTCGATGAGATTGAGCGCTACGATGTCAATATTGTAGCCGGCCTGACCAATGCCATGAAGGAGCACAATTGCTCGGAGATTATACTGGGCCTCCACCGCAAGAGCAACATTGTGGACACCTTCCTCGGCTCCATGCTCGAGCAGCTGCTGCGCACCACCAATAAGATGGTGATGATGTCGCGTATCTTTGTGCCTGTCAACACCTTGCGTAGGCAGGTGATAATCGTACCCGCCAAGGCTGAATATGAGACGGGGTTCTCGCTCTGGCTCACACGCGTCTGCATGCTCTCGCAGCAGGTGGGGAGCAGGATGCTCTTCATAGCCTATCCGGAGACCATACGCTACATTCAGGGGGCCATCAACACCATGGGCTTTGAGCTGAGAATCAAGTTCCTGGCGCTTGAGGCCTGGGATGATATCATCACGGCATCGGCTGATATCACTGACGACGACCTGCTCACCGTAATCTGCGCTCGCAAGACCTCGGTCTCCTACAGCTCCGACCTGGAGATGCTCCCCTCCTATCTCTCGCGCTATTTCGCCCGCCACAACCTCATGATTGTCTATCCCGAGCAGTTTGGCCCCGAGGCGGAGCTCCCCACCCCTATCGACCCGCTCTCCACCTCCATAGCCTCGAGTCCCGGCGGATGGAGCTGGCACAAGCTATTTCATCGGTAGCCACAAACAATCGGCAGGCCTGAGTGTTAAAATTATAAACATTTCAATTCCGCTATGAAAAAGTACCTTTACCTCTGCCTGCTGATGATAAGCTGCGCTACGGCTGCGCGTGCCACATCGTTTGTAAATGAGACGCTTAACTACGTGATTCAATACAAATGGGGCCTTGTGCAGAAGAATGCCGCGACAGCTCAGCTCACCCTGCGTAACACTGCCAAGGACTATAACATCATGCTCACTGCCAAGACGCTCCCCTGGGCAAACTCCATCTATCCGGTGAGCGACACGCTGAAATCCGTAATCAATAAGAGCGATTTCCGTCCTGTAAGCTACACCAAAATCACCCACGAGAAGGGCAAATACCGCAAGGATCTGCTCACCTACAGCTACGTGGGCAACAACGCTTACGGCAAGTGCATACGCTGGAAATCGGGTCCCGGTGTGCCTCTGAGAAAGACCGAAGTAAACTGCTCCGCCACCGGTCCCACCTATGACATGCTCAGCATCTTCTACTACATCCGCACGCTTGACTACCCCACCATGCTCACCGGTAAAGTAGTGAAAGCCACCATCTTCTCAGGCTCTGCACCGGAAAGCATCAAAATAAAATGCGTGGGCAAAGAGAATGTGAAGCTCCCGAGCGGCAAGACCTATTCCTGCTATCAGCTGCAGTTTACCTTCACCACCGGAGGGGGCACACAGTCGTCGGCGCCTATGAACGCATGGGTTACCACCGGTCCTGACCACACTCCGGTGAAGCTCGTAGGCACCCTCGCCATCGGGCAGGTGCGCTGCTTCCTCACCTCAGTGGGCTGACGCAGGATTTGCATGGCTCACATTTATTAGCTACTTTTGCAAAAAATAAACCTTCTGACCATGCAGACTATTTCGGCTTACTCCGCCATCATCAATGAAGCTATAAGCGCCCTCACCTTCCCCGCAGGGAGTCTGGAGGGGCTCTATTCACCCATCACCTACGCGCTGGAATGTGGAGGCAAACGTCTGCGTCCCGTGCTCTGCCTGATGGCTTGCGAAGCCTTCAGCGGCTCCTGCGAACGCGCTGTTGATGTGGCTCTGGGCGTTGAGATGTTTCATAACTTCACGCTGCTTCATGACGACGTGATGGACAACTCCCTCATGCGCCGCGGTCGCCCCTCGGTCATGGCTGAATATGGCGTGAACGCCGCTATACTCAGCGGCGACACAATGCTCACTCTGGCCACTCAGCTGACCATGAAGGTGGACGACAAGCACCTGCGCCGAGTGATGGATGCGTTCAACCGCACGGCTATAGAAGTCTATGAGGGTCAGCAGCTTGACGTGGATTTCGAGCAGCGCGACGATGTGACCATACCGGAATACCTGGATATGATCAGGCTCAAGACCTCTGTGCTGCTCGGCTACTCCGCTCTGGCAGGTGCAATCGTGGGTGGCGCGACAACTGCCGATGCCGATGCCCTCTACAAGTTTGCCGAGGAGCTGGGCATTGCCTTTCAGATTAAGGATGACCTGCTTGACGTGTACGGTTCGGCTGACTTCGGCAAGCCCATCGGTGGCGACATTCTCAACAATAAGAAGACTTATCTGCTCCTCTCCGCCCTCCACTCCGACTTCAGACAGCAGACTCTTGAAGCGCTCCAACTCACTGAGGCTCAGCAGAAAATAGCAGCCGTGACGGCTATCTACGACAAGGCAGGCATACGCGAAACAGCCCAGCGTGCCATTGAGCAGCACTCGCAGCTGGCCATCCGCGCTCTCGACAGCATCAGCTTCTCTGAGCCGGGCGCACGTCAGGCGTTTGCTGACCTGTGCGAGAACCTCATTAACCGTTCGAAGTAAATGATTGATACTCACTCACATATTTATCTCACCGAGGACTTCCCCGAGGGTGAGAGTTCCCTTGCTGTGGAGAGGGCCGTAGAGGCCAGTGTGCAGCACATTATCCTGCCCGGTGTCAACGCTCAGACCCTCGCTCCCATGTTTGAACTGCACGACAAGTATCCTGCCAACACCTCGGTGGCAGTAGGGCTGCATCCGAGCGATGTGGGCGCAGACTGGGAGAGTGAACTGGATGAGATACTGGCGTTTGCTGACCGCCCCGGTGTGGTGGCCATCGGCGAAGTTGGCCTTGACTATCACGAGGATGTGACTTTCCGAGAACAGCAGCTTCAGGCTTTCCGCAAGCAGATACGCGAAGCCCACGCCCGCAATCTGTCGCTCATAATCCACCAACGCGAAGCTCTGGCCGACACTATCGCCCTGCTCAAAGAGGCTGAGGCTGAGGGTGTTATGCCCGAGCACATGGTGTTCCACTGCTTCACCGGCACTCCCGCGGAAGCCGCGCAGCTGATTGAGGCATTTCCCGGAGCTATGTTTGGCATAGGTGGTGTGGCCACATTCAAGAATGCAGCTTCGGTGAGAGAGGCTGTGCGCCTCATTGGCATAGACAGAATAGTTCTGGAGACCGACGCGCCCTGGCTGGCACCTGTGCCCCGCCGCGGCAAGCGCAACGAGAGCGCCTACATCCCCCACATAGCCACAAGCGTAGCCGACACTTTAGGCCTGCAGCTGAGCGACGTCATCACCGCTACCGATGCCAACGCCCGGCGCCTCTTCCCCGGCATGAAATAAGGGGGTTATTTACCGTATTCGGCGCGTATATCGGCGGGGATTTCCTCGGGGCTGCGGGTGTTGATTCCCACCTGAAATGCCTTGAGGAACCGGTTGTAAGTGTCCTCATCCTCACCACACTCGCGGCGGAATTCAGCTATCTCCTTGTCAACCTTGCCTATGGTGAGCTTGCGGTCAATCACGTCGCTCACATACTCCAGCCCCAGCTGATAGCCGAGCTTGTCCTTGTCGATCAGCGGCGACTTCTTGTAGAGACGGAAACGCTTGGAGAGGGGCAGCTTCTTGGAGTAGGAATCCATGGCAAGCGTGTAGACCTCGTAGTCCTTCTCGCTGCGGTTCATGTAGAGGAAAGCGTCGATGTCAGCAAGATTGTCGATGTTCACACCCGGCACCTCCCCTATAGCCATCTTCGTGACAATCACTGCCACCGAGTCCATAGGAATACGAGCCTCAAGTAGTTGCTTAACTTTCAGGCTATCAGGCTTGTTAGCAATCTCACGCGTCATGTCGGCCAGAGAGGCATCCTGAGTCTCGCCGCTCTTGCAGGCTGTGAGCAGCGCTCCGGCAAGAATTATGAGTACTAAGAGGGTTTTGTTCACGTGCATAGGTCAGATTATTTTCACCACAAAAGTACAAATTATTCTTTACACTCTGCCACTTTCACGGCAAAAAATTAGCCCCACGAGCAAGTGAGGCGTCATCGTTCGCGGAAAAAGAAGCTGTAGAACAGGCTGTGGCGACTAATGCCGTCGCTCTCCCCCGCCTCGCGCCGGAGCGCCTTCAGCTCGGAAACCAGCTCCTCCGGGTCCTTATCCCCCTTGAAATAGACCGAAAGGAAGTGGATGAGCAACAGTGCAAGCACCACGCCCGTCATTACGAACGCGATAACCATAATAGATACGATGCTGCTCATTATTGTTGCCATAGAGATGTTCAGTTTATAAGCTAAACACCCCTGCGAGGCCGATTGTTACGGAATTCCTGTTAAAAGAATATTAATTCTCCTTTCTGTAGGCGCGCCACTTCTCAATCAGCGCCGTCATGTCGGCAGGTATCTCGGAGTCGAAATCCATCTGCTTGCCGGTGCGCGGATGCACGAAGCCCAGTGTCTTGGCGTGAAGCGCCTGACGCGAACAGGTCTCGAAGCAATTCTCCACGAAGCGCCGATACTTGGCAAACGTGGTCCCCTTGAGAATCCGGTCACCTCCGTAGCGGGCGTCATTGAAGAGCGGATGCCCCTTGTGGCGCATGTGCACACGTATCTGATGCGTGCGTCCCGTCTCCAGAATACACTGCACCACAGTGACATAGCCAAACGATTCCATCACCTTGTAGTGAGTCACGGCATGCTTGCCCACCTCCGGATTGCTGAACACAGCCATGCGCAGCTTATCCTTAGGGTCGCGGGCTATGTTGCCCGTAATCGTGCCCGCAGGCTCCTCGAAATCGCCCCACACCATAGCCACATATTGCCGCTTGGTGGTCTTGTTGAAGAACTGCTTGCCCAGATGCGTCTTCGCTTCGGGAGTCTTCGCTATAACCAGCAGGCCGCTTGTGTCCTTGTCAATGCGGTGCACCAGGCCCATTCTCGGGTCATTCACATCATAATCGGGGTTATCCTTGAAGTGCCAAGCCAGCGCATTCACGAGCGTGCCAGTGTAGTTGCCATGCCCCGGGTGCACCACCATGCCGGCAGGCTTATTCACCACCAGCACGTCGGCATCCTCATAGACTATATTAAGAGGTATATCCTCGGCAAGAATCTCAAACTCATAGCGCGGACGATCCATCACGATGCTCACCACATCAAGCGGCTTCACCTTGTAGCTCGACTTCACCGGCTTGCCATTGACGATTATGCACCCCGCCTCGGCAGCCTGCTGAATCCTGTTGCGCGAGGTCTTCTCCATGCGAGCCACCAGGAACTTGTCAATGCGCAGAAGCGCCTGCCCCTTGTCGGCCACAAATCGGAAATGCTCAAACAGGTCGCGCCCATCCTCGCCCGTGAAGTCAGCCTGAGGCTCCAGCATCTCCGGGTCCTCGGCAGTCACAATCTTATATTCCTGCTCCTCTGTCTTCATAGCTACTTCCCTCTCTTTATGGCTGCTTAGAAGTCCACACCGGCAGGCTCCTCATAGCTCTCGTCAGGCTCCGGAGAATACTCTTCAGCGCCGGCGGCGGGGGACTGAGCGGGCTCTTCCCAACCCTGCGCCTGCTGCCTGCGGGCGTCGATAATCATCTCCGAATTCTGCAGCGAGTCAGCTATAGCCTCAATTCTGCCGTCGCTTATCTCCAGGAGAATCTGAGCGTTGACAGGCACCTTCTGCTGCTTCATCACCGGCTTGCCGTCGGCCAGCACCTTCACCACCAGGTTGGCATTATTGCCGAGCACATAGACCACCCTGATGTTGCGGAAACCAAGCTCCTCGAGCTGCGCCCTGGCCGTGCGCCCCGACACATTCTTCAGAGCCTCCTGCGTGGGGCTCCCCGTGGGGTCGAGTATCACCTCTTTGGGGTGGACGGCACAGATGTAGAGGAACACCTTGCGACCCGGCTTCACCACAGCTCCCGCACTCGGAAACTGCTCCACCACCGACCCGGGCTTCACGCCCTCCAGAAACATGGAGTCCTTGATCTCCACCTTGAAGCCGGAATCATGAAGCCGCTCCACAGCGCCGCCGTATGACATGTTGATAACAGAAGGCACCGTGTCGGTCTGACCATGCTTAGTAAACAGCCCCAGACTCAGATAAACTATCACAAGCCCGAGCACCGCCACCACCACAATTATGCAGACATTGGCGATAATCGGATGCCCGCCTACCACCTTATCCGCCTTATCCAGAGGATTATTTCTATTGTTATCCAAAACGTTTGTGCTTAATTGAGGCGTAAAATTAAGACTTTTTTTTCAATGCACCATTATATATAACCTAAAAATTAGTGGAAAGCTCAAAATATTTGGTCACTCGGAAAATTTTTGTTAATTTTGCGCCCTAAAGCGTGATTACGTAAATGAAGAAATTCCTCAGCCTCATATCATTCGCTCTGGTGCTCCTCCTGTCAAGCTGCACCGAATACTCCCAGGTACTCAAGAGCAAGGATATCGACTACAAATATGACTATGCCAAGCGCGCCTTCGACCAGGGCAAATGGCTTCAGACATCTACCATCCTCACCGACCTCATCACCCCGCTGCGTGGCGGCCCGAGGGGCGAGGAAGCCCTCTACCTGCTGGCTATGAGCCACTTCAACAACAAGGACTACCTCAACTCCGGCGTCTACTTCAAGACCTACTACCAGCGATACCCCAAAGGCAAATATGCCGAATATGCCCGCTACTATGCCGGCTACGGCTACTATCTCGACTCCCCCGACCCCCAGCTTGACCAGACCGAAACACTGCAAGCCATCAAGGAGCTCCAGGGATTCATAGATTTCTTCCCCCGCTCCGAAAAGGTGAAGCAAGCCCAGGAGGCCATGTTCGAGATGCAAGACAAGCTCACGCTCAAAGAACTGCAGAACGCGCAGCTATACTACAACCTCGGCTCCTACATGGGCAACAACTACCAGAGCGCTATCATAGTAGCCGACAACGCTCTCAAGACTTATCCCTACTCCAAATATCGCGAGCAGCTCGAAATGCTAAAGCTCAAAGCCAAGTTCCAGGAAGCCCGCCAGAGTGTGGACGAACGCAAACTCGAGCGCTACCGCGAAGTAATTGATGAATACTACTCATTCATCAACAACTACCCCGACACCGATAACCGCCACGAGGCCGACAACATTTTCCGCATAGCCTCAAACTTTGTTAAGGAATAAGGCGTTATCTCAAAGCAAACTTAAGCACAAAACCTGTTACTTCAGAAATAAAGATAGCAATGGACTACAAGAAGACTAAAGCTCCCCTCACCACTGTGACCCGCGACATGATTGCAATGTCCGCTCCCACCGGCAATGTATATGAAACCGTATGCATCATCGGCAAACGAGCAAATCAGATTGCTGCCAAAATGAAAAGCGACCTGGAAAAGAAATTGCAGGAATTCGCCTCTACCGACAACATGGAGGAGGTGTCTGAAAACCGCGAACAGATCGAAATCTCACGCTTCTACGAGAAGCTCCCCAAGCCCACTCTCATTGCTGCTCAGGAATATCTCGAAGGCAAGCTTTATTTCAAAAACCCCGCTAAGGAAAAGGATCACATAGACGACTGATTCCCACCCCTGCGCGCCTCAACACCTCCGCAACAATGAAAAAATACCTGCTCTCCCTGCTCGTAGCCGCCTGCGCACTGCTCATCCCCGCTCAGGCCAAAGCCTACTCACGCGAAATGGCACAGCTCGCCACCGAGCTCAACTCACAACTTAGCGGCCAAGACGGCATACAACAGATCAGCTACGACGGCAAAAACCTCGTCATCACCCTTCAGAAAGGACAGCTCTCAGCTGAAGAAGAAAGCATGCTGAGCAACATCAACGACCCCGAGCAGCTGAAACCCTACGTGCTCGCCTGCCTCAAAGGAGAGGGCATGGACTCCGAGTCCCTGCAGATGTTTGGCCAGATACTCGCCATGTTCGACGCCAACCTCAGCGTAATCCTCCCCCTGAGCCACAACGACAGAATAGAGCTGATCCTGACCCCCTCCGACCTGCAAAACCTCTAACAGCAAGCATGTAAGCAGCTCGGAGTCACGCAGGCTAGCAAACGGAAAACCAAACAACCCAATAGCAAAGGACGCAACCCCAGCGTCCTTTTCCCATTTATACCCCAATCCCCTCCTCCGCCAACAACAGGAAGCAGCCAACCAATTCAGCCACAAGTCTTAGAAGCAAACGCCATGGAGAGGAGGATTCCATCCTCCGACCACCACAGCCGAACGCAGCCAACCTATTCCGCCCCCACTCACAGAAGCAAACGCCATGGAGAGGAGGATTCCATCCTCCGACCACCAAAGCCGAGCGCAGCCAACCTATTCCGCCCCCACTCACAGAAGCAAACGCCATGGAGAGGAGGATTCCATCCTCCGACACCAACCGACCTACGCACATTGATCCCCTCGAGGTGTCCCGTCCCACTTTTATGAAGGGGGGTAGGGGAAAAAGATGGGACAGTGGGTTTTTGCCCTCAAAATTACTCTAACTATCTGTATATCTGTATTTTACAACTATCACGAGGTATCCCAAAGGTGTCCCGAGGCTGGTCCAAAATTATCGTTTGCCTAAGTTCGCCAACCTACGCCTATCCTGGTAATACATTGATAACTAACAATATACATATAAAAGATTACTGAATTAGTAATGGCGGCAAGCGCAACAGCCCGAAGTCTGCGCCGTAGTCGTTAGCCCCGGGCGCCACCTATGCTGTTAAAAGGCCTCTCTACAGAACTTGCTGGACCGACGGCTATCTCACAGCGCTCGTACGACCCGGAAGCCCTGACTTCGGTTAGGTTTTAGGTGATGGTGATTGTGTGGTTTACTCAAGGTATTTTAACTGCATTGGACGCCACGGTGAAACTCAGAAGCAATCGCCGAGTGTAAAAGACACAGTGCTGTAATGTCAAAAAACAATACTTAAGCCTACCAACCTCATAAAGCATACCTACAGAAGCAGCTAAGAAATATCAACATAAACGCTTTCAGACTTAAGCACTTTTTTATCCGTATAATAATATATATAAGAGGTTAATTGTAATAGCATAGGTTTTCTCTTTAGAGTTGTGTTGCAAGTGAAAAATAATATGTATTTGTAGAGGGCATGAAAAGTTCTTTAAAAATTGTAATAATAATATATACTTATAATTACGTGCTTAAACAGACTGATTCTATATTGTTTGATGGAAATCACCCCCTGCTCATGTTATCGTACAGATGTCGTCTCCGGAACGACCGGCTGCGTAATAATCGCTATTGGCTTAGCATCATAAGGGCACAGCATAGGAGCGTTACCCCTGCTTCAGATTTATGACTCAATATTATTTTTTACTTATGTATATTATTAGTAATCAGAGTATTAGTATTATTAGATAGGTGTAAGCCTCCCTTACTCACCGTGGAGGTGGACCAGGGGTGGGACAGAATCGGGACAGTGCGGAGTACCTTTTACATGCTGATATTCAGGTAGTTATGTTGATTTTAGCGCGAAAATCCACTGTCCCACCTTTTTCCCCTACCCCCCTTTCCAAATGTGGGACGGGACACCCGGGGGCTCTATAGGCGTAGGTGGCCGGCGGATGGAATCCTCCTCTCCATGCTTTTGCTCTTAGACCTAAGACCTAAGCCCTGAAGAATAGAGGCGGAGGTAGGCGGCTACTATTTCGTCCCAGCGGTAGCGGGCGGCGTTGGCGCGTCCTTGCTCGGCCAGGGTCGTGCAGACTTGGGGATCGCGCAGGCGCTGGAGGGCGGTACGCAGGGCCTCGGGAGTGTAGTCGTCCATTACTATTGCTGCGCCCCCACCTATCTCTACGGAGGCGGGGCAGGGGCCGGTCACTACGGGCAGGCCATGCTCCTGAGCCTCTATTATAGGTATGCCAAACCCCTCGTAGCTACTTGGATAGACCAGGCAATGTGAGCGGCTGTAGATGCGCGAGAGGGCATCGTCATCGGGGAAGACGTGAATCTCCCACTGCCCGGGTTGCAGCTTGCGCTCCAGTCGGGAGAGCTCATCGGGAGTAAGCGTGGAGGAGCAGAGCACGAGACGCCAATCGGTGTCAACCAGAGCATCTACAAGCAGGCTGAAATTCTTGTTATAGGCACGGGCGCCCACGAAGAGCACATCCCTATTGCGGCGCGTGGAGGGGGCAGCCTCAGGGCGCGGAGTGCATAGCGGTGCGTTGGGGATCACCTCTACAATCTGTCCTGGGGTGGAGGGGAGCAGGCGTCGGAAGTCACTGAGAGTGGCGTGGCTCACGCAGGCCACGGCGCGCGAGTGGCGGAGAGCCTGATTCTTCTGTCGGCTGTGGACCAGGGTAGGCAACCAGCCGTAGAGCCTCATCACTTCGTAGGTGAAATCGTGGAGCGTGGTGACGCCTATGGCCTTTGGGTGACGGCAATATCTGTAATAGGAGGAGTGGAAAATGAATGGCTCGTCGAAGGGTATCAGCGAGGGGCTGACGGGGGTGTAGCGGTCAAGACGCAGCGGCCCGGTGGCTCGGATTATCTGCGAAGCGGGAATGTCTATCTGCTGGCGAAAAATATTGCGGGTGGCATCGTCTCGTTCTATTGCGAAAAGCTCCACGCCCGGGGCACGCTGCAGGCCGCTGACCAGACGCGAGAACATGCCTGAGATGCCGCCACAGGTCTGCAGGGAGAAGATTATGTTGTCGAGAACTATCTTCATTGTTGCACCTGGTGCACCTCGTCTACCCCCTTTATGGAGTAGATTTCGTTGATTACTTCATGCAACTCATCGTAGGAGTGCACTGAGAATGAGATTGTTATGTCGAAGATATAATCGACCGTGCTGGTTGTGATGCTCGCTATGGAGAGCCTCATGCGCTCGGTGATAGTCTGAATCAGGTCAGAGAGCATGTGATAGCGGTCCACGCCGCGTATGCGCACCTTCACGGGGTAGAGTATGTCGGGGTTTTCGCTGAACTGCACCGGCACTATGGAGTCCCCCAGCTTTGAGGCGGTGCGTATGGCCACTGGGCAGTCGCGCTTGTGTATGGAGATTTGGTTGTAGGGACCCATGAAGCCTATCACCTCCTCGCCCGGTATGGGGTTGCACTGCGGGCAGCGGTCGTAGCGCACTTTTGGCAGACGGGCCACATAGTTGCGCAGCCAGCGCTTAGCCTTGTAAGTGACCACCTTTTCGGCCCATTCAGCCTTAGGGAGCGCCTGTTCATCGGTGAAAATCTCCACCACGTCGCCACGCTTCAGCTCCGTCATGAGCGACACGAGCTGACCATTGACGCGGGCATACTTGGCAAACTGGCCTATCTTGCTGTGGATTTCAAAGGCGAAGTCCAGGGCCTTGGCGCGCTGCGGCAGGATTACGGGTTTGCCATTGGGCGTGAAGACCATTATGTCATCGTTATAGAACGACGTCACCACATTCTCTATGAAGTCGGCGCCGGGGTTGGAGTGGGAAATGTCGTTGAGGTTGGAGCGGAATTTCTCAAGCCACTTGTGCACACCGTAGCTCTCCTCGCCGGCCCCCAGGAAGCCGTATTGCGAGGCGCGGGCCATGCGTTCGCTGCTGATGTGCACCTCCTCCCACACGCCGGCGTCGCTGAGCAGCTTTACGTGGAACGAGCGGTAGCCGTTCTCCTTCGGGGAGTCGATATAGTTGGAGATGCCACCCGGCTTCTCGCGGAACACATCGGTGAGCAGCGAGTAGATGCGCAGCACCTCGGCCTTCTCCTTGTCTACCTCCGTGTCCTCAAATATTATCTCGGTGAAATGCTTGTTCTTGAGGTGATGAAAGTCCACCCCATGCTTTTTCATCTTGCGCCAAAGGCTGTATGGCTCACGCTGCACCACGAGCACGCGCGCCTTGACGCCACCATTGCGGAGCACCTCCTCTACCTTAGCCACGAATTCGTCCATGCGGCGCTTCATGATTCTGGCGTCATTCTTCAGCAAGCGCATAAAGGCCTCATACTCATGGGGGCAGCGGTAACGGAAGCTGAGGTTTTCCAGCTCCGTCTTTACCTCATAGTAGCCCAGGCGGTTGGCCAGCGGGGCGTAGAAATAGTCGGTCTCACCGGCTATCTTCATCTGCTTGTCGGTGCGCATGGACTGCAGGGTGCGCATGTTGTGGAGGCGGTCAGCCAGCTTTATGAGTATGCCGCGTATGTCCCCCTGCATGGCGTTGAGCATCTGCTTGAAGTTGTCAAGCTGCTTGCTCATCTCATACTTGTCCTTGTTGGGCTTGGTCACCACGCGCACGAGCGAAGCCACATCGTCGCCGAAGCGCTCGCGTATGTCCTCAAGGGTGTAGGGGGTGTCCTCCACCACATCGTGCAGAAAGGCCGCTATCACAACGTTGGCGTCCAGCCCGAGCTCCACACCGGCTATGCGCGCCACGGCTATGGGGTGGACTATATAGGGTTCCCCCGTCTTGCGGCGCTGCTTGCTGTGAGCCATGCGCGCAAACTCGTAGGCGCTGCGCACACGGCGCATCTCTGCCTCATCAAATCGCGAAGAGAGCGCGTCAAACACTTCCTCCGCACGGGTATCTACCAAGGGGACATATTTTTCTTCCATAGCCAAACTTTTTTTAGCAACTCCACGCCGATGTTTTGCAAGCAACGGGGGCCGGGAATCGCCGGTATGAGGGGGTGACTGATTGCCAAATGAGATGACCGCTCACGGGGCCTACTCGCAGGTTTTGCAAATGTAGTGATAATTCTGCAATTATCAACATTTTTCGTTAAAAAATTTAGAGGCAGTCCCGCTATTGTGGCGCTCGGAATTTGGAGGTTCAAGGAAGTTTTACTAACTTTGTCCTTGCAAAAACACCAACACACCCATGAGTAAATTTTCTCTTAAAGGTCTGGGCATAGCTCTTGTCACACCTTTTAATAATGATTATTCTATTGACTTTGAGGCTCTTGGTAAGCTTATAGATTTCCATATCAGCGCCGGCATCGACTATTTCGTGGTGCTCGGCACTACCGGCGAAGCTGCCACTCTGACCCCCGATGAGAGAAAACAGGTGCGCGACTTCGCTGTGGAGCGCGTGGCAGCCCGTGTGCCGCTCGTGCTCGGCCTCGGTGGCAATTGCACTCAGGAGGTGATCGAGGAAATCAAGCATACTGACCTCTCCCCTTTCAGCGCTATCCTCTCGGTGGTGCCCTTCTACAACAAACCCTCGCAACAGGGTATCTATGAGCATTATATGGCCATAGCCGACGCCTCTCCCGTGCCGGTTATCCTCTATAACGTGCCGGGGCGCACCGGCGTAAATCTCGGCGCTGTGACCACCCTTAAGCTCGCCCGTGCCCACGAAAACATCCTCGGCATAAAGGAGGCTTCAGGCAACCTAAATCAGGTGGAGGAGATTCTCGCCAACAAGCCCGAAAACTTCCAGCTCGTGAGCGGCGACGACTCGCTCGCCATGGCTATGATTCGCATGGGTGCCGACGGCGTTATCTCCGTGATCGGCAATGCCTATCCCCGCACTTACGGACGCCTCGTGGCATCCGCCCTGGCCGGTGACTTCACCGCCGCTCGCAAGGTGCAGACTAAGCTCGAACGCATGTTTGAATACCTCTTTGCCGACGGCAACCCCGCTGGCATCAAGTATCTGCTTGCAGCGAAATTCCTTATGCACAATAAGTTGAGACTCCCTCTCACACCTATTACTTCAACACTGGCCGACAAGATTTACCGCGCCATGTATCTACTCCCCGATGATTGATAAAGCCACCGTAAAGCGCATTATCGATGCGGCGGATATAGTCGAGGTGGTAAGCGACTATGTCAGCCTGACCAGGCGAGGTGCCAACTATGTGGGGCTTTGCCCCTTTCATAATGAGCGCACCCCGTCCTTCTCCGTCTCCCCCTCCCGCGGCATCTGCCACTGTTTCTCCTGCGGCAAGGGGGGCAGCCCCGTCAATTTCCTGATGGAGAAGGAGGGAATCAACTACCACGACGCGCTGTTGCGCCTGGCCGACAAGTATGGCATTAAGGTGGAGGAACGCGAACTATCCGACGAGGAGCGTGCCGAGCAGAGCCGACGCGAGTCCATGCTCACCATCAACGAGTGGAGCATGCGCCGCTTCATCGAGAATATGAACGCTACGGAGGAGGGGCGAAACATAGGCCTCGAATACTTCTATCAGCGCGGAATCACGAAGCAGGCTATTGACAAATTCAAGCTCGGTTACGCTCTCGACAAGCCCACGGACCTGTATGATGCAGCTGCTCGCCAAGGCTTTGAGATTCAGACGCTTATAGACGTGGGTCTGTGTGGCCTGAGCAGCAACGGCAATCGCCCCTACGACCGCTTCCGCGGGCGCGTGATCTATCCTATGATTAACTCTGCCGGCAAGGTGATAGCCTTCGGCGGTCGCGGCATCAAGGGGGAACCAGCCAAGTACATAAACTCCCCTGAATCAGACATTTATCGCAAGAGCAACGAGCTCTACGGCATCTATCAGGCCCGAAACGCCATGACCCGCTCCAAGCACTGCTTCCTGGTGGAGGGATACATGGATGTGATAGGGATGTGGCAGAGCGGCATGGAGAATGTGGTGGCTTCAAGCGGTACTTCACTGACCGATGGGCAAGCTGCTCTGATTCACCGCTTTGCTGAAAAGGTGACAGTCATCTACGACGGTGACAGCGCAGGCATACACGCTTCGCTCAGAGCCATCGACATACTCCTCGCGCAGAAGCTCGACGTCACACTACTCCTGCTCCCCGACGGCGACGACCCCGACTCCTTCTCCCGCAAACACACTCCCGAGGAGTTCCGCAAGTATGTGGAAGAGAATGAGCAGGATTTCATCTCCTTCCAGGCGCGTGTGCTGGGCATTGACTCCGACAACATGGCCGCTCGCACCGACACGCTCCGCACCATGGTGAAGTCCATAGCACTCGTCTCCGACCTGATTCAGCGCACCGTCTACATCCAGCGCTGCAGCCTGCTGACAAACATTTCCGAAGCCGTGCTCACCTCCGAGGTGGCAAAAGCCCGCGGCGAGGTGATTGACATGCAGCGTAAGCGCCGTCTGCAAGCACGCATAGACGCCGAATACCCCCAGAATTCCCCAAGCACCGCACAGCCAATACAAACTACTACCACTCCCCCTGCTAATCAGACCGTTGCAACGCCTATTCAAAGTAACACTTCAAGCTCTTCACTGATAGACAAGGTGGAGAAAACGGTGATGGAATATGTGGTGAAATACGGCATGACCTTCTTCTGCAACGCCGTAGACGACGAGGGCAACGTGGTTCGCCAAATCAATGTGGCGCAATATGTGCAAGAGGAGATGACCCTCGACGAGATGCAGTTCCGCTCCCCCTTCTTCAAGCGGCTGATGGAGCTGATTCTCTCGATGATTCCGGACTTCGAGCAGCAGCAAAGCGTCCACATGCAGCAGGTAGCCTCACAGATAGCTGAGGAGCATAAAGCATGGCTTCAGAGTCTGCTGGATACAGGAGTGGCAATGAGCAAGGTAGCCACCGAGGAGGCTAAGCAGAAAGAGCTTGAGGCCAAACGCTACGAGGAGGCTTGCAACAATTATGGCGCTCAATGGATTGGGAGCGAGCTGGGCTCCACGGCCGACAACGAGGTGCGCCGCTTTGTCCTTGCCACCATCACCCCGCGCTATCAGCTCAGCAAATACCACTCCAAGAACATGCACATCGAGAGCGAACAGGAGCGCCTGAAGGACCTGCTCCCGCGTGCCATCAACGAATGGAAAGACGCCCTCATGTACTCACGCCGCAAAGAGCTGGAGCTGGAGCTGAAAAACGCCGTAGCCGCCGGCGACACTCCCCGCCTTACAGAAATTCTCCGGGAGATTCAAACCACCGACGCCATCCGCAGCGAAGTAGCAAAGACTTTGGGCGAGCGTATCATCGAGCCCCGCAGATAATCTCCCCCGTCAGCAGAAAAAATTGCGGCACCACTTGCCCGACTGAAAATTTATTGTTAACTTCGCACAATATTTCCGCGAAGCCCTCAAGGCACTCCCCCTCTCCACCGCCGAGCCGGGCTTCCATCATAAGTTTAAAAACCCTCAAAAAATCATCTGACAAATGGAAGTATCCGGCAAAATCATATTCAAGCTTCCCCTCGCCGAAGGTGTGGCAAAAGCTACCGGCCGTCCCTGGAAAAAACAGGAATATGTGCTTGAAACACACGACACTTACCCCCGCAAAGTGAAGTTCGACTTCTTCGGCGAGCGCGCTGACCAGTACAATCTGGAGATAGGCGACGAGGTAACCGTGTCATTTGACATCGAAAGCCGCGAATTTAATGGCCGCTGGTACACCGACATACACGGCTGGAAGGCCGAAAAGGGTGCAGTTGCCGCCCCTCAGGGTCCCGCTCCCCAGGCTCCCGCAGCCGATCCCTTCGCAGCCCCCGCTCCTCAGGCTCCCACATTCACAGCCCCCGAGAACGCGCAGGATGACCTCCCCTTCTGATTACTCCTCCCGAGTCTAAAAATAAGAGAAGACCGGCTCTTTTGTGCTTCACGGGCACAGAGATGGTCTTCTTTTATCGTTAAATACCCAAAATGGCACGCTGTCAGAAAACCTTTAACTGACATTTACGTTATACAGTCATGAACATCTCTACTGACCAAAAAGTAATCAACACCATAGTCGAAGCTATCCAGGACCGCAAGGGCAAGGATACCGTAGTGATTGACCTCACGAGGCTTGATGTCAGCAACGCCCAGTATTTCATTGTCACTCAAGGCAATACCCCTACGCAGGTGGCTGCTATAGCCGACTCTGTGCGCGAAACCCTGCTCGAGCAGACCGGCATCAAACCGGTGAACTACACCGGATACTCCAACGCCACTTGGATTGTGCTTGACTACGGCTTCATCATGGTGCACATCTTCGTGCCCGAAACGCGCAACTTCTACGACATCGAGCAGCTCTGGGCCGACGGCGATTTCACTCGAATCCCCGACCTCGATTAACTCAAACACGACTCTCTTAACACTTAAATATTATGGCCTTGTTACCTAAAGGAATGAAGTCTCCCGGAAAGCGTCCGATGCTCAACATGTATTGGATGTACCTGCTCATCATCCTCTCCCTGGTGGTGCTCTATCAGTTTCAGGACAACACCACAGTCAAAGAGGTGCCTATCGATGAGTTTTTCGATCAGACCGAAAACGGCTACGTGGAAAAAATCCGGATCAACCGCGAAGATGCCATGGCTGTCGGTGTGCTCAATCAAGAGGGCCTGAAATTCAACAACATGGCCGGCAACCAAGCCGTCCACTCCGAAGGCGAAATCAAAGCACAGGCCGTAAGCGCCGAACGCTTCGACGAACGCCTCACAGCCATCAACGCCGCCCGTAGCTCCAAGGGACTGGAACCAGTGCCCTACGAATTCGTGAACGGCTCCGACCTCATGAAACTCTTCTGGTACTTCGGTCCCATCATCCTCTTCATCGTCATGATGGTCTTCCTCTCGCGCCGCATGAGCGGCCCCGGCGGCCAGGGTGGCATATTCAGCGTAGGCAAAAGCCGCGCCAAGGTGTTTGACAAGAACAACGGTGCCAACGTAACCTTTAAGGATGTGGCCGGTCTGGCTGAAGCCAAGGTGGAAATCGAGGAGATTGTGGAATTCCTCAAGAACCCCGACCGCTACACCGAGCTGGGTGCCAAGATTCCCCGCGGCGCACTGCTCGTAGGCCCTCCGGGAACAGGTAAGACCCTGCTGGCCAAGGCTGTAGCAGGCGAGGCCAACGTGCCTTTCCTCTCCATGAGCGGCTCTGACTTCGTGGAAATGTTCGTAGGCGTGGGCGCCGCCCGCGTGCGCGACCTCTTCAAGCAAGCCAAGGAGAAAGCCCCCTGCATAGTGTTTATCGACGAGATTGACGCCGTGGGCCGTGCGCGTGGCAAGAACCCCAGCATGGGCTCCAACGATGAACGCGAAAACACTCTCAACCAGATGCTTACGGAGATGGACGGCTTCGGCTCCAACAATGGCGTAATCATTCTGGCTGCCACCAACCGCGTGGACATGCTCGACAAAGCGCTCCTCCGCCCCGGCCGATTCGACCGTCAGATTATGGTGGACCTCCCCGAACTCACTGACCGTGTGGAGATTCTGAACGTACACCTGCGCAACATCAAGGTCAACGCCACTCTCGACATAGAGCAGATAGCCCGACAGACCTCCGGCTTCTCCGGCGCTGACCTGGCAAACGTATGCAACGAAGCTGCTCTCATAGCGGCACGCAATAACAAGCACGATGTGGACATGGACGACTTCCGCAAGGCCATAGACCGAATTGTCGGTGGTCTGGAGAAGAAATCTGTGGTCTACACTCAGTCGGAACGCGAAGCCATAGCCACGCACGAAGCCGGCCACGCCACTGTCTCCTGGCTCATCAAATATGGCAACCCGCTCGTAAAGGTTACTATCGTGCCCCGCGGACGCGCCGGCGGCTACGCTATGTATGCCCCTGAAGACCGCAAATACACCCCCCTGCAGTCGCTGCTCGACCAGATTTGTAGCCTCGAAGCCGGACGTGCTGCCGAAGAGATTTTCCTCGGCGAGGTGGGCACCGGTGCTTTCAATGACCTGGAGCGCGCCACCAAGATAGCCCTGAGCGTGGTGATGTATTACGGCGGCAGTCCCCGTCTGAAGAACCTCAACTACTATGACTCCACCGGGCAGACCTACGGCTACGCACGCCCCTACGGCGACGCTACTGCCAAGATAATCGACGAGGAGGTGCAGCGAATCATCGACGAACAGTATGAGCGCGCCAAAGAGATTCTGCGCAAGTATGCCAAGGAGCACAATGAAATCCGCGACATGCTGCTGGAGCGCGAGGTTATCTACCACGACGACGTGAAGGCTGTGCTCGGACCCCGCCCCTGGAAATCGCGCGAGGAGGACCCGCTGGTGCAGGCACACTACAAGATGCTCGCTGAGAAGAGTAAGCGCGAAGCCGAGGAGGCTGATGTCACCGAAATAACCGAGGGGGAAAGCGCTGATTCCGCCAACGTCGAAAACCCCGAAGCCTCTGAAAGCGTTACACAAAAGAATGGAGGTGAATCCGCTCCCAAAAATCAGTCCGACCCGGAAGCTGCCGATGATGAGGATGCAGGCACCCCTCCCCCTTTTAATAAGTAAGTTATGATTGAAGACAACATAATTTCGCAGGAAGCTAACGAACGCACCGTGCTCGTAGGTCTCATCACTCAGAATCAGAATGAGACCCGCACACGCGAATACCTCGCCGAACTCGCGTTTCTGGCCGAGACCGCAGGCGCTGTGCCCGTACATACTTTCCTCCAGAAGCTCGACTACCCCAATCCCCGCACCTACGTGGGCAAAGGCAAGCTTGAGGAGATCCGCGCATACGTGGAGGAGGAAGAGATAGGCATGGTGATTTTCGACGACGACCTCTCAACCAAGCAGGTGACAAACATCGAGCGAGAGCTAAAGGTGAAAATTCTGGACCGCACATCGCTCATCCTCGACATCTTCGCACGCCGTGCTCAGACAGCCACAGCACGCACTCAGGTGGAACTCGCCCAATATCAGTACCTGCTCCCCCGACTCACCAGAATGTGGACACACCTTGAGCGTCAGCGTGGTGGTATCGGTATGCGTGGTCCCGGTGAGACTCAGATTGAGACCGACCGCCGAATTATCCTCGACAAAATCTCGCGCCTCAAGGAGGAGCTCCGCCACATAGACCGACAGAAATCCATACAGCGCAAGAACCGCGGCAAGCTCACCCGCGTGGCCCTGGTAGGCTACACCAACGTAGGCAAGAGCACCATTATGAACCTGCTCAGCAAGAGCGAGGTCTTTGCTGAAAACAAGCTCTTTGCCACACTCGACACCACAGTGCGTAAGGTAATAATCGACAACCTCCCCTTCCTGCTCACCGACACCGTAGGCTTCATCCGCAAGCTCCCCACTCACCTGGTGGACTCCTTTAAATCCACACTCGACGAGGTGCGTGAGGCCGACCTGCTTGTGCATGTGGTAGACGTAAGCCACCCTCAGTTTGAAGAACAAATTGAGGTAGTAAACCGCACGCTGCAGGAAGTATGCGGCGCATCGGACAAGCCTATGATTATGGTCTTCAATAAGATAGACGCCTTTACCTACACTCCCAAGGACCCCGACGACCTCACCCCCTCCACTCACGAAAACATCCCTCTGGAGGATTTCGAGAAGACCTGGATGGCCCGCACCCACGGCAATTGCGTGTTTATCTCAGCTAAGAAGAAGATCAACATCGACGCTCTCAAGCAGATGCTCTATGAGAAAGCACGCGAGATTCATGCCGAGCGATTCCCCTACAACGACTTCCTTTTTCAGAAATACGACGACTTTACTGTTGACAACGAGTGAGAATTCAAAGCAACAAATATCTGCAACTTACCCCCTCTCAGATTCTTAGGTTGGAGCATCAGGGCTGCTATGCCGCTGACTGGAGCCTCGTGACAATCCACAAGGATTCGGACCTTTCGCTCATACGCAGCTCAAGGTTTTATGGAGCCGTGCGCATAGGTGAGCTCACCGCCTCTCCCGGCAGAAAAACCGGTATCTTCAACAGCGTGATTGAGAATTGCCGGATTGGTAACAGGCCCTATATCAGCAATATAGGCGGCATACTCCAAGGCATCGTCATAGGCAACGAAGTAACTATAGAGAATTGCGGCAGAATCACCGCGGACCCCGAGGCCGACTGCGCACTCGGCCACCCGGTAGCCGTGCTCGATGAAACCGGTTCCCGCCCTGTTCCCCTCTACCCTGCCCTCACCTCGCAGATTGCTACCCTCTTCGCTCGCTATCCCCGCATAGCCGAACACCACCTCCTCCCCTTGCTTAAAGAGACCTGGGACCTATATGGGAATGGTGCACGAATAGGCGACCACGCAGTCGTGAGAGATTGCACCGAGATTCATAACGTCTGGATTGACAGCTACGTGCACGTGGCCGGAGCCACCTATCTCTCAGACGGCAGAGTCATAAACAATGCCGGGCAAAATCCGTATGCTTACATAGGCAGCGGGGTCAATGCCAAGAATTTCATGATTGTAGACGGACGTGTCGATGCCGGCTGTCTGCTGCGAAACTGCTTCGTAGGCCAGGGCGTGGAGCTCAGCAAAGGCTTCTCTGCCCACGACTCCCTGTTCTTTGCCAACTCCTCCTGCGAGTGTGGCGAGGCATGTGCCATAATAGCCGGTCCCTACACCGTCACCATGCACAAAAGCTCCCTGCTCATAGGCGCTGAATACTCCTTCATGAACGCAGGCTCGGGCACCAACTCCTCCAACCACATGTACAAGCTCGGACCGGTGCACTGGGGCACTATGCACCGTGGCGTAAAGACTGCAAGCGGTGCATACATGATGTGGGAGGGTGAAATCGGTGCATACTCGCTCCTGATGGGGGCCCACAAGTCGCATCCGAATACCTCCATGTTCCCCTTCTCCTACCTCTTCGGCAACCCCGACGGCAAGACCATTGTGGCTCCTGCCCTCATGCTCCGAAGCTGCGGACTGATGCGCGACAAAATCAAATGGCCTAACCGAGACAGACGCAAGGATGCCAAGCTGCCTCTTCACGACAATATCCACTTTGAGGTGCTGAGCCCCGTCACTGTACAGCTGATGCTCAGCGCTTTGCCTCTGCTGGAGCAGATTGCAGCCGCCGGTCCCGAGGCAGGGAAATATGTTGAATACGGCGGTGTCTTAATCTCCCCCAAAGCAGCCGCACGTGGCATAGAAATCTACACGCAGGCCATAGTGATTTACCTGCACCGTATTCTTGAGCAAGCCTCCGAGCACCCCGAGTGGCAACAGACTTCCCTTGTCATCCCCGAGAAATGGATAGACTTAGGGGGACAGATTATTCCCGCCTACCTCATAGACCAAATCAAGGAAGCAGAATCTTTCAGCGAGGTCACAGAGCTTATCCAAAATGCCTACCGCCACTTCCCCGAGCTTGAATATCAGTGGGTTAAGTCCATTCTCACCCCTGCCTGGGAAGAGTGTTTGAGGAATGTGGAGGATTACAGTCGCCCCTTCCACGAAGCCATAGAAGCCGACCGACAGAAGTCGCTTGACTCAATCAAGTAACCTCTACAGAAATGACTTAAGAGAGCGTTTGGATTTAATCTGAATGCTCTCTAAGACCGAAAGCGGATGACCTTTGCCGGCACGCCTGCCACTATGGCATTCTCCGGCACATCCTTTGTCACGACAGCACCGGCACCCACCACCGCACCCCTACCGACACGCACGCCGGCCAAGATGATAGCGTTGGCAGCTATCCAAGTGTCATCTTCAATCACGACCACGCCATCCTCTCCCGCTTGCTTGCCGCGCGACTTCATCAATCCCCCGGCCAGAGCCGTGTCGTGGTTGCCACCATGAATATTAACCCCGGGGCCAAACATAACGTGGCTACCTATCCGAATCTCGCCATGCTCACTCTGGAAACAGCAATTCCTACCTATGAACACATCATCGCCTATAGAAATGGTGCGATAAGTAAAGGCTCCCCCTTCACAAAGCTTGACGCCCCGACCCACACTGCGGAACTTAGAAAGCTGATAAGCTCTCTCGCAGTGTGTGTTGAGGCGCCTCACTGTGTAAACGAGCCAGCCATAGGCTCGTGCGAACATGCTCACTTCTTAACCTTGTTGTAACGCTCGTTCAGGCCCTTGAGAATCTCATCGGTGATGTCCAGACGCGGATCAATGTAGAGAGTGGCAGCCTTCATGAAGATAGCGTCGTAGCCGTGGGCCTTGTTGTATTCCTCCACATACTTCACAATGGAATCCTGCACAGCGCTCTGAGCATTAGCCATCTGAGTCTGCATGTCATTCTGCATCTTGCCTATCTGGTTCTGGGCAGCGTTCTGGCGATTCTGCAGATTGCGCATGTCGCGCTCCATCTCAGCCTGCGAAGAGTAGCCATTGTTCTGCTGCTTCTGCTGATACTGAGCTGCAAGCGACTCAATAGCCGACTGCTGCTGACGAGCAGTGTTGTCAAGATTATTCTGCATGCGCAGCATCTCCTCCTGGTAATCCTTGGCCAGGTTATATTTAGCCAGAAGAGTATCAGAATCTACATAGCGATAATTGGGAAGCCCGGCAGCAGACTCAGTCTTAGCCTTAGTAGTAGACTTCTTTTCATTAGCGGGAGCTTCATTCTTGCAGGAAATCATCATGGAGCCGCAAGCAAGAACCGCGCAAAGCGAAAGTGCAATCTTTTTCATTGAAAATATGATGTATTATTTATTGCGTGATTTATTTAACCGGCAGGCATGCCCCGGCTTAAACCCATCCTTGGGGCCTGCGAGACTCTTCACTCCAAACAGACAGAGACTCACTGCCAACAGCACGATGGATAATAAAACCGTAATCAGCATAACCTACAAAATTATGCGCAAAATTAACGAATTACTTTCATCCGCCCAAGCCTTTTCCCCCTTTATTAAGTATGACGCCACCGACCGCAACTGTTAAAATTTATTAAAGCAAGCCTCCGGGCAGATAATTCTTCTCTCCCCGCTGTTTACTATTATGTGCCCCGAGGCCACTCATCTGCTTTAGACACAGAAGAAAATGCCCTGTAAGGCACAATGCACCAAGCGGATACGAGCGGTTGGCACATTTTTTGCAAGTTTAAGCCTGATTTTCTTGTAGCTCTCATAATATTTCCTTATATTTGCGCTGTCTAAGAAACTGTTTAAATTTGTGTACGCAAGTTAATCAATTTCTCAGATTATAACCCGATAGAATAGATACTTACTTATAAATTACAATGGAAGTAAAAGACCTTAAACCCGCACTCATCTGGCAGTGCTTCGATGAAATCACAAAAGTACCCCGTCCCTCTCGTCATGAGGAGCAGATTCGTAAATTCCTCCTTGACTTCGCAGCCGAACACAACATCGCTGCCAAGACCGACGCTGTTGGCAATGTAGTTATGACAAAACCAGCTACCCCCGGCCATGAGAACGCTCCTACTGTGATTCTGCAGGCCCACATGGACATGGTGGCTGAAAAAAATAATAATGTAGAACACGATTTCCTGAAAGACCCCATCCAGACCTACATCGATGGCGATTGGGTGAAAGCTCGCGGCACTACTCTCGGCGCTGACAACGGTATCGGTATGGCTGCCTGCATGGCCGCTATGATTGATCCCGACCTCGTGCATGGTCCCCTCGAGTGCCTCTACACCGTAAACGAAGAAATAGGCCTCGAAGGCGCTATCAACCTGGGCGAAGGCATGATTACCGGCAAAATCCTCATCAATCTTGACAGTGAGGACGACGGCGAAATCTTCGTAGGCTGTGCCGGTGGCATCGACACTACCGCCGTGTTCACCTATCGCAAGGCTGTGGCTCCCGAACACTTCCACTACCTCAAGGTGAGTGTGAGCGGCCTGCTCGGCGGTCACTCAGGCGGCGACATCCACCTCGGCCGCGCTAACGCCAACAAGCTCATAGCACGCTTCCTCTGGGAGTGCTCTCAGCACCACGACATCTCTGTAAGCGAGTTCCACGGCGGCAATCTGCGCAACGCTATCCCGCGCGAAGCTCATGCCATCTTCGGAATCCGTGGCGACCTCAAGGAGACAGTAAAGGAGAACCTCACCAAGTTCGTAGCCGACATACGCGGGGAATACGCAGGCGTTGAACCCCAGATGGAATTTAAGGTTGAAGAGGTAGCCAAGCCCGAATTCTGCATCGATGCCGAAACCTCCCTCTCACTCGTTCGCGCCCTCTACTCCGCCCCCCACGGCGTTTACTCCATGAGCCGGGATCTCCCCGGCCTCGTTGAGACATCAACCAACCTCGCTGCCGTGAAGATGACCGACGACAATACTATCACCATCACCACTTCTCAGCGTTCATCAGTAGAAAGCCGCAAGAACGACATTGCCGGTCAGGTAGAAGCCCACTTCCAGCTTGCCGGTGCCAAGGTGTCGCACTCTGACGGCTATCCCGGCTGGGCTCCCAACATGAACAGCCCCATCATGAAGCTCTCTGCCGAGGCTTATGAGGAACTCTTCGGCGTGAAGCCCGCCATCAAGGCTATACACGCCGGGCTCGAATGTGGTCTGTTCCTTGAGAACAACCCCGGGCTCGACATGGTGTCATTCGGTCCCACCATGACCGGTGTGCACTCACCCGACGAGCAGCTGAATATACCCACTGTAGAGAAGTTCTGGCGTCACCTCGCCCTGACTCTCAAGAAAGTGGCTGAAGCATGAATAAACTGCGAAGCATAGGCCTGATTGCAGGCTCGGCCGCAGTAGCTACAGGAGCAATGGGGGCCGCTATGGCCTCCACTTCTCCTGACTCTGTTGAGCCCGATGCCGTAAGAGAAGACGCGGCTGACCCCGAATTTAGAGTCGACACCATCATTATGCCCTGGGGCGAAATGCGCATTGACACTGTGCAGCTCAATCTCGCTCCCGGTCAAACGCCACGCTCCAACTGGCGCGATGAAGCGGAGATAGAAGCCCGCTTGGACTCCACCAACCGCTACAAAACGCTTACCGACAACGACTTCCGAATAGTAGCCAATGAACTCGGAGTGGAAGTGGCAGCCATCAAAGCCGTAGTGCGCATTGAAGCCGGTGCTTCATGCGAGGGCTTTTGGGCCCCCGGCGTGCCGGTCATAAACTTCGACCGCACCATGTACAGCCGAATGAAAGCTGCCACCGGCAAGAAAGCTCCCTCTTCTGCCACTGTGCCTGCCGGAATCAAAAGCAGCTACGGACGCAGCGAGTGGAGCCAGCTCATAGCCGCCCGCAAGGTCAACATGGACAAGGCTAACATGGGAACATTCTGGGGAATGTTTCAGATAGGCGGTTTCAACTGGAAGGCCTGCGGCTGCAAGGACATCGATGAATTCGTGGAGCGCATGAGCTACTCTGAGTTTGAGCAGCTTGAGCTCTTCGCCACTTTCATCCGCAACACCGGCATGCTCCCCGCTCTCAAAGAGAAGAACTGGGCCTCATTTGCTCGTAAATATAACGGCGCATCCTATGCCAAACGCGGCTATCACACCAAGATGGCCAACGCCTATGCTCGCTTCAAAAAGGAGGACGCCTCCAAACAGGATTCCACCAAGCAAGACTCCTCCGATAAATAAGTATTATCCCAATTATGAAAATCACTGATCTTAAGCCTGCTCTCGTGTGGCAGTGCTTTGATGAAATCACAAAAATACCCCGCCCTACTCATCATCTCGAAGCCATGAAGCAATTCCTGGTGGAGTGGGCCAACAAGCGTAATATTGCTGTTAAGACCGACGAGGTTGGCAATGTCGTAATGTCAGTGCCCGCTACTCCCGGCCATGAGAATGCACCCGTAATCGTGCTTCAGGGCCATCAGGACATGGTGGCCGAAAAACGCGGCGACTCCAACCATGACTTCATGAATGACCCCATCGAAACTATCGTGGACGGCGATTGGGTAAAGGCTAACGGCACTACCCTCGGCGCCGACAACGGCCTGGGTTGCGCATCAGCCATGGCATGCCTCATCGATCCAGACCTCGTGCATGGTCCCCTCGAAGCTCTCTTTACTGTCGATGAAGAGCAGGGCCTCATAGGCGCCAACGGTCTTGACCCCGAAATGGTGACAGGCCGAATCCTCCTGAACCTGGACAGCGAAGAACATGGCACAATCGTGATAGGCTGCGCCGGCAGCATCGCCACCCTCTGCACCTATCCCCTCAGCTTCGCAACTCCCCAGGAGGGTCACAAATACTTCAAGATTCACATCAACCATCTGAAAGGTGGCCACTCCGGCATGGAGATTCACCTGGGTCGCGCCAACGCCAACCAGCAGCTCGCCCGCTTCCTCTGGGAATTTGCTCAGAAGCACGACTACTCCCTCAGCGACTTCCACGGAGGCGGTCTGCCTAATGCCATCCCCCGCGAAGCATTCGCTATCATAGGCATCGCACCCGAAGATGAAGCAGCCCTCAAGCAAGCCGTGGAACTGTTCTTCGACAAGCTTAAAGCCGAATTCCTGCTGGCTGAAGGCGCCGACTTCACTTTCACTTGTGAAGACGCAGAAGCCCCCGAGAAAATCATAGCTGAAGAATGTGCCTCTGCACTTATCAACACACTCTTCGGCACCCCCAACGGTGTGCAGGCCATGAGCCTCGCAGTGCCCGGACTGGTTGAGACAAGCTCAAACCTGGCAAGCGTGAAGCAGCGCCCCGATGGCACCATGCTCATCACCACTCACCAGCGCTCATCAGTAGACTCACGCCGCGATGAAATCGCAGACCGTGTGCGCGCACTCTACGAAAACATAGGCTGCTCCGTAGAAACAAACGATCCCTCAGTAGGCTGGGCTCCCAACCCCAACTCCCCTATCCTGAAGATTGCAGAAGAAAGCTACGAAAAACTCTTCGGCTCAAAGCCCAAAGTAGAAGCACTTCACGCAGGACTCGAGTGCGGCATATTCCTTGACAAAATCCCCGGCATGGACATGATCTCCTTCGGCCCGACCCTCAAGGACATCCACTCCCCGTCAGAAAAAGCCAACATCCCCTCAGTAGAAAAATACTGGGAACTGCTGACAACAATCCTCACCCGCCTCGCCTAAGCCGCCTGCTCCATAACCACCAACAATTAAGCACCCCTGCTACCACCGAAGCAGAGGTGCTTAAGTTTTATCCCAATATCCCTATCTCTCCACAGCAAAAAATGAACAGCAAATGCAACTCCAAATCTGCACACCCTCTACTTGACTAATTATAGGAATCATGTAAGACTACCGATACAAATTGAAGCTAAACAAAGAAGACAGACCACAAAGACATATCAAGATAGCAGCGTCAATAAGCAGCTGCACGACATAGCGCACCATCCTATTAGCGATCCGCTTTTCAACCCGCTTATTAACCGGATTAGCAATCATAGGAAAGAAAATACAAATAACCAAAATAGTCAAAAAGAATCGAGCCTTCATATCCAAACCAAAATTTCTCCACAAAGTTACAAAATCCTCCCGAAACCCCCAACCAAGTTAAGGCGCACAATTTCTCTAAAATGAATTTATATAGTGAAGTTATTTAAACTTATTTCAAAAACTTAAAAAGTCTTGTAATACACAAATATACAGCGTATCCCGCAAGAAATTAGCTATATTTGAGTTGCGACACTTTAAACTTGAAAACCCATTATCACGATATAGACCTTCCTCTCCTACCGAGTCCATCTTAGATAAAATCTCTTCAATATTTTAAGAGTGCTTGCTGATATTCTGACTTGTACTCTAAAAAGTCGGCTTATAACACAAACACACATCGCACAACCAATCTGTGCAATGTGTGTCTTATCCATTTATGCTTAAATTATGAGTGCATCTTTTAAATCATAAAGTTTCTATCTTCCAACGATATTTGACAAAGAAAGGGATACCTCGGGGTGCTCTTTCTTTGCCGGGGATTAACGGACTATTAGCTTTTTACCAGCGGCTAAATAGAGGCCGGGGCTTAAAGTTATTTCGGCGTTGGGGACTATCTTTGCAACTATTATTCCTTGGGCGTTTACGATGAAAACGGCTTCGGGGACGTGATAGGGTCGGCCATTAATAGTCACATTTATAACGTCGGTGGACTTAACTGTGGTTATGGTCCAACTTTCCATTTTAATTGCATCGTCTAATTTTGACTCTGTTTCTCCCGCTACCGGAGCGGCTATATCAATCAGTTGGGGCCGGTAAATATCGCCGTGTGTAAGTCTTAGCTGATAGCCTTCGTGCTTATCGTCGTCAGCTTCAGCATAGGCATACATTTTAACCGTGCCGGCTTCCGGCTCTTCTTCTGCATCAGAAAATTCGCTGACATATTTAGGGGTAAAATGAACCGGTGTGTAATGGAGCTCAAATTCGCCATTTTCATCAGTCAAAACAGCGTCGTCAACAAGCGTTCCTTCGTATAACAATTCTACTGTAAGACCCTCAACCATTGATTGCCATTCGTTAATAACTGTGCCACTAACAGTATAAGACTTCTCTTTTACGGCCAGCAAGCTAACCACGGTCTCATCATCACCTAAAGCAACATTAGTATCACCAAAAATCTTATATCCATCAGCCTCTATCCTAAGCGCAGAATATAATTCATCGTTGAAATTTTCCGTAGAAATATTTAAGAAGTATTTTCCGTTAGCAACTTCAGTAAGTACTTCATTACCTACACTAATATTTAATCCGCTAATCGGAACATTTATCTCAGAGTTTACATATACCAAGACAGTTTTATTCGTCTCGGATTCAGATACTATATTTCTTAAATTATCTAAGCAAAATTTTATACCAGAATCACCTTCGTATTTAATGGCGTATGTTCCTTTTGTAGTAATTGTATATCCGACTGTATTCCAATCATTAGAGACAACCGCAGGATAGGACCTCTCTATTTTCTCTAATAATTGTAGATTATCAATTCCATCAGGCATCCTATACACACTAAAAGTAGCCTTTACGCCTAAACAGACATCGAATTCAAAAAGGCCTTCTGAAAGTTCAACAATTATGTACGTATTTTTCTTCAAAATACTTAAGCAATTGTCATTTGCTCCTCTCAACTCTATATTCGCAAGCTTGTCATTAATAGTTAAATGATAAATCTTCACGTCTTCCGATACAGTCTCGTTAGTTGAGAAAGGCTCTCCTAATGCAAAACTATTAAAGTCTTCATTTATATATCCTTGAGCCTTAAACATTAGAGCCCCGAACGTTAAACACACTAATACCGAAAACAATTTGTTCATAATAGTAAAAATTAAGACAGCACTACGAAACATGCAGTGCTGCCATATTAAATTATCTGAATTGCCATTTATTAGCTGAGCATCTTGAAGAAGCCTTCTACTGCTGCTGTGTTGCTCACGCAGTAGAGCCAACCGTAGATGCAGCTGATCAGACCGAGGAAGATGATGCCAGCGCAGCATATCCAAAGACCAAACCGTTCGCTACCTGCGCTCTTGAATGTGGGAATTACAGGCTCGTCACCACTAATCCACATTGCTTTTACTACCAACAGATAGTAGTAGAGCGAGATGATAGTGTTGATCAGCGCGATCAGCACAAGTACATAGAGTGCTACGCTTCCGCTCTCAGTAGCTGCTGTAAAGATGAGTATCTTTGAGAAGAAGCCTGCAAAGGGAGGTATACCGGCGAGTGAGAAGACTGCAAGGGTCATAGCAAATGACAACCAGGGGTTAGTCTTATGAAGTCCCTTGTAGTCATTCATATTGGTGTAGCCGGTCTTGTTCTCAATGGCTTGAATTACGCCAAATACACCGAGATTGCTGAATACGTAAACCAGAATGTAGAAAAGCATTGAAGCCATACCGAGCACGTTTGCTGCGATGATGCCAAGCATGATGTAACCAGCCTGAGATACTGATGAGAAAGCCATGAAGCGCTTCATCTCGCGCTGACGCATTGCAAACAAGTTACCGACAGTAATTGTAGCAATAATCAGGGCATACATCATCCACTCCCAGATGTCTGAGTAAACGGTTCCGAATACCTGCACCAGCACTACAAGGAAAGCAAATGCTGCTGAACCCTTGGAGATTACTGAGAGATAAGAGGTTACTGTTGTGGGAGCACCCTGATAGGTATCTGCTGTCCAAAGGTGGAAGGGTACAAGTGAGAGCTTGAAGCCGAAGCCGGCAATTACAAAGGCGATGGCTGTGATCAGCAGTACTGAGTTGCCGCCAAGAGCTACTGTTTCCGCGAGGTCTGCGAAGTAAAGCGATCCGTTGGAGAGTGCATACACAAATGAAAGGCCCATCATGAGAATTGCCGATGAGAAGATTGCAGTAAACATATATTTCACTGCGGCCTCGTGGCTCTCATACTTATTCTTGTTGAATGCCACCATGGCAGCCAGGGGAAGCGATGCGCTTTCCAGACCTATGATGAACAGCAAGAAGTGGCGGGCAGAGATCATAAGGTACATGCCGAAGAGTGTTACGAAAATCAATTCGAAGAATTCACCTCTTCTTACTGCGCCCTCTTCAGAATTAATCCAGGGAATTGCCTGAATCAGCACTATGAGTGCGCCAAGGTTAAGAATCGATTTGATTGCGCAGATTACGGGTGAGGTCACATACATGCCGCCGAATGCCTCGCCTGTGCCGCAGCAGAAGAAGCCGTAGACGGTAACTGCTGCAAAGCACACTATGGCAAGCGGTGTTACTGCGCTACGGTAATTTTTGCCGCAGAACGTATCGAACAGGAACACAATCAAGAACACGGCCAGCACGCCAAGCTCCTGTTGCATCGTTAAAAATTGTGCGTAGTTCATTTGATAGTAGGTTACTATTGTTTCAATACATTCGGCTTTTAAATTGCCGCTTTAAGGTTCTCGATTATAGGGAAGAAGCTATGCTGAATAGTTTCGTTAATCCAATTGGGGAAACAGCCGATAGCTGCGATGCAGACAATCAGAGTTACTGTTGAGAGGCGCTCATACCAGGAAGCGTCTGTGAGCTGACGGTGGTGTTCGTCGTGCACAGGGCCAAGGAGAAGCTTGCCCACAACACGCAGAATGTAGACTGCAGTGATAACGATTGAGCAAGTAGCTGCTATCACAAAGATACGGTGGAAGAGGTCAGCATCCTGGAATGAACCGAAGAAGATGGTCATTTCTGCTACGAAACCTGAGAGACCGGGAAGACCCAGTGAGGCGAAACCGGCAATCATGTAGCAAACACCCAGATAAGGCATGATCTGCATAAGGCCGCCCATCTTGCGGATGTCGCGTGTGTGAGTACGACCGTAAATCATACCTATCAATGCGAAGAAGAGGGCTGTCATCAGACCGTGAGAAAGCATCTGCATAATAGCACCGGTCATTGCTGTGGTGTTAAGCATCAGAATTGCGAAGAGCACCATGCCGCAGTGAGACACGGAGGAGTATGCGTTGATGTATTTAAGGTCTGTCTGCACGCATGCTGAGAATGCACCGTAAACGATGCTTATACCAGTGAGGATGATGAATATCCAGGCCAGATCATTGGCAGCCTGCGGAAGCAGGTAAATAGCTATTCGGAAGCAACCGTAGCCACCGAGCTTCATCAGTACGCCTGCGTGAAGCATTGACACAGCGGTCGGTGCACAAGCGTGACCGTCGGGACTCCAAGTGTGGAAGGGGAACATAGCGCCCAGCACACCAAAGCCTACGAATGTCATGGGGAACAGGAAGTACTGCCAGCCTTTTTCAATATTGCCGTTGTGGGCAATCTCAAGAATGTTCCAAGTGTGAGCTGCACCGTCAGCGCCGGGACCTGAGTGCCAGTAGATGCCAAGCAGACCGAGCATGAGGAATGCGGAGCCACCCATAAGCATCAGGGTGAGCTTCATAGCTGAATACTCTTTGCGGCCTGTGCCCCACACACCAATCAGCAGGTACATCGGAATCAGCGCAACCTCATAGAACATGAACATTGTGAAGATGTCTATGGTGATGAAGAAGCCGAACACACCCATTGACAGAAGTGCGAACCAGAGGAAGAAGTTGCGAGGCAGCGGAGAAATTTTCCAAGAAGCTATTGTGCCTGCGAATACGATCACGGCACTAAGCATGAGCATCAGTACTGAGATACCGTCAACGCCCACACTGAGCTTTATATTAAGGGGAGCATACCACATCCAGTCGCCGCAGTAGAGCATCTCTGCGGTGTTACCGGCTGCTCTCTGGTCAAGGAAGTCTATGCAAAGCCAAGTTGCCAGACCGCAAAGAGCGAGTGAGCACACTACCATCACTGTGCGTATCTGCGACATCTTCTTGCTCAGAGCCAAGCCGGCAAGCATGATGATCGGGATAATCACGAACCAAATTAGTATATTCTGAAGTATCATAATGTGAAATGTCGATATATTGGTTGTGTCAGTTATCTTTTAGAGGATAGCCCAGCAAGTGATGGCTGCAAGAGCAACGGCTCCCATAAGATACCACCATACGTAGGTCTGAATACTACCGCTCTGCATGCCGCGGATTGCATAAGATGATTTTTGGGTAACCTTGGCAAACGCATCCATGGTTCCGTCGATGATATGGCGGTCAAACCAAGCAATTGAAGCACAGATACCGTTGAAAATAATCTTATGAGTGATGAACATATAAATCTCATCCCAGTAGAAGCGGTGATGCGCGGCAGTCCAGAGACCGGGCCAGATAGCAGCCACTTTATCAGGAAGACTATTTTTCTTAATGTACATCTTAGTGGCAAGAGCAATTGCTACTACAGCAGTGCAAAGTGAGGGAATTGCTACCTTAACCCACTCGATGTGTATCTCATAAGGTTCACCGTTCCATGTCACGAGCTTGCCGAAAGGAATAAAGCCGGCAACACAGCTCACTATAGCAAGAATAATCAGCGGAAGTGACATCTGCCAGGGCGCATCATGGGGAGTGTGATGCTTGTAGTGAGGATTATCCTCCCACCAGAAAATGAGGTAATAAAGACGGAACATATAGAAAGCTGTCAGGCCGGCTACGAAGGTCATCCATACACCCCAAAAGGTGCTGTAACCATACATGGCTGAAAGCATTTCATCTTTAGAGAAGAAGCCAGAGAAAGGATAGATACCGGCAATGGCAAGACAGCCGATGAGGAATGTCCAGTGAGTGATGGGCATGTACTTGCGAAGACCGCCCATGGCTGTGTAGTCATTGGAGTGAACAGCATGGATAAGAGCACCTGCACCGAGGAACAAAAGAGCCTTAAACATTGCGTGAGTGAAGAGGTGGAACATGGAAGCCATGTAACCGAGACCTTCGTGAATCTCCGGACGAGCTACACCGAGTGACACCATCATAAATGCAATCTGCGAGATTGTTGAGAATGCCAACACACGTTTGATATCAACCTGAGTACAAGCCACAACTGCAGCGTAGAGAGCTGTGATAGCACCGATAAAGGTAATGAAATCGAGCGCTTGAGTCTCCATCAGGTAGAGAGGGAACATACGGGCAACCAGATATACACCGGCCACAACCATTGTAGCTGCGTGGATAAGTGCAGATACTGGAGTCGGGCCCTCCATTGCGTCGGGGAGCCAGATATGCAAGGGAAGCATAGCAGACTTACCCATACCGCCGGTGAAGATCAGGATGAGCGCCCAAGTCAGAACTGAACCACCAAGGAAGGTGGCACCGCCTGTGCTGGCGAGTACTGCCTGAGGAGCCGATGTGAGCTCTATGAAATTAAATGTCGGAGTGTAGTAAGAAAGCACGAGAATACCGATAAGCATGCCGAGGTCGGCGAAGCGGGTTACGATAAACGCTTTCTTTGATGCTGATACTGCTGAAGGCGTCTTGTAATAGAAACCGATGAGCAGGTAAGATGAAACACCTACGAGCTCCCAGAAGATATACATCTGGAAAATGTTGGTGGCTACTACCAGACCGAGCATAGAGAATGAGAAGAGTGAAAGGAAAGCATAGAAACGCTGGAAGCCCTTCTCCCCTTCCATATATCCCCATGAATAGAGGTGTACAAAGAATGAGATTGTAGTAATAACCACAAGCATCATGGCACAAATAGGATCGAGCAGGAAGCCGAATTTTGCCACGAGATGCTTACCGCCACCTACGAGCCAATCAAGCCAAGTCACATCAAATACTGTGAACTGAAGTCTATCGCCGGCTGCGTTGATAAAGGCGGCATCTCCACTGAAGAAATATTGGAAAGCCACAGTATAGGCCAGCACCATGGTTGTACCCATACCAAGTATGCCGAGGATACCGGCAAGTTTGTGGCTCATCTTCATTCCGAGAAGTCCCAAGATAAGGAACATCGTAATCGGAATCGCCAGGATTAAAATTGGTAATGTGAGATCCATATCTTAGAATTTCATTTTGGTAATTTGACGCACATCAATGTTCTTGAGCGAACGGTAGATGTTGATAACGATTGCAATGGCGAGAGCAGTTTCAGCTGCTGCGATACCGATTGCAAAGAGAGTGAAGAACATACCTTCAAGCTGTCCGGGGAAAAGGAAGCGGTTGAAGATTACGAAATTCAGATCCACTGAATTAAGCATCAATTCGAGTGAAATGAGAATCGCTATGAGATTTTTACGAGTGATAAAACCGTAGACACCGCACGCAAACATGATGAGGCTCGGTATCAAGTACATGAAGATTTCTAATTTCATAACGGCCTGTTATTTTTTGCGGGCGATAGTGATACCACCGATTATACATGCGAGAAGCAGAACACTGATTGCCTCAAAAGGAAGCAGATAGCCAAACTTCTCTGAGCTGAGAAGATAGTGACCGATTTCCTTCATATCGATATCACCGCCGATAGCTTCTGTGAGCGTCACGCCATCACACAGGGGGAAAGTGAAGAGGGCAACTGCCATGAGGGCAGCAGCACTTACAGCTGCAATTCCGCCTATGAATTTGCGATGAGCCTGCAGGTAAGCTGCGGGATCGGCAGGATGCTGAGTAAGAAGTATTGAGAACACAAAGAGTACCAGTATGCCACCGGCATAAACTGCTATCTGAACGGCTCCCAGGAATTCATACCCAAGCTGGAAGTAGAATACGGCGGTACCCAATAGCACGAAAAGCAGATAGGTAGCGGCGCGCAATATCTTTCGGGTGGTGACTGTCATCACTGAAAACACAGCAATGATCAGAGCCACTACGAAATACAAAATGATATTTCCTATAGATTCCATTTGACCGGATTAATTAGTTTCGGTTTTAGAAGCCTCGTTATTTTGAGAAGCATTAGCAGCGGGCTGCTTGGCAGGAGCGGCAGCCGGCTTGGGTGCATCTTCCACTTCAGGCTTATAATTAAGCTGCTTAACCAGACTGTCACGAGAGAATACAGCCTGCTCAAAATCATTGCTGAACTCAAGAGCATCCTGGGGACATGTAGTCACGCAAAGCATGCAGAAAGTGCATGAACCGAGGTCATACATGTACTTGTCAAGTTTACGCTTCTTCTTTCCGTCAGGCAATTCCACCATCTTGGTGGTCAGCTTAATTGTGCCGTTAGGACAATTCATCTGACAGATACCGCAGGCGATACATTTGTGTCGGCCTTCGGCATCATACTTAAGCGTAAGCTCAGCGCGGAAACGATCTGCAATCTGCAGAGTGTCGCGATTCTCAGGATAACACTCAGTAATCTTCGGGGTCACAAGCTCCTTACCGGTAACCTGCATGCCCTTGACAAGGCTTGAAACACCCTTGCCTACTGAAGCAAAATATTCCTTAATGCTACTCATTCTATAACTCTTCCTTTGATAAGGGATTATTGTTCTACTTGACCACCGAGAATATCAAGAAGCTCAGTGGTGATTCCTTGTTGTCTTAACTTGTTGAACTCTAAGCGCAGACTTTCAAGCAGCTTCTTTGCATTGTCATTAGCGCTTTGCATTGCCATGATGCGAGCTGCCTGTTCAGACGCCTGATTTTCAATAGCGATTTCCTGCATGGTTGAAAGCACAAACATGGGGAGCACCTTATTGAAAATAGTGTTAGCGTCCGGCTCGAAAAGATAAGGTTTGTTCTGCTCCTGATGGTCAGCCCCCTCTGTTAATTCAGTAGCTGAAATCGGGAACAGCATCTCATCTTTCACACGCTGACGGCTGAGCGAGATGAAGTTCACATACACGACATGAACCTCATCGAGCTCTCCGTTTATAAATTTGTCCTGTAAGGAGTAAGTAAATTTCGAAACGGAGTCAGCCCCCATTTTTGAATTTACATAATCAGGCACGGTAACAGTTACTCCATTGCCTTTTATCTTCTCACAGGGGCGTACTATCTTTTTGCCTACCGGATACAACTCAATCTCAATATCCTTACCATATTTGGCACGCAGCTGATTAAGCAATATAATTACCTGCTTGAAGATATTGATATTGTAAGCACCACATAAGCCGTCATCACTTCCAAACACAGCCACGCCCACACGCTTTACCTCATTTCGCGCCTCAATCAGCGGTGAGGTATAGTCACCTTCAGCATCAAGCAGATGCCCCATTATTGATTTTATTTGGTCACGATAAGGGAGCAGACGCTTAAGCGCTTGTTCAAACTTATGGACTTTAGCTGAAGAAATCATCTTCATGGCACCCGTGATCTTCTCACTGGATGAGACGGAGCCAATGCGGGTCTTCAGTTCGCGTAATGTTGCCATATAACCTGGTAGTTGGGCTTATTCGTAGTTTATTCCGGTTGGTTTAATTATGCCTCAGTCTTATATTTGCTTGAAATTTCGGCAGCTGCTTTCTTAAGCAGATCCTCAACTTCGGGGGTGAGCTTACCTTCGCGAAGCACATCGAGCACTTCCTTCTGATATTTTGCCTTAAGCAACTGAAAGAATAACTGCTCAAATTCATGCACTTTCTCCAAAGGCACATCCTCGAGAAGACCGTTAACACCGCAGTAGATAACTGCAACTTCGTCTTCTACTGCCCACGGCTGATACTGAGGTTGTGTAAGAAGCATCTGGTTCTTACGTCCGCGGTCGATTACCTTAGCGGTTACAGGGTCAATGTCACCACCGAATTTGGTAAATGATTCCAATTCGCGGAACTGTGCCTGAGCAATCTTAAGCGTACCGGCCACCTTCTTCATACACTTAATCTGAGCGTTACCACCTACACGGCTTACAGAGATACCCACGTTCACAGCTGGACGGATACCCTGATTGAAAAGTGAGGACTCAAGATAAATCTGACCGTCGGTAATTGAGATAACGTTGGTGGGGATGTAAGCGGAAACGTCGCCGGCCTGAGTCTCAATAATAGGCAGAGCTGTGAGAGAACCACCACCTTTTACGATAGGCTTAAGAGCCTCGGGGAGGTCATTCATAGAAGCTGCGATTTCCTGATTATCGATAATCTTAGCAGCACGCTCGAGCAGACGAGAATGGAGGTAGAAAATATCGCCAGGATAAGCTTCACGACCTGAGGGGCGCTTAAGAATGAGTGAAATCTCACGGTAAGCTACTGCCTGCTTTGAAAGGTCATCATAAACGATGAGGGCATCGCGACCAGTGTCACGGATATACTCACCAATTGCTACACCGGCAAAGGGTGCGTAATAGCGCATTGAGGCGGAGTCAGAAGCAGAAGCACCTACAACGACTGTATAATCCATAGCTCCATGTTCCTCTAAGGTGTGAACAATAGAGGCTATAGTAGAGGCCTTCTGACCGATAGCTACGTATATACAGAACACGGGCTTGCCGGCTTCAAAGTTCTTACGCTGATTAATGATGGTGTCGATTGCGATAGCAGTCTTACCGATCTGACGGTCACCGATGATGAGCTCACGCTGGCCACGTCCGATAGGAATCATGGCGTCAACAGCCTTAAGACCGGTCTGAAGGGGCTGATTCACAGGCTGACGGAAGATAACACCGGGAGCTTTGCGTTCCAGAGGAAGCAGTATGCGCTCGCCGCTTATAGGTCCTTTGCCATCAATGGGTTCACCGAGAATGTTGATTACGCGACCGAACAGACCCTCACCTACAGGAATAGATGCGATGTCACCCGTACGACGTACCGACATGTTTTCGGTCACCTTGTTTACATTATTAAGCAGCACAACGCCCACATTGCTTTCTTCGAGGTTGAGCGCGATACCTTTCACGCCGTTCTCAAATTCAACCAATTCGTTTGAGCGCACATTCTCAAGTCCGTAGACGTGGGCAACACCGTCGCCAACTGACAATACTGTGCCTACCTCTTCAAAATGGGCCTTAGAGTTGACATCTGCCAACTGCTGTTTTAAAATATCTGATATCTCGCTTGGGTTGAGCATCTTATTTCGTGCTTAAGAGTTTTTGTCGTAAAGTTTCTATCTCGTTGCTGATTGATGCATCCATTCTGACTTGATCCACATCGATGATGAATCCACCGATAATGTCCTTGTCAATTTTGGTTGCAAATTCAAGCTTTCTGTCAGGAAAAGATTTAAGAATCAATGCCTTCAATTTTGTCATTTCATCGTCAGGCAATTCCATAGCTGTGGTAATTGTCACCTTAGAAATGTTGTTGGCGTTGCGATAGATGTCGCGATAGGCCAAAGCCATTTCATAGGCAAACTCCTCACGCTTATTGTCAATAATAAGTCTGACAAAGCCTTTATAATCATTACCGGCATCAGGACCGGCAGCTGTTATGAGCAGCTTGCTTTTATCAGCATTGCTCACTGAAGGATTCAGAAGAACTTTCTGGAGTGAGGGATTCTCTTCAAAAGCCCTTACTACATTAAGCATTTCATCATACACCTTCTGAGTGGTGTTCTGCTCAATAGCGAGTTTATAAAGCGCCTTGGCGTAACGATGAGGTATCAGACCGGCATTCATTTCTTTTTAGTTCTTCTCGATTTCGTCTAACAATTTATTTACAAGCTGAACCTGCGCATTATCTGATGACATCTGCTGACGCATCATCTTTTCAGCAATTTCAATTGAGAATTTGCCTACTTCATTCTTAAACTGCAACTCAGCCTCCTTGCGTGACTGCTCAATCGAGAGCTTGGCAGCATCCATCACCTTCTGAGCCTCAAGAGCAGCCTGGCTACGAGCCTCATCGATAATCTGAGTCTTGATTTTTGCAGCATCGCGAAGAATATCTGCCTGCTGTTTTTGTGCCTCAGCTATATACTTGGCTGCCTCTTTACGAGCACCATCAAGCTGTTCTTTGGCATTTTGAGCATATTCAACACCCTTATCAATGAGATCTGCACGGTCCTCCATGCTTTTGATAATGACAGGCCAAGCCCATTTCCTGAGAGCCAGAAAAAGCAACAGGAAGGCAATGAACATCCAAAAAATCAAGCCAAAATCCGGCGTGAATAATTCCATGTTAAATATCTTAGAAGTGGGAAGTAAGTTGCTTTAGGGTATCCGCCACCTTTCAAATCGGTGGCGGATATCTCCCTATTACTGAATGAAGATTGCGAGTGCTGATACAATTACTGCGAACAGAGCAACACCCTCTACGAGAGCTGCAATCACGATCATGCTGCTACGGATATCACCTGCAGCCTCGGGCTGACGAGCGATTGCTTCCATGGCGTTAGAGCCAATTTTACCGATACCGATACCAGCACCGATTGCTGCGATACCTGCGCCTATTGCGCCACCGAAGTTTGCAAATGCATCTGCTAAAATCATTGAGAACATAACTTTTAGAGTATTATGAGTTAATTAGTTTTTATTTAAGCTGTTTTAGTTTCCGAAGAAACAGAAATTTCGGGAGTCCTTATCTCTTCCTTGTGAGCGGCATGCTCTTCATGCTCCTCAGTTGAGAGAGAGATAAAGATTGTAGAAAGCATTGTGAATACGTATGCCTGGATGAAGCTGACAAGCACATCAAGCAGCAGCATAAATATGCTGAACAGCAAAGAAACTACTGTTACGCCACTTGCTACAGCTGCACCAAAGGCTGCGAATATGAATATCAGAAGAATGAGAGTGATCACAATCATGTGGCCGCCCATCATGTTAGCAAACAGACGAACGCAAAGTGCTGCCGGCTTAGTGAAAATACCGAAGATCTCAATAAACTGCATTATCGGGAGAGGGAACTTCAAGAAGAGTGGCACATCAGGCCAAAAGATTTCCTTCCAGTAATGCTTGTTACCGTTGATATTGGTTACAATAAATGTGAGAACGGCAAGTACGATTGTGATTGCTATATTGCCGGTAAGGTTCGCACCGCCCGGGAAAATCACTATCAACCCGAGCAGGTTCATAACGAGAATGAAGAAAAATGCCGTGAGCAGGTACGGAGCATACTTAGGCGCACGCTTACCCAACGTATTCTTGATTACGCCATCATAAATGAATTCTACAAGCATCTCAAGAAAGGCTGTTCCTTTTCGTGGAGCTTTCATTCCGTTACGACGATACCATCTTACTACACTCATCATCATCAATGTCACAACTATGGCAGCAATAATGAGAGCAAGTACATTTTTTGTTATAGAGATATCAAAAGGCTTATACTCAGTGTATTTAACACCTTCTACGTCTACAAATTCGGGAAGATTATTCTTTTCATCAATCTTGTCAATCGCCGCATCCGCATCAGCTGCAGGCAGTAGCTGCACGACCTTATTCTTATTCTTTTCGGATTTTGACAAATAGAAAGTATAATCCTTATCTCCCTTCTTGACATATACCGGAACAGACACGAGGTGATGCTGCTTCTTGCCGGTATTCATGTCTTCAGTTTCAATGAGCTCTGTCAGTCTTGAAGATGAAAAACAGTGCCACGAACCGTCATTGGCTTTGACAATGACAGGCAGGGGAATACGATATTGATGCACAAAAGGCACCTCCCAGCCGTAACCGTCGCCCAGATGTTCGAATATTATCTCTTTTACATCAAGCTTATCCTCCTCATTATGTTCTTCGGCAAAAGCACACGGAGTAGCGAGTCCACCAAAGATGAACGCCATGAGAAGTAATAAACGTGATCTTAAACTTTTGTTGGTCATTGCAAAACCAGAAGTTACAAGCTAAAGCTGTTGGTTAATAGCTAATTTAATAAACACAGACTGAAATAACATTATTGTCAATGTCAGCGATACCACTGCTAATAGACATCATTTCCGGTTTACCGTCCATAGTGGTAAAAGCCAATTTACCGCTTACTAAAACTGAGATAAGTGAAGCGTGGTTTTTCAAGACAGTGAAACTACCCAGTTCGCCAGGCAGAGTAACTGAATTTACTTCACCTTCAAAGAGAATTTTTTCAGCGGATATAACTTTAAGTGTCATAGTGTTTTCAGGAAAACAGTGTTATTAATCAGTCAGCAGTGTAGATATTAAACCTCAGCGAGCATCTTTTTACCCTTTTCGATAGCCTCGTCAATCGTACCAACGTTGAGGAACGCCTGCTCGGGATATTCATCCATCTCGCCGCTAAGAATCATCTTAAAGCCTCGGATGGTTTCTGACAGGGGAACCATTACACCGGGAAGGCCAGTGAACTGTTCTGCTACGTGGAATGGCTGTGAAAGGAAGCGCTGTGCACGACGTGCGCGAGCCACTACAAGCTTATCATCATCACCAAGCTCATCAACACCAAGGATAGCAATGATATCCTGAAGGTCGTTGTACTTCTGCAGGAGCTGCTTAACTTCCTGTGCTACATTGTAGTGTTCCTCGCCGATGATATGCGGGTCGAGAATACGAGATGTAGACTCCAGGGGATCAACTGCAGGATAAATACCGAGCTCGGAAATCTTACGGCTCAATACTGTAGTTGCATCAAGGAAGCTGAAGGTAGTAGCAGGAGCCGGGTCGGTCAAGTCATCAGCAGGCACGTAGATAGCCTGTACTGAGGTGATTGAACCCTGCTTAGTAGAGGTAATACGTTCCTGAAGCATACCCATTTCTGATGCAAGTGTAGGCTGATAACCTACTGCAGAAGGCATACGGCCGAGAAGCGCTGACACCTCAGAACCTGCCTGGGTGAAACGGAAGATGTTGTCGATGAACAGGAGTACGTCCTTACCACCACCATCCTGATCACGGAACTGCTCTGCAACAGTAAGACCGGAAAGCGCTACACGAAGACGTGCACCAGGAGGTTCGTTCATCTGGCCGAACACGAGGGTGCTCTGAGAATTGTTAACCTCTTTCATGTCAACATCGGCGAGATTCCACTCACCTTTCTCCATACCCTCTTTAAACTTGTCGCCGTATTTAATTACACCGCTTTCGATCATCTCACGAAGAAGGTCGTTACCCTCACGAGTACGTTCACCTACGCCGGTGAATACGGAGAAACCGTTGTGACCTTTTGCGATGTTATTGATAAGCTCCATGATCAATACAGTCTTGCCTACACCGGCACCACCGAAAAGACCGATCTTACCACCCTTGCTGTAAGGCTCGAGAAGGTCGATTACCTTAATACCGGTAAAGAGAATCTCGGTTGAAATAGCCAGATCCTCGAAAGCCGGAGCAGGCTGATGGATTGCACGCAGATTATTGCGGTCCAACTCGGGAAGGTGGTCAATGGCATCGCCGATAACATTGAGCAGTCGACCCTTAACCTGTGAGCCGGTAGGTACAGAAATAGGGTGACACAGATTCTCTACTTTCACACCACGGCGCAGACCGTCGGTGCTCTCCATGGCAACGCAACGCACAGTGTCTTCACCTATGTGCTGCTCAACCTCGAGAATAAGAGTTTCGCCGTTGTCACGCTCTACTTTGAGAGCAGAATAAATAGGGGGAATAGACTCTTTGCCTCCTTCGAAAGAAACGTCGATTACAGGGCCTATTACCTGAGTCACTGTGCCAAAATTAGCGCTCATAACTGTATTGGTATATATTGCTTGTGTTAATATTCGGTTTAGTTAGTGATTATCACTCTTTAGGTTTAGATTTAAGAGCTTTATCGGCTTAGAAGTGCCAGCCGAGTGTGGTGCAAAGAGCCATCAGCACGAGGTTGGCAAGTGCCAGAGGCATCAAGTACTTCCACTCGAGAGCAAGCATCTGGTCAATACGCACGCGGGGGAAGGTCCATTTGAACCAAATGATTACAAAGGAAATGAAGAATGCTTTACCTATGAACCAGACAATACCGGGGAGATAGTTCATTACTTCATTGAAGCCATCCCAGCCGTTAACATGGAAGGGCATCCAACCACCGAGGAACATGAGAGAAGCTATGCCTGAAACTATGAACAGGTTAAGATATTCTGCAAGATAGAAGAAGCCGAAGTGGATACCTGAATACTCGGTGTGATAACCGGCGGTAAGTTCGTGCTCAGCCTCGGGAAGGTCAAAGGGACCACGGTTAGTTTCGGCAGTAGCAGCTATAATATAAATCAAGCAAGCAATGATTGCCGGAATGTGACCGGTGAATATGAACCAGCCGCGATTCTGAGCCCACACGATTTCTTCAATATTCATGGTGCCGGCAAACACTACCATTGTTATGATGGCGAGGCCGAGAGAGAGTTCGTAGCTGACCATCTGAGCACCGGAACGCATGGCACCGATAAGAGTGTACTTATTGTTTGATGCCCAGCCTGCGAGCAGGATGCCGAGTATGCCTACGGAGCTTACGGCAAGTATGAAGAAAATACCTATGTTATAATTAATTATCTGCATACCGCGCCCCCAGGGAAGACAGGCGAGCATTGTTACGGAAGCAGTAATAATTATGTAAGGAGCAAGCTTAAACAGGAATTTATCTGTGCCTTTCAGGGGGATAAGCTCTTTGATCAGAATCTTAAACATATCTGCAAAGACCTGAAGGAGACCCCAGTAGCCCACACGCATAGGGCCGAGGCGACATTGGAACCATGCGCAAAGTTTACGCTCGTAGAGTATATAGAACAGTGCCAATACTGTGTAAGCGCCCAAAACACAAAGTGCAATAATCACGCACTCTATGAGCACGGCTGCCCAACCGGGCATGCAGCTCGTGAGCAGGTTATTAATCCAAGTGGTGACTACACTAAAGTCAAACATAACTATTATCAGGATTCTATTAAGTGGCTAAATATATTCTAAAGTAGAGACGGCCTTTTATCGGTCAATATCGGGGATTACGAAGTCAAGAGCCGCACCAATCACAATAAGGTCAGCAATCATATTACCCTTACAGGTGAGGTCCATAACACCTACGAGATTGAAGCAGGGGCTCTGGAAGTGCAGACGGTAAGGTGTCTTTTCACCCTTACTTTCAATGTAAACACCAAAAGCACCGCGGCTTGCCTCTACCTGCTGATACCAGCGGCCCTCTGGGAGCTTTACAATCTTTGGCACCTGACAACGGATTTCGCCCTCAGGAATGTTGTCTACCAACTGCTCAAGGATTTTAACACTCTCCTCCATCTCACGCATGCGCACCATGTAGCGAGCATAAGAATCGCAGCCATCCTCAAGCACCTCTTCAAACTGAAGCTCGGGATAAACGCTGTAGGGGTGCTTCTTACGGGTGTCGCAGCTCCAGTTAGAACCACGACCGGAAGGACCGGTAATATCGTAGTTGATTGCGTCTTCTTTAGAGAGCATACCTACGCCAACCATACGGTTCTTGGCAATCACATTGCCGCTAAACACCTTATGGTATTCCTTGAGGGCCTTAGGCATTGCTGCGCAAAGTGCTTTCACATCCTTTACGAAATCGGGGTGAAGGTCAGCAATCACACCACCTATTACATTGTAGTTCATGCTCATGCGGGCACCGCAAGTCTTCTCGAAGATGTCAAGCACCATTTCGCGCTCGCGGAAACCGTAGAAGAAGCAAGTGGTGGCACCCATATCCATTGAGGTACAACCGAAAGCAAGCAGGTGGGAAGAGATACGCATCAGCTCATCCATCATCGTGCGGATAACCTGAGCACGGCGGGGTACCTCAAGACCGAGGGCCTTTTCTATACACATGCACAGACAGTGACGATTCATGTGAGCGGACATGTAGTCCATACGATCTGTGAAATGCAGAGTCTGAGGATAAGTGAGACCTTCAGAGAGTTTCTCGATACCGCGATGGATGTAACCGGAAACAACATCTACTTTTGTCACGGTTTCGCCATCAATAGCTGCGCGGAAACGCATTACACCGTGAGTAGAGGGGTGCTGAGGACCGATGTTAACTACATAATCCTCGGGAGCAAATACCTTAGTCTCAACGCGCTTCACAGAGCCGTCGGGCATCTCTACAAGAGTGTGAGAATCATCTTCATTCTCCTCATCCTCCATACGGATGGGATTGATATCGGGATTAGCATCGTAGTCCTTACGCAGAGGGTAGCCTACCCAGTCGTTGCGAAGGAAGAAACGGCGCATGTCAGGATGACCGATAAATTCAATACCATAGAAGTCATAGACTTCGCGCTCCTGGAAGTTTGCTACTTTCCACAGGTCACTCACGGAGTGAATCATGGGTTTCTCACGGTCGGTCACCTCAACTTTCACTGAGAGCATTTCCCAGTTGTGAGAGGTAGAAGTGAAGTAATAAATCACACCGAGAGACTCCTTCCAGTCCATGCCGATAAGAGCGGTGAGAACATCAAAATCAAGATCAGCATCCTCTTTCAATGCCACAGCCAGCTTGCGCCAGTCCTTTTCGGGCACAGAAACGAGCAGATCCTGACCTTCTGCGAATGTGGCAGAGGGGCAGATTTTGCTGATTTTATCTTGTAAATTAGCCATTATATTTTGGTGTAATGCTGAGTAATGGATGTTAGTTAGAGAGAGATAAAATAGTCTGACGACTTCTTAATATTTGCCTACCTCGCGAGAGTTTTTAGCGAAGAATTCATCAATCTTCTCTTTGCGGTTAGCGCCGCCGAAGAATTTCTGAACTTTGATCTTACGCTGGAGCTGCATGAGTCCGTAGAACATAGCCTCGGGGCGCGGGGGGCATCCGGGGATGTAAACGTCGACAGGAAGAATCTTGTCAACACCGGGAAGCACGCAGTAAGAATTCTTGAAGGGGCCGCCGGAAACTGCGCAACCGCCGCATGCTATCACGTAGCGGGGTTCAGCGAGCTGTTCGTAAAGACGGCGAAGCACGGGAGCCATGCGATGAACAATGGTACCTTGCACCATTATATAGTCGGCCTGGCGGGGTGAATTACGTGCTACCTCAGCACCGTAACGAGCCATATCATAACGAGCTGCGCCGAGACACATAAACTCAATCGCACAGCAAGAAGTACCGAAGCAAAGGGGCCACAGAGAGTTGGCACGTCCCCAGTTTATAAGCTGGTCAAGCTTGCCTACCATCACGTTAGCACCGGTGGCGTTCAGCTCCTCTACGAGTTTGTCAATATATTCGTTGTCCTTGAAGTCTTCATGCTTCATGGAGCGAATTGCGGGTGATTTTACTGCCATTTAAGAGCTCCTTTCCGCCAAGCGTAAGCAAGGCCCAAGATTAATATAAACATGAATACCGCAATGGCTATAAGACCATTGGGACCGAGTGAACGACAGATTACCGCCCAGGGGTAGAGGAATACAGTCTCCACATCGAAGATAAGGAAGAGAATGGCGAAGAGATAATAGCCCACCTTAAATTGCAGCATTGATTCGCCGCGGGTAGGGATACCACATTCGTAAGGCTCAGATTTTTTCACCGAAAAACTGCGCGGTGAAATCAATCTGGCAATTAAGAGAGCGGCAAATACGAGGCCTATACCGGTGAGAACCGCGGTGATAGCCAGGTCGCCGTTACTTATGCCTAAGAGAAGGTTCATATTATCTATCTGTAAATTAGTATGTTATAGATTCTTGGCAATGAATCCCGATGTGAGTCGGGAAGTTCTGAGTGCAAAGGTACTAAAAAAACTTAAAACGGGAAAATTTTATCACTATAAAAAATGAAGAAAATTCTCTGAAAAGCCCCTCGCCAACTCCCCAATTTATATCAAATAGAAAGAAGAGCCACTGAGCTACCTGGAATCCGAGGAATAAGATTTAACAGTTTGAAAGAATCTGGGTTTTATAAAATGAGTCCGGCCCTTGACATCATTCATGGACGCCAAAGGCCGGAATATTTAACAGGCAACAGAGATTAACTGTACCTAAATCAAGCATTACTGCTCCACGGGATAGCTGCCGGTGAAGACACCGGAATACTTTCCTGCCACGCTATAAGCGATAGCGCACTTGGTGAGCGACTGATTGGTTGGGTACATTTCAAAATGGTCAAACGTGTACTGCGGATAATCCACTTCGTTAGCACCGATGCCAACGCCGGGCACAATATTATCGCCTGAGATTACGTAGCCGCTCTGGCGCGATGCCTCTATCTTCAAGCCACGGAGAGTTACAGCCGAAAGAGCCATGGGCATTGATTCGGCGAACTTCACATTATATATAGTGACCTGCGCAGTGCGTTTGGCCAAATCTATATTCACGAAGTACATGGGCACATTATTAACGAATTCCTTCTGCTCGCTGCCCTGCATATAATAGGTGGTAGTCACGCCACCGTAGTAGGCCTGCACGGGGAATGTAGCTACAGAATAATCAGCACCTACCTTATAGTTGCAAGCAATTAGAGAGCCATAAGGTGCCGGCACATAACCGCCGCTTGAGCCCATTGAGAGAAAGTAATAGTTGTTATAAATCTCGAGATTAAAGTCTCTCACAGTCTGTCCGGTCTCAGCGGTAAAGTTTGACAGAGACTTTATAAAGATGTTACCGTTAGAGTCAGTGCCGGACAGCTCGGGAGTCTCAAAAGCCAGGGTATTGAAGCCGGTCACGTCCAATTTATTCACACGGGTAATCCAGCTGTTTCCACGGTCATAATACTGAGTGATGCGCACGGGCATCTCAGTAATGACGGGGTCAAGACCTTGGCTTAAAGGAATTACCACAGCAGGCATAGTGCCGGAATAAGTTCGTGTGTTGGGCTCCTGTTCGTTGTCGCTACATGAAGCCATGAAGAGGGATGCAGCCAGCGAAGCACACATCAAAAGTTTCTTAGACATATTGTAAATATTAGATTGATAAATTCAGAGTAACACCTATCTCCCACGGTTTGCCACGTTGCACAAACTCATGGCCGATAGAGACAAAATAAAACGTATGATAATAAGTATTAGTCAGATTCTTACCCCACGCCTCGATGGTGAAATCCTTATACCTGTAAGCTAAGGATGCACCCAGAAGAGCATAGAGCGGCTGAGACAGAGTGTTTTGCTCATTCCAGTAAATCTTACCGTTAGCTCTCAGATTGAGATTGGCTATAATAGCCTGAGTTTCATTGATGTCATGAGTGTAGGTTACGCCTCCAAAAATCGTGTTAGCGGGAGCATAAGGCACACGTTTGCCCATATACTGCTCTCGCCCATCGAAAAAGTCACGGAATTTAGCAGTAGTGCTACCGTAGCTAGCGAGCACTTCAAGCGCTTTTATCGGATGCCAACGCAAGGAAATTTCTCCACCAAACGAATGAGTCTTACCGGCATTGGCCATTACGCGACCGGTGGTAGACCCATCCGGAAACATGGTGAGTTGCTGATCAGTGACGTCGATATAAAACAGCGTAAAATCAACCTGTAAATGCGCCGCCGGACAATTGTATTTTACACCCACCTCGTAATTCCAACTCTTCTCCGGACGGTAGCTGACGATGTCATTGATATCATACTGCATACCTACGCCCAGCATCCACATCAGTTGCTGCTGAAGAACGTCGCTGAACATTTGGGTGTTGTAGCCTCCGCTCTTGTACCCTTTTGATATCGAGGCAAATATGTCAAGCGAACCGTCAACACCTGGCACGGAATAAGTAGCGGACAACTTTGGTAACAATTGCCAAAAACTACGGCTCAAACGCCCGGCCTCATCTATGAGAATAGGCACATCGCGATAATGCTGCACCTCACCAGAGGGTAAGGTTTGCATGATGGCATAGGAGGTTGAAGTAAAACTTTTATACTTAAGGGCAGCATGCTCGTAATCAAGTCGTAAAGCTCCCTCTATCGTAAAGCGGCGGAGCTTGAACGAGCTTTTGTGATAGGCGGCGAAACCGAAGATCGGATTGATAAATTTGCTTGCCAAGACGAACTCCCTGTCGTTCCACCGTATCGGGAAGAGGGGGTTAGCCTCATTTCTGTGCTCTTCGATCAGCTGAGAAATACCTGTATCTTTGAAAGTTACAGGGGCACCCATATTCAGATACTTATAGAAACCAAACAGGCCGGCAAGCCATGAATATGTGTCTGACGGACTTGAAGCAGCCACGAAATCCTGCGTAAACGCATTCTCATGCTTCGCTTGAATGAGTGTGAAGTAATCTATCGGGAGAAAATCCTGATCAAGACGCATCTCATCATTGATATACTGCCAGGAAGAAATGGAGCTCAGCAATACATTTCCGGCTTGCCAGCGCATAGTGAGACCGTCATTAATTGACAGGCGATTATAGGAGCAGGTATCATTGTAAGCTATAGTAGAGTTTTCTACGAATTCATAGGGGTAACCACCCTGTTTAAGCCCCGAAATAACCAGCGTATTCAGCAAAGAAAAGGAAGAAGAGGGTCTCCATTGAGCTTTTATTCGCGCGCTTACAGAGTGCTCATAATCACACTTCTCACCGTTATAGGCATTTTTGAAAAAGCCGTCGCTGCCCCCTACTCTCACACTTCCACTCACGCCAAATGTGTTGCTCAGGAGTTTGTAATATGACACGCCGGCTTTCCAGGTATTGGCACGTCCATATTCAGCCATCGCTCTGAGCCCCTGATAATCCAAGGGTGAGAGGGTATTGATGTTAACAACACCGGCCATGGTATTTCTGCCATAGAGAGTGCTCTGAGGGCCCCTCAATACTTGTAAGTCCTTGATATCCTGCAGATCAAAGTCATAAGCATCCTTATTGAGGAAGGGGACATTGTCTACGTTCAAGCCTACGGCCGGCTGATCCATGCGCGCGCCTATTCCCCTCACATAAATTGATGAGGTGATACGACTTCCGTAGTCAGGCACAAACATGTTTGGCACCACATCGGCAGCCCCTTTAAGGCTCTCGATATGCAGCCTGCGGGCTTCAGCGGCATTGATAGTGCTGACCGATGCAGCAGCCGAGACAGATGAACCACCCTTAATGGCAGTAACCGTAACTGACTGTAGCTCAACTGTATCAACCACCTCATCGGCAGCGACGCTTAAACATTTAGCTGCAGAGAGCAGGAGTATGGAGGCAACTTTTGTTTTCACATTACAAATTTAAACGTATTTTATCATATATGAAATACTCCAAATATGTGACATAGGCCAAATTATCTCCGGATTTTTACATATTTTATAAATAGCAAGTTGGAAGTTAGGATAATGATTAGTAATTTTGCACTGTAATTATATTCGCTTAGTTTGGCTTATGGCGAATGGAAATCAATAAAAGCAAAGTCTCAGATTATGGATAACCCCGAATTTGATTTCAACGATATATGCCCCTTTGATGATTCAGTATTTCAGGAGAAAATGCGTGAATTGGTGAAGGAACCGGGCTTTGACCACGCGCTGTCTTATTGCATGCCGGCCGAAGCTATTCCTGCATTTAAAGAGGAGCTGCTGAAGATTACCAATAAGTATGATTTTCAGCGCCAAATCATGTTCCCGTTTCTTGAGATGCTTGCCAAAACCACCACGTCAGGCATATCGCTGGGGGGCATCAGAAATTACAACTCAGGGCTGAACTACACTTTTATTACCAACCACCGCGACATTGTGCTCGATGCCTCCTTCCTCAACCTGGCTTTCTTGCGGAGAAACATGCCTTCCACCGAGGTTGCCATAGGCAATAATCTGCTGATTTTCGACTGGATTACAACTCTCGTAAGACTGAACAAAAGCTTCATAGTAAAGCGCGATACCGGTATGCGTGAGGCACTTATAGCTGCCAAGAAGCTATCGGCATATATCCACCACACCATTCTTGACAAGGGCGAAAGCGTATGGATAGCTCAGCGCCAGGGGCGCGCGAAAGACAGCTCCGACCACACTCAGGAGTCGCTCGTGAAAATGCTGGCCCTCGGCGGCCACGGCAGTTTCATGGAGAGCATCAAGGAAATCAATGTGATGCCGGTAGCCATCAGCTATGAGTATGACCCTAACGACTATCTGAAAGCTCGCGAATTTCTGCTGAAACGTAGAGACCCGCACTTCAAGAAAAGCCAGAAGGATGATCTCTTCAGTATGGAGACCGGCTTGCTGCAGTATAAGGGTAAAGTCCACTTCCAGTTAACCCCGCGCATTAATGCCCGCATCGATGAAATAGGCACTTTCCGCGACAACAACATGTCTGCAAAATATGTCGGCAGAATCATAGACAATGCTATCCATCGCAGCTACGAAATCTTCCCGCTTAATTATGTGGCTTACGACATGCTGCACGATTCAAAGCGTTTCGAAGCGAAGTACACGGCTGAAGATAAAGCTAAATTCCAGAACTACATAAGTGACCAGATTGCTAAAGTAGACCTTGAAAATATCACGGAGGAGGAAAATGAATACTTACGCCACATGATGCTCGTGATGTATGCTAATCCTCTGATTAACAAGCTACGGGCTCTGCTCGGAGGCATGGAGTAATCTTTCTGTAAAAACTTTCTGTACATGCGCTTACCTTTAATTGCCGGAATTGCCATAATTATTCTGTCAATTCTGATTGATGCTTACATCTATATGCGCGTTCGCAAAGGAGCTTCGCGCACCTGGAGCAAAACTTACCTATGCTCAGCGTTTCTGACAGTGGCCTTGACAATTACGCTCGTATGCTGGCCGAAGAGAAATTCCGAAACGTCGCTTTTGCCGGCTATGTGGATGCTGTTCACATGGCTAAGCATATACATTCCCAAAATTATCTACATAATCTTCTCACTGTTTGACTACATTCCTTTGCTCTGGAAAGGCAAACGTAAACCAATAGGTCTCTGGGTTGGCTTACCGGTGGCTGTAATTGTGTTTTGCACCGTCTGGTATGGATCCATTTGGGGACGCCGCAACATTGACATTGAGGAAATCACAATAAGTTCCGAACGTCTTCCGGCCTCATTTAAGGGCTATAAGATAGTTCAGTTTAGCGACGCACACGTGGGTACATGGGGCAATGACACCACCTTTATCCATGAAATTGTCGAAAAAATTAATGCTCTCAACCCTGATATTATCGTGTTTACTGGAGACATCGTTAATCGTAAAACCGATGAAATAAAGCCATTTATCAACGTTCTGTCACGTCTGAAGGCCAAGCAGGGGGTCTACTCCATAATGGGTAACCATGACTATGGCAACTATGCTAATTGGCCCTCGGAGGCTGCACATGAGCAAAACACAGCAGAGCTGCGCACCATCGAGAAATCTATGGGTTGGCATCTGCTTGACAACAGCCACGTCACCCTCCGGATGGGCAATGATTCCATAAAACTCATAGGTGTGGAGAACTGGGGAGAGCCCCCCTTCAACACCTTAGGCGACATTAAAAAAGCTACCGATGGAGTTAACCCTGAAATGTTTGCTATCCTACTGAGCCATAACCCTATGCACTGGCGCATGCAGGTGCGCGACAGTTACAATATAGACCTCACTCTCGCCGGTCACACTCACGCTATGCAGATGCGCTTCCGCACACCATGGAAAGATTACAGCCTGTCATCACTCAAGTATCCCGAATGGGAGGGCCTTACAGAATACCAACGTAAAGATGACTTCGTGAGTCGCCTTTACGTCAATATCGGATGCGGAGAGGTTGGATTCCCAGCTCGCATAGGAGCAAATCCGGAAATCACTCTTATCACTCTTCAGTGAGCTGCTTTAGTAATAGCGGAGGGCTCTCCTCTACCCTATCCCACGTTTACAGTGAGTCCTTCGCGGGCGGAAATTACATTAGGAAACACTTCACGAGCTTCAGCTGCAAAGAGGCAGTCATCCTTGTAGCGCGAAGAATAGTGGCCGAGCAGCAACTGCTTGGCACCGCAATCGCGAGCCATCATGGCCGCCTGCCGCGCTGTGGAGTGCCCACGTTTCTTAGCATCGGCCTCATGCTGAGTCAGATAGGTTGACTCATGATAGAGCAAATCTACCGGTCCTATTTCATCAGCAATAGCCGGTATGTAAGACGTGTCGCCTATGTGTGCGTAAGAATAGGATGGGGTGGGAGGCTTGGTCAGGGCCGATGCCGGGATTATTAGTCCGTTCTCTTTTTGGAAAGATTCGCCACTCTTTATCGCAGAATACATAGAACGCGGCACACCGTGGAAATTCACCGCCGCCATGTCCAGATGCCTCGGTTTAGGCTGTTCCTCAAATACATAGCCCACGCAGGGCACTCTGTGTTTAAGCGGAATTGTGCGAATTCGCAGCCTGACATCTTCATATATGACCGCGCGCTCGGCCTTGATTGCATTGAAGCGAATCTCATAGGGCATATCACTGCAAAAATAGCCAATAATCTCCTTCAGCATCCTGATGCCACTCTCAAACGTATGAATCGTAATATGCCCTTCGCGACCCATCAGTCCCATAGTGCCTAACAACCCGGGGAGCCCGAAGACATGATCGCCGTGAAGATGCGTCAGGAAAATATGGTTTAGCCTGTTAAGCTTCAAGCCCTTTCGGCGCAAACCGAGCTGCGCACCCTCTCCACAATCTATCATGTAGAGAGAGTCACGCACATTGAGCACGCTGCACGAAGGCATGTGCTCCGGAGTGGGCTTAGCACTACCGCAGCCTAAAACATTCAGCGAAAAAGTAGCCATTACATCTGCTTGTAGTCCTTAGCCAAACCGCCGGTGCCGGTTTCCTTATACAGCGACGGTAGGTCGTGGCCGGTTTCCTTCATCACATTGATGAGTTTGTCAAAGCTCACTCGATGCACACCATCGGTCAGCGAAGCATAGATGTTAGCATCAAGCGCGCGGGCAGCTGCATAAGCGTTGCGCTCAATGCAAGGAATCTGCACCAGACCGCAGACGGGGTCACAGGTCATGCCCAAGTGATGTTCCAGTCCCATCTCTGCGGCATATTCAATCTGCGCCGGGCTTCCTCCAAACAGCTGGCAAGCGGCGGCTGCCGCCATTGCGCAGGCCACACCGACCTCACCCTGACAGCCTACCTCCGCACCGGAGATGGAAGCATTATGCTTCACAACATTGCCAAACAATCCGGCAGTCGCCAACGCTCTGAGTATCTGCTCTTCAGTGAAATTTCTTGATTTCCAGATATGATACAGCACAGCGGGAAGCACACCACAGGAGCCACACGTCGGAGCAGTTACTATGATGCCGCCGCTTGCGTTCTCCTCGCTGACTGCGAGCGCATAAGAGAAGACAAGAGCTCTCGTGCGTAAGTTATCCTTATATCCCTCAGCCTTAGTGTGATAGGTATAAGCTTTTCTGCGGAGGTTCAGCGGGCCCGGGAGCCTGCCCTCTGCATTCAGACCTCGCTCCACTGACTCCTTCATGGTGTGCCAGACGGTGCGGAGATAGTCCCAGATGCCTTTTCCTTCGGATTGCTCCACATATTCCCAATAGCAGCGGCCGGATTGCTCACAGTATTCAAGTATTTCTGTCATGTGCTCGCGGTCATAAATCTCAGCCTGCCCCTCGCGAGCCTTTCCTTCCTCCTCAATGGCACCACCACCTACACTGTAGACAGTCCATTCATCAGAGGGAAAACCGGCTTCGTTCAACGACCTGAAAGTCATACCGTTAGGATGATATGGCAGGAACACATCAGGCTTCCACACTATTTTAACCGGCATGTCGCTCTTCGACAGCGTCTCCATAATGGCGACATCTGTCATGTGACCTTTGCCGGTAGCAGCCAGCGAGCCGTAAAGCACAACCTCGTAGCCGTGAGCATGAGGATGAGTCTTTAGAAACTGCTCCGCAGCCGCGCGGGGACCCATGGTGTGGCTTGACGATGGTCCGGTACCTATTCTATATAATTCGCGAATTGATTTCATGCTCTAAAATATTTCTTACTCACAAAGTTAATAAATTTTCGGTTCTCCTGCAATAGTCAGGAGAAAAGTGACAGCTCATTAACCTAAATAAAGCCGATACCCTAAGAGTACCGGCTTCATTAGTACGACGTCAAGTAAAGTGCTTGTGTTTAGAAATCTGAGTCATCCCATGCACCGCGAATCATTCGGAGTGAACTGCAACCCATGGTGCGCAGGTCAGTGAGGTTGTAGTTGTTAGCCACGTTCAGATAAGTAAGCATCTGGTCAAATGTTACGTCAACAGTAATCAACTGGTTGTGAGATACATTCAGACGCTGCAGGAAGTTCTGATTGCTGAGGTCCACGTAGGTCAGGTCATTCCAACTGAGGTTTACGAATGCCAGATTAGGACAGTTTTCAGCAGTAAAACCGGTTAAATCGTTGAACGAAGCATCGACATCATTGAGGTTCGGGCAACCGTTAACAGCCAGAGACACAAGGTGATTATCGCTTACCATGAGGGTGAAAAGCTTGTCGAGATTCTGCAGATAAAGATTCTTGAGGTGATTGTTGTCAAGATTTATGTTCTCGAGGTTGGCAAGACCGGCAAAGGTTATGTCTTCAAGCTGGTTGTAGGCGGCATAGAGGGTCTTAAGGTTTGTACATCCGCTAAGTATCAGAGACTCAAGACGATTGCTCATACAGTTAAGATAGGCGAGGTTTACGGAATTGCTGACATTGAGCTCCACCAGACCGTTGCCGCTCACGTTGAGACGCTGAAGCAGAGGGGTGCCTGAAATGTCAATTGTGGTCAGCTGATTGCGATAAACTCGGAGGTCAGTAAGCTGAGGACAGGCAGATACATTGATGTCCTTAAGTCTGTTACGGCCTACATTAAGGTAAGTCAACGCAGGATTATTGTTAACCGTAAGAGCCGAAATGCGGTTGTTGCTAAGGTTAACCTTCTGCAGCGAAGTGAAGCCGCTGAGGTCCAGATTACCTGCGAGCTTCTTGCCGCTCCAGTTTATTTCGACAATGCGTCCGCCCTCAATTTTAACACCTTCCCAGGAGGCAGGGTTATTGAGATCGGAAATG
>JAAVFJ010000077.1 GCA_014800845.1 Bacteroidales bacterium | reverse complement strand
CTGCGGGCTTGTGCGGCGCGGATATAGCGGATTCCCGCGGAACTATTAGCGGTGCCTCGGCGCTGTACGGAACTCGCTGAACTGGCGGCGTTCTCGCTGCGCTCGCCCGACGCGGAAGCCCCGACTCCGATTAGGTTTTAGGTAATGATTGTTGTGTGGTGCACGAAGGTTATTTTAACTGCATTGGACGAAGTCTGGGTTCAGGGCAAAGCAAACGCGGAGTGTCGAAGACTCGATGTTGTGGAACTATCTGAGTCAGGGCTTCCGCATCGGACGAGCGCAGCGAGAACGCCGCCTGTTCATTGAGCTCCGGACAGGGCCCTTTTAACAGCAAAAAAGTCCACGGGTTCCCTGGCATCCGCGCCGTACTGCCACACAGCCTGAAAGGCGTTAGTGTAGAGGGAATGCATTTATCACATCGCGGGATGTCATAACTCCGCTTCGCCTTTCGCGTGTATGGAATTGATGAAACCTTTAATTAGGTGTTTACAGCGGGGACGGAAGTTTCTTCTGAATATCTATCGGGGTAGCAAACCAGTACATTAGATACTTTAGTTTATTTAATTTTTTATTGAAAGTTATGCTGTCCGTGCCGCTATAAGTATTAGTATTAGTACAATCAAAGATTATTTCTTTTTGGGATGAAAACAAAGCCAACCTCTCATAAAAAGGGCTATAAGAGGAGCTCGCAACCGGCTGCATTTTATGACAGGATAATACCATTGTATCTAATCCCCATGTCAATACTGATTCTTTTATGGAGATAGTGTCAATATGACAATCATTATTTCGTGTATTTCCTGAAACTATGATAAAATGACTCTTTTCGGAAACGGCTAACGACCAAATATGTCCATGGTGTCCCTTGGTATAATATAGGAACTCCTTTCCTTCAATTATGTCCGTTATTGAATCTCCAAAATTGCTTATAATATCAGGACGTTGATTATTCAACAGAGAACTACTCCCTGTCACACTAAATATGAGTAAAAAAAATATTAAGGGAAATTTCATTTATCTGAATATTGGTAACAAGGATGGTTGTATTACTAAGGTTCTGGGGCCATGGTCAATTCCGGTATTTATGAATGGGATTCCCATAACTCTTAAAATCAGATTCTCTGTTCTAATGGGTTCAACATGTTGAAAATTCTCTTGGTATCCTACTGACCATGATCGTCCATGCCCTAACCTAAAAAAATCATAGACTCAGAAAAACTCAGAAAAAATAACGCCTATCTTGCATTTGTGCGAGAAAAGCATTAACTTAAGGTGCTAAGTATCTCGTAAAAATAAATTAACGTATTGGCATGTTAAGCCGCTGTCTACTGAAATTAATTATGTATTGTTTGCCAACGTTGGAGAGAATGTCTTCTACGGTGGAGAACAATCCATGTTTATTTTCATAGTGATGTGGCTGTATCCATTTTCCTTTCAATATACGCCAAAGAGTTTCGGCGATATTGAGGTGAGGGGAATAAGGAGGGAGATAGAATATGTGGAGGCCTCTTTCCTTCCATCTTTGAAGACACTCCTTTACCTTGCGGCTCTTGTGGACCGTGGAGTTATCCAAAACGACCAAGTTCGTGAGGGAGGACTGGTTGCCTTCATCACCTCGCAAGGTGCGATGAATTCCGCCTCTCCCTTTGGGAGAAAGAGATGGTCAATCACTTAAGCAATTATGAGTCTCTGGGGAGCGGTAGATAGGGTCGACTCGTAGGAGAAGCCAACCAGAACATCAAAAAGGCTAATTTACTGAAATTATCATGAAATTGTAGACTATCAGAGCCGGCATAATATTGCTCTCTATCATTATAACAAAAAGTTATATTTCCATCTTTTATAACATAAAATTGATTATATATTGGATTGTATTTAGTGTCCTCTAATGGTTTTAACAAGTGAGCCAAGTTTGATAAAGAATCAAAACCCCACATAATAGTCTGAATATTATCCTTAATAAACGACAAGGAGTCAGATAAACCACGATCAGAAAATTCAACATGGTTGCGTGTAGTTCCATTATGTAAAAATATGCCCAATGAATCATATGCTATTAATGACCATAGCATTCCATGATGTCCAGTACAATAAAAAATATAATCTTTATGTTGCATCGATATATTCTGTTCTCCAACTATGGCTTGGAGCCATGAGTCCTCTTTGTCATTAGTTCTACAGTTAGCAATAGTTGAATTATTAGCAAACAGAATAGAAATAAAGAGCAGAAATAGAAATATTGGCAGTAATCTTCTCATTATCTAAAACTTGGCAAAAGTGAGCATCCGGGAAAAGCCCTATTACGAACATGGTCTGCGCCAGTATTAATATAAGGAATCCACATTACACGCAATATAAGATTTTCTGTTTGAATAGCGTCTACATGTTGGTTTTGATGACCTCGTCCAATTGATAAAGACCTACCATGACCAATTATTTCATGACCTGTTGTCACCGTCCTGCCGTTGAGGTGAAATGATGAATCCTTAAATATCAGTGAATAAGTACCATTACTAATCGGAGTAGTCAAACCTCCTCCTCCGCGGCTATTAATAAAAATGACGGGAAAGCCCCCGTTTGCATCTAATATTATAGAAGTGGGTAAATCTGGATTATCAAATAAAGGCGCAAAAACTTTTTCTGCTGAATAAGATAAATTCCCAGTTGATTCTAAATATTCCACTTTATGGATAGCATCTGAATTAATGGTATTAACAACCATATCAACTAATGCCTGTTGATCTTCGGTTAACGAAATACCATTAAAGGCCGCAGAAACAGCATCAGAAGATATTGGAGCAAATGATTTGCCATTCTGTTGCTTTCCGGATTGAACAATCAGATTCCTGAAGTTCGCAAATTCCTCCCCGGGAAACATAGCTCTAAAGTCTTCAACAGCCATTGCTGCATCCTTTTTTGTGACCCCCTCAATGACACAACCGGTCGGGTCAACACAGTTGACAGGATCGCCACCACAGTAAGAATATGGTGATAAATGAGAATATGCATTACTCCTAAATGGATAAAGCAGAAGTAAAATAAATAATAAATGTATTCGCTTCATTTTGATAATTATTTTTCTTGTATTTTTTGAGCTTCTATAGCTTGCTGTTTTCGCCTTTCACGGATTTCATCTGTTTCTTCTGTCATGTATGTATGATCTAACCGCCATTTTGTCTCATCCATCAGACGTAATAAATAAGCGGCATAATCATCAATAAAATTTCCATTCCTGGCTAAATAATTTTGAATTATTCGCTCTAACGACTTGCCACGTATTATCCACGCATTGGGATTCATTGGATAGAACTCCAGTGCTCTGCTTGCACAGTAGTACGTAAACTCATCGTATCGGTGAAACTTTTCTCTATATCCAAAAGCAAGATCAGCCATTTGACAGGCAACGGTCTGAAGCTCTGTGAGCGGAGTCATATATGTACCGACAATCACAGCAGAATCACATATTTCAAAATCCTCTTTAATCCACCATGCCGGTTGCATTTGATTGGTTGTCAATTCAAGGTTTATCCATTCTTCCGGTGTAATATTATCGTCATCTCTATACATTATATAACTGTGCCGTGGTGCATGGGCTAAGGCTACCTCGGCATTTAATTCATTTGCAAGTATTTTATACATCCACGGCAGGGAACGACACTGTCCTTTATGTGTTTTTAGTGTCCTGCTTACAAATTGACATTCCCAAGGTTCTTCATCCATAGAGAAGGTTTCAAAATCGTAAACATATGGAGTATAATTATTTCCTGAATATGGGCTGACTATATATGAATTGATTGCCATCTGCATGCCAGTTTTGTGTTTTTCAAGCTTATTTACTGTATAGAGGGAGAGTCTAAATTTCTTTATTCTATCTATTTCATCACAAAAATCAGTCTTATAATCCAATTTTCCCTCATAATACGCCCATTCCGCAAGAAACACGGCTCGTTTTATTGAAAGGCTGTCTCGTCCAGCAAGCATGTCTAACATCTCATTAAAAGCTGAGACATAATAATCTTCAGCTGACTTTGGTTGGGCTTGGAGAGACAACTGGATGAAAAGGAACACGAAATATAGACAAGCCTTTCTCATTTTCACAAAATTAATATTTAATCTTAAATAATCTGAATTTTACGAATATGTTTTATAGCATGTTTTAGACAAGTCGAGGACTATCGGACTGGAGGCAAACGTTGCCGAGATAGCCATGACCTATCAGACGGCATATCCCTTTGCCCATATCCCCCTTGTTGATGAAAAGAGTTTCAGAGCCGACAATCGTGCGGCTCTCTTCAATCAGATAAAGGACAACGACTATTACTGCGTGAAGATCATTGCCAAAGAGCGTTTACGTTACTTCATCAAGGTGCCATAACTCGCAGAATTTTACACTGACATTACGGATATAACAATACAACGGAAGCTGTCGGCGTTGAACGTCCCCATAAGAAGGATAGCGTTTGATAATTAAGGAGATGAGTTAGCTTAATGGTAAAAATGGTCGCTCCCGCGCACTTGGTGGTGCGTGGGAGCGACTGGTATGAGGTATGGTTAGAAGCGGCCGTGGGCATGGAGGCCCGGGGTGGCTTCTTGTTTGGCTTGTGGTTAGCGGCCTGAATGGCGGATTTTGTCGGTCACCATCTTGTTGAAGTCTGACTGTTTCATCAGGCTCTCAACGGTGAGGTGCATGCGGTAGCGCCAGTAGTGGCGAGAGATTGCGGGGATGTTGATCTGCTCGTCGGCGGGGTTCTCGCGGCGCAGGTTGCCATCGGCGCTGAGCCAGTCCTGCAGAGGCAGGATGCAGAGCATGGAGGGGGAATCGAGCTGCAGGTCGAGGATGCGTGAGCAGATCCAGGGTTCTGCGAAATAGGGAGCCTCGCCACCCTCGTGGAGCACCTGATTGTAGAAGCGCTGCGCCATGGCGTGGTCGCTCTCCCACCAGCCGCGGATGCCGGGCATGTCGTGGGTAGATGAGGTGCAGACTGAGTAGTAGGGATAAGCCCATGTGTTGCCAAATTCCACCTTGGGGTCCTTAGGCATACGCTGAATCTCGAGGCTGAGTATCTGCAGATTGTGCATCACGGCAGGCACGCAGTCGGGAATCATGCCGAGGTCTTCGGCGCAGCAGAGCATCTGTGTGGAGTCAATGAGCGGGGGGAGTTTCCACATGGCTTTGCCATACCAGAAGTCGTTATGACGATGGTAGAAGAAGTCATTGTAGAGACGGTCGAAGCACCAGCGCTCATAGTCGCTGAGGCAGCGATACTGATGTGTGAACTGGGCTGAGATGCGCGGATGATACTTGCCGGCTTCGTAGGGGTCCTCTATGAAGAGCACGTTGTCGATGAGGCCGAGCAGTCCCTGACAGAGTTGGTTGTTGTCGTCGTTTTTGGGGAGGTTAGCGAAGTATTCGGCCACTTTCTTCTGGGTGTCTACGAAGGGCTGAAGCTCGTAGCGGTCTCCGCCAACATGCTGAAGGAACATATCCTTAGCCTTTTCAACCTGACCGCCGAAGAAGTCGGTGAGCATCCACTCGAGGATGAGGGGGCGTGCCTGCACTTCGGGGTTAATCCAGAAGTCGAAGCTGTCGCGGAGCTCATCGGGGGTGAAGGGGAGCGCAGGATGGAATATGCCGAGCAGACCGTGAAGGGCATCGATGGGAATCTGCCAGATGCGGAAGAAGCCAAGCACATGGTCTATGCGGTAAGCGTCGAAATATTCGCTCATTTTGCCGAAGCGGGCCTTCCACCATGCGAAGCCGTCGCGGGCCATCTCCTCCCAGTTATAGGTGGGGAAGCCCCAGTTCTGGCCGAGCACGGAGAAATCATCCGGCGGAGCACCGGCCTGACAGTTCATGTAGAAGAGGTGAGGATAAACCCAGGCGTCCACGCTTGTGCGGGAGATGCCGATGGGTATGTCGCCCTTAAGCACTACGCCTTGACGGTGGGCATAATCGCGCACGTGGCGAATCTGCTTGTCGAGGTGATACTGCAGGAAGTAGACGAAGAGCATCTCCTGCTTCTTCTCCTTGAAGAGGCGGTCCACCTTCTCGGGAGTGTAGGTGGCATATTCGCCCCACTTGTCCATCTCGGGTGTGCCAAACATGTCGCGCAGGGTGCAGAAGGCAGCGTAGGGACGGAGCCATTCTTCGTTGGCGGCCAGGAATTTCTTGAAGTCGGCGCTTGCTATGGTGTCCTCCCCTGCTTCGGCGAAGAGTTCGCGGAGGTATTCGATTTTGCCACGGTTCACGCGCTCGTAGTCTATCTCGGGCAGGGCATTGAGTTCGCGGCCGAGACGCTCGAAATGAGCCTGACGCTCCTCGCTCTTCAGCTTGCCCACCTCCTGCAGGCGCAGATACATGGGGTGAAGAGCAAAGGTAGAGTTGGCGTTGTAGGGATAGGAGTCGGTCCATGATCCGGTCATGGTGGTGTCGTTGATGGGGAGAAGCTGCAGAATCTTCTGGCCGGTGAGCTTGCACCAGTCCACCATCTTGAGCAGGTCCATGAAGTCGCCCACACCGAAGTCATCCTCAGTGCGCACTGAGAAGACGGGTATGGCAGTGCCGGCGCCCTTCCAGGGTGTCAGCGGGTTGACAAAACGCATGCCTGAGGCCACGATAACCTCGGCTTTGGGGTCAGCCTTTGAGAAGTCGAAGACGCGGTTGTTGCGCATCTCCCACGCCACTGACTGGCGGGTTGCTTTGTCTATGATTAAGAATTTGTATTCGCAGGGGAAGGGGATATCAGCCAGGGGCAGATTGATTTCCCACTCGGGGTAATTGGCATCGTTGAGGTAGAGGGCTTTCTCTACATTCCATTCGCCCAGAGCGGCGCACTCACCGGAGATGGCGAGCACCTGGCCGGGTGCAATCATGGGTGCCTGCACTCTCACATTGAGCTCTCCGCCGCGGCGAGGGAGCTGAGCGTCGCGATGCTCGCGGTTGAGCATGCCCTGAGTGAAGGCCGATGAATAGTAAGGTTTGTCATAGGGCTGGTCCTGCCAACGGTCGAAGATGTCATAAACTCTAACACCGTTTACTACCTCGAAACGATGGGGTTCGCCCCATTCGAAGCGCCAGGCTTTGCCGGGAGCTTTCACTATGTAGCGATAGGTGAAATCCTTTTTGAGGTCTGATACCTCCAAAGTAATCTGCCAGCTTTCGCCGCCCAGGTAGTTCAGCTGCAGGGCCGCCTGATCATTTCCGGCACCAAGCTCGGGAATGTCGCCTACTACGTAAAGCGCTTCGCCCCACTGGGTGCGGTAATTGATATTAAATGTGATTTTCATTTTGCAATAATGCGATCTATGAAGAATTTATTAGTTTTATCCTGTGCTTGCGTCACGCAGCTGTAGCCACTAACAACCAACTGTTTAGACATTTATTTCATCTATCATTAATTTCGGGAAATACACTGCTGTCGCAAAGTCCACAAAATTACAAAAAAATTGCCGAACAGCCACGCAGGCCATTCGGCAATTTCTTATGTTTTAAAACATATTCCTGAGCCCCGCAGGGCTCGGGGATATGCTCTGATATAGTTACTTCACTATGAGCTTGGCAGTTGCGGTGCCTGCGCGCACAATGTAGATACCGGGAGCCACACGCATGGTTTCGGCACCTGTAGAAGCGAAGCTGTAGATGCAACGGCCGTCGAGAGTGTGAACGGTAACGGGGCTGCCAGCGGGAGACTTCACGATGATGGCACCGGCAGCGGAGTAGATGAAGCAGTTGTCATCTACGGGCATCTGACCCACACCGCTCACGGCTGCACAAACACCGTTAGAGAAGATTGACTCACCATCGCTGTAGGTAGCGGTTACATGGTAGAGATGCTCCTTGTCGGCATCCTCTACTTCTGCGAAATGTTCGGTTTCACCGAGACCTTCTGCCAGAAGAGTGTAGTCGCGGTACACATTGTAGCCGGTGAGCTCTACCTCGGGAAGTTCAGGCACGAATTCGAAGTCGTCGAGGAGCAGTGCGTAGCCGTTATCGCTGTTGCAGACTATTGCTACGTAGCGAGTGCCGGCAGGCAGAGTCACTGCGTACTTAGACCAGTCGATTGTGCTTACTTTTACGTTCTCTCGAAGCGGGGTAAAGTCATCCATCTGGTTGCCGGAAGTGGAAATCATGATTGAGAATGACTCGGGGTAATCATAACCCATGATGGACTTAACATAGAAGCTGAACACCTGTTCGTTGCCGGAGAGGGCCGGGGTTACGAGCCAGTCGTTGTTAGCACCACCTTCAGCTACGAAGCTTGCAAGACACTTCTTGCCGGAGTGAGCGTTCACGAGAGCTGTTACACCACCTGAGATGGACTCTGAACCCTGGATGTAGGCGCGCTCGGGAACAAAGTTAATCCATGCCTGAGGAGCACCTGCATTGGCCCACACAAACATACCGTAGCTTGAGCCGATGCCGGGAATAGTCTGACGTCCGTCTACGTCATATACTGTCCATTCGCCGAAGTCTGAGATAGTGAAGTCGGGATATGACTCGAAGTCATCCTTAACGGCTGTCTCGTAGGGATAGGTAGAGGCATCGCTCCAGAAGAGGTGCATCTTGCCGTCATCGGTAGACAGAGCGCTGAGGTCGTTGACGTAGGGAAGGTTGGGATAGTCGATGTTAACGTACTGGTAAGTTTCGTTGTTGTAGGGATTGTTGTCCTTTTCAGCTACAACCTTAGCCACGATTTGGCCGTTGCGAGCCTCACCGTAAAGAGCCGGGTTGTAATTGAAAGGTACAGTCTTTTCTTCACCTTCACTCAGATACAGAGTCTCAGAGCCGATTACTTCATCGCCGAGTGAGAGGGTTACCTCTACGTTCTCCAGGTCATGCTTACCGTTATTGTCTACAGTTACATAGTAATTGTTGTCGCGACCCATAACGAGGTTGCTGGGGCCTTCGAGCTTGACGAGGCGAGCGTCATATTCATGCTTTTCGCCGGTGATGTCGAATGAGTCAATGTGGATGTTGCCACCACGGCTACCCTGTGCGCGGAACACGATGGATACACGGGGATACTTGGCATAGTCCGAGAGGTCTACCTCGTGAGATACCCAGCCTGCGGTCTCGCTCTTTACGGTGTAGCGGGGTGAGATATACTCAATCTCCTGCTCAGCGCCATCTTTCTCTACGAGTACGCCAACCTGGATGAAGGCACCGTCGAGTTTGGATGAGGGATCCTGCAATACCTTGAAGCTGAATTTGGGGTTCAGCAGTGCGGTCATGTTCAGACGCGGTGAGATGTAAACACCCAGACCGGTAGAAGAGTTAGGAATGAATGAGAGAAGGTTGCCCTCGGTAGCAGTACACATGGGGTCCCACTGAGACTGCTTGCCGCCGTCGAAGTATGCCCATACACAGCCATCGCCGTTCCAGGGGGTAATCATCTGCGCGAAGTTTTCGTGCATCGGAATCTCGTAAGCACGGCCACAAAGCACTTTGCCGGACACTGCATTGGCGCTGCCGCCACGAGTACGAGCTGTTACACCGAAGGTAATGTATGTCTGACGCTCTGAGGGGTATCTGCTCATTATGTCGCCGATGGTGTAAGAGGTCTCCTTACCGGGCACCGTAGCTATGAGAGTCTGCTCGTAACCGTCAATGATGTAGATGTCATATTCCAGTTCATCAGTAGTCAGCTTGTTGCCTTCCACGCCGAGCATGTCAGAGGGATAAGACCAAGCGAGGTTCACATCGTTACCATCGTTGGAGGTAGCGAGCTTGAGGTTTACTACCGATTTGGGTACGTCAGGGAGCATGTTTACCTTATAATAGGCTTCCATACCGGTGCCGTACTTGTTGATAGCGACTATAGCGTAATTGTTGTAGCCGAATGTAGGATTCTTGTCAGTAATCTTTACGGTAGTGGCACCGGCCTCCACTTTCTGTGCAGCGAGAAGGCGCTTGCGGTCGGAGGTGTAGAGGCGTACTTCAGTAATCTGCTCAACAGGCTCATTTACTACATTAAGAGTGGGGAGCTGCACATTGAGAGTGACAGTCTCTTCATCTTTCTCGAAGCCGAGCACCTCGGGAGCCTGCGGTATGCCGGCTGCGCCATACTCGGTGATGCGGATGTTATCAAGGGTAGTGCGTACCAGAGCAGTGTCAGAGTAGTTGTGGAAGGCAACGTGGCGGTCACCCTTCTGAGCTACGAAGATGGCAGACCACTGCTGCTCATCGTCCTCGCACATGAGGTAACGATTGTGATAAATCACACGGTTGCAGCTCTCTTTGGTGGGGAACTCACCTACGAGCAGGTCAAGGTTATTGGTCAAATCCTTGTAGTATTTCTCGCCTACGGTAGAGTTCCACTCCACGCGGTATGCATAGCCCTCCTTAAATTCAATTGAGGGGGTCACGATGAAGCCGTCGGTCTTGACACCGTAGCCATAGAGACCATAGCTCAGGAAGTAGATGTAATCCTGATAGTCGGGTGAATACATCCAGTAGTTACCGTCTTCGCGAGCAAGGTCCTCGTTCTTGATTACTGTGTAGCGATAAGAAGCGGTGTAGCTGTCAAATGTCTCAAGATAGGGAAGCTTCGCGGGCTGACCTACGAGAGCGGGGGTGGTGCGCACGGCATCGCTTTCGCCACCAGTGCTCACTGCGTACACCTCATACTGGGTGAGCTCCTGCTGGCGGTCGGGGGTGTCGGTGAATGTGCACTCTTTCAGGCCCTCGGCTACGGTTACCCAGTCAGGACGACGAACTACCTTATAGGTGATTTCGGCGCCATCGAGGTTGCCGCCATTGTGGCCGGTGGTGGGGGCCTCCCAAGTCAGTGTGATGGCGTCTTTGTGGTCAGAGTACTGAGCCTGCAGGTTCTTCACTACTGCGGGGCGGTCATTGCCACCATATACATTTACGTAGCGGGGCACACTCTTGTTGTCGTTGTCGTTGTAAGCGTAAACCTTAATCTTGTGGGCGTCGCGGCTGAGAATCATATTCTCGCCGGTGAAGGCAGCGCCGGGCTTCAGGCCGGTCTTGGTCTCCACGAGTATGCCGTCCACATACACCTCTACTTTGAGGTTGCCGCTCAGTGCCTGGCGGTTGTAGCGCTGGGTGGGCAGCGTGCAGGTCACGTTACCCTCGGTCAGAGAGCCGCTCTTGTACTTGAACTGCAGATTCTTCACGCCCTCGGGAGCCTGGGGGTGAGAGTCTTCGATGTAAAGTGAGCCGAAAATCTCCCATTCGGGGAAGTCCTCCACCATAGTAGTCTTACCGGTAGCACGGTCTATCTCGTAGACTGCGCTCCAGTAGTCCTCACTGGTCTCGGGACCACCTACGATTTCAGCATAGTATTTCACCATTCGAGAGGTGTAGTAGAGCTTGTTGTTGCGGTGGTCGAAGCAGAGTGCAGCAGTGTTGCTCTTCTGATTGAGGTCAGTGGGGATTTTAGCAAGAATCTGACCGGTGGTCTTGTCTACCTTGTAGAGAATCAGCTGATTTCTGTAGGAAGACTTAGCGGTGGCCCAAAGTACGCCTTCGCTGTCGAAAGCCATGCCGCTGAATGAGGTGTCGAGCCCGTTCAGGTCGCCTACATTGGTCATTTCGCCGGTCTCCATGTTGAGCTCGCGAAGCTGATGCACATTGTCATTGCCTATGTACACGCCTGCAGCGTAAGCTTTGCCGGTGATATAGTCATAAGCCATAGCAGTACAGTCAGTGAGGCTGGGGTTGCTATCACTTGTGGAGAACGCCTGTGTGTTGGTGCGCTTCCAGGTCTCGGTGTCATAAACCGCATAGACGTTGGTGCGCCCACTCAGAGACTTATTGCCTATCTGGATGCAATAGTAATGACCGTCTACCCAGAAACCACCGCCGCTTGAGCGGTTATCCTGAATAGGTCCTTCAGGTTTTGGGAGGCTGTTAAGGGTAAATGAATACACGCCATAGCGCTGACCTGTGGTGCCTTGACCGGGCCAGTCAGAACGCTCTGACTGCTCCACGCTTCCGTGGAACACGATTTCATCTTCATCCAACGTGGGGAGCTTGGCAGGGGCAGACATGAAGCTTGCCCCATCAGGCACAGAGGGACGCTCGACGTGCTCGGAGGCTGCCCATAATCCCAATGCCGAAACAGCTACAGCGCCAGCACTCAAAAGAGTACTCTTGCGAAGATAATGTTTCATAAAAGGTATAAAAATTAGTTAGTAAAACTGTTAAAAAACTAAAGCTAAAGTGACTGATTATTAATAAAGGGCACAACTTTCAGCATCTTTTCGCTTGCCGCGCAAAGTTAAGTAATTTTTTTGGATAATCCAAATTTTTTTCCTAACTTTGCGGGCATAATATCAACAATACTACCTATGATTAAGAAATCTCTATTGTCTGTAGCTTTGGCCGGATTTGCTTTTTCTGCCTTAGCTGTCCCGGCAAAACAGGGTGTACTTGAGTATCCCCAGCCGGATGGAACCTTTCTGCAGATTACTCTTCACGGCGATGAGTTTCACGCCTGGTATGAAACTGCCGATGGCTACGTAGTGCTCCCCGCCTCCGACGGCTTCATGGAGTATGCCACCCTCAAGGCCGGCAAAATCCAGAGCACAGGAGTGCGAGCATATAATATAAAAGAGCGCACCGCCTCGCAAAAGCAACTGCTTGCCTCTATACCGCACCAGCAGCTCATGGAGACCGTCCGTAAGGAAAACTCCGTGCAGCAGGCCGCCATGAGAGCTCAGCAAAGACTCGGCGGCGTAGGCTACATCAATAATTACCCTCGCTTCGGCTCCCCGAAAGCCATGGTACTCCTCGTGGAGTTTAAAGATATAAAGCTTCAGCCGGAAAGCACCCGTGAGGCATTCCAAGACCTGGTAAGCAAACCCGGTTACTCCTACAACGGCGCCACCGGATCAGCCCTCGACTACTTCACTCACCAGAGTAAAGGCAAATTCACTCCCGACTTCCAGGTGTTCGGACCCATCACCCTGCCGCAAAATGAGGCTTTCTACGGTGCTGAAGCCGGCACCGCGCACGATGTCAACCCCCAGCAGATGGTGATTGACGCCTGCAATATCCTGCGCCAGCAGCAGCCCGACCTGGATTGGAGCGAATTTGATAATGACGGTGACGGTTATGTAGACAGCATCTTCGTCTTCTTCGCCGGCTACGGCCAGAACCATGGCGCTGAAGACTGGCGCATCTGGCCCCACTCCTTTGACCTTGAGAAGAGTGGACAGCAACTCGACATGGGTGGCGTATATGTAAGCAACTACGCTTGCGCCAATGAGATTCAGGGTTCTTCCGGTGCCGTGCGCAACGGTATAGGCACTCTCTGCCATGAATACTCTCACGTGCTTGGTCTGCCTGACTACTACAGCACTAACGGTAGCGGCAGCTTCACCCCCGGCACCTTTGAGGTGATGGACCAAGGTTCTTACAACGGCAACAGCAACACTCCCCCTAACTACTCGGCATATAGCCGCTACTGCATGGGTTGGCTTAACCCGCGCATCATCACCGGCTCGGAAGACATCACCCTCCACCCCATTGACAGCGATGAGGCTTACGTGATTCCCACCGATTCAGAAGATGAATTCTATCTGCTTGAAAACCGCCAGCAGGTAGACTGGGACTCTACGCTACCAGGCCACGGCATGCTTATCTGGCACATTGATTTCGACCAGTCTTACTGGACTCTTAATAAGGTGAACAATGAAACCAATCATCAGCGCATTGACCTGATTGAGGCTGACAATGTGAAGACTGATGCATCACGCTCAGGCGACCCCTTCCCCGGCTCTTCTAATGTGACCCGCTTCACCTCTACCTCCAACCCGGCCATGACTGCCTGGAACGGATATAATTTCGATATGCCCATCACCAACATTCATGAGACTCCCGAGGGCCTCATAACTTTCACTGTAAGAGATGGCGGTGAGCGCCTGACTCCGGTAAAAGCATTTGACCCCGAAAATGTAACCCCCGTGAGCTTCACGGCCCGCTGGGAACAGGCTGTCGGTGCCTTTGAATATGAGGTGGACATCTGCAAGGCTCCCCTCGTAGTGCCCTTCCTCAAGCTTAATGTGAAGAGCGAAACTTCTGTAGACGTAACCGGACTTGACCCAAATACTGAATACTCCTACGTAGTCCGCGCCATAAGCGGCGACCGTCGTTCTGATGACTCCAACCGAGTAAACGTTACTACTCTCCCCCCCACTTTTGAGCAGATGGAAGTAGAACCCCTTGAAGCCACTGACATCGACGCCGACCACTTTACAGCACGGTGGAATGAATTGGAAGGCACAAGCAGCTATTACATCTCCGTGCATGAGAAGCTGCCTGTCGACCCCCAATATCAGACTGTGGACTTCACCAAGACCGACAACACACTCCTTCCCGCCGGCTGGAGCTCATCATCTAACACTACCGGCTCCCTCAACGGTTATTACGGTGAAGCAGCCCCGGCTCTTCGTCTGACTAATTCCGGCGACCGCATTAATACTCCCACGTTCTCAGACCAGGACATCAACAGCCTCAGCTTCTGGTATCGCGGCAACAGCACTACAGAAAACTCTTCGCTGCTCGTAGAAGCCCGCGTGGACGGCAAATGGCAGAGTGTGGCCCTCATCACCCCCGTGGACAAGTCCGAGGCCCACACTGTGGAAATCTCCAACGACGGCGACATCGTGATGCCCATAGGCGCCAAGGCTGTCCGCATCACTTTCCAGAAGCAGGGCAACGGCTCGGTTTACGTCGATGACATCAAGCTCGGCTACGGCGCTACCTACGACCTCAAGTATCACCCCGAATTCACCGATGCCGACCAGGGTACCGCTACCTCTACCGTAGTAACCAACCTGCTCCCCAACACTACCTATTTCTACACTGTGCGTGCAGAGGATGCCGGCAAGCTCTCTACCCCCCACAGCCGCGAAATCAAGGTGACCACTGCCGACCCCCTGTCAGTAGATATTGTGGAAGCTGACGGCGCAACAATCATAGCCCGCAACGGCATGATTGAGGTGAAGGCCAACGCCGGCACTGTTGTGAAGCTCTATGACATGGCCGGTCGCCTTGAGGCTACGGCAATCGTAGATGGCACCGGCTGCGTGCGCATCCCCACCTCTGAAGGTCTACACCTCGTGGCTCCCTTCGGCCGCGTGCTCCGCGTAAACAAGTAATCACAGATAAAATCACATTAATAAAGCGGCTCTGCCACACTATTTTTCAGTGGCAGAGCCGCTCTATTTTAAGCAGTTAGCAGATAGGCGAAAATATTTTGCCGAGAAAATTTGGCAGAGTCAGAAAAAGTGCGTAACTTTGCACTCGCAAACGGGAAGCAAGCGCGCTTCCTCAGCAACAGAATCTTTACAGATGGTGCGGTAGTTCAGCTGGTTAGAATACTAGCCTGTCACGCTAGGGGTCGCGGGTTCGAGTCCCGTCCGCACCGCCGAGGAGAGAGG
>JAAVFJ010000076.1 GCA_014800845.1 Bacteroidales bacterium | reverse complement strand
CTACCCCCCCACAAAAAATCCCCCAAATATTGTGCAATATTACAACTTGACAAAGACTACCGTATATGATACAATGAAAGTGTGTAATTAGTGCAGTTAACTAAGTGCTAGTCTAGTTGACTGAACTATGCGAATAAGGTAGATATCTGAAAAACACACGATATATTTTGTACCCAATTTCATATAAAAACAATCAGCCTAGTATCATAATCTGGTAGTAGGTTAAATTAGTGCTGCCAAAAGGGGTGTTTACATGTTTGAGTTTTTAAAATCATTATTTTGTTGTCCTTACATTCCGAAAGACGGATCAAAGTGCAAAGGATGCGTGGGAGGTGATATTACTACTCATTATTTATCATTTCGTTGTGTAGACTGTAAACATTTGGATAATTCTGTATATAAATTAATTAGCAATTATACTGAAAAAAGGTAGCATGGTTATAATATGTATTCTTGCTTTCTATCTTGGATATTTCATTGGAGTAAAGAATGGAGGTATATATGGATCTAGGCCCGTTATTCAGATTAACGTTCATTAAGATTTTCTTATTAGGAATGTTACTAGGCAGTATAATTACTTTTATTATAGGGAAGGTGATATAGTGGCTAAAGACGGACTCCGTTTTCTGGGAGACCCCAACAGTTCAGTTGACTGTACTTGCAATATACGTGACAAAGAGACATCCATTTTCAATTATGTGCAATATATGTTCGACCGTACTAACAACATGTTTCGCTATTCCGGCCTCCCAGAAACAATACCAGAGCCAATGTTCGAATATATGATTCAAGTTTATGGCTCTGTCGCAATTATAGAACACAAAGGGGACCTCTATGCAATGCGTTGCAATTTTGGAGGGCCTCCTGATCCTTATTACCGTCCAACGCAAGCGGTAATTGCAAATCCCGCTTTGGATTTGGGAGAGACATACCGAGTAGTAAATCATCTTCCTCCTTTCGATCGTGCCATATGGGAACAGATGCCTCCCTGCGTTCGCGTTCTCAACGATAGTCAAATTCAAGGTTTACTTCCCTTGTTTTCTCGCTATGCTACCCAAATGGCAGAGAATGATATCTCCATTCGCTCAGCCCAAATAAATCTCCGTCAACAGCACATCATCGCGGCAGATAATGGGGTAGAAGCCCAATCAGCGGCGAAATATATTCAAGATTTGGAGGATGGAAAGCTATCTTTTATAGCTAAACGGGCCTTTACCGAAGGTGTGTCCGTATCTAATGTAGCGTCCGGAACTTCTAACATCATAATTCAGTTGATTGAACTCCAGCAGTATCTCAAAGCTTCATGGTACAATGAAATTGGATTAAACTCTAACTTTAACATGAAGCGTCAATATATGTCGGCCGACGAACTTAATTCCAGCGCTGACATTATGCTCCCACTTATTGATAACATGTATGATTCCCGCAAGTCAGCAGTTGAAGCAATTAATAAGCAATTTGGCACATCAATTTCAGTTGAAAAGGATTCTGCGTGGGAGAAGAAGCAAATACAAGCAGATCTTTCAACGTCTCTTAATCCTGAAACTGGAGAGCCACTATCGCAAGGCGATGTGGAAGAAGATGAGCAAGCGGAAGAGAATAGGCAGATTCAACAAGATGATGAGGGAGGTGAGGAAAACAATGAGTAATATGTTGTCGTATTTTCCAGACTTTACATTAGATAATTCATTATTCTATAAGATGATAGCATTTGGAGCCCCATGGAATGCTCAGCAGGCCATGTCAATGGATATAGCATATTTTACCATGTGGGCGGGAATTGCAACTCCTTCTCACTTCACAACTTATAATTCCCTTAATGGAATTGCAAAGTCCAATTTGATTTCTAAAACTCTTTGGGATTTGTACGGCAAGAATTGGACCCGTTTATGGGACGCATATAATACCGAATACAACCCCATTGAAAATTACAATCTTGTGGAAACAGTTGGTAGGACACAGACCGACAATCGTTCCATAGATAAGTCTGGGACCCTGGACAGTACAGTTGACGGAACTGACAAGCAGGATTCAAAAGAAATTGTTGATGGGACGGTAACTGTAAACGGAGGATCAAATACTACGGTAGATTCAAGTGGATCTTCAAATGAAGTGGACGATTCAAATGGCACTACCACTTTACAGCACGGTGAGAAAATCACTACTAATTCCGAGACCGATGACTATACCTATGGCTTCAATGATGTTAATAAAGTTCCCACGTCTGTCACCATACAGGAAGGCACTGAAGACCACTCTGGAACGGACGTGACTACTACGGAGTCACATGGCACAAAAGACATCACAACAACAGAAAAGACGACAACCGGAGTAACACAAAATTCATCTACCGATACGGACACTACAACCACTGGCACATTTAATTCTACGACCAAAGATGTTCGTTCTGATACTACAAGTGAAAAGACAACTGACGATACCAGTATCAAGGAAGATATAGTCCGCAATCGTTCTGGCAACATTGGTCAACATACATACCAAGAACTTTTGCAACAAGAATTTGACCTTTGGAAATGGAGTTTCTTCAAACAAGTATTTGCTGATGTTGATGAACTTCTAATTCTGAAAGTATATGATCCTTGCCAATTCAGTTGACTAAATTTAGGAGGTTAATATTATGGAAATGAATCAAATCGCAACTATCACTAACACCGTTGTCCAGGAAATCCTCGGAGAGTCGGCCATTGTAAACGAGGACCTCAGCAACATTGTTGACATCGGCACACAAATTTTCAATGCCCAGGCGTTTGACGCATACGTTAAGACTCTGGTCAACCATATCGGCAAGACGATTTTCGTCGATAGACCGTACTCTGGGGCCGCGCCTCGCGTTCTAATGGACGGGTGGGAATACGGCTCCGTCTTGGAGAAAATCTCCAGCGAACTCCCCACCGCAGTTGAAAACGAATCCTGGAATCTGGTGGACGGCCAGACATACGATCCTCATGTATTTTACCAGCCGAAAGCGTCCGCCAAGTTTTTCAACAAGCGGACGACCTTTGAAATTGATCGCTCCATTACAGAACTACAAGTAAAGCAATCATTTTCCAATGCACAGCAGTTAAACGCGTTTCTTTCTATGCTTCAGAACGAAACACAAAAAGCCCTCACTGTCCGGATGGACGGGCTTGTTATGAGAACTATTAACAACATGATCGTCGAGACGGTGAAGAATGGCTTTGGCGACGCCCCAATTTCGTCCAATAGCTCTGTCAAGGCTGTTAATCTTCTTTATCTCTACAATCAGCGGTTCGGAGAAACATTGACAGCCAGCGAGGCCATACTCACTCCAGCTTTCATCCGCTTCGCCGCACTTCAAATTGCGCTTTATAGCGACCGCCTGACACGCATGTCTGTATCATTTAATGTGGGGGCCTCTCAGCGCTTCACTCCAAAAGAATATCAGCACATTGTATATCTTTCTGAATTTTCTCGGGCCGCCGATGTTTACCTTCAAAGTGACGTGTTCCATAATGATCTCACGCGCTTTCCCCAGGGCGAGACCGTCCCCTATTGGCAGGGTAATGGCAAGAACTATCTTTTTGAGAATACTGGTAAAATTTCGGCTATTCCTGTAAGCGAAGCTGATAAGGACAATCCAACACCTTACACTGTAACTGGAGTTGTTGCGGTAATTTTTGATAGAGACGCGCTGGGTGTTGCAAATCTTGACCGCCGCGTTACAACTCAGTATAACGCCAAAGCCGAATTCACCAACTATTTCTATAAGCAGGACGCTGGCTATTTTAACGATCTAAATGAGAATTTCGTGGTGTTCTTCATCGCGTGAGAAAGGAGGTGCCCGGTCTAGTTGACTAAACTGGACCGGGCTTATTTTATGGCAACCTATACAGGAGGACTTGATTTTATTGGTGTTATAAAATTTGGATTATATTATGCTCCTTGCTACGATATAACTGCTAATATGACACCAGTTAGAGATGGCTCAGATGTTTTTGTTCTATCACCTACCTTATTTCCACCTGTTAGTTCTGTAATAGAGGACGTTTGTACAGGTCTAGCGGAGAAAGGATTTTTAGAAAAACCTTCAAGTGCAGTTACAGAATCGACTTTTTCAGATCAGAATAATGGTTCTATAGTTCCGTCTTATGAATATTCTACTTCAGGCGGCACAACTAGAGGAACTGGACGCTGTATGTTCTATAACAGCAGTGTAAACTACTGTGATTTTAGAATAAATAAATGGGGCTCGCATCTGGATAGTTATCAATCTCAATTTAGTTCGTGGAATAGCACAACAACCCCTGGATACTTCAGAAAAGGAAATAAAGTTTACAGAGGCTCGTTTTATGCGACGTGTGACGCCGCTAGGCAAGAAACTTTTCGACTCAATGTTTACTGGGCCCCTTCACCTGATTTAATAAATATTTTCGGAGCGTTTGAACAAGACGGGTTTCCGGGAAATGTTGTTGATCCAAATCAACCTGAGAATCCTTATGGGCCCGGAGGCGATTCTGGAGATGGTGGAGGAAACGGAACATTCGACGACGAATCGGACCCTATCGACGTTCCTTCCCTCCCAACTCTTTCATCTGCAAATACCGGGTTCACACGCATATACAATCCCACATTATCACAAGTGCAGGCGCTCGCGAATTACTTGTGGACTGACGAGAGTGTTATTCAAACAATCTGGAACCATATAAAGCAATACTTTGAAAATCCGATGGATGCAATGATTGGATTTAACCTCGTTCCCGTTCCAGTCCCGGACGGCGGAACCGAAAGTTTTAAGCTCATGTACATCGACACTGGCGTATCGATGACAGTTGCCGCCAGCCAATTTGTTGATGTCGATTGTGGAAGTCTGAAACTTGAACCATATTACGGGTCAGCACTAGATTACTCGCCATATACGAAGATATCTTGTTTCCTTCCCTACATTGGAAATGTCTCTCTTAATGTAGATGAAGTTATGGGACGTACTCTTGTTGTCAAATACCGAGTTGACATCTGTTCCGGTTCATGCGTCGCATATATAACAGTAGACGGAACTGTTTTATATCAATATAGCGGACACTGTGCAATTCCAATTCCCTTTTCATCAGCGGATTTCTCAAGCTACGTCAACTCTGCCATATCAGTGGGTAAACTAGCTGGAGCCGCTTTAATTGGAGGAGCTGGAGCTGCAATGGCTTCTTCAGCACAAGATGCTGTGCAACAAACCAATCAAATAGTTACAACAACTCATCAAACATCAACAAGGTCGTATCCAGGAACAAATCGTCCTACCTCTGTCACGGAAGTTTCCAGGGTTCAAACCAGAGAGTCCCCAGCAGATCAATCTTCGACTCAAGCTTCATTCTCCGGTTTGACCCCACAAAACATAGCAAACACTGTTGGGCAAATTATGTCCAGCAAGCCACACATTGAACACTCTGGCTCTTTCTCTGGCAACTCGGGTTACCTTGGAGTTCGCCGTCCTTACCTTATTATTGAACGTCCAAACATGTGTATGCCCGCTGACTTCCAACAATTTAACGGCTTCCCTTGTATGATTAATCTACAATTAGGTTCCTGTTCTGGCTTTACACGTGTACAACAAGTTCAGTTGACTGGACTGTCAGCAACAAATCCGGAACAGGCGGAAATCATGGAGCTTTTAAAATCGGGGGTGATTTTATAATGTTTACTATAAAGTTTTTCCAGAACGGAAGCGCGACTAACGTTGTAAACAAACAGCTAACGGGAATAGTGGACGCGCAAGGGGCATTGAGACGTGGGACAAGTGTTATCGATCCCGTTATAATAGTGCATACTGATGGCAATCCCCTCTGGGCCAAAGGCGCTAACTATGCACAGATCGAAGCTTTTGGCCGCTATTACTATATCACAAACATGATAGCAGTTGATGGGACTTTTGAGAGTCAGACGCAGGTGAATCCGACTCAATTGTGGGAAATTCATATGCACGTGGATGTTCTTATGTCATACGCACAAGAAATCAAGAATCAAAAAGCTATAGTGGCACGTCAAGCGTCTCAATATAATCTTATGCTTGACGATGGCTTATTTATGGTTTATCAAGATCCGAAAATTCAGACAAAGACTTTCAGTAACGCAACTCCATTTGAAACACAGGAATTTGTTCTTATCGTTGCAGGTTCTTAGTGTTTCACGTGAAACAATAAATGCCCGGTACAGTTAACTAAACTGTACCGGGCATTTCTTGCATCTCGCCTACTTAAATAATCTGAGAATAGCTTTTACAATAAGAATCACAATGCTGATTGCAATTCCAAGTGCTAAAAGACCTATCGCCATCATTGCAATATAATATACCATTATCCACCTCTCGCGCTACTATATTGTACGGACCATATTAAATAGTTTCTTAGCACCTCCCCCGTTTCGTTGTCGGAATAGAACACACGATTTTCTTTGATGATGCGTTTAATCGTCATTGATAATTGGTCGATTTGGTTTCCAATACCTATTCGATAATTCCATCTTCCATTTGGTTTATCTCCGTAAATAATATCCTCGCTTTCATCTTTAATTGGTGTTGTCTTTGGATGTACAAAAATATAATAATCATCATCTGTTGCTACTAACTCGCAGTGTAGTATTACATCCTCAAACTCTACAAAGAAATTAGTTACTATGTCCATCGGTCTATACTTTTTAGGTAAGTGCGGGTATATTGCGATTTCCCAGGCACCTCCCGTTATCATTTTCAATTGTGGGTTGTCGAATGCAAAGTAAACATCGGACTGCTTTCCCCCGCGTTTTGCCATTGGATCGCAATATTCTACCACAACTTGCAATCCTGTTTCTGCGTAATGATACACGTCTACTGACCCTGGCTGCTGGTCCTTAATGTGAGTAAGTCCCATCTCCTGGAAGTAAGGGCAGTATCTATTAACAGTGTTACCAATCATGAAAATCTTAACGTTAACTCTATCTCTGATGATAGTGGAAAGAGTATTCATAAATAATATGAACTCATTTGTTAAATACCCCTGTCTCGATAAAAATTCATCGAATATAACAGTAGTGATTTTGGGATAGGATGTTGACTTATGATGTTCCATTGCATTCAGATCAAAAGCAAATCCGATTGGTTCTTGTGCTTTGACAATCTTTTTCGTATCTGCTTCGAATGAATAAGGAACAAACATTCCGCTAGTATAGTCAACTAAACTAAATTCGCCTTTTGAAAGTTTTTCTATTCTTCCATTCTCAATGTGTGAGGAAAGAAGGTTTTGAAGATTCTTCTTTTTTATATCTTGCCCAAAACGTCTAATGTATGCAAATTGTTCTCCGCTTGAATAATAACGTTCAAGGGCATAGTCTAATGCTGAATACGTTTTCCCGTTTGAGCGCTCCCCGAACGCCACGTAATAGTAGGCGTCCGGGTAGTCGCGCACTAGATGGGAAATGTCATAGTACTTTGGTTTTCTTAATGGCATGTCAATCCTCCACTATATTGCCATCATAATCAACAGCTAATTTCAAAATGCAATTAAGAATATTGTGGCAATCATAAAATGATTTGTTTCTACATGCCGTCTTAAAGTCAAAGGGTCCGTCCATTTGGGGCTTTCCACGTATCATAACCCAAGTAAAATAAATTCTTTCATTCACTTTCATTGTCACCACCTTCATAAAATTTAAGTTGTTCAACCCTCAAAATCATAGAAAAACATTCTATTTTGAGTGAAGATAGTGCCGGGTTCTAAAAGAACTTTAGCGATCTCTAATGTGGTAGGACCGTAAATTACAAGAGACGGATCATCAAGAAAATCTCCATCTTCATCAGGAATGCAATCTCCTACCATATAATAAAAGGAATCGGCATCTTTATTACTCACTAAAATCTTGCACCTCCTCAATATAACGTATGAACTCTTCCGACATTCCTAAATGATATTCACTAGGTTCCATATGAATGGAAGAAAGCTCATGATAATGATAAGGAACTCCATTGCAATCTACTACATCTCCCTCCGTTTCTTCATCAATATATGTCAATGTAAGTCTTCCGGAATTTTCTGGTGGAATAATAAGGTCATTATCAAAGTTATTAAAAGCATCTTTGGTATTTCTTAGGAAGGCGGCTGTTTTACTTTTGTTGGAGCCAGCGAGAGTTATCATATAAACTGGTTCAGTCCACTGAACTAATGTTCCGTCTTCCTCCTGTTTTTGACGGGACTCGTGTCGAAAAGTTAAATAGCGCTTTGCTCCTAATGTTTTAAACTTCTCATAAATTCCTTCATCATCCCAAAAGCCAATTGGTTTACGTTTACCAGTTGGAGTTTGAGGGTAATACAGATCTTCTGATATCTTATGGAATTTAGCCGATTTGTGTATCTTTTCCATAATTCCCCTGTTATAAGCTTCAAAATAATTTTGATGCTTCTCTGTATTTATGGATTTAACAGAGTCGGTATCTGAATAAATATAATCAGAACCTAGTTCAAGTATACCAGAAAATAAATTAGCTCTTGCGTATGCCGTGACCCATACTCCCCATGGATAGTAAAGAAATCTTCTTATATTCTTATTATATTTTTCTATCCCTTCTTCCAAATCTTGATGGATTGTATGAAATACACCATTTTGATATTCAATATTGTCTCTTATGGGGTTAGTCACCATCATACCATAGCCCGCGTTAATCATATTTTTTGATAACATGTAATTGATTTCTTCACCCTCTACGTCTTTTAACGTTGTTTTCTTAACGTAGAGATTTAATATAGAAAGTACGAACTTAGTCGGTAAATATGCCTTTTGGTAGGTTTTCAAATTCTTAATAGCCATTCTTTCCCAGCTATAAAATTCCATGTAAACGAAAAAATCTTGCTCGGTTATGGTGGTGCCTATATGACTAGCCATTACAACACGGCCATTATCTATTACTGCATTTTCACAAATCCAACATTTATACTTTGATATTGGGTGATCTTGATAGACCTTCGGCATCACGTCCCACAATTCTATGTCAAACAAACAGGCCCTTGAAAGCAAGAGTTGGAAAAATTCATCTTCATTTATTCCATCAGTTATCTTCTCAGCCTTTGACATAGGGAATTTATCTAAAACCATAGCGGCTGGATATGATGAAGCAAAATCATGTGACCCTACGTTTTCCATTACTTTCCTAACATAGTTAGAGTTTGCGTGTGTAAACCCGCCTTGAAAAGCTCGTTTTAGTTGACTGAACTCGTCTGGTTCTAATGTCAAATTTGACATTAACGTGTGATAAGGTTTCCATCTAGAAAAGCATTCTTTTCTGCAATAGTTTCTAACATATCCAGTGTTAGTTAAAGGGATTTTTGTTATATCACCGTCCTGTTCAATCTTTTCTTGAATGTAAGAAAGAAGTACTCGTATATCATTTTCGCAGTAAAGAAGCTCTTTTTCTGTTAATGGAGTGAGTGGTGTTCTAATTATGTTATAATCAAGATTTCCGACTGCTTTTGAAACTTTATACTTCTGTAAATCATTTCCTACATTTGCAAGAGATTTTCCTCCAGCTAGTTTTAAACTACAACGAAATTCAATCCCATGTGCATTTGCGTATACAGGCTTTCTCTCCGATAGCAGAAAAACTTCCTCCCACAAAAGCCTTTTCCTGATAAATTGAAATTCATATGGAAGATTATGAACATATACCAATAATCTACGTTCATCAGATAGGTCAAGAATTTTTTTCAATAATTTTATGAATGATATAAATTCACCCCATGTCCTTCCATAAGTAACAAGATTGTACAAACCAAATTGCCAAATATACATTATTGCCCTTTTATTCTCTGGCAACTTTTCGCCTTGGTAGAAGGAAGATACTTCTATATCAAACGCGGCGGGAATGTTATAGTACTCTTTTCTCTTATTGTCGCGTATGATTTGAAAGTCCGGTATCTTTAAAAGCAATTTATTTATGAATTGCTCCCTTGAGATTAGCCCCTCTTCCAAGAAGTACATTAGGCGAGTCCTCGATATTTTCAGTTTGAATGGAATCTAAAAAGCGCTTTTTAGCGTATTCTAACCGATTAATAAATGTCATGGATTCAAATATGGGGTCTTTAAACATTATATCAGCAAGATTTTGCTGAACGCTTTCAGAAAAAGGCTGGGTACTCCATTCTGGATACTGATTTCTGAACTCTTCATAAAAGTCCCAGAACGCCTCTCTTTCTTCTGATGTCATGGTCATCTTAGGAGCGCCTCTTGCATTCGCACCAAAAATTCTAATATCTTGCTGACGATTAATATCTCTGATTCCTTTTTCAGTAGATGTCTGGTCATTGAAGAACTTCGAATACCTGGCAATTTCCAAAAGAAGTTGATTGCGCGTCATCTTGTTTAGTGGAATTTGTTTTCCCGTGGGGTAGCTTTTTTCAAAAGAAATTTGAGCATGGGATACGAGACCTTTTCTTTTGAAGGAACCTACTCTGCGAGTATAGCCACTTTTCAATGTTCTGGCATATGAAAGTAGCTGTTTTTTACCAGACTCGCCGGAAAGTTTGCCTAAAGATTCTAGAGACATCTTTGCTATCTTTTCGGCTTTCGTAACACGTTTTGCCATTTAATTTTTCCTCCTAAAAGAATTGCCCGGCCCAGTATAGTCAACTGAACCGGGCAATTAAAATTAATTGAGAATTTCTACGGCAGTAAGGTTTTGATTACGCTTTGTTTTGGACTCAGTGAAACGAACGCGCACTCCGCCCTCGGCGGCAAGAGCGGCGGATGCTTCGGCGGGGGAGGAGAAAGGGGCCGCCCATGCCTTGCATACCTTTGTGAATACTGTTCCGACACAATAGTAACGGTCGGGAATTTCTTCGAAAATGACGACCCCAAAGGTGTCAATTTCGCCGGTGTCCAATACTACGCGCTCTCCATTCTGGTCAAACTTTGGGGCGAAATCAAAGCCGATAATGGTAAGCTCTTTGTTGATTACCTCCGATGTTTCGAGTTTTTCGCGATTGCACATAATGGGGGATAGGAGGGTGTTTTCCTGGGCTACCTGCTTGAAATTGAATGTTCCTTCCATTGTTATGTCTCCTTCAAATTTTATTTACTAAACGGATATTTGATACCCGGTTTAGTTGAAAGAAATTGAGCTCAATTTTTATTTAGAGCTCCCGAAATTGATACCCCTATGTTTTTGAAATCCTTCCCCATATATTAATTCCCAACGCGCCGCTAATATGGTGGTTGGAAGGAGACATAAAGGCGACAGCGCCCACATACCCGAAATACATTGTATTTCAACCAAGAGTTTAGTGATAACTGTACTTTCGCAAAGTAAAGTAGAAACATTCTCAAAGTAAACCGTTACGGTTTAGCGCGTGAAAGTACAGAGTGGTAAATGCAACCGCGGATATCCGCGGAATAGACATGACGATTTAGTGTATGAAGGAAATCGGAACAGAGGATAGGGGGTGTTTCCCCTATCCTCTTTATATGTTATTAACTCTCCTGTTCTTCCAAGGCCGAAAGCATGGCGAGAAGTTCTTCCTTGGTGAACTTGGGAAGCGCCTGGTTAGTTTTGGGCGCTGTATAGGTAAAGAAGCGAACAACGATAGATAAGTCGTCGGAAACATAGAGTTTGCGTTCTACGGTGGCTTTCTTTGAATCGGGGTTCACTTTACCTTTGGGGAGCTTGACCATTTCGGGGATTGTCCCCTCGATGTGCTCAAAGAAGGCTGTAAAGAAGTCGTCCCATTCCGCCATGGTCATGTGAGATGTGGCAATGGTGTGAAGGTATTCTCCGGCTTGCCCGGAAGTGATTTCCACAAAGCCGGGCTCATCAGAATCCAGAGAGGAATTCTCAACCAAAGTCGAGAGAATGTCTGAAATTGTGGCGTACTGCGTCTTTATAGTATACTCTTTTACGATTTCCACCTTGGAACTGTCTTTCTCACTTGTTTCCTTCTTGACATTGGCCGCGAATTCCTTTAAGGCCGCTTGCGTGGTGTCGGCTGTTATAGTTCCATCTTCAATGGCCTTGTTGACAGTTTCTTCCGGAAGAGACGCGATTGCGGCCAGCTTGGAATGCGACATGTTGCGGAGAACTTCCGGAGAATCGGGGTTGTTATAGATCTTTCCGGCGTTAGCCAAGGCATAGGCATTCTCGCGATTGATGTTGAATAGCTTGTGAGCATATTCAGCTACAGAGGAGAATCCGTCGGCCACGTAGGACTTTTCGGTCGCTACCGTTCCAAGAATCTTGGCGATTTCGCGGTTCTTCTCATTGGCATATCGCGCGGCGCTTGTGTAGATGGAAACGATTTTTTGTGTGGCCTCGATAAGGCGCTCATCTTTGAAACCATTGATGATTTCGGCGGATACGGGATTGACGGTGATGATTTCAGTAGCTTTCATGGTTATGTCTCCTTCCAAATTCGTGTTCAGTTGACTGAACTCTAGTAGGCTGGATGTCAATTTGTGCTTGGCTCCCTTGCCCTTTACACTTAATAATATAATGTCAAATTATGAACTTGTCATGAACAAATTGTAAACAAATCATTAACAAAGTATGAACAAATTGTTAACAAAATATTGGTTAGTTGCATATAATGCACAAAAATAGTAAAGATATTTATTGAAAGATTGGTCATATTGACAAATTGATAAAATAGTAACAAAGTTGACATCGTCAAAATGACGAAACACATTAAAATGTTCGGCATTTTGACGAAAATAGATGTCAATTGGCAATTGTGATGAAATTTGATAGAGTTTTTGTGTAATATAACCAAAAATAACTTTTG
>JAAVFJ010000075.1 GCA_014800845.1 Bacteroidales bacterium | reverse complement strand
TTTCGAGGCGATTTCGCCGCGGAGCGAAGGAGCATAGCGAGCTATGCGACTGAGCGACAAGGTGAAAGCGGCCGAAAATAACAAGAATTATATGTTCAAGATATAACACTTACTTATGATTTTGATATCGTTTAATTTTTGAGACTTACTTATCTGAAATCATGAGTACATTCATCGTAGAGGGGGGCCACCGACTCAGCGGCTCCATCACCCCTCAGGGGGCCAAGAATGAGGCGCTTGAGGTGATCTGCGCTACGCTGCTCACCTCTGACACCGTGACGCTGCGCAATGTGCCCGACATCCTCGATGTGCGCAATCTCATACTGCTCCTCCAGGACCTGGGCGTAAAGGTGACACGCGTGGACGCCCACACCTACACCTTCTGTGCCTCAGACATAAACATCGACTATATCTACACCCCCGAGTTTGCAGCCAAAGCACAGTCGCTTCGCGGCTCGGTCATGATAATAGGCCCGCTCGTAGCCCGCTTCGGCAAGGCGGTGCTCCCCAAGCCCGGTGGCGACAAAATCGGACGCCGCCGCCTTGACACCCACTTCCTCGGCCTGGAGAAACTCGGGGCCGATTTCCGCTACGTCTTCGACCGCCGCATCTACGAAATCAGCGCTCCCCGCGGTCTGCGCGGCACCTACATGCTCCTCGACGAGGCCTCAGTGACCGGCACTGCCAATCTGATTATGGCCGCCGTGCTCGCCGAGGGGGAGACGGTGATATACAATGCTGCCTGCGAGCCCTACGTGCAGCAACTCTGCCGCATGCTCGTCAATATGGGCGCACGCATCGACGGCATTGCCTCCAACCTGATCCGCATCACCGGCGTGGAGACTCTGCACGGCGCTGACCACACCATGCAGCCCGACATGATTGAGGTGGGCAGCTTCGTCGGCATAGCGGCTATGACCGGTTCCGGCCTGACGCTCAAGAATGTGGACATGCGCGAGCTGGGCATTATGCCCGACAATTTCCGCCGCATGGGCATAGATATGCTCCAGAAGGGGAGCGATGTGATTATCCCCGAAAAGGATGGCTACCAGATTGAAACCTTCATCGACGGCTCCATCATGACCTTTGCCGACGCCCCCTGGCCAGGCCTCTCCCCCGACCTGCTCTCCATCTTCCTGGTGGTGGCAACCCAGGCCGCCGGCTCCGTGCTCATCCATCAGAAGATGTTTGAAAGCCGCCTCTTCTTCGTGGACAAACTCATAGACATGGGTGCCCGCATAATCCTCTGCGACCCCCACCGCGCCGCAGTGATAGGCTCCGGCAAGCTCGGCACCCTCCGCGCCACCAACATGGTCAGCCCCGACATACGCGCCGGCATAGCCATGCTCATAGCCGCTCTCGGCGCCAAGGGCACCTCCCGCATACAGAATATTGACCAGATTGACCGTGGCTACGAGCAGATCGACCTGCGCCTCAACGCTCTCGGCGCTCACATATACCGCGAACTCTGACCCTTCCGCTCATGATTACCGATAAGGAAATAACCGCCGCCGGCACCTTCACCAAGACCCACGGACTGAAGGGGGAGCTCCACGCCCTGCTTGACATTGACGCCGACTTCTTCACGCAGGACTCCTGCTTTATCATCGACGTGGACGGCATCTTCGTGCCCTTCTTTGCGGAGTCGGTGCGCCCCAAGGGGCATTACGCCACTCTCATAAAGCCCTGCGGAGTGGACAGCGAGGAGCAGGCTAAACAATTTGTGGGCAAAACTCTTTATGTAAATAGGGAGGCCCTGGCCCGCTTCGAGCAGGAACTCGCTGAGGACTCTGACGAGCAGGGTCGATATGCCGACGACTTCATAGGCTACAAGCTGCTCGACGAATCCGGCGCCGAGCTTGGCGAAATAACCGACCTGGAGACCTCTACGGCCAATACGCTCTTCATAGTGCGTACGCCCGACGACAAAACCCTCTATGTGCCTGTGGCCGAGGAGTTCATCCTGGCCATGGACCCCGATAACCACACAATCACAATGCGCCTCCCCGAGGGACTCATTGGTTTAAACAAATAAGAAATTTTACTTATGGCTGACGAAATGCTTGGATATGACGAGGATAAGGCTGTGGACTTCATCCGCCAATTCCTCCCCGCTGACATCCGCGACAAATATACTGACGATGAGATTCTCTTCGTGGTAGACTGCATCTGGGACTATTACGAGTCCAAAGGCTTGCTCGAACTCTCCTCCGACCTTGACGAGGAGGAGGAAATCGATGTGGCTGACCTGACGGCATACGTGAAAAAGGCGCTTAAAAAGGATGGCGAAATCGTGATGGACGACGCCGATCTCGAATATGTAGTGAAAGGTGAATTGGCTTATGAAGAGACTCTTGACGTGTTTGGCGATTAACGCCCTGATGCTGCTCGGCGGTCTGTCGGCCATGCGTGCCGACCGCGTGCCCGCTCTCGATGCTATGACTAACGATGAGCTGATCACCTCGCTCGACCTCGGCAAACATGCGGCAGCTGTGCGCGACGCCCAGGGGCGCGAGGCAAAACGCCTCATCAACAGCACCTACGCGCCCTCCACGGGCTGCAACGTAGAGACCTATCGCAACGGCGAAGTAATAATCATCACCATCCCGGCCCACCTGCTCTTCGTGCCCAACTCCGCCGAGCTTACCGCAGATGCCGACAAATGGCTGAAGCCCCTGAAGAAATACGCCATGGCTTCGCACCCTGACTATTTCCGCATGCTCATGGTGATGCACACCGACAATACCGGCTCCCCCGCCTACACCGACAACCTCTCCCTGTCGCGCGTGGACAGCATCTTCGAAGAGATGGGCGAGCTTGACTTCGACACCTCCTACATCTACCCCACTGCAGCCGGCGCCACCGACCCCCTCTACCCCAACAACACCGTAGATGGCCGCGCCTCCAACCGCCGCCTGGAAATCTACCTCATCCCCGGCAAAGGAATGCTCGAAGCCGCCAAAAAAGTCTCCAAATAACCCCGGACCCCACCACCTCGCCACCCGGCTGACAGCAACCCATGGAGAGGCGGTTTCCAACCAATAATGTTAACTTATTCCAATTAGCTGAACAAGAGAAATAAAATTGGGCTAATTTGCAGACTGTTTGAGTAAATTCCCATTTCTGACATTGTGCCGTTAAAGCCACGGATTGTTGGCCATAATGGCGCGGAGAGTGGGGCCGGAAGGGGGGGCTTACACGCCGGTGCGGAGGGTGTGCTCTATCTCGGAGGCGGACTGGGCGGTGCCGGGGTCTATGCCTATGCGGTCTTCCACGGTCTTGATGCCGTGGAGCACGGTCACGTGTGTGCGGTTGAGCTTGTAGCCTATGGATTTGCTGGAGAGGTCCGTGAGCTTGTGGCAGAGATACATAATCATCTGGCGGGCATCGTTGATGTCGCGCAGGCGGGAGCGGGAGAAGATTACGTCGGCGTCAATGTTGAAGTGAGCGGCGGTGGCTTCCACAATCATATCGAAATTGATGGAGCGCTTGTTCATCTTCACGGTGCTCTGCATCACTATGCGCGCCAGCTCGGGAGTAATCTGCTGATTGAGCAGCGTGGCGCGGGTTATGAGCGACATGAGCACCCCTTCAAGCTCGCGCACCGAGTCGGTGACATGGCTTGCAATCACGCTTATCACCTCTTCGCTCAGGTCAAGACCGTTTACGGCTGACTTGTGGCGCAGTATCTGCTTGCGCAGCTCCTGATCGGGATTGGGGAGCACTTCGATTACACCCCACTTGAAGCGCGAGATGAGGCGGTCCATCATGTCGGCGAGCTCCACAGGGGGGCGGTCGGAGGTCATCACGAGGATTTTCCCCTTCTGGTGCAGGAAGTTGAAGATAGGGTAGAAGGCATCCTGAGTGCCGCTCTTGCCGGAGAGCTCCTGGATGTCGTCGATAAGCAGCACGTCAATCCCCTGATAGAAGTTGATGAAGTCATTCTTACGCTTCTGGCGCACGGCGGTGCCATACTGGTTTTCAAACGTGCGCGAGGTGATGTATAGCACCTTGGCCTGCGGGAACTTCTCGATAACACGCAGCCCCACGGCCTGAATCAGGTGGGTCTTGCCCACACCGGTGTTGCCGTAGAGGAAGAAGGGGTTGAACATCGTCTGCTGCGGATGGGAGCCGAGATTCTCGGCTATGGAGTAGGCCAGGCGGTTGGAGTCGCCCACGCAGTAGTTCTCGAAGCTGTACTTGGGATTGAGTTGCGGGTCGACCTTGGCGTATCTCACCCCCTGCGTGTTGTCCTGAGGGAGCTGCACGGGTGGCTGCAGATGGCTGTCCACCTTTATCTCCGTGGCCGGGTCATCCTTGATTACGTCATACTTGTACTCGATGCGCACCTGCGGGCCGTAGACCTGCTTCAGCGCCGAGGAGAAGACGTTGTAGAAGCGGTCCTCGTACTGCTCCAGGAAGTAAGCCGAGGGTATGCGCAGCGTGACCTTGCCGTTGGAGTAGCCCAGGGATTCCGCAGGGGTAAACCACGTAGTGAACGCATCGCGCGGGAGCTGCCGTGCGATGACGTCGAGGCATTGCTGCCAGAGCTGCTTGTGGTGGGAATCAGGGCTCATTTGCAATTGACGAAAAGGATTACAAATTTCGCAAAAAAAACTGAATAATCAAAAAGGAATCCGGCTAAAAAATGGCGATGCGTGTGGAAGCGTTTGAGCCTCAGTTGTTTACTAATTTGCGCACGATCTCCTCGGAAGTGGCCGGTGGCATGGGGCCGAATAGAGCGCAGACGCGGCGGAGCGCCTTCTTGTCGGTGGCGGTGGAGTGAAACTCTCGGGCGCCCGTGATGCGCTCTATGTCGTCGATGTTCATGGGGTTGATGCCCGAGCCGGGGAGGATGATGATGCGTCCGGCCGCGTGCTTCACATAATCGGCCAGATTCTCCACCCCCTGCATGGCAGTCTCCTCATGGCCGGAAGTAAGGATGCGGTCCACCCCGAGCTCGCAGAGCCGGTCAATCACCTCAAGCGGGCGGGCGCACACATCGAATGCGCGATGGAAGGTGACGCTCATCCCCTCGGCCTGTCGCAGCATACGCTTCATGGCGGGCAGGTCCAGCTCCCCGTCGCTCGTGAGGGCACCTATCACCACGCCGTCGGCACCCGCCATGCGGGCGGCGGCTATGTCGGCCTCCATCACGCTCACCTCCTCGGGGGTGTAGACGAAATCGCATCCGCGCGGACGGATGAGCACATGCACCTTCATCCCCTCGCGTTCGCGGATGGCACCGGCTATCAGTCCGGCCGACGGGGTAAGTCCACCTATCTCCGTAGCTTCGCAAAGCTCCACTCTCGCGGCGCCGCCGTAGCGGGCGGCTTTCACATCGGCTATAGAGCCGCAGCAAATCTCGATTGTTCTCATGACTGCAAAAGTATCAAATTTTTCGCGAATATACAATATCCACCCGGTCAGGGCGTTACTTATATGTAAGTTCCTCAGGGACTTCTCTTCTATACTATTATTAATGTAACTGTAACTAAACAGGGTTGCCTATGACAGATGTCTACACACAACAATTATTAATCAAATCGGAGCAGAACATTATGAAGCCACGAAAGTCAACACTCAGCTTCCTGCGCAATTTCGCCCGCGCATACACTGCCCTCCCTGCCGTAGGAGCCATAATTCTCAACTGAGTCGGCTCCGCAAGGAAGAATTTAAGTCCCTCAGCAGCCATCAGGCTGCCGGGGGCTTTTTTAACTGCGGATTGAGGAAGGTAGCTATCGGGTTTCGGATGGTTACATAGAAGGCGCGATGCCGGATGCTCACGCACTCGGCACCGCTGATTGATAAAAGCTAAATAATAAATATTATCTTACGGTTATTTTGACTGTTTTAGAGAGCCAGGCGGAACCCGCCGTTGACGTACCGGCCAATCGTGCCGCTGGTGCTGCTGCCGCGAGAATAGACGCGAAAATTACTAGCATTAGTGCCAGCCCAGCTGCCACCGCTGCAAGGACGCAAAGAGTTATTCCATGTACCTGAATTGTTAAGAAAGCCGGGGGTCTTTTCAGTGCCAGGATAATCCATGCCACTGCACCACTCCCATACATTTCCAGTCATATCATACAACCCTAGAGCATTCGAAACCTTTGTCCCTACTTCGGCTATCGACGTACTAGCGGACACCACTGAGTTAACCGCTACGTTGTTCAACGCATCATTTGATTTTTCTGAAGTGCCACTGTAGTAGTAGTTCAAGGCCTGATAATTCTTGCCCCCGGCTGCAGCATAAGTCCACTCCCATTCATTAGGCAAGCGAAATTCCTTATCGCCCAAGGCTGCCGCCAGTACCGGATTACTTGCCTTTAGCTCTTTCAGGCGAGCATTTAGCTTGCTAAGAAAGCTGGCGCTTCCCGTGCATATATCATCCCACGATACATTCGCTATCGGATACTTGGCGCCTTTCTTCGTCTGCGCGGTGCCTATCGGATACGTCGTGCTTCCCACTGAAGTCGAAACAGTTGATACCGGCAACTGCGCATCCGTTATTCCCATTACTTCTTTCCAGATGTCCTGCGTCACAACAAACTCCCCTATCCAGAAGTCTTCCATCTGCTTCGTTGCACCATTGTTGGCCCACGCTGTACCTGTCAAGGCACTTCCCTCATTTGTCAGTGTAAAAGGGACGCCCCCCTCTACTTTTATCATCTTGAATTTGATGTTGTCGGTCAGGGGTATCACGATGTAATT
>JAAVFJ010000074.1 GCA_014800845.1 Bacteroidales bacterium | reverse complement strand
TAAGGCGCAGTTATTTTCGAGGCGATTTCGCCGCGGAGCGAAGGAGCATAGCGAGCTATGCGACTGAGCGACAAGGTGAAAGCGGCCGAAAAGAACAAGAATTATATGTTCAAGATATAACCCCTACTTCAGAATTTGATATCGTTTAATTTTTGAGACTTACTTATGACATCTCAGTTTAGTCTTACCGTCTTCACCCCCACTTATAACCGTGCGCACACGTTGCCGCGGTTATATAAGTCATTACTGGAACAAGCCGGCAGAGAGAAATTTGAATGGCTGATAATTGATGATTGTTCGCAGGACAACACTTCAGAGCTCGTGAATGAGTGGATAACAGCCAAACGGTTAAACATCCATTACATAAAGTTAGATAAAAATGGAGGTAAGCCTCGCGCCATCAATATTGCTGTTGAGAAAGCATGTTCGCCTTACTTATTTATTGTTGATTCAGACGATTTCTTAGTAAGCGGAATTATTCCCCGTCTTATTTCCGAGCTTGATAAGATTGCGCATGACGACACTATAAGCGGTGTAGGAGTAATGCGTCAATATCCCGATGGAAAATGTTTTGCCAAGCCAATGTTTAGGGATTATATTGATGCTACTAATTTACAGCGTCCCTATTACGGACTTGATGCAGATTGTAATGAGGCTTATAAGATATCTGTCTTAAGGCAGTTTCCATTTAAGGTCTGGGAGGGCGAAATATTTACTCCTGAAGCCACCGAATTAAATGCTATGGCAGCGGCAGGCTATAAGATTAGATGGCTGGCCACACCCGGCGTCATATCTGAATATCAAGAAGATGGTCTTACCAAAGGGAGTTGGAATCTTCAGAAGAAGAATCCTATGGGCTATGCTATGCTCTTTAACTCCAATCTGCTTTATGCTGCTGACTTGAGGCAACGCATTTATGCTACAATACAGTTTACGGCGCAGTGTCTGTTAGGAAAACACCCGGAGTACTTGAGAAAAAGCAATGCAAAATTTCTGACGCTAATTACGCTGCCTGCGGGAATTTTAGTCTATGCACGCCGGTTGTGGCAATATCGCCGAATGCGCTGAGCCTGACATCAAAAATCTGCAACTTACCTAAATATGAATCCCCTCATCTCTATTATAATTCCAGTTTATAATGCGGAAAAATTTTTAGGTCGCATTATAACCGCTGTCTTGAATCAGACTTATCAGAACTTCGAACTCATTCTTATCAACGATGGAAGCACGGATGATTCTCATTCAATTTGCTCAAGGTATGCTGCATCTGATAAACGCATTAGATACTACAGTCAAGAAAATCACGGAGCCGGCTACACTCGAGCCCGAGGTATAGAAGTTGCGTCCGGTGAGTTTATCGCTTTTGCTGATACAGATGATTACATGACTCCTGATATGTATGGTGTGATGCTTAATGCCATTTTAAAAGAGGATGCAGATGTTTGCGCGTGTCAATGGCATCTTGAATTAACAAATGGTCAGCATGTTATAGATCATAAGATTTATGGCGACACTTTCTATGGCGTAAAAACCGGAGTTGAATTTGCCGAGTATCTGTATAAGTATAGAGAAATAGAAAAGGGTGGCTATGGGTATGCTAACGGGGTGGTTGTTTCACCCTGGAACAAACTCTATAAGAAGAGCATATTGCAAGGCTTTCAGACCACAGGTTATTTAGGAGAGGATGAAGAAATGAACGACTATGCACTCTCACAGTTGCAGGGGGGGTAAAAGTAGTCGTTGTGCCTGACATTTGCTATTTTTATTGCGAAAATCATGATAGCATAACTCATCAATCCTTTTCCGATAAAAAATGGCATATACTCAAGATGCTTAATAAGAGAGTAAATGCTTATTCCAACAAATTTATTAAGCTGGAAACGCTCAAATTAATTTGCAATCTTTATATTGAATTTTTTGAGCGTTCCAAATTAGGAGCACCTGATTTTGCAAAAAAGATATTTAATACCAGTTCTTGGAAGCTCGTATGTTCCGGGAAATGTCCGCCGAAACTCCTTATTAGAATAGCTCTTTTTAATCTCTCACCAAAACTTTACCAAAAGTCCATCTCGTTAAAATGAGTTCAAGACTTGACAGGTCTATATCTTTTAGCATTATTGTGCCTGTCTACAATAAAGCTAAGTATCTTAGGAGCTGCATTGAATCTATTCTCTCACAGTCCTATCAGGAATTTGAGATCATAGCCATAAACGATGGTTCTACTGACGATTCATTACAGATTCTCAATTCATACGCCGACTCGAGATTAAAGGTGATTGATATCCCTAATGGTGGCGTTTCACGCGCGCGAAATATCGGAATAAACAGCGGCCGGAAGGATTATGTCACATTTGTGGATGGAGATGATATTCTTGAGCGAGATTACCTGCAGACATATCATACACTTATAACAGAGTACAATCCTGATATTATCATAGGTTGTCTTTCCGCGATAAATCCACGAGGTGAAACACATATAATTAAATCAGGCATGATCCCGGGCATCTATTCAGGCCCATACTTCTGTGAGAGATTCATTCCTGAGATGTTTGAGCATCAAGGTGTTTTTGGCTTTGTGGCAGCCAAATTTATCAGGAGGAGTCTTTTGAGGCAAAATCAATTCAGCTTTAATCACAATCTCAAATTGGCTGAAGATCTGGATTTCTGGTCAAGAGTTTATCTTAAAGTTAAAAGTGTAGTCATAACTGATTATGCCGGATACCGGTATCTCACAGGCACCGAAAATTCATCAGTGCATCTTTCCGGACAACAATTGTCTCAACTGGATTTATGGTTGCGAATAATACGAGATTATGCCTCAAACGAGGGCGCCTCACGAAAATTGGTTCTTCAGAAAATTAATGGAATAATAGAGGCTCATTTTCTGGAGCTTCAAGAATTAAGTCCGCGACAAGTAAAGCAAACACTTCATCTGATTGATAAAAAGACTCACGCACTCCGCAAGGAACTAAAAATGCACGCAAGAGGTAAATTGCAGAACCAGATTATCGGGGGAAGAACACTTGGTGTATGGGCATATCTGGCAGCAAGAAATTTATATCATAAATTACGATAATGGCGCTTCTGAGCATAATTGTTCCGATATATAATTCGGTGGACAAAGGGTTAGAACAGTGTCTGAAATCAATACTCTCTCAGACGTTTACACATTATGAACTTATCCTGGTAAACGATGGTTCCACCGATGCTTCATTAGAGGTGTGCCGGAAATATGAGCAGGCAGATTCAAGAATTCACATCATTGATCAACCCAACCGAGGGGTAAGTGCCGCGCGCAATTCAGGAATAGATGCGGCTCATGGTGAGTACCTTACATTTATTGATAGCGATGATGTTATCGTAGCTGATTATTTAGGCTCCCTCATGAAATATTCCCACGATGCAGATTTAGTGGTATGTGGTGTGAAACAGGAATTCCCGGACGGCTGCGAAAAGCTGTTTAATGCCCCTGAGGGATACCATAAACTTTCGGATACCGAAGCATTCCACAATCTGATTAAAAGCAGATTAGTATTTGGACCTTGTAATAAGCTGTTTAACACAAATATAGTCGACACCTTTAAGATTCGTTTCCCGGAGGGAGTTGATTATGGCGAAGACAGACTTTTCTGTTATGAATATCTGATGTGTGCTTCAGATTACTTAGGTGTGCAGGGTGTATATTATTCTTATCTCGTGCAGCCGGGCAACTCATTATCTACCATTTACAGAAAAAACCTTTTTTCTTTAGAATACGCTCAGTGGAGACGCCTCTACGAGCTTTACGGTACAAAAGGGAACCTCAATGAAAACACCCGCAGAGATCTTATGCTGGAACTCTTCTGGATGGTTAATGATGCCGTAGCCGAATTGAGTCGACATAAAATCATGACCCGCGAGAATTTGCGTAAGATTCTTTCGGTACCTGAAATCGATGAAATCAAACCGTATGCTAAGGATATTAATCACAATCGGTTCCTGAAACGCATGATTCTGAAAAGAGAAAGCACCGGTATCATGTACTTCTACAAAATGTTAGGCTTATGCAGAAAGTAATACTATATCCTCATGGAGGCAGTGGCAATCATGGTTGCGAAGCGTTGGTGCGCTCTACAGCAAAAATCTTGGGTGCAGATTGCGACCTCGTGCTCGTGTCCAAGGCTATTGATCAAGACAAGAAATATGGGTTAGACAAATTATGTAGGTTTGTCAGACAGCAAAGCGGCCCCTCATTGCTCAGTCGGCTTCTCACTGTAGTGCGCTTTAAGCTGCTTAACGACAAATTGGCTTACGAGCGTCAGACATATCGAGACGTGCTGAAGCAAGTGGACCGCGATACTATTTGTCTCTCTTTTGGCGGTGATAATTATTGTTACGGCAAGCCCACCTATATCTACAACATGAATAAACTGTTCAGAGAAAAGGGGGCCAAAACCATATTATGGGGATGCTCAATTGAGCCGGACAACATTGATGAAGAAATGCTTCAGGACCTTAGAGGTTATCACAAAATCATAGCGCGAGAGAGCCTCACGTACAACGCTCTGATTGACAGAGGCCTGACCAACGTTGTCTATCACCCTGATCCTGCATTTACCTTAAATGTAAATGACGACGTAGCCCTTCCGCAGGAATTTAAAAAAGATAATACCGTGGGGCTGAATCTCTCACCCATGGTATTGAGTTATTCGCAAAACGACAGCCTTACTACTGAAAATTATCGCAATCTGATAAAGCACATCATTGAGGAAACCGACATGAATATCGCACTGATTCCTCATGTGGTCTGGGCCGATAATGATGACCGCGAACCGCTGGACAAGCTGTATTCAGAATTTAAAAATACAGGAAGGATTTTTAAGATTGATGACACTGATTGTGAACGACTGAAAGGTGTGATTTCTCAATGCCGATACCTTATAACAGCTCGAACCCACGCCTCGATTGCCGCCTATTCTACTGGTGTTCCGACTCTGGTTCTCGGCTACTCCATCAAAGCTAAGGGTATTGCCAAAGATTTATTCGGCACAGCTGAGGGATATGTCCTGCCGGTTCAGAAATTGCAGAATCCGCATGAGCTTCTCAAAGCATTTCAGAATATGATGGATAGAGAAAAGGACATGAAATCCCTGCTCCTGAACCGGAAGAAAGGTATCTACGATTCCGCAATGCAGATGAAAAACGAGCTATGCTGAAACCTATAAAGTTCATACCTCACAATGCCTGCACCGGCTGCGAAAGTTGTTGTGCAGTGTGCGGTGTAAACAGTATTGAGATGGTTAGGGATAAGCGCGGCTTTCGCTATCCTATGATAGATACCGACAAGTGCACCGGCTGCGGAAGCTGTGAAAGAGTCTGTCCCGTGCTTAATCCTGTAGAACAAGATAAATCCATTAGACCTGCACAAAGATTCTTTGCAGCCAGAGCCGCTAACAGAGAGGTGATTAGCTCCAGCTCTTCAGGAGGAATTTTCTCAGTCATTGCCAATTTCATGCTCGAGAATAATGGTGCGGTGTGTGGTGCCGCGTTTGATGATAAATTCACAGTAGTTCATCAGGTGGCGGAAAATACGGAAGACTTAAACCCACTGTGCAGTTCTAAATATGTTCAGAGCAGTACGCACAAGGCTCTCAAAGTATTAAGAAAACTCACGGCAAAAAGTGGAGGAATATTATTCGTAGGCACTCCATGCCAAGTTGCAGGCGCAAGAAAACTCTTAGGCAACAGGAATCCGGCGAGCGTATTTGTAGAAGTTGTCTGTCACGGTGTACCGTCGCCCGGTGTGTTCAATCGGTATATCCATGAATTAGAAGCGGCTCAGGGCTCACCTCTTCAATCTCTCAATTTCAGAGATAAATCTCACGGCTGGAAATCATATAGATTTAAAGCTACGTTTGATAACGGCTCTGAGATTTCTGAAGATGGACATAGAAACGCTTATGTAGATGGATTCATCGACAATCTCTATCTGCGTAAGAGTTGTACTGAATGTCGATTCAAGAATTTTAAAAGTGGTGCTGACATAACCATTGGCGATTTCTGGGGGGTAGATGCCCTGCATAACCCCATGTACTCTGACGATGAAGGTGTTTCACTCCTATGCGTCAATACACCGAGAGGCCAAGAGGTATTTGAATCAATCAAACCTCATCTTAAAGATATTACTGAAATAACATTTGACCAGGCAGCTCACAAAAACGAATGTCTTATTGACTCAACCCAGGCAAATTTCAGGACTGCAAGATTTTATAGGTTTCTCAAGAAGCATAGCGTGGCTGAATCTGTAAAAATGTCCAAAAGAGTAACGTTCCTTGACAAGGTGAGAATTTCTCTTAAGTATAGATTATCACTCCTGAAGAATGAGAAGTCTTAACTCTATAAAAAATATACTTTCCAGTATGGGAATTATAATAGTAATTTCCATACTCGGTTTCTTTACTCGCAAACTTTTTCTCGACTCATTAGGCGAAGAGTATTTGGGTCTCAATGGTCTGCTACTCAGTGTGATCGGCATGCTGAGTCTGGTGGAAAGTGGCATAGGAGTCAGCATAGTCTATAACCTCTATAAGCCTCTGGCCGACGGAAATACTTCGCTGGTCGTTTCATTGATCCATCTTTATCGCAAGGTCTACCACTATATTGCCTTGTTCATCTTGGTGGTGTCTGTTGCGTTTTATCCCTTTCTGAAATACTTTATACATGGAGCCTCTGAAATCCCCAATCTGCCGATAGTCTATTTTATTTTTGTAGGCAGCACACTCATAGGGTATCTGATGGCCGATAAACTCTCACTAATAAATTCAGATCAGAAGCAATATAAACTCGCAGGTTATAATCTGAGTTACCAGATATTGATGTATGCTGTTAAGATTCTGATTCTTAAGCTATGGCCTAACTACATACTTTTTATTGGAGTAGAATTGCTATGCAACGGCTTATACAATCTTATTATCAGAGCAAAAGTAAGAAAATTATATCCATATATTAAAACAAAACATGCGGAGCCGGTACCTAAGGAAATACGACAGAATATATTGCGCAACGTGAAAGCCCTGTTTCTCACAACCTTAGGCGGATACATGGTGCACAGCACTGACAGCATACTGATTTCCTCTTTTATAGGTTTAAGTATCGTGGGTCTGTATTCTAACTATACGCTAATTATCAACCAGGTTAAGTCATTGGCCACGCCGCTTATGTCTGGTGTGAAAGATAGCGTGGGCAATTTGGTCTCCTCAGAGTCAAGCGAAAAGCAATATGAGGTGTTCAAAATGCTGTTCTTCATTAACTTCTTAGTAATCTCAATTATCTCGGTTTTATTATATTGTCTGTTAAATACCTTTATATCCTGGTGGTTAGGTCCAAAATACATTTTTGAGACCTGGATAGTAGCGATTATGTGTATGAATCTATATGTAGATATGATTCGCAGCAGCGCCTTAACTTTCAAAATGGTATCCGGTATTTTCGTGCAAGACAAATATGTAGGCTTTATCACCGGCCTCGTTAATTTAACGGTCTCTATTCTGCTGGTAAAATATATCGGCTTGGCAGGCATACTTTTAGGCACTTCAATTGCCTATCTGACCACTAATAGTTGGAATTGGCCGCGACTGATATATAAATATAATTTTAAAAAGCCGGCTACAGATTATTATATCAGATACGCCAAATATGGCGTGCTGACAATTGCCATGTGCGCCCTCTGCAGCTTTATTAACAACTATCTTTTCGGCTCCTCCTTTGCTCTACCGGTGATCGTTATGAAATTTTGCATTGATAGCCTCGTAGTTATAGCCTGCTACTGGCTTCTTTTCCATAGAACTGCAGAATATAAATACTCATTGACAATTATTAAAAACGTCTATTTAAATAGGAAAGCACATGACTGAACCTCGTGTCTCCATACTGATGGCATGCTACAATGGAGCGAGATTTATTTCTCGCTCATTTGAGTCTATCCTTGCACAGACATGGCCAAATATAGAATTAGTATTTGTAGACGACGGCTCCACGGATGACTCCAAAGAAGTAGCCAAACAATATAGCGAAAGGTTTGCACAGAAAGGCTTTATCCTCAAAATCTTAAGTCAGAAAAATCAAGGTGCGGCAGCTGCATCAAACAATGCTGCCAAAGCGGCAAGCGGCAAGTACATTCAATTATTAGACGTTGATGACTATATAATGCCTGAGTCATGTAGGCTCCAAGCTGAATTTTTGGAGAATCATCCTGAATGTAATGTAATTCGGACGAACGGATATATTATTAATGAAAGCACGCAAGAAACGGTAGGCCCCTTGGAAAAAGACATTTGTACTGCCCCTAAGAATATTTTTAAGGATTTAGTGTCAGGGGCTACTAATAATTGGGCCGGTGCATATATGGTGCGTGCAGAGAAACATACTAATTTTTATAGCGCAAATTCTTTTCCCATAACCAATTATGGACAAAATTTGCAATTCCTTCTTCCCCAAACAATTGATTCAAATGCAGGATTTATAGACATTCCCCTGTTCAAATATTTCAGGAACATCGGGTCACATAGCAATCAGATCAGTTATGAGAAACAAATGGAGAACCTCAACGGGTACTGGGACATAAGAAGAAAGATGCTGAAACTTCTAAATGTGGAGGATAAAGAGGTCTGGTCCTTGTGTGAGAAATCTTTTCTAATACGGGCTATTACTATTGCTTTTGAGTTTAAGAAAAATGCTGATTATCAGCGGTTTTACACTCAATTAAAGAAAATGAATGGATTAACCTTGGAGTTAAAAATTCAAGATTCAATCCGTAATCGGTCAGTAAAACAATATTGGTACAGAACTTTATTTAAGCTTACCAGAATTTTAGCAAATAATAGGTAATCAGATTATAGCGTCATTATGACAATAACTAAACAAAGAAATGTGTCAGTCGAATTACTTCGCGTGATTGCGATGCTAATGGTTTTAGGGCTACATGCCAATTTCATGTCATTTGCAATTCCGACTGCAACTAATGTGCTCTCGTTTAACGGTATTTTTCGAGTGTTTATGGAGGCTATATGCTACGTAGCCGTTAATACCTTTGTTATGATATCCGGATGGTTTGGCATTAAGGCAACCATTAAGGGATTCTCCAATTTCATGTGGCAGGTGATTTATGTAGTTGGACTGCTTTTTATCATCGGTGTCTTATTCTTTAATGTTCCTGCTAATATTTATAACATTTTAGGAATACTTGGGCTCTATGGAGGCGGGGGATGGTTTGTCGCTGCATATATTGGACTCTACATCCTTTCTCCGGTTCTAAATGCCTACATAAAAAATACGCCAAATAAAAATATTGCCTTATTTCTTATAGCTTTTTTTAGCTTTCAATTTATTTGGGGCAATACTCATTCAGTGGTTTTTATAGGGAATGGGTACTCAACATTTTCATTTATTGGCATATACATTTTAGCCGGTCTTTTGCGAAAATGCAACGACGAAGATAATAGCATAATGAAATATTTTAGGGGGGGCACATTCATACTGACAGTTATCATAAATACTATCTTGTATGTTGTCGGTTGTCGCCTGCAACTTATTGCTTTGATGAGCTATACTCTCAATTACATTAATCCATTGGTAATATTAGGGGCGGCATCCTTATTAGTGACTTTTGCAGGCAAGCCTGAATCTTTTCTGCAGAAAGGTATTCTGCGAAATTTTATATTATGGTTGTCGGCCTCTTGCTTCGCTGTTTACCTGCTACATGTCGGCATGTCATGGGCACTCTTGAAGTATTGCGAAGGTGTACAAGCCATCTATGATAAATACTCAGCATTCTCGGGATTTGCTATGGCTATGATATTGTTGTACATGATATCAGTCTTTATACTTGCTATTCTCATAGATCAGCCAAGAAAATTTCTATGGCGCAAAGTGATTTCAAAACTATTGAAATAGAGAAATGAGTAAGCCGCGATTGATAATATTGATGCATTATCTGGAGCTAGGAGGAGCCGAGATGGCTCTTATCGGGCTGCTGCATGCTCTCGACTCGGAGAAGGTGGATGTCGATCTGTTCATCTACAGCCATCAGGGGCCTCTGATGAAATATATCCCCGAGTGGGTCAATCTCTTGCCTGAGGTCAAGGCTTATTCCATGATTGAGCGACCCATGACTGAGGCGCTGAAAGCCGGCCAATTCCGACTGGTGGCGCGCAGATTAGCCGCTCGCAGACAGCATGCAAAGTATATCCGCCAGACCGATTTCAAAGGTGACGATGGCTCCATCATGCAGTATGTGGGCAATTGCGTAACACCTGTGCTCCCTAAAATTAACCCGTCGGTGGAGTATGACCTATGCATCAGCTTCCTTACGCCCCATAACATTGGCCGCGACAAGGTGCGCGCTAAAAAACGCCTCGCCTGGATTCATACTGATTACGCCACCGTCCACTTCCACGCCGCTCTGGAGCTCCCCGTATGGAATGCTTACGACAAGATAGCGTCTATTTCCGATGAAGTCTCCCGTTCATTTGTCACAACCTTTCCGCAGCTTGCATCAAAAATCATAGGCATAGAGAACATGCTTTCATCGCGTTTCGTTCTGCAACGCGCCGACGAGGCAGACGTCAGCGCGGAGTTTAAGGGGAAGGTGAACCTATTGTCGATCGGACGCTACTGCACTGCCAAGAACTACGATAATGTCCCCGCCATAGCCCGCAGACTCGTTGAGGGTGGATTGACCGGTTTGAAGTGGTACATAATCGGCTATGGCGGCGATGAGGCTCTGATACGGAGCAAAATCTCTGAGGCAGGCATGGAGGAACATGTCATTCTGCTGGGCAAGAAAGAAAATCCGTACCCTTACATCAAGGCATGTGACATGTATGTGCAGCCCTCCCGATATGAGGGTAAGTCCGTGACCGTGCGCGAAGCTCAGATGCTCTGCAAACCGGTAGTAGTGACCGCTTACCCCACGGCTCCGAGCCAGATTCAGGATGGTGTGGATGGCCGGATAGTTCCTCTTGATAATGAGGGTTGTGCGAAAGGCCTGGCAGACTTTATCGCCGACAAGAATTTGCAACAGAATCTGGTGCAATACCTGAAAGCTCATGACTACGCCAACGCAGGTGAAGTCAATAAAATCTACGAATTACTGAAATGAAACAGCGTGATTTGTCTCTCGACATTCTGCGAATCTTAGCCTGCTTCATGGTGGTGCTCATGCATTCTCCCCTCCCATCGGAGCACGCAAATGGTCCTTTCCTGACCGGCT
>JAAVFJ010000073.1 GCA_014800845.1 Bacteroidales bacterium | reverse complement strand
TAAGGCGCAGTTATTTTCGAGGCGATTTCGCCGCGGAGCGAAGGAGCATAGCGAGCTATGCGACTGAGCGACAAGGTGAAAGCGGCCGAAAAGAACAAGAATTATATGTTCAAGATATATCACTTACTTATGAATTTGATATCGTTTAATTTTTGATACTTACTTAGATAAAACCGATAATACCGAAAGAACTATGAAGAGAGTTTACCGCACCATATTAGCCATCACGCTTGCACTCGGCAGCGTAGGTATGATTCAGGCACAGGGTCGTCCCGGAGGTTCCTCCGGTAGAGCAACCTCATCATCGGCAGCCCGCCCGGCAACGTCAGCGCGTCCTGCCACTACGACAACCCGTCCGGCAGCGACAACCCGTCCTGCTACTGCCACGACCACTCGTCCTGCTACTACCACCCGCCCGGGGACTTCCACACAGCCGGCTGCGAATAATCGCCCGGCTACTTCCCCCGGCGCCAACACTAAACCTCCTGTGCGCCCCGGCAGCAACAACTCCAACCGTCCCGGAGCTTCTGTGGCCCCCGGCTACACTCCCAACCGCCCCGGCTCATCGACTGTACGTCCCGGCACGGCTGCCAACCGTCCCGGTGGCGTGCGCCCCGGAGCCTCGCATCCTGCCACCCGCCCCGGCAGCAGCGTAAGCCGCCCTGGCGGATGGAGTCCCGTAGTGCCACCTCACAATAACTGGAACCGTCCCGGCTATCGTCCTCCCCGTCCCGGTGGCGGCTACTGGGCAGCTCCAGCCCCCTCTCGCTGGCGCATAGGCTACTGGGTTCCCCCCGTGCCTCCCCGCTACACTTACGCTGTGGTAGGCGCTCCCACGCTCGGCACACTGCTCGGCCTCACATTCGGCTCATTTATCGACGCCGGCATCAACTCGCTCTACAACGCGGGCTACAATGTGGCCGGCTACGCCGACAATGTGATCTATCTCACCAACGTAACCCAGCTCGGTTTCCTGTGGCCTGAGGTAGCAATGCAGTACACCAACGGATTGCTCTCCAACGGACAGTTCTCCTACTACAGCGCCACTCCCGGCATGGGCCGCTACAATTCCCTCTTCCAGCAGCTCTGCCTGCAATACGGCAATCCGGTGGCCAACACCAACAACACCACAACCTGGTGGGCAGGCGACAACACCGGCTACATCACCCTCCACTATGCCTACATGAACTCCCTGCAAGGTGTGCCCGGCTACTACACCACCCTGACCTACAGCGCCTACTACTAATAGAGCGCCTGAAATAAGAATAGCCGGGGGTGAACTCACGCAGTGATGTTCACCCCCGGTATCATTGGTAGCACAATTCAATCCCGGCGGGATTGGTGTGCGCGATCACTTATTCCTGAATTAATATCAAAGCATAGGACAGATAATTGTCGCATCCATTAAAGTAGGAGTCCTCGAACCACACGTTGAATTGGAGGCTGCGCTCCTGCGTGTTTTCCGGAACAGTTACAGTAAAGCTGTTTTTGCCGATGTGTGACTCAAACTTTATCCAATCGGTGTCAATACGGCTTTCCTTATCCTTATTGCCATAAGAATTAATAAAGCGCTCATCAGTGACTGAGAATTGCGTGGGTAAGCACCACATCTCATCCGGTGTGGTGTAAAGAATTTCTGCAATGCCAATAGGGATGAAGTCGTAGGTTTCTATAGGTGTAGAAATTTTACGAATTGCACTTTCTTCCACATCAGCGGCTTCAGGTGAAAGAGTAAAGCTGTAACTTCCACCCTCTTTCGGCACATGAAGCACGTAACAAAAATCCGCTATCTCCTCCCCGTCGACATTGCCGATCGGCGTGATCAGGTGGCTTTTATAAAATCCACACCCTCCCCAAATGAAGTCGTCTATGTCATTCAGATTATCGGGCTCATCACTGCTACATGCCGAGAATGCCAGAATAGCGGCAGCTGATAGAATAAAATTAGTTAGTTTCATCACTTTGCAGGTTTTATGGGGCAAAATATTAATAAATTGCCTAAATTATATAGGTGCTGCAAAGTAAGTAAAAATTATTTATAATACAAAATTTAGCTTAAAAAATCGCCTAAATTTTTTAATTGATTGAAAAAATAGGGCTGAGTTAGTTTGTAGGAAGAGATTTTGACGCTTTGTCTGTGACGGTCGTTTTGGCGGGTGTCATCCCTCGTTGGGGATCTATTTAATATTCTATGGAATTAGAGGGAGAGGAGGTCGCGGGTTATGTCGAGGGCTTCGGTTGCTTCGGTGTCGCTTACGGGGGTGCCCGGGGCCGGGTTGCCCTCTGCGTCCAGTAGGGTGAAGGATATCAGGCCGTCGCCCTGATTTTTTTTGTCGCGGTGCATGAGCGACAGCAGTTGCGGGTAGTCCTTGCAATCGAAGGGGATTGGGGGGAAGGTGTTCTTTATGGCCGCGGCTACCGATTGCATCTGCATTGAGGGATAGTCGGTTTTCATTACGCTGAGAATCAGTGCGGTAGCGAGTCCCTGCGCCACTGCCTGCCCGTGAGTCACGTCGGCGCCGCGCTTGAGAGCCAGCATCTCAAAAGCGTGGCCGGCGGTGTGGCCGAGGTTGAGGATTCGGCGTAGCCCAAGCTCCTGAGGGTCGCGGTCTACTACGCTTTGTTTGAAGTTGACCGACTCACGGATGAGGGGTAGCCATTCGTCCGAGCTCAATTGCAGCGGGTCAGTGTTAAAAAGCTGTGTGTCAGCCTGTAAGACCCCATGCTTAAGTATCTCCGCCCAGCCCGAGAGGATTTGTGCGGCGGGTAGCGATTCAAGAAAACAAGGGGAGATAATCGTGGTCAGCGGCTGATGAAAAGCCCCCACGCAGTTCTTCACACCTCCGAAATCTATAGCCGTCTTCCCTCCCGACGAGGCATCGACCATAGCAAGCAGCGTTGTGGGGATATTGATGTAGCGCACACCGCGCATGTAGAGCGCCGCGGCCAGCCCCCCTATGTCGGTAGTAACACCCCCTCCGATGCAGATTACCAGCGATTTACGGGTCAGACCCTTATCGAGCATGGCCGAGAGAATCTGTTGCAGTGTGCCGAAGTCCTTACGGCTTTCGGCATCGTCAATCTCCAGGTCGGCGGATACGCCGGGCATCACGCGGCAGAGCGCGTCGCGGCAGCCGCGGGGCATCAGAGTAAATGTGCGGTCGTGGGGTGTATGCTCGAGCACCCGGTTCAGGCACTCAAGCGGAGCGGTGGTGAAGTAATGCAGGGGGAGTGACATCAGCAATCGTAGCCTTGCAGCAGGGTTTCGATATTGTCGGCAAATGCCTGCATGGATGGGAAGATAATATCGGCGCCGGCCTCCCTGAGCTTTTCGGCGGGGATGGGTCCGGTGGTGATCCCCACCGTGAAGCAGCCCGAAGCGTGGCCGGCCTGCACGCCAAGGGGAGCGTTTTCAATTACCACTGCCTCGGCGGGAGAGACGCCGGCCTTTTCCAACCCCCTGAGGTAGGGTTCCGGATTGGGTTTACCTTTCGTAACATCGAGCGCCGTCACGCGCATGCCGGGCAGGAAAGCACCGGGGTAGTCCTCCTCCAGAGCTGTGAGCAGACTCCCCTGGGCGCTACCGGTCACGAGCACGCGCTTCAGTCCGGCGTCCTCCAGTTTGCGAAGCATCAGCGCGGCGCCCGGCATAGGCATGCGCGCCCCGAAATTGCGGAAATAATCACTCTTCTTTTCGTAGAGCTGTTTCACCTCCTCGGCAGTGGCTGAGCGATGGAGATGGCGCTCGAAAAGCAGATCGATGGTGGCGGCTCCCGTCATCCCCTCATAAAGGTAAAACTCATCGGGGTCGGTCTGAATCCCGATTTCGCTCATCATTCTGTGCCAGGCTTGTGCGTGGCGCGGCATGGAGTCGTAGAGCACTCCATCCATGTCGATGAGGGCAGCCAGAGGGTGCCAGTTTTTCAGCGAATTGCGGCGGCAATAGGAGGCTACAGCCTGTTGTATCTCAGAGGATTCGGTCATTTCTTCTTGGATTTATTTTTCTTGCCCTTCGTCCCGTCCTGGATTTTGCGCAGGAGCTCCGCGTTTTTGCCTAAAGCGCGGGCGATGGGATCGGAGATAGCCGTATTAATCACCTGCGAGGGGTCGGTAAACTTAGTGTCTGTCATGCTCTGGTCCAGTCTCTCGGCGCTCTCGTCGGGCTCCTGACGGCGTGAATAGTCCAACGCGGCGCGGCTGACGAGGTTGTGGAGCTGCATGCGCATGGCCCTCACGAAGTTAACGCGCTCGGTCTGCACAAGGTTGACCACCTCACGCGCCTGATTCTCCTTATATTTCGGACCACCGAAGCGGAATTTTGGATTGTCAAACGTGCCCTTAATGTTGATGCCGAACTTCCAGGGGATGGGTGATTTCAGCACCGACAGATGATAATACATATTCTGGTCCAGGTCATTCTCGCCGAGCAGCGCAAACTGATATTTCTCCATGGAGAAGGCGAAGGGATAGAGACGCATCACATTGTCGTGGACCGAGACCTGAATGTTCATGTCCGAGATATTGAGGGGGCCATTTTTGCGAATCATCATCATGCGGGCAATCTTGCGAATCATGGGGTCCTGATTCACGGTGAGGTCTGTGCCGGTGATGTTGAGCATGGCATTGAGCGTGCCCATGTCTATGTCCATGGCGGGGGAGAGGTTGAAGCTGCCGGTGAGCGAAGCGCCCACCATGCCGTGCAGATTGGTGATGATCGGCATCATCTCCGAAATCTGCGGGAAGGCCGTGTACAGGTTCTCCAGATTTATGCGGTTGAAGCCGAGGTCCATGGCCATGTTCAGGTCATTGACATCGCGCGAAGAGTAGAGCAGATTGAGGTAAGCGGCGGCGAAATCGGTGCTCATCACCAGCGAATCGAGCGAGAGCGCGCCGTCGTTGGTAATCAGCCAGCCGTTGATGTCGCGCACGGCGATAGTGGAGTAAAGCGCCTCTTTGGCAGAGAGATGCACGCGGGCGTCAATATTGCGGGGGATAATGAAAGGGGTAGTGTCGATAGCCGCCTCGGGGGCTACGGCCTGCTCGGTCGCGGCTTTCACGAGCGCATCTTCATCTTCAGGCGAGATTTTGGCGAGCATGCCGCGCTTGGCGAGCATGCCTCGACCCAACTCATAGTTGTAGGCTATCTGGTTGATGTCAATAGAATCAATGTCGGCGGTGAAGCGGATGCGCAGGGGGCGCCTGTTGCGGCCTAACAGCGCCGAACGCATCCCGGCCACGGTGCCGGCCAGCGACATGCGGTTGTTTTGCGAGGAGAGATAAGCACGATGCAGATGCAGGGAGTCGAGATTGAAGTCAAGCGCGAGATTAGTCAGGCGCGTGCGCACCGGGTAAGAGATGTAAGTGAGGTTCACGCGGTCAGCGCGTAGGCCACCCTCCACGCCCCATTTGCGTATGAGGGCTTTCAGGCCGTCGTCTACACTGAGGTCCACCACGTTCTCCTGCTGTGCCTGAGAATGATTGGCCCCGGTGTTGCGCTTGGCGTTGGACTTTCGTTGTCGCAGATGGGCCTGCAGGTCAGCCTCCACGCCCCTTATACCCATGCGGGTGTAGGGGTCGGTGTAGCGCAGACGCTCAGCAGTGACCTGAGCTTTCATGAGGGGGGAGTGGGTGTTTCCCTCATAGCGGGTAATGCTGCCTGAGGCCGTGAAGTTGCGGGCCAGCACATTCATGGTGTCAACCTGCGAATTAGCTTTCATCCTGCCCGCCGTGAGCTTGAGCCCCATAGGCATCACCTGCTTGGAGGTGTTCTCGGCGAGCATGGCGGGGGTTGTGCCGGCCTTGAGGTCCAGGTCACGCAGACCCACGCTGATTCCCGGCACGCCGCAGTAGGCAGTGTCTACGGAGAGCTGCGCGCGTAGCATCCCCTGCACCAGTCCGCGCCCCGTGTCGTGAGTGTCCATGTCGCTGCCAAGAGTAATGGTGGCCAACCCGGCGTAGAACTTGGTAGCCATGACCGGCAGAGAGAAGAGGAGTCCGCGCATCTCCACGCGTCCGTCGGCATCCAGATTCTGCCAGCGCTGCTCGGTTATGTCGCTCAGGTGACACTTCACCGAAGCATCGGCGCTGACAGTGCCCTTCAGCACTGCACCGGAGAAGGGGAGGAGTGAGGCGAAATGCGATATGTCGGTCTTGCCGCGTGAGGTCAGCGTGATAAGCGGATCATCGCTCAGAGCCTCATCCACACGCGCGGTGAGCGAGAGGTCTATCCCGTCGCCCGAGGCGGTAAACACCGGTATGTCGGCCACACTCGCCGAGGGGTTGGCGCCGGTGTAAGTGAATGTGCCTGAGAGAGTAAGCGGATTGATTGAAAGCTTCTCGGGGATGCTCGGCGAGGAGTAATCCACGCGGCAGGGGGGTATCTCGTAGCTCACCTGCACGTCGGGCAAATCCTTGGAGTCGAAGCGCCAGGGGCATTTCACGTTGGCTTTCAGTCCAAAGGAGAGGTTGGTGTCGAGTCCCTTCAATTCCGGCATGTCGGCCAGCAGTTCGGGGGCGGCCATGCGCAGCAGCGGCATCACCTCCAGCGGGGGGAGGGTGAGGTTGCACTCCGTAAGTGCCGGATTGTCAGATAAATCCAGTCCGAATGCGAGCTGCACGGGGAGGTTCCAGAGCGTAATCTCCATATCCTTGGAGGAGAGCGCCATGGGGTCCTGCTTAAACAGGAAATTGCCGGAGAGCCCCAGCGGCACGGCATTGAGATACTTGTGGCCGTCGGCAGTGAGAGACAGTGGCGAGCTGAACGCCAGCTTTATGTTATCGTCCGTCTGCGAGGCTGTCAGCATCGGGCGGTTGAGCAGCAGGTCGAGCCCTGCCGAGGCATCGAAATAGCGGATGCCACCCTCCGCGCTGATGTCAATATTGTCAAACTCAAATCGCATGGGCTTGCTCTCTGACGGCTCCGAGGGGGGAGTAATCAGATAGTTGGCCACTTCCGGAGAGTAGGCTACGAGGTTGAGTCCGAGTCCTTTAGCCTTAACATCGCCTATGCGTATCACACCGCGCAGCAGGTGCCACGGGTTTATGGAGGCATGGATGGAGCCGGCATCAGCCAGACGCGCGGCATCGGCCGGCAGTGCTTTCATGACCGAGTCGGGCTGCCCCTGCAAAGCTCTGGAGGTCAGATGGATGCCTTTGGCATCAAGCTCCACATAAGGGAAGCTTTTCCACACCGTGAGCTCCACGCGCTCAGCCTTGAGGTCGGCAGTGAGATACTCGGAGGCATATTTCTCCACCAGGGGGGTGAGGCGCTCGGGGGTAAGAATCCACGCCACGGCGCAGAGAATGAGTATCAGCAGGGCTACCAGCGAGCCTACTGCCCATGCGAGTATGCGGAGAATCCGCTTGAGGACGGGGTTTTTCATAGTTCATCGGGTTTGCGACCGGGGGTCACGGTTATGTGGAAGCAGCAGGTCTTGCGTTCAAACACCACCATACATTTTCCCTGGCGGCGCAGGTTGTAGAGCACCTCGGCGAGCACATTCTTAAGGTCACCTTCGTGGATGGTGCGGGTGGTGTCGGCGCAGATGAATTTTGACCAGCTGAGGTCGAATGTGGTGCCAAACTGGTGGGTGGAGCTGTCTGTGGCGTTGACATTGCGTCGGCGCAGACTCTTGACAGTGGCGGGGGTGCGCAGCAGCGAGGTCACTTTAATCTTGTAGCCATCCACGCCGCGGCGCGCCAAAGTGTCTATGAAATCGTAGCCCACGCGCTCGAGCAGCTGCGCTGCCTCAGGCACCAGATAGGGGAGTGAATGAGTGAGATTGTCCACACCATAGGCTTCGCAGTCGCTGATTTTCACCAGCGGACGGCGTGTGCGGTAAGCGTCGTTGAGGCCCCGGATAGGTTCTATGCCGATGCGCTCCGCCCACGCATACTGATACTTATTGCTGTCGAGAAACACCTCGCGCAGATTGCCCAGATTCTTTACATATATGCGGTCGTTGTGGCGGGGTCCGGAGGGGATATTTACTCCCGTCGGGGCTGAGTGACGGTAGTCATCAGCCTTGAAATCAAGTGGGTCGGACAACGGATTTACATGCTCGGCAGTGGCGACACTGTCGGCGCTCTCCTCGGCAGAGCGGGAGCAGCTGAAAGAGGCGGTAAGCGCCCCCATGAATATAATAGAGAATAGTAGTTTTCGCATAGATGCACAAAGTTAGCAAAAAAATCTGAAATTGAGGTTAGGTTTTTATGAATATGCCGGCCACTATTGATGCCTGCTGCTTCTTCTCCATAAAGCGGGAAGTGAACTTCGATTTCGAGATTCCGGAAACGAACGGTCAACTTGTGCTTTGGCAGTAAGGAAGTGGGTAAATGAAACAGGCGACCTGAGTGGCCGCCTTTGTGTCTGCATGGAATATTATTCGCTTAATTTATTCCGAACTTGCGTTATTAAGTCTATGCTACTTTGCCGGTTTCGATTTCGGATTTGAGGAATTGAAAGAGATAGACTGCGCCCTGATAGTAGAGGCCGCATTCCGGGTCGTTTAGCTTGGCGAAGGTGGTGGATGAATAAAGCTCGTCAAGGGCTCGGTGTATATCCCAGCCATATTCAGCCATAAGCATTTCAGCGAGTTCTGCCGCAAGACATTCTATCTGAAACTGTATGTCCTGTGTCATAGTTCAATACGTTTTAAGAGGTTTACGGCTTTTGGGGTGCCAAAGAAGTATTGGACAGCATGGTCTCCCTTAAATCTCAGTTCATCAACCAAAGCTGATGCCGACATATAGCCCATTATGAAACGGCGAATCTGAACGCCAACCGTATCATCGGCAATAGGACCTATAACAATATCATAGGGATGAGCCGGAATATCGGAGTTATTCTTTCGGTTCATCACTACAAATTCTGCCCATTCCTGGGAGTAGTCGGTAAAGACCTTTATATTCAGTCCGCAACTCGTAGCCTCGGCTTCATCAAACTCAAAGCATGATAACGTCGGGATTCCCTCATTGAGAAAACGAGTTGTCCGAGCTGCCATCTCCATAGCTTGGTCGGGATTGGCATTAAGATAAAATCCTTGTCCGAAATCCTTGCCACGTTTACTGCGTGAAAGATCAATCTCCTCAATAGCTACGTTTGAGCCGTGATATAACCGTATCATATTCTGCCTCCTTCCCGTTGGCAAATGACTTGGAGGTCTGAGACGGCATCGTCGATGGAGAGAGTATGCTCGGCGGCATAGCAATCGAGAAGGAAATCGATGCCTGTGAAACGGCGTAGATATGCGTAGGCCTGCATGTTGGAGAGGTTAAATCGCTGTGCGAAAGCTCCGACACATGCCACTACATATTCTATTCGGTTAAATATTTCTTTCTTGTCCATTGCTATGCTTTATTGCTTACGATTAAGAGAGTCGTTTGGATTTGTTTTGCTTACTTATTACAATGCTTTGATGTTAAACGCAAAGTTACAAATAAATTCTGAGATTGCCATCTAAATCTGTAGGATATTTGCGGCTACTAACAAAGATGTGAGGTAGTTAGAAGCAAAAAGCTTCCGAGAGGGTTAGAGTCACGGCGGCTTTGGGATTACTCTTCGGTGGAGTGAAGTGGAGGGAGATGTAAGGTTTTAGTTATTAGTTATTAGGTTTTAGAGGGTGGACGGTGGGAGGTTTTGGGTTTTAGGGGTTCTTTTTGGTTGTCGGGTTTTAGATTTTGGCGGGGCGCTTGGGGTGCAGGCTCTTTGTTTGAGCTGAAATGCTCAAAATTTCCTCAAAAAATTTTTGTATGCTAACGGGCTGAAAATTTGCGGCTTAGCAAAAATGACGAAAATTTTTTGAAATTTTTTTGCTGAAAAATTTGGTGGGATGAAAAAAAGTCTCTAACTTTGCACTCGCTTTCAGGGAGGTAATCACCGAGGTAAACGCTGAGGAATCCGCTTCCAGGCTCGAAAGAGTCCCCCACAGGAAGATGTGATGATGCCTGAATGAAAGACACCTATCGGGGTGTAGCTCAGTCCGGTTAGAGTGTGCGTCTGGGGGGCGTGAGGTCGCAAGTTCGAATCTTGTCACCCCGACTAAGAGAGGTAGGCTTTCAAAAGCTTGCCTCTTTTTTGTTTACAGTGTGTTTTTTACCGAGATACACTTAATTTCCTGCGGTAGCGATAGTCATAGATGTGGCTGTGGCTCAGGGTCAATCTCATCCTTGTTACCCGGTGCCCACAATTTACGGTCGCACTTGCGCCAACGAGTGGCACGCGCAGGAGCCTTAAAAGTTTTGGAATTATGAGGAAGTTTATTCTTTTCTTCGCTGCCGGTTTGCTGCTTGTGGCTTGCAAACCCTCGGAGAACAATTATAAGTTAGCTTACGACACAGCGCGTCGCGTGGAGCGCGAAGGGCTTGACGACGGTGTGTTTGAGCTCATGCAGCAGGAAGCGCTCCCCCCTATGGTGCGCGTTATGGGTGACAGTGTGCGCATAAAGCGAGTGAACCTTAAGTGGTATTACACCCCGGCCGCCGTCGATTCCGGCAAACGTATAGAGCCCGGTGCATATAATGTGGCCGTGTCAGTATTCAAGATGCCGACCAACGCCAAAGCACAGGCCGATGCCATAGCCGCTGAGGGCTACCGCAGTTGCGTGATGCTCAATAATGGAAATAACTATTACGTGATAGCCGGCGTGGCTGAGAGTCTGGACAGTGCCGCTCACCTGTCGTCGCGCTATCTCAGCACTCATAATTCCGGCTACGTGGGGCTGACTTGCCCCGTGGCACTTCAACCAATTCGTTGAGTTTATGATATTCTCATTTGATTTTTCGTTGCCCGTGTGGTTGCTGTTGGCGCTGATGCTGTTGGCGGTAATCGTAGGCTCATGGGTAGGTCTTAAGAATATGCGCTCCTTTGCACGCCGAGGCACACGTGTGTTTGACGCCGAAGCAGAGGAAGCTGCCGAGCTCCCCAAGGCTACCGTGATAGTCTACGCTAAGAACTCCGAGCAGACCATCAGCCCCTGGCTCAAGACAGTGCTCTCGCAGGATTATCCTGACTTTGAGGTAATTGTGGTGAACGATGCCTCCATCGACAACACCGCCGAGATAGTGGAGACTCTCATGGAGAATGAGCCGCGGTTGCGCTACAGCTTCGTGCCCGACAGTTCGCGCAACGTGTCGCGCCGCAAGGTAGCGCTGACCATCGGCGCCAAGGGTGCCACGGGCGATGTGCTCGTGATGGTCAATGCCCACAGCGAGATACCCTCAGGGGAGTGGTTGCGCCGAATGGCTGCCCCCTTTGCCGACAGCGGAGTGGAGGTGGTGCTGGGCGCCTCGGTCTATCCCTTTGAGCGTCAGAATGGCGCCGGTCGCTGGTACCGAGAGTTTGACTCGCTGCTCACCCTTTCGCAGTGGATGGGCAGTGCGTTGGCCGATGCTCCCTATCGCGGCGATGCCTATTCGCTGGCCATACGCCGCAGCACATTCTTTGACAACAACGGCTTCGCGCTCACCAACCGCTTCGTGGCAGGGGAAGATGATATATTCATCAACTCTATAGCCACTGCGCAGAACACCCGCCTCGCCTTCCGTCGCGATGCCCTCGTGGTGCGCGACCTGCCGCAGAGCGAGTATCCGCGTCTGTGGCTGCGTGAGAAGGAGCGCTACGCCTTCACGGCCCGTTATCTCGACACCTGGGCCCTGCGCCGTCAGGCCCTGGTGAGTCTCTGTCAGTGGATGGTCTTAGGGTGTGGTGTGGCTGCCGCAATAGTGGCGTGGCCAAACTTGGCCGCGGCTACCGTGGCATTGCTGCTTCTGTTGTTCATGTGGGGCTACGAGATATGCCTCTATCGCCGCTCCGCCAAGCTCGTGGGGAGTGTGCGGCTCTTCTGGAGCGTGCCCCTCTTCCTCCTTTTCAGGCCCCTGGCGGGCGCACTGATGCGCATACGCTTTCGCGCCAACAAGGCTTATAACTATACATGGAAGCACCCAAAGTAATCCTGCTGCTCTGCGCGCTGCTTGCCCTGAGCCCTCAGCTTCGTGCCGAGCCGGTTGACACGCTGCCGGACGTGACGGTGACGGCTACCGTGAAGGACAAAGGCATCATAGCCCCTCAGGAGCTTTCCGGAAAGCAGCTTCAGGGGCTCAACGCCCACTCTGTGGCTGACGCGTTGAGATACTTCTCAGGGGTGCAGATTAAGGATTACGGCGGAGTAGGGGGTGTGAAAACCATCGACCTCCGCTCCATGGGTAGCCACCACACCGGTGTGTTCTACGACGGCTTACAACTCGGAAACGCTCAGAACGGACAGATTGACCTGGGGCGCTATTCGCTTGACAACATCGAGAGCATACGCCTCTACAACGGCCAGAAGAGCAGCCTCTTTCAGCCGGCCAGAGACTTTGCTTCCGGCGCTTCCATCTACATCAGCTCGCGCGAGCCTAAGTTTGCTCCCGATGCCCGCGTGGGCGGCACACTGCAACTGCGTACCGGCTCCTTCGGACTTGTAAACCCCTCGGCAAGAATAGATTACAAGGTGAATGAACAGCTGAGTCTGACAGCCTCGGCGGAATACACCTATGCCAACGGCCGCTACAAGTTTCGCTATCGAAAGGTGTTTTCCGACGGCACTACGGCCTGGGACACCACCGCCACGCGCCGCAACGGCGATGTGCACGCGCTGCGCTTGGAGGCCGGCGCCTACGGTCGTTTCCGCACCGGCACCTATCAGGCCAAGGTCTATTTCTACGACTCCGGCCGAGGGATTCCAGGGGCTATAGTAAATAATGTCTGGAAAAATTCTCAGCGCCAGTGGGACAGAAATTTCTTTGTGCAGGCATCGGCCAAGAGCTTGAGCGACAGAAAGTATGCATGGATGGTGTCGGCAAAGTATGCCAACGATTACATGCGCTACCTCAACCCCGACACAACGCTGCTCTACATTGATAACACCTTCCGCCAGCAGGAACTCTATCTGACTACAACCCACAAGCTGCGGCTGACCTCGTGGTGGGAGGTGAGTCTGGCGGCTGACTGGCAATACAATACGCTCGACTCGCACATGAGCAATTTCCTCTTTCCGCGTCGCCACACACTGCTGGGAGCGCTGGCCACGAGCGTGGCGGCCGCCGGCTTCCGTGCCGAGGGCTCGCTGCTGCTGACCGAGGCTTTCGACAGCTACTTGCGCAATCCGCAGGCCGAGGGAGGGGAGAGGACACATAGCCATCTGAGCCGCCTCACTCCTGCGCTGTTCCTGAGTTGGAAACCGCAGATGGTCGAAGACGTCGAGGTGCATGCTTTCGCCAAGCGAATCTTCCGTATGCCTACCTTCAACGACCTCTACTACACCGACATAGGCAATGCCACGCTGAAACCCGAAAACCTCATGCAGTATGATTTGGGCGCTTCCTGGCAGGTGCTCCCCGCCTCTACCTGCATTACGGCTTTTGCCCTGCATGCCGATGGATACTATAACCGCGTGACCGACAAGATTATAGCCGTCCCGAAGGGGACCGGTCAGTATCGCTGGATGATGACGAATATCGGCAAAGTGAAGATACTGGGTCTTGAGGCATCGGGCGACATATCCATCACGCCGCTCAGCGAGCTGCTGCTGCATCTGCGCGGCACCTACACCTTCCAGAGCGCGCGCGACTTTACCGACCCGGCTGACTGCCTCGACGCCGCCGGCACTTACAAGGGACAGATAGCTTACATACCCCGCCACAGCTTCTCGGTGAACGGGGATGCCGAGTGGCGCCGCTGGGCCCTGAATTACAGCTTTATATACGTAGGTGAACGTTGGGATAATTCCTCCAACATACCCGAAAACTATGTGCAGCCCTGGTACACCCACGACCTTTCGCTTACCTATTCGCTACCGCTGCGTAGCCACCGGGCCTCCGCCACGCTGGAGGTGAACAACCTGCTCAACCAGCAATATGAGGTGATAAGAAACTACCCTATGCCCGGGCGCAATTTCAAGCTAATACTCCGTTTTGACCTATGAGACTCCTCTTTTCGTTTCTGACACTGGTGCTCATGGCCTCTGCCTGCCGCCATGACGATGTTATTTACATACCCGAACAGGTGGACACCGGCAACCCCGTGCTGACCTCAGTGAGTGGTTTCTATCTGCTCAACGAGGGGAATATGGGCACCAATAAGTGTACGCTCGACTACTATGACCTGCTCACTGCAACCTATTTCCGAAACATCTATGCCTCGGTCAACCCGGAGGTGCCCAAGGAGTTAGGCGATGTGGGCAATGACCTGAAGATTTACGGCAGCCGCCTCTATGCTGTGGTGAACTGCTCCAACAAGATTGAGGTGATGGATGCCAAAGATGCGCGCCGCATAGGCCAGATTGATGTGCCCAACTGCCGCAGCATAACCTTCCACGACGGCTATGCCTACGTGACCTCCTACGCCGGTCCCGTTGAGATACGCCCCGACTACTCGCAGCTGGGCTATGTGGCTAAGATAGACACACTTACACTCAAGGAGGTGGACCGCTGCATCGTGGGTTATCAGCCCGATGGAATAGCCCGCAGCGGCGACTACCTGTATGTGGCCAACTCCGGCGGTTACCGTGTGCCTAACTATGAAAACACCCTCTCGGTGATTTCCCTCGCTACCTTCAAGGAGGTGGAGAAAATACCCATAACCATCAACCTCAACCGCGTGGTGGCTGACGAGCGCGGTCAGCTATGGATTAGTGCCCGAGGCGATTATTACGATGTGGAGGCCTCACTCATTTGCTACGACACACGCAAGCATAGAGTCACCGCCACCTTCTCCATCAATGCCGCCGCCATGTGGCTGCATGGGTCCCGGCTCTACGCGGTGGGTGTGCAGGGTGCCGACAAGATATATAAGGTGATTGACACCGAGAACCTTACGATGGCTGAGGAGGATTTCATAACCGACGGCACCGGCGCTGACCTGCGGGTGCCCTACGCCGTGGCGGTGCATCCGGTCACGTCAGAAATATACGTGACCGATGCGCGCACATATCTCAATCCCGGCTACCTCCATTGCTACTCCTCCGAGGGGGTACACCGCTGGAGCGTGCGCACCGGCGACATCCCGGCCCACATAGCATTTCGCGAATACCCCCCTTGCGGTGAAGATATAAAGAAGGGCGGACCTGCGCTGCGCAAGTCCTCCCTCACTGAATTTATAAGTATCAAAAATTAAACTATATCAAAATCATAAGTAAGTGTTATATGTCCATTAATTTTTGACACTTACTTAAACAATTATTCCACAGTCTCGTTGAGGTAGGGGTTGATTGATGCCCACTCGGAGATGGGGGGCATGATGCCGAGGCTGATCACCTCATCGCGGAGAGTGCAGAGGTGTTTGTAGCTCTCGTCGAGCGCTTTCTCCTCCTCCGGAGTGCCCTTGACAGGCTGGATGGTCACACCATACTGGTTGATGATAGTCTCCATGGCCATCATGATGTGAGAGAAGCGGGAGTTGTTGACATAAGTGCCTGCCGGCCAGCGGAAAGGCTTGCCACCCATAGCGGCTGCTATCATCTCGATGCTCAGGTAGGCGGGGCTCTGGAAAGAGCTGCGGCCGCGCAGGTCAATCACATTCTTGCCACCCTGAATTACGCGGGTGCGCAAAGCCTGCCAATCGGCGTCGGGGAAGCGGGGAGTGCCGATTATTTCGGTGAGATTCTCGCCTGCTACAGTGGTGGTAGAGGCAAAGGGAGCCATCTGCTCGCCGTGGCCGCCATAGGTGCGGGCGTTCTGAATCTGGTCCATAGGCACCTTGAAATACTTTGAGAGTTCCGATGCCAGACGGGTGCTGTCAAGAGCCGCAAGAGTAGTAACCTGGCCCGGCTTGAGGCCTGAATAAAGCAGAGTGATAAGACCGGTTATGTCAGCCGGGTTGAAGATTACAACAATGTGCTTCACATCAGGGCAATACTGCTTCACATTCTTGCCGAAATCCTCGGCGATCTGAGCGTTGCCCTTCAGCAGGTCCTCGCGGGTCATGCCGGCTTTACGCGCAGCGCCACCGGAGTTAACTATGTATTTGGCGCCGGTCAGGGCCTCCTTGATGTCAGAGGTAAAAGTCACATTTGCACCCTGAAAACCGCAATGGCGCAACTCCTCGGCCACACCCTCCAGCGCGGGAGCATAGGGGTCATAAAGGCAGATGTTGGGGGTAAGATTCATCATGAGCGCAGTCTGCGCCATATTAGAGCCGATCATGCCGGCAGCGCCGACAATCACCAGCTTGTCATTAGTGAGATAATCCATAATCAAAAAAATAAAAATAATCTACAAGCTAAACGCCCCAACCCCACACAAGGTTTGCAGCCTTACGAAAAAATAAAAGTTGCGGCAAAATGCGAAAATAATCGGGGAAAAGTGGGCAGGTTCTGATTTAATTAGTAAATTTGCAGCAGATTATTCCCCGCGAATAGCTCAATAAGAAACAGATAGAAAGAAAAACTCATTATCAGTTACCAATAAAAAAATTGTTCTATGATGGACAATACCCGTGTAAAGACATTGCGTCAGGTTGTAATTCGTTTCTCTGGCGACTCCGGAGACGGAATGCAGCTTGCCGGCAACATCTTCTCCAACGTTTCGGCCGGAGAAGGCAACCAGATTTCTACATTCCCCGATTATCCGGCTGAGATTCGCGCCCCGCAGGGCTCGCTCTCCGGTGTGTCCGGTTTCCAGGTGCATGTCGGTGTGGGTGTCAACACCCCCGGCGACGAAGCCGATGTGCTTATAGCCATGAATCCGGCTGCTCTTAAGACTAACCTGCAGTATCTGAAGAAGGATGGCATAATCATCTGCGACGCGGATACTTTCAAGCCCGTTGACCTTAAGAAGGCACTCTACCGGACCGACGACCCCATCGCCGAGCTCGGCATCAATCCCGACCGCGTGATGCTCGTGTCCATGACCACACTGCTTAAGGAGACTCTGAAGGACTCCGGCATGGACCCCAAGAGCATCATGAAGTGTAAGAACATGCTGGCTCTCGGCATTGTCTGCTGGCTCTTTGAGCGCGACGTGGACGCTGTGCTCCGCAAGCTGCAGGCCAAGTTCGCCAAGAAGCCGGCTGTGTATGAAGCCAACGCCAAGGTGCTTCAGGCCGGTTGGGACTACGGCCACAACACTCACGCCTCAATGTCCACATATCGCATTGAGACCGAAGATCCCCGCCCGGGCGTGTATACCGATGTCAACGGCAACACCGCTACCGCATGGGGCCTCATCATGGCTTCCGAGAAGAGCGGCTGTCCGCTGTTCCTCGGTTCCTATCCCATAACCCCCGCAACTGACATACTCCACGAGTTGGCCAAGCGCAAGGACCTCGGTGTCAAGGCTTGCCAGATGGAGGATGAGATAGCAGGTATCTGCTCCGCTATAGGCGCTTCATTCACCGGCCGCCTCGCCGTGACCTCCACCTCCGGCCCCGGTCTCGCTCTGAAGAGCGAGGCTCTCGGTCTTGCTGTCATAGCCGAGCTCCCGCTGGTGGTAATCGACGTGCAGCGCGGCGGTCCCTCCACAGGCCTGCCCACCAAGACTGAACAGACGGACCTCTTCCAGGCTCTCTATGGCCGCAATGGCGAAAGTCCCCTCTGCGTGCTTGCAGCTGCCAGCCCGGCCGACTGCTTCACCATGGCTTTCGAGGCTTCGCGCATAGCTCTTGAGCACATGACCCCGGTGATTCTTCTCACCGATGCCTTCATAGCCAACGGCTCCACAGCATGGCGCATACCTGAAGAGTCAGAGTTCCCCGCCATCAAGCCTAACTACCTCAGCAGCGAGCTGTTGTCAAAAGGCTGGCACCCCTACATGCGCGACCCCGAGACTCTCGTGCGTTACTGGGCTATCCCCGGCACTGTGGGGGCTCAGCATCGCGTAGGTGGTCTGGAAAAGGACTTCAACACATCGGTAATTTCCACCGACGGAGCTAACCATGAGCGTATGGTCATGGCACGTCGCGAAAAGATTGCCCGCATAGCCGACTCCATCCCCCCGCTGCAGGTGCAGGGCAACGCTACCTCCAACACTATCCTCGTGGGCTGGGGAGGCACTTACGGCCATCTGCTCAGCGCCGCCTCCGAGCTCGAAAAGGAGGGCGCTCCCGTGGCTCTCGCTCACTTCCGCTACATCAATCCTCTGCCTGCCAATGCGCTCGACGTGCTCCGCAAGTATGAGAACATAATCGTAGCCGAACTCAACACCGGCATGTTTGCTGACTATCTGCAAAGCAAGCTCCCCGGCAAATTTATCCGCCGAATCAACAAGATCGAGGGTCAGCCCTTCCTCGTTCACGAGATCACAGAAGGCGTTCATGACATCTTAAACTCTGAGAAATAGCCATGGAACAGAAATATCAGCCTCAAGACTATAAGAACAAGCAAAATGTGCGCTGGTGCCCCGGTTGCGGTGACCATGCCATACTCAATACCCTCCACAAAGCCATGGCCGATGTCGGCGTGGCTCCCCATGACACTGTCGTGGTGTCGGGCATAGGCTGCTCTTCGCGCCTGCCTTACTATATGGACACCTACGGCATGCACACCATCCACGGACGTGCGGCAGCCATAGCCACCGGCGTGAAGACTGCCAACCCTCATCTCACTGTCTGGCAGGTGAGTGGCGACGGCGACGGACTGGCCATCGGCGGCAACCACTTCATCCACGCCGTGCGCCGCAACGTGGACATCAACATTCTGCTCTTCAATAATAAAATCTACGGTCTGACCAAGGGGCAGTATTCACCCACCTCTGACCGCGGCACTGTCTCTAAGTCAAGCCCTTACGGCACCACTGAGGATCCCTTCATCCCCGCTGAGCTTTGCTTCGGTGCACGCGGCAACTTCTTTGCCCGCGGCATCGACATAGCGCTCGACACTACCCGCGAAGTTATGGCCGCCGCCGCTCGCCACAAGGGCACTTCCGTGGTGGAAATCCTGCAGAACTGCGTGATTTTCAACAACGGTATCCACTCCTGCATCACCGACAAGGAGAAGCGCTTTGAGCACACCATCCACCTGCGCCAGGGTGAGAAGATGCTCTTCGGCGACAACAATGAGAAGGGTCTTGTGCAGGACGGTTTCGGCCTGAAAGCAGTGACAGTGGGCCAGGATGGCTATACCATCGACGATGTGCTCGTGCATGATGCTCACACCCCCGAGAACTTCCTGCATCAGCAGCTCGCAATGATGGATGGCAAAAGCCTGCCCCTCGCCATCGGCGTGATACGCGATGTCGCAGCTCCCACCTACGAAACAGAAGTAGAGGCCCAGGTTGAGGAAGTGAAGACCAAAAAAGGCTTCACCAGCCTGCGCGACCTCATCCTTAAGACCAAAGAAACCTGGAAAGTAAAGTAATAAATAACTTACTGACAAATTGATAGACATTCCGGATGCCGACATGAGAACATCGGCATCCGGAAATATTTTTTATTTTAGCGGACACAATGTTGTAGTAAATATCATTGACATCAGCGCCTCAAAGTGAAAAATCATACCGAAGCAAGCGATAAATAAATGTTAAAATAGCCGGGAAACATCATAGTATCAGAAAAAATAACTAATTTTGCTCCGCAGACCGACTCGCTGTTCACGCCTATGATTCAGTTCAAAGAGATGAGCTTTTGAAGACGGGCGGTCCAGGGTTTAGAGGGTTGGGATGTGACTTATTAATAAGCGTGTATCCGCGCTGATTCTTGACCATTTTTGGAATTCTCGCAAAATTCTTCATTGATAATCAAGGATTTAGCAACGGTAGATGCCCCTAATTATGTAGTCATTTACGTAATTCGGCTCTTTGTCTCGAGAGAGATGAGAGTCGAACGTTGATTGCATATATAGGCGTGGGCTTCTGACGTTGCCGTCCGATTATCAATGGGCAATGCGAGAAGCCTCAAAAATGGTGGGACGGTGACCGATATGATTCCTGCGCTTTTTTTGTTTATAAACCTATATATCAATCTGTTATCCTGCTGCATAGGGAATCGTGCAGTTCCATCTTCCAAATTAATCACCCTATGCACACTATGAGAAATCTATTACTTGCTCTATTGGGGTTGCTTTGTTCCTTCCCGCTGCTGGCACAAGATTTTACTTACACTAATGAGGGGGTAACATTAACCTACACTGTTGTGAACGCAACGGCCAAGACCTGTGCCATTAAATCTCCTGCATCCAAAACTATCACTTCGGCTGTGGTGCCTCAGGCTGTGAACAGTGGAACTACGGTTTATACGGTTACCTCCATAGCTTCCAGTGCTTTCAGTAATTGTACTGCACTTACATCTGTAACGCTCCCTAACAGTATTACCTCTGTCGGCGCTTCAGCTTTCGCAGGCTGCACGAAACTGACGGAAATTATTCTCCCCCCTTCAGTGCAAACTGTAGATGCCAGCGCCTTCAGTGGTTGCACCTCCCTTTCCACTTTATATATGGGTAACAGTATTGTATCAATCGGCAATGCGGCATTTAATAATGCTCCCTTGAAATCCATATATATTACAGCTCCTACTCCACCGGTTCTCGGTACCGGTGTTTTCAACAAGTTTTCGGGTAAACTTTACCTGCAGAACAGCGACGTGTCAAATATCTATAAGAGCAATGCAAGTTGGAAAACTCTGGCGAGTAATTCCGAAACAATGTCGTTGCCTTCACGTATGGACACAGGCAAAGGTAATAACCGTGGTATAAGAGTGACAACCGGGTCGAAATCTACCACAAGCGCGTATTTTACAGTTGGCGAGACTGTGAAATATGATGCACTACTTGATAACACAGCCTCAATTCCTGTAAATAGGATTTTCTGGACCTCCTCCGATCCCTCAGTAGTGACAGTAGATCTCAATGGTAATGTGACTTTGAAATCCACTCCTAATAAGAACAATCCTCCGGTGGTGACGGCCCTGTCAATTTACAACGATGGTCCGGAGTTAAGCTTCAAGATTTATACCGATGATTTTGCAGCGGCTTCCGGTGGTGTCAGCCTGCGCTACGTTGTACTGAACCAGTCCACAGGGACATGTGCGGTAACCCGGCCTACTTCCTATACAATTACGAACGTTGCTATTCCTGCTAAGGTTAAAAACGGCTCCACGGAGTATACAGTTACGAATATTGCAGAGAACGCTTTCCAGGGATGTGCTGCTCTGACCTCGGCTACTATCCCCGAAACGGTGACAAGCTTGTCTTCCCGTGCCTTTGCTCAGTGTACTGAATTGAAATCTATTGTGATACCCAACTCAGTGACTTCTATCGGTATGGGTGCGTTTGTCCGCTGCACCGGCTTAACTACTCTCAGTTTGGGAAACTCTGTGAAGACAATCGGCAACAGCACTTTCCAGTCATGCACGTCACTTCAATCTATTAAGATACCAAACACTGTGACCTCTATCGGAGATTATGCATTTACCGCTTGCACGTCTGCCACATCCCTTACTCTCCCCAACGGTATTACAACATTATCCATGAGTGCATTCTCAGGCTGTACGTCTCTCACCCAGTTAGTATTGCCCCCCTCTGTTGTCACCATCGGCGAGACCGCATTTAACGGCTGTACGGGTCTGAAGCGTGTGTATATGGGTCCCAATGTCACCGGCATAGGGAAGCAGGCGTTTTACAATACCAATCCGGAGGCCCTC
>JAAVFJ010000072.1 GCA_014800845.1 Bacteroidales bacterium | reverse complement strand
CATTTTTCGCTCTTGGGGGCGGTCTCGGCCGCCCCCGCCGCTCGGGCATCCCCTCCCGAGGAGCTGTTTTGTACTTTCAGATTCCTTCAAAGCTTTGCACTTCGTTCTTGAATCTTCACCCACATTCACCCCTAATTACCTTATGATTTGCGGTGAAAAACGCAAGTTTTCGCCGCAAATTTGCGGTGAAAGCGCGGGAATGGGGTTATTTTAGCAGGGCGTTGGCGTGGTTGGGGAAGTCCCAGTGGCGCCAGAAGACTTTGTGGATGCGCTCGGAGGTGCGCCCTTCGCGGCCATATTCGGGCAGATAGACGGCGCTCTTCAGCTCGGGGTGGGGCGCGCCGGTAAACAGTACTTTCTGCGGGTATGGCAGTGCATCGAAGCGCTGCATCACCTCCCGGGTGATATGGTAATTATCTGACAGCTTTACTATTGCATTGTCCCAGTCTATGCGCTTCACTCGCTTCGCCCACTTCGTGCGGGCTTCCTCCTCGCTGTGGTAGTGGAGGAAGTGAATCTCCTCGCCGGTGGGGAGCACACCCACTGGGTAGTCAGAGGTGTGGTTGATGTTCTGCAGATGGCGCGACTCGCTTTTGGGGATGAACCGCAGCTCACCCACTACGCGCTCGGGGTGCTCAAGCAGACTCACGAAGTCCTCAGGCATCACGAAGAGACCGATGAAAGGGGTGTGGAAAGGGAGCTTGAGATAGCGGTAGAGGAAGCCTCCCCAGCAGTCGTTGCTGATTATGGTCACGCTTTTGTTGCGCAGTCGCCGGCGCCAGAGCGGATGAAGCACGAGGGCCTGAAGGTCAAGCCACATGTTCTGCAAGTTACTTACCATGAGTCAGGTTGCGTGTTGCGGCTCTGAAAGCGAAGCCTATGTGACGGATTATGGTGGGGAGCTTGCCGAAGTGGCGGCACATTATCTCGTAGCGCTCACGCAGCGAGGCCTTGTGGTTCTTATCGGTAAGGCCGTCGGTGAGATAGTCTATGGCCACTACGTGCAGGTTGCGGCAGCGCTCGGGAGTGGTGAGCTTGAGGCAGCGCAGACACCAGTCATAGTCGGCCGAGAATCGGTAGCGCAGGTCGTAGTCGGGTGCTTTGTCGCGGCGCATGGCAAAAGCCTGATGGCACACAAGCATGCCGCGGGCAAAACTTTTGTAGGTAAGCCGCTCGGGCACACTCAGATGGCGCGGACCCACCACATCGCGGCGGGCGTCTACGAGCTGTGTGTCGGCATAGATTATATCCACATCCTCCCCGGCAGCCTCGGCGTAGCGGTAAAGCATGTCGGGGGTGGAGAACGCATCGCCGGCGTTGAGAAAGATTACGTAGCGGCCGCGGGCGCGATGCAGCCCCTTGTTCATGGCGTCATAGAGCCCCTTGTCGGGTTCCGAGAATGTGTGTCGGCGAGGATTGTCGGCAGCCCGGGCAAGGCGGAGAGTGGCGTCGGTGGAGGCGCCATCTATTATCAGGTGCTCGTAGTCGGCAAAGGTCTGACAATCCACCGAGGCAAGCGTGGCGGGCAGCTCGCGCTCGGCGTTCCAGGTGATGGTTATTATGCTGAACAAGGGGGAGTTACTCATATCATCTTAAGTCTAAATATCTGTGGTGAGTCAGGGGTGACAAGGCGGTGGATGGAGCGGCGGATGCCGGGGAGCCAGATTACGCGGTCCTCCGCGTCCGCCAACAGGAAGAAGCGCGCACGCTGCAGCGGCGAGAGGCCGGCATCCTTCAGCGCTTTCTGCACTTTCACCCTTTTGCCCCCCATGCCAAGCGGCGCTATGTAGTCATCAGAGCGCACAAGGTGCAGATGCAGCCCGGTGGTGTCGCTACAGTAGCACACATCCGGCGCGGAACCGACGCACAATTCATAATAATGCGCGGTATTCGGGAATGTATCCACCTCGATTTGCGGCACCCGCGGGGGCTCGTCAGGATTTGTAAACAGCAGGCCGAAGCGGGTGCGCTCCACGACTCCGCCGGGCAAGCACCAGGAGGCACCGGGGCGGGCGCCAAGCATCTCGGCGGGCTGCGTCTTGTTGATGCCGTGGGGGCGAAGCCACTCGTAGACAAGCGTTTCCGGCGCCGGGCAAGCGTGCAGATCTTCAAGGCTCAGCAGATTGTCGGCACCCGGCAGATAGCGGCTGAGAGCATCCCCGGCGAGCGCCTGCGTGTCGGCAAGATGCTCGCGAGTGCGTGCCAAGGTTTTGTCGAGCTCGGGCCAACGGGTGCGCAGCAGCGGGAGCACATCGTTGCGCAGGAAATTGCGTTTGAAATCGGAGGTCAGGTTGGAACTGTCGGTAACCCAGCGGACCCCTATCCCCTCAAGATAGCCCACTATCTCGGCGCGCGAAAAAGACAGCAACGGGCGGAGAATCTCGCCGGTGTCCTCGCGCATGGCTGTCAGGCCGCGCACACCCGTGCCACGCAGCAGATTGAGCAGCATGGTCTCCGTATTGTCATCGGCGTTATGAGCCACTACTATTCGCGACAGGGAGTGCTCCCTTTTCAGGGAGCGGAACCAGTCGTAGCGCAGTTCGCGACACCCCATCTCCAGGCTGACTCCATGCTCGCGGCAGTAAGCCTTGGTGTCAAAACGGCGCACAATGCACTCCACGCCGAGCGCCCGGCAGGCATCGCGCACCGCCTGCTCATCGCGGTCGCTCTCCGCGCCGCGCAGACAGAAATTGCAGTGGGCCACCAGCGCACACACGCCGGCGCGCACCGCGGCGTGAAGGAGCGCCATGGAGTCGGCTCCGCCGCTCACACAGAGCAGCCACCCGCCGGATGCGGAAGGCTGCCGGGCCACGGCCGATTCTATGGGATGGGAAATCATGAGCTCAGGCAGATTATTTGGCGAGGTTATAGACCAGTTCGCGCACCTCGGCGGCAAGCTGCTTAGGCGTCTTGCCACTCTCACGCAGACTGCGGCAGCTCACCGGTTTGCCAAACGTGATGGTAAAGGTGCTCCCCTGAGCTTTCACCAACTCCGAGGGGAGAAGTATCTGCTCGAAGTTGAAGCCTATCTTCAGGCGACGGCGCAGACGGGCCGCGCGGTAAAACTTGCGGGAATTAAGCCCCTCGAAGTAGACGGGCACTATGTCGCGGTCAGTCTCCAGAGCTTTTGAGATGAAAGTCTTCTGCCACTCCAGGTCGGCTATCCTCCCCCCTTTGCCCAGACGGGAGACGAGCCCGGCAGGGAAATAGAGCACCTGTTTGTCGGAGGCATACAGTTCACTCAGCCTGCGCGCCGCCTCTCTCCCCTGCCTGCCGAACTTATTTACCGGGAGGAAGATGCCCGTCAGCGGCTCCACATTCATCAGCAGGTCATTGACCGGGAAACGGATGGCATCGTCGCCATACCGCTGCCCGAGCACACTTATGAGCGCTATGCCGTCGAGCCCCCCCAGCGGATGATTGGAGGCGAAAATCAGTCGCCCCTCGGCAGGAATGTTCTCCTCGCCGCGCACCCTGACGGTGATGTCCAGGTCCCTCAGAGCGGCCGTGGCAAAGGCTGTACCGCGCGCCGGGAAGGTGCGCCGCAGAATCCCGTTGAGCTCCTCCTGCCTGATGAGGCGGCAGAGGCGGCGTACCAGCCACTTCGGTATCCACTTGCGGCGCGAAGCGGGCACACGCTCGGCCAGTATGCGCTCCAGGTCAATCTGAAGCGGCCCGGTAGGGGTATTCTCTGATGCAGACATGCAGGGTGCGGAAAAATGAGGATGGGTAAAAAAGCTAAAAAAGTCCCTCCGATACACTTCCGGAAGAACTTGTAACCAATGAGAGTGAACGGAAAACGGGGGGAGGCCCAAACTGCCTCACGCCCCTCTCCGTGGCTATGCCTGCTTACTTAGAAGCGATGTGGTCGCTTACAGTAAGAGAAGCGCGACCTTTGGCGCGACGACGGGCAAGCACTTTGCGGCCATCCTTAGAGGCCATTCTTTCACGGAAACCGTGCTTGTTCACACGGCGGCGATTGGAGGGTTGAAAAGTTCTTTTCATTGTATCGGAGTCTTATTATTAATCATTTAAGGACGCACTCACATTGCGATGCAAGCGCACATTTCGGAGTGCAAAATTACAAAACAATTTTCACAACACAAAATTTTCACGTAAAAAAGTGTTTTTCAACACTTCCGCAGCTTGGCAACAGACAAATTACGCAGACATTCCCAACACCTTTCTTACCAAAAAGTCAGGGCAAAATACCTCCCAACCTCTCTGTTATAAACAACTATGGTTGACCCTCAAAGTATCTTATTGTTTTAAGAATAGGATCTAAGCATGACACATCTATAGTAGAGGCGCGGTGCCGTATGCTCACGCACGCGACACCGCTGATTGATAAAAGCTAAATAATAAATTTTATCTTACGGTTATTTTGACTGCTTTAGAGAGCCAGCCGGAACCCGTCGTAGATGCTCCGGCTCTCAGTGCCGTTGCTGTAGCGGCGATAAGAGATGCGGAAGTTGGAAGCAGAAGTGTTAGTCCAGCCACCACCGCGGCAAGGACGATAAGAGCTGTTCCATGTGCCAGTGTTGTTCAGGTAGCCATATTCATTCTCATGACCAGGATAGCCCAGGCTACTGCAGCGCTCCCATACATTCCCGGACATATCGTACAAACCAAGCGCATTTGGCTCTTTGCTACCTACCTCCGCCACCGAGGTAAGAATGGTTGTCACTGAGTTCACAGCTACTTTGTCCAGTTCTGTATTAGCCGGCTGTGTGGTCCCACTGATGCCACTGTACCAGTACTGCAAGCTCGCATAATTCTTGCCCCCGGCTGCTGCATACGTCCATTCCCATTCACTGGGCAAGCGAAATTCCTTATCGCCCAAGGCGGCAGCAAGTGCCGGATTGCTCGCCTTTAGCTCTTTCAAACGCGCATTAATCTTGGTAAGGAAGCTATTACTGCCGGTGCATATATCACCCCATGATACATTGGCTATCGGATATTTGGCGCCTTTCTTCGTCTGCGCGGTGCCTGCGGGATACTTCGTACTTCCTACGGTTGATTCAAAATTCGATACCGGCAGCTGTGCGTCTGTTAATCCCATTACTTCTTTCCAGATGTCCTGCGTCACTTCAAACTCCCCTATCCAAAAGTCTTCCATCTGCTTCGTCGCGCCATTATTGGCCCACGCTGTACCTGTCAAGGCACTTCCCTCATTTGTCAGTGTAAAAGGGACGCCCCCCTCTACTTTTATCATCTTGAATTTGATGTTGTCGGTCAGGGGTATCACGATGTAATT
>JAAVFJ010000071.1 GCA_014800845.1 Bacteroidales bacterium | reverse complement strand
TCCTCTGGGATTAACTCCAACCTATACAAATAAATCAGGCGACCTTGACTGGCCGCCCAATAATCTATGTTCTTTGGCTTGGTGGAAAAAATTAAAGTTCTTATCCCGAACTCGCGTTAATATATAATTTAGTCTGGTCCATTACGCATGCTCCACACTTGCGTGCGGGGTTGCCTTACAGCCGGCATCTCCGAAGCCGGGTTGTCAGGAATCGTGCTCACCCCACACTTGCGTGCGGGGCTGTCATACAGATCGCTTCTCCGAAGCGACTTGCTGATAAAGTTTTGCGGTTGGTTATTTTAGCTGCATTGAAATTGGGCACGGGTGGCCTTTGCGGTTTGGGGGTTGCTTAAAGCGGATACTTTTGCTGGGGGCATAAAAATGGTCGGCTCCGCTTCCTGAGGGGAGGCGGAGCCGACGGGGAGTCATTTCGGGGGGATTATCTTACTACTTGCATGGTGGCGGTGGTGCCGCGACGCACTATGTAGATGCCTCCCTGCTCGGGGTGCATCACGCGTCGGCCCTGGGTGTCGAAGTATTCTACCGGTGCATTGCTGCTGTCGGTCTGAATGTCTTCCACGCCGGTGAGGAGGTCCGACCTGAACGCTGTGTCAAGATAATTTTTATTGGTTGTCAGGTAGCTCATTACCGTATCTGCCATGTCAGAAGCGGTAACGCCATCTGCTACGCCCTTGTAGTCAGCGCCAGAGGCCCAGCGGGTAGCATCGGCAGCCAGAGCGCCGTCAATCTTAGCGGCAGCTGCGCGGATGGGAGCTTCCACTTTAGCCAGCTGAGATTCCGAAGTGATACCTACTGACGGTGCGCGCTGAGCAGCGGGCCTGAGCGTTGAGAAGTCGAAGCCTGTGAACTTCAGGTACTCGCGCACCACGTAGTCGCGGAATACGCGGGTTTTCCACAGAGTAGCCAGCAGAGGTATCTCTGTCTCATGAGCCTCAAATGTCAGGTCCAGCTTAGAACCCTTTTGGTCAAACGCTCCGGAGAAATCCCATGCGGGACCAAACTTCCAGCGAGTATCCTCAAGCGCGTTGCCGTTGGCGTCCTCAGTGCCGCGTACGAAGTAGCAGCCTGTCTGGAAAGCGCGCGGATCATCCATCAGCTCATTCAGCACAACGAAGCGGGCGAGAGCCTCCGGATCGATTACACGAGTCCATTCCTCAGAATTGTAATCGGCAGCAGCCATGTTGAGCACGCGGGCGAATTCATCCATATCAGCAGTGAAGTCAGCGATATAGGTGTCGCGCACAGCATCATATGTTGCATCCTTCATGTCGCCATCAGTGGGGTCGAGATCAATGTCAGGCACAAATTTAATCTGAGAGCCACCGAATGCCCACTCGTGCTTCACGTCAGCGTCATCGGCCTCCTGGTCAATCTCCACGATCCAGTTATGCCAGTGCTCGGGAGCTTCGCCATATTTGGTGAAGTCGTCGATGTCAAGGATATTCACGCGGTTTTCGCTCGGGCGGATGCTTTCAACCAGGAAGTAGAGGCCCTGATATTCACCATCGATCACAAGCTCGATGGGTTCCTCGGTGGGTGTCCAGTGCAGACCAATCTCGCGTGCAATAGCGTTGCCGGCCACATTGCGGAGGAACGCCAGCTCAGAGTCGGAGCACCAGGGGAGCAGTACATAATGCTTACTCTTGGCGATACCGTCGAAGAACTGAGCTTTCTTATCGAGAGTCAGCTTAAACGGCTTCTTGCTCCAGTCGGTCCAGGTAGAAGAGCCGCGACCCTTAACCTCACAAGTGAGAGCCTTAGAATCAGTGGCACCGTAAGTGGCATCATCTGCAGCAGAGCCCACGCCCATAGCGCCCTGACAGCCCATAGCGTCGAAATAGAAAGAGGCGGTCACCTTCTTCTTGGTAACAAAGAGCTTATTGGGGTCAGACACATTGTTGATGTAGAGCACCGGCAGAGTGCCTGATACCGGGGGTGCAGGGGGAGTGATTTCAAAGTAGTTTTTAGAGCCGGTAAAGAAGATGTGGCTCTTGCCATTGATTTCAAAGTCGGCATCCTCTCGAGCCGGATACTGGTTATTACCATTCTGGCTGAAGATTAATTTACCGTTAGCAAACTCGTTCGGCACCACATAGTAATACAGGCCTTTGTAATTGCCATATTGCAGGTCTGCCTGATAGGCTAATACTTCACCGGGCCAGTTTTTATTATGCTCATTATCACTGATGTAGATGTAAGCGTTAATGGGCTCGGGCCAGTTGCCGTCGTTGCAGACATAGATAGTCACATTCTTGGTGTCAAGATTGTGTGAGGGGCCGGTGTAGACACCGGGTTCCCAGTTGTCCTCTACCTTGCCGTTTTCTGAGTAAAGGGCACCATTTACGAAATCAAAGTTGGCAGTCTCATCCTCACCGCTGGTGAACTTGAGTTTCCAGGGATTAGCAAGGTCAGCGTTGGTAAACGTATAGACGAAATAAGTTTCGCCATCCTTGTCTATGCCGCTGGTCATGTCGGGACGATGATTCCAATCAGAAGCAATATTGTTAGCAGGGGTGCTGTTGTCCCATATCCAAATGCGGGCATCAGACTTGCCCTCCCATTTCAGATAAACCTTGTAGGTCTCAATCTTAAAGTTGGGGTCGGCGTAGTCAGGCAGGGGAGCAGCTTCGTAAGTATTCCATTCGGGTTCGGGATAGTCCTTTACTTCCGTACCCCAATGTTCTCTGAGGAAGTTGATTTTGCGCTGCAGACGGTCCCAAGCGGTCTGACGCTTACCCATTATGTCGGAGTTATTGTAAACGGAAGTGGGATTTGTCTGTGTGCCATTGTTCAGGGGGTCATTATATCGGTCGGGTAAGGGAGCATTGCCCCAGCGTTCGTGGTCCTGCTTGGCAGCTTTCTCGATCTGAGCGGCATAGTTCTTCATATCCTGTTCAAGCTCAGAGACCTTATTGCCCCAGAACCATTTCCAGGTGTCCTTCACCTTATCGTCGAAGCCGGGTACTCTGCACATGCCAGAAATCCAGTTGTTGCCGTAATGACCGGCCCAGGTTTGAGCGCCGATTTCGCCGATCCAGTTGGGATCAATGTCATCGAGAGCGTGGCCGCAGTCCCAAATGGGGCCGAAGTTCCACTTCTTGCCTTCGCCGCGGTCGCGGAACAGATAAGTTGAACCGTGATAAGCCTCCCAGTGGTTGAGAATCTCCATCACTATATAATAGCGGGCAGCCATATCCAGGTCCATATATTTCCAGAGATCTGCGCTGCGTTCGCCGATGAGGTCGTTCATAGCAGTGAACTGGTCGGTCACAAAGCGGCGCTGCAGCGGAGAATAAACCTCAGGAGTGTCGGGGGTGATACGCAGCGGGTTGTTGGGTACGTTAGAGCCCTTATCGTTTAACACAATCTGGCCCTCGTCTTCATAGTTGTCAAGCTCCACTACGTAGCCACCCGAAACGAGCGCCGGGTCGGAAACTTCATCGTCGAGCTCCTCGATATTGATGCGATCCTTATCGATACGAATAGATTCAGTGAGGAAGTAAAGACCACGGTAGTCGCCGTCAATTACCAGCTCTACGGGCACCTCGCGGGGAGTGAAGATATCATCGGGGAACACCTGCTGGCCGAGCCAGAAGCCTATGTAATTCTTCATGTAGCCCAGGTCATCGTCAGCATGGGCGAGCAGAGCGAAGTGCTTGGACTTGGTGAGGCCAAGGGGTGCCTGCTTGCTGCCTAATTTGATCTTGAAGGGTTTCTTGGAGAAACCGGTGCGGGTGTAGTTGCCACGAGCCTTGATTTCCAGAGGCAGACCGGCATCGGCGGTGCCGAGCAGATAGGTGCCATCGGTGTCAACGAGGCGGTAGACGGCATCGCGATACTCCTTGTCGTCAAGGTTGTAGTCAGTGATTTTCTTGGCAAAGCCCTTGTTGTCGGTGGTAGTGATGTAGAGCACTGGCAGAGAGCCGGTGGGCTTCATGCCGATAACTTCGGGCTCTTTGCCCTCGTCGGGGTCAGGATCGGTAGTGTCACCCTTAGCGTAATCAGGGAGGGGAGCAGCTTCGTAGGTATTCCATGCGGGTTCTGCTTTGCCGGGAGCGGGTTCTGTGTGCCACCCGTCTTTGAGGAAGCGGATTTTATCCTGCAGACGGTTCCAGGCAGTCTGACGCTTACCCATCATGTCGGAGTTGTCGCAAACGGGAGTGGGATTTGTCGCATAATAATGGTTCAGCGGGTCATCATACATCTCCGGGAGGGGAGCATTACCCCAGCGCTGGTGGTCGCGCTTTGCGGCCTCGGCTATGCTGTTGGCATAATCCTTAGTAGCCTGTTCAAATTCGCCAACCTTGTTGCCCCAGAACCAAGCCCAGGTCTCTTTCAGTTTTTCATCGAAGCCGGTCACTTTGCACATGCCGTCAATCCAGTTATTGCCGTAATGCTGCGCACCGGTCACACCGATCCAGTTAGGACCACCGTCGGGAAGGGCGTTACCCATATCCCAGATGGGACCGAAGTTCCATTTCTTGCCTTCGCCGCGGTCGCGGAACAGGTAAGTTGAGCCGTGATAAGCCTCCCAGTGGTTGAGAATCTCCATCACAAGATAGTAACGCACGGCCATATCCTGATCCATATATTTCCAAAGATCTTCGCTGTGTGCGCCGATAAGGTCGTTCATAGTAGTGAACTGATCGGTCACGAATCGCCGCTGAAGCTCAGAGTATTCCTCCGGGGTGTCGGGGGTGATGCGGAGCTTGTCATTAGGAATAGTAGAGCCTTTGTCGGTCATGGTGATCTGGCCCTCCTCATCATAGTTGTCAAGCTCCACTACGTAGCCACCCGAAACGAGCGCGGGGTCATCTACATTATCCTTGAGCTCTTCAATCATGATGCGGTCATCGCCCACGCGGATAGATTCGGTCAGGAAGTAGAGGCCGCGGTAGTCACCGTTAATCACGAGCTCCACGGGCTCCTCCTTAGGCGTGAAAGTGCCTTCGGGGAAAATCTGCTTGCCGAGCCAGAAACCGGCGAAATTCTTCATGTAGCCCAGGTCATCGTCGGCATGGGCGAGCAGAGCGAAGTGCTTAGACTTGGTGAGGCCGAGGGGTGCCTGCTTGGCGCCTAACTTGATTTTGAAAGGTTTCTTGGAGAAACCGGTGCGGGTATAGTTGCCGCGAGCCTTGATTTCAAGAGCAAGGGGATCCTCGGCAGAGCCTATGAGGGGATTGCCATCCTTATCGGTCAGATAGTAAGTGCCGCCGCGGTAATCCTTGTCCCTAAGGTCCTTACTCATCATGATGTTTTCAGTAGTGATGTAAAGAATGGGCAGAGTGCCTGTGGGCTTCACATCGGAGATTACGGGGTCATCGCCACCACCTTGGTTGCCACCTTCGCCATTATATATGCCCTGGTCACCTGCACGGGAGTAGAGGTGGCCTTTGGAGGCAATGAACTCATCGGTTTTGGTGCCATCGCCGTTTATGCCATCAGTGAACATACACTGCCGGGCCCAATCCTCTACATTTAAATACCAGATATTGGTGCCGTCTATGTGGATCATAGCTACACCGGGCCAGGTAGTTGTCGGCTGGCCTCCTTGGGCCCAGTAGTGAATGTGGGGATTGGCCCAGCGTTCGTTGGAGTTGTCGAAATAGATTACGAACTGATTATCGTTGCCACCTTCATTGCCACCCTGGCTTACATCGCCGGCAGGGGTGATGGTGATATGGGCGCCGTAATCTTTGTGGGCGGCATCATAGGTGAGATGAATGACATCCCCTTTCTTCATGTCAAATACAATATTGTCATCAACACCGTATTTGACGAAGAACTCACGGTTGTAAGCAGGTTCATCAGATTTGCCAAAGTTGATGTCGCCCCAGTCGGCGCTGGCAATCTTCCAATTGCCGTTGACGTCACGCGGGAGTGTTAAACTGTAATCGCCATCTGCTTTTTGGGTGAATTTGAATTCATCCAAGCATGGCCAATCACTGCCGCCGAAAGCGCCGCGCAGATAAATATCCGGGGCGGCCCAGCTGCAGCCAATGCTCGCTAATAGACATAGCAAGCCTAAAAATAACCTAAAATGAAACATGTAAGATATAATATAATTAAATCAAGTATGTAAGTTAACACGTAAGATGCTTAAAAGTCAAAATCTATTTTATTCGCCGGGATTTCCGTTGGGTAAGCTGCTGCTAAACAGAAGGCTGAGAGCCGAAAGCGGAAATCTCTGACAAACATTTAGCGGCAATTAATACCCTATCCGCAGTGTCAAGTTATAAATTCAAGGCAAAGTTACGAAAAATATCGGAATCTTCCTAAGAAAAAGGGTTTTAAGGGTTAAGGGTTAAGGGTTAAGGGTTACGGGGACAGCGAGGTGCCCGCAGCGCATGGAGAGGAGGTTTCCAACCTCCGACTGCTTACGACCGCGCTCGGCGCACCCCGAACATGCGGGAATTACGGGGGGTGGTCGGAGGTTGGAAACCTCCTCTCCATGCGTTGCGGGCATCTTTGTGTCACCCATCACCCGTAACCCATCACCCGTAACCCAATTACCGGCGGCTGAGGAGGCGGTGGAGTTCGCCTATCCAGAGGACAAGGGAGGAGGAGGCAATTATGATGAGCCAGTCGGTGAACTTGAGGGGGACTACGTTGAAGAATTCGCCGCCCGCGCTCACTATCAGCACTTGGCCGGCTACGATGAGGAGCGCTATCAGCAGGAAGCCGCTGCAGCCTTTGAAATGGAAGGCGGAGCGCTTGGTGGCGAAGGCGCGGGCGTTGAACATGTTCCAGAATTGCAGGAAGACGAAGATGGTGAAGAAGAGCGACAGCTCGTAGGGGGTGAGTGGTCCTGCCTCGCCCATAGGCACGCGGCCTATTTGCGTGAGCGACGTGATGTCAGTATGCTCGAAGTAGTAGAGCAGTCCCAGAAGAATCAGGAAGAAGATGCCGCCTACACCCACGATGGATTGTATCATAGGGCGGTTGATTATGAATGAGGTGCGCGAGCGCGGGCGCTCCTTCATGACTGACTCCGTGGGGGGAAGCGAGGCGAGTGCCATGGCCGCAAAGGTATCCATGATGAGGTTTACCCACAGCATCTGAGTGACAGTGAGGGGTGACTGCATGCCCATAAAGGCGCCGATGAGCACGATGAGGCTGGCGACTACGTTTACGGTGGACTGGAAGAGGATGAAGCGCTGAATGTTGCGGTAGAGGGAGCGTCCCCACATCACGGCGCGCCCTATGGAGGTGAAGGAGTTGTCGATGATGGTTATGTCAGAGGCTTCTTTTGCGACTGAGGTACCGTCACCCATCGAGAGACCCACATGGGCACTTTTGAGCGCCGGAGCATCATTTGTTCCGTCGCCGGTTACGGCAACGACTTCGTTATTTGCTTGAAGAGCCTCTACGAGACGTTTCTTATCCATCGGGCGTGCGCGGGCTATAATCTTCAGATCTTCGACACGCTCTTTGAGCTGGCTGTCAGAAAGTTCTGCAAACTCAACGCCTGTAATGATGTTGCGGTCGGTGTCGGTCTTATCATTCCACAGACCAATCTGGCGGCCGATTTCTTTTGCGGTTCCGGAAGTGTCGCCCGTTACGATCTTGACTTTTATACCTGCATCGGTTACTTCCTTGACAGCGTCAGGTACATCAAGACGCACCGGGTCAGAAATGGCAAATATGCCAAGGAAAGTAAGATTAGCAGCAGCTACCTTTCCTTCGGCAATGGCTATATCATTTGCCTCAAGCTCCTGATAAGCAAACCCGAGGGTACGCATCGCCTGATTTTGATATTCCAGGAGCCGGGCGTCAATCTCAGCCTTAGTAACACCGGCGGTGTTCTTACACATTCCGAAAATTATTTCCGGTGCACCCTTCACATAGAGGATAGTTTTACCGGTCGCTGATTTTACAACAGTCGCCATATATTTGCGCTCTGTCGTAAAGGGCAGTTCTTCAATGCGCGAGGCCTTTTCGCGCAATTCGGCGTAGTCAGCTCCGCGCTCTTTAAGCCAAAGGAGCAAAGCCCCCTCGGTGGGATTGCCAATCGTCTGAGGCACAGATGCAGAAAGGTCAAGTTGCGCGGTAGAATTGACAGCAATCCCCTCGTAGATTACCTCATCAGAGGGCTCTCCGAAGAAGTCAGCCTTGTAGACCTGCATCTGGTTTTGGGTGAGCGTGCCGGTCTTGTCGGTGCAGATCACGGTGGTGGCGCCCATGGTCTCGCAGGCGTGGAGCTTGCGCACCAGATTGTTGGTCTTGAGCATGCGGCGCATGGAGTAGGCCAGAGAGAGGGTCACCGCCATAGGTAAGCCCTCAGGCACCGCAACGACTATTAGGGTTACGGCCACCATGACCGATTGCAGCAGGTAAGCCAGGAAGCTGACCCACTCAAAGGGCATGTTGAGGAAATACATAACCATGCGCCCGATGACTATGGCTATCGCGAAGGCGTAGGAGATTTTTGTTATTAGTTTGCCGAGGCCGTCAAGTTGCTCGTTGAGCGGCGTATTCACACTGTCGTCAATCTGCGCGGCCTCAAACACCTTTCCGTTTTCGGTGTGGTCACCCACGGCCGTCACGCGCATCACGCCGTGCCCCTCCATGATTTTAGTGCCGCGCATGGCGTGGTTGGAGGGGAAGGTGGCCTCCTTATCAAAATGCTCAGGGTCAGTGGTTTTGTGGCAGATGGGCTCGCCGGTGAGGGTAGACTCGTCTATGTTGAGCATGATGGCCTCAAGCAGCTCACCGTCGGCGGGGACCTCCTCGCCGGTGTTAAGAAGGACGATGTCGCCTACCACCACATCCTTCTTGGGGATGCTCATGGCCCCCCCGTTGCGAATGACCTGCACCGGCTCGTCGTCGTTCACCTGATTGAGCAGGGCAAACTCCTTGTCGGCCTTCACTTCGAAGATGAAGGCGAGGCCGGTGGCCAGGATGATGGCTATGAAGATGCCAATCGGTTCGAAAAAGACGCCTGCTCCCTGGGCGAGCCCCCAGAATTCGTAGCAGGAAATGCCCACGGAGAGCACGCCGGCAATCATGAGGATGATAATAAGCGGGTCGCTGAATTTGCCGAGGAACTGCTTCCAGAGGGGTTCTTTCTCTGCGGGGGTGAGTATGTTGGTGCCATGGGTGCGGCGACTCTCGGCCACCTTGGCGTCGGTCAGACCGGTGTAATGCTTTTCAGCCATAAGTCAAAGAGTGATAGGGGGATAGAGTAAGATTAGCGGGGAGGGAGTTGCAGATGGGTCATCATCTCGCCGGCAAAGGGGCGCTCGCCTGCTTCGCGGAAGCCGATGCTGTCATAGAGGCGGCGTGCCTCGGGATTATGCTTGCTGACCAGGAGGCCGAGCGGACGCCCCAGCGCGTGGGCACGTTCGGCAGCGGCGGCTATCAGCCGGCGGCCTATGCCCTTTCCGCGGTGAGGGGGGAATACGGCCAGAGTGTCGAGATAAATCTCTTCGGGACCGGTCTCGTCGTCAGGGTCACCGTTGATTTTCAGGCCGATGGCCCCCTCTGCTTCAGCGAAGAAGGGGATGCGCAGGCGGTGCAGGTCGGCGCCGTCGTAGCATATAAGCAGCCCGGCCACTTCCCCGGTTTCGGTGAGGGCGGCCAGGGTGTTGAGATAGCTGTATTGGGAGTCAGTGCGGCGTGCGAGAGATTCAAAGAGCCTCTGCACATCGAGGGGCGTGTGCTCGGGGCCGGCGAGATGCAGGGTGAGCTCATCGCCTATAGCCATCAGGATAGCGCGGGCAATGAGGGGCGCATCCTCCGGGCGGGCAGGAATGATAGAAGTCTTCATAGTGCAACATGAGTGACCGACGGACGTGCCGCCGAAATCAACTGCAAAGGTAGTGAAACTTAGCCGAAAATCAAAAGGGCTTCGGCTACGCGTGAAGATTCAAGAACGAAGTGCAAAGCTTTGAAGGAATCTGAAAGTACAAAACAGCTCCTCGGGAGGGGATGCCCGAGCGGCGGGGGCGGCCGAGACCGCCCCCAAGAGCGAAAAATG
>JAAVFJ010000070.1 GCA_014800845.1 Bacteroidales bacterium | reverse complement strand
ATTGGGGAGGGGCTGGGGCTTGTGAAGCCCCGTCCCCAATCCGCCATTAAGTCTCAAGCGTCAAAAATATTGGGGGCTATTCAGCTCGAAGATTTTTGCACTTCGAAATTGAATCTACGCCTATTCCGCTGATTTCAACGCTGATTATGCCTGTCCGCTAAGTTAAGACACCCCGCGGCTGCGAAGATCTGTCAACTTGCGGCGTGAAGTAAAGGCAGATTGCTGCGGGGATATAAGCTGAGGCGCCACCCCCGCTGTGGAGATGGCGCCTGATTTATTTGTGCAGCTGATTGCTGTCTTTACTTAGCCTCGATGATGGTTACGGCACGGTCGAACTGGGCGCCCTTCAAGCCGTAGTCGGTGAGGTTGTTGGCGTCGATGCGCTTTTCGAGCTGAGCAGCGGGTACGCCGGCCTTGATGAGGCAGTCGTAAACGCCATCTACACGCTGGTGACGCAGACGAGTGTTGATTGCGTCGTTGCCGGTGTAGTTGTCAGCCCAACCGGTGAGGATGTACTTTTTGTCGGGGTTGGCAAGCATGGTCTTGGCCATTGACTGTACGAGGGTTACCTCACGGTTTGACATGGTTGACACGTTGATGGGGTAGTAGATGGTAGCAAGTGCGTTAACGCAGTCGCAGTCCTGCTGGGGACGGTTGAGGCAATCGTCGAGCTGACGCTGGAGGTCGCCGATTTTGCGGTTAGCGTTGTCGAGCTGTGCTACGAGTTCGTCACCCTCGGCATCGGTGTACTTCCAGGTGGGGCATACTGCGGTAACGGGGCAGTTCCAGCCGCGGGGGCTAAAGTGGTAGGTGATACCGAAGTTTGCGCCGAGTGCGAGTGTCATGTCCTTGTTGTCGGCCTTGATGTCGTAGCGGTCAAAGCTTGAGTAGTCCATGACGGTTGCGGTCACGTCGATGAAGAGGTCGATGTGCTTGTTGAGGGCAAAGTTGTTCTGCAGACCGGCAGTGGCGAAGAGGGTACGGTTGTGGGCGTTGTGCCACTTGTGGTCCTCTCCGTTGTGACGGAATGTCCAGTAGCCGCCGCCACCTACGTGGAGAACTGCGTTGTAAACACGTTCGGGGTTGTAGCCACACCACCAGTTGGTGAGGTTCAACATGAGGTCGATTTCAGGGCCGAGGGTTGCTACGCGCTCGCCATAGAGGTGTTCACCCCATGAGCCTTCGGCTACGATGCCGCTGTGGGGGTCGCGGAATGCGCCGGTTTCGTGAGTGGCACCACGAAGAATCTGGCCGCTTGCACCGAAGCGGAAACCCCAGACGGGAGTGAACCACTTACCTGCGAAGATTTCAGCGTTGGAACCGATACGCTTGCGCAGTGTGATGTGGCGGTCGTGGTTTGAGAAGAATGCGCTGGCACCACCCTGGGCGGTGATGAACCAGTTGGCACGGGCAGGAGCGAGAAGACGGCCTTGGCTGCAGTCCTCTACATAGCTTACTTCCTGAGCTGAGGCGTTAAGGCCACCGAACATGGAAGCGCATACTAATCCGAGTAAAGCTACTTTTTTCATTGATTATCAATTATATATGTTGAATTATATGCACAATCTAATATTTGCGCGGAGGTATGGCACCCCCTTTAGGGCGCAAAATTACAACATTTTTTTAATATTCAACCTTATTTTGCTAAAAAATGTTTTACGCGACCCAAAATATTTTCTACTGTATAGCCGAATTTTTCGTCGAGTACCTTGTAAGGTGCTGATGCGCCGAAGCGTGACAGGCCGTAGATTTCATATTTGCCGCGCATGAGGGGGAGCAGCGTGGTGGGTACGCCGGCGGTGAGGCCGAACATGGGCATGCCTTTGGGAATCACGCTGTTGCGGTACTCTGCGTCGCGGCTCAGGAAGGTGGCTATGGAGGGCACTGACACCACGCGGGAGCTGATCCCCTGCTCGGCAAGCTGCTCGGCCACACTTATCAGCAGGCTCACTTCGCTGCCGTTGGCCACGAGGGCTACCTGAGGATTCTCGGCATCGCGCACTACGTAGCCGCCATTCTTCACGCCCTCGGCTTCTGCCTTGCGGTCGGCACCGGGCAGGTCGGGCACATCCTGGCGGGTAAGTATTAGCACTGTGGGGGTGTCCTTATTCTCCATGGCCATGCGCCAACACTCCACTGTCTCGGCGGAGTCGGCGGGACGCAACACGAGTACTGAGGGCTTGCCGCTGAGGTTGTTCATCTGCTCGAGCAGGCGCATCTGCGCTTCGTGTTCTACGGGCTGGTGGGTAGGTCCATCTTCGCCCACACGGAAAGCATCGTGGGTGAAGACGTATTTCACGGGGAGCTCCATGAGCGCTGACATGCGGATGGCGGGCTTCATGTAGTCTGAGAAGACGAAGAAGGTGCCGCAGGCTGCCATGACGCCGCCGTGGAGCACGATGCCGTTCATGATTGAGGCCATGGTGAGCTCGGCCACACCGGCGTGGATGAAGCCGCCACCCAGGTCGCCGTTCACCATAGCGCGGGTGCGCTTCAGGAATGCTTCGGTCTTATCGGAATTGGCCAGGTCGGCGCTTGATACTATCATGTTGCCACACTTCTCAGCCAGGGCATCGAGCACGGCGGCTGAAGCGGAACGAGTAGCCACGTTGGCCTTATATGCTATCTTTTTCCAGTCTATCTCGGGAAGGCGTCCGGCTATGTAGTCGGCAAGACGGCGTGCAGCCTCGGGGTTGGCCTTCACCCATTCGCGCTCTTTCTCGCGGCGGGCTGCCACACGCTCCATGAGCTGCTCACGACGGCGGGCGTAGAGCTCCTTCACGTCGTCCCAGATCTGCCAGGGATTCTCGGGGTCACCACCCATACCCTTGATGGTAGCGGCTACATCCACGCCGGCTTTGCTGAGCGGCTGGCCGTGGGTGCTCACCCATCCCTCGCAGCTTTCGCCTGATGAGGTCACACACTTGCGGGCCATGATGGTGCGGCCTATAATTATGGTGGGGCGCTTCTGCTCCTCTATGGCCACGTTGAGTGCGCCGGAGATGGCACGCGGGTCGGAGCCGTCTATTTCGAGCACGTTCCAGCCCCAGGCGCGATACTTGGCGGCGGTGTCTTCGCCGGTCACCTCATCCACGCGGGTGGAGAGCTGCACCTCGTTGGCGTCATAGAACATAATCAGGTTGTGCAGGCCCAGATAGCCGGCTATGCGTCCGGCGCCCTGTGAGATTTCTTCCTGAATGCCGCCGTCGGAGATGAAGGCATAGGTCTTATGTTCCACTACTTCTCCAAACTGTGCTGCGAGGAAGCGTTCGGCTATGGCGCAACCTACGGCCATCACGTGGCCCTGACCTAACGGACCGGAACCATTCTCTATGCCACGCTCGGGGCAGAGCTCGGGGTGCCCGGGGGTCACGCTACCCCACTGGCGGAATTGCTGCAGCTCATCGAGCGTGAATTTACCGCACATGGCCAGCACTGCGTAGAGCATGGGCGACATGTGGCCCGGGTCGAGGAAGAAGCGGTCGCGGGCTATCCACTCCGGGTGCTCGGGGTCGTAGTTGAGGTACTTTGAGAAGAGCACGTTGGCGAAATCAGCGCCACCCATTGAGCCACCGGGATGGCCGGATTTTGCTTTTTCTACCATTGCGGCAATGAGCACTCGAATGTTATCGGCTGCTCGGTTCATCAGGATTGAATCCATTTGATTGTAAGTGTGTTATGTCGTGATGATAAAAGGTTTCTTACGTCCTTCACGGCGCCGCTGCCTATGACAACGGCCCATTATCGCCACAAAGGTAGCAATAATGAGCCGGATTAGCACTATTTTTCTTAAGATTTTTTCAGTAGCGGGGGGCGTCAGAGGCTGTTTTCCACCATCTCCCCTACTTCGTAATCCACGGGGATGTCTTTATTTACATTCTTGCAGCCCACCAGAGCGTAATAGAGAATGTAGCCAAGCATGGCTGCCACGAGCCAGTAAGAGGCCATGTAGCCGGCGTTGCGGGCTATTATGTTCTGGATGAAGGGCATGATACCGCCGCCCACTACCATCATCATGAAGATGCCTGAAGCCTGAGCGGTGTAGCGGCCGAGGCCCTCCACTGCGAGCGAGAAGATGCCGCCCCACATCACTGAGGTGCAGAGACCTACGAGCACCAGCAGCACAGCACTCAGGGGCACAGTAGCGGTGGTGAAACCATTCTCCACGCTGTAGCCTATCATGGTAAGTCGCACTGACGAGGGGGTGAAGATAGCGCCTACTACCAGGCAGATAGCCACTATTGCTGCCACCGTGAGCTGTGTCTTGCTCGACACCTTGCCGGAGATGAAGCTGGAAGCCGTGCGCCCCACGAGCATCAGCAGCCAGTAGACAGCGGCCACAGCGGTAGCTATCGAGGTGGCGTTCTCTTGGATGCCGGACACTGTGCTGTCGCTCAGGTAGAAGATGAGTGTGCCGGGGATGCCCACTTCCGTGCCGACATAGAAGAAGATGCCTATCACGCCCAGCACGGTGTGGCGGAAGTTCCAGGGGGAGTGAGGGGCTTTGGTGTGCTTCTTGGTGATGTTGGAATCCGGGTTGGGGATGTGGACAAAGCTTATCACGATGAAGCTCAGGGCAAACACAGCCATAGCAATCCAAAGCAGAGGGGTCACGTCAGACATAGAGGAGTTCTCTGTTACCTTACCAATAAGGATACCTACAAGCACCGGGGTGAGTGTAGCGGCAAGCGAGTTGAGCGAACCGCCGGTCTGGAGCAGCTGGTTGCCACGGTTGCCACCACCGCCAAGCAGGGTGAGCATGGGGGTAACAACGGTGTTGAGCATGCACACACAGAAGCCGCAAACGAATGCGCCCAGCAGATAGATTATGAAGTTAAGCATCACGGGCTGCCCATCTATATTAAAGAGCGCCACATCTCCACCCACCAGGCTTGACAGATACTGCACGCCAATACCTATAAAGCCCAGAGCGAGAGCCCAGAGGGTGGTCTTTTTGTAGCCTATGCGCAGGAGCATGTTGCCCGCCGGAATTCCCATAAACAGGTATGCGGCGAAGTTCATGAGGTTGCCCATCATGCCTGCCCATGAATAGTGTCCTTGCCATACGGTGCCGATAGGTGCGGCCAGGTTAGTTACAAATGCTATCATCGCAAAGAGGAAGAACATAGTAGTTATGGCCACTACTCTGACCTTCTTCTGCGGAGCCTGATTATTACTCATTAATTTATTATTTTAAGGTTAATACTATTCAATATTGCCGGGCGCCGAAGATTCGGGTGCCTATTCTCACCAGGGTACTCCCCTGCTCCAGGGCCAGCTTCCAGTCGCCGCTCATGCCCATGCTCACGGTGTCGAAACCACGCAGGTCGGGGCAGATTTCGCGGATGCGGTCGAAGGTGGCGCGTATGCGGCGGAAGTCGTCGCTCACGCGGGCCCGGTCGTCGGTGTTCGAAGCCATGCCCATCACGCCACAGATGTGAGTGGCGCGGAGCTGCTCGAAGCTCCGGCGGCTGAAGTAGTCCAGCAGCTCTTCGGGGGCGAAGCCGGTCTTGGTCTCTTCGCGTGCCACATGCAGCTGCATCAGCACACGCGTCACTACTCCGGCACGCTCACTCTCGCGGTCTATCATGTTGAGCAGATGCTCGCTGTCCACACTCTCTATGAGTGCCGTGCGCCCCATCAGTGAGCGCACCTTGTTGGTTTGCAGATGCCCTATGAAGTGCCACTTCACGTCCTCAGGCATAGCGGGAATCTTCTGCAACAGTTCCTGCGCCCGGCTCTCGCCGAAGATACGCTGCCCGGCATCATAAGCCTCGCGCAACGCCTCCACGGGGTGAAATTTGCTCACTGCCACAAGCTGCGCACCGGTTCCCTCCAGCTCTTTGTGGAGTAGCCTAATCTCCTCAGCAATCATCTCGATTTATGCAGGTTTAGCGGGAGTGTCGTTTATGGGGAATACATCCATCAGGGGGGTCTCGGTTATGGCGGCTATCTCATAGTCGGCAGCCGAGCCCTTCATGCCCTTCAGGAAATTTTCAAGAGCGCCGGCGAAGTCTGAGGCCTGCACCAGAATGAGCGATGCCGACTTCTTCTCTACAGCCGTCTTCTCATCAATCTGGATAAACATCACCTTCACAAGGTAGAAACGGTCGCCGGTTTCATCCCAGAAGATTTCAGAAATTTTAGTCTTTTTGACGGCAGAGATGCTAAACTCACCGCTCATGTAGGGCTTGATCATCTCAATGATGCGAGCCTCAGCTTCAGTAAAAGAGAGCGCATCTACGAGATACGCATCGTTGGCTTTCTTCACGCTGCCATTCTCCTGAAGCTTATCGAATTTTACTTTACATTCAAACCAAAGTGCCATATGGGGTTAAGGGTTAGGGGTTACGGGTTAAGGGTTAGGGGTTACGGGTTAAGGGTTAGGGGTTGCGGTTACGATTACGGGGTACTTGGCCGCTCACATCAGCCGGAAGATTGAGGAGTCTTAATGAAATAGCAACGGCCCCGCTCACACGGGCTGACATGATTGAGGACAAAGTTACGAAATTTTTCCCACCTCACAAAAGAAAAGTTAAACCGGGCCAGCTTTTGGCACCAAGTTAAGGGTTAGGGGTTACGGGTTAAGGGTTAGGTTGTCGGAGAGCTCCGAGAGCTCCGAGAACTCCCAGAACTCCCAACCAAGCAGCCCGGCCTCTGAAACCTGGTCAGGTTGAGGTTGCTGGGTAAACAAAAAAGACACGGGCTGGTGGAGCTGTGTCGGCGGAATTGGGATTGCGAAAATTGGGGTTGCGGGATTGGGCCGGGGAGTGTTTTTGGGGTGGGATAAAGCGAGAAGGAAGCAGTCGGGCCGAGTTGGTGTCGGCGATGATGGAGTGTGTTTTAGAGGTATTAGATTTAAGGTTCCATATCTATCAACTTATTGGAGGGGGACCGATTCACATCGGCCTTAATATCCTTGATAGCATGTCCATTAAAAATAGCAGTTTCCAAGTTTCCCGTGGTATTAGTTTCAAAGATAGAGTATAGTTTACGCAAATATTGATGGAGCATTTCCGATACCTACTCTCTCTTGCCACGACTGCAGTTCCTTATGTCAATGGACCGCGGGATGGCGGTCTGTATCTCTCGCTTGTGATTACGTGTGCAAAGTTAGTATATAATTTTCATACCACCAAATTTTTCATAAAATATTTTTGACATTTTGCTACATTTTTTTGTCACCCCAACATTTAGCCCCTAAATTTGCCCTTTAAATATGTTTTACAACATAATATTTTGGCATTTTGCAAGAATCACCCCCTCTCACGGCTTTATTGAGGTGATATCCACCAGGCCGTGAATTAGTGCATAAATAGTTAATCCGGCCGGGGAATGGATGTCGAGTTTGGCGCAGATGTTGCGGCGATGGGTGGTCACGGTGTGGACGGAGACGCACAGGCGGTCGGCAATCTGCTTGTTGCCCAGGCCGTGGGCTATGGCGACCACTATCTCTTTTTCTCTGCCGGTAAGTTCCTGGGTGGTCTTCTCGGGTTCGCCGGGTTCGTCAGAGGGGTCGCTTGCCAGTGAGTACTCCAGGTCGTGGAGGGCGGGTAGCAGCAGATGTTCCTCCACAATGCCGTGGTCGGCTATGTCGCGTTCGCAGGTGATAATGTCGAGCAGCACGGAGTTGAGCAGGTCGGTGCGAGGGGTCTCGGCGTGGTAGTGGCAGACGAATATCTCCTTGAGCTCACGCAGGCGGTCGTACATGGGGTGATGCACATCGTCGAAACCCTCTATGCTCACGCCGGTGTGCCCCGCAAGCAGGGCGTCGATGGGGGCGAAGGTGTTGCGCTCCTCCTGCTCCATGTGGCGCGTCACTTCCTCCACGAAGTCGTCGTAGAACTTAAGAATCATCATGGACACCTCCCCCTGAGCGTCGCTGCTGATGGCTTCTATGAGGTCGCGTCTCACTCTGGGGAGCACGAACTGCAGGAAGTAGTCATGGGAGTTTCGCAGGTATGCCAGCAACTGGGACAGAGAGAGTTTTTCGGGGTTATGGTGAGTCTTGCGGCCGGTGAGCAGATTCACTACTGCCAGGAATGTGTGGGTGTCCACGCCGGCTTCGGTGCAGACCTGCTCCACGGTGCGGTCGCCGAAACCCAGGGGTATGCCGAAGCGGCTGAGGGTGGTGATCAGCTTGGGATTTTCTGCCAACAGGGAGCGAAGCGGACGAGTGGATGCGTAGGGTGTAAACATGTTGCTTGGGGTTTTAGTTGCAAAATTACTGAATTTCTGCGGTTTTAGAAATACCCTATATTAGGTATTGGACGCGTGGGCCATAGTTACTAACTTTGCACCGTCAACCAAACACGTATCAGGGCATCCGGTTCTACACTTTTCATAGCCATAATTCGTAAGCCAAAACACAGAACTCCATACACCGGGTGCCCTGATTTTTTTCTCCCCACGCCGCTGGGTGTGAGTCTCTACTGCTTCTGAGTGAGGAGCGTTTCGAGGCGGGGAGCTATGCGGGCGGCTACCTCCGCCACGTCGGGGACGGCTTGGGTGTCGGGCAGTTCGAGGACTATGGTGGTCACCCCCTTGTCAGTAAAGCCGCAGGGGTGGATGGCCGCGAAGGGGGCTATGGAGTTGCTGACGTTGAGCGCCAGCCCGTGCATGGTGACGCCGTGGCTCACTTTCACTCCGATGGCGCAGATTTTCCGCTCGCGGGGGGTGCCGGTCTCGAGCCACACGCCGGTGGCTCCCTCCACTCTTTCCCCCTTGATGCCGTAATGCTCCAGAGTGTCTATCACCGCCTGCTCCAGCAGGGAGACATACTCCTTCACTCCCAGGCGGAGCAGCTTGAGGTCTACTATCGGGTAGAGGGTGAGCTGCCCGGGGCCATGCCAGGTCACGTCGCCGCCGCGGTCTATGCGTATGCACTCCACCCCCTCGGGCAGGTGGAGCACGTTAGCCTCCTTGCCATGTTTGCCGAGGGTGTAAACGGGCAGATGCTCGGTGCAGACTATCAGTTGCTCGCCGCCACTGCGCACCTCCTGCTGCCAGGCGCGCTGACGCTCCCACATCTCGCGATAAGGGGTATGCCACAGATTCAGAGTCTTCATAGCACATGCTTCTCGGCGTGGTAGCTGCTGCGCACCATCGGGGCGCTCTCCACATGCGTGAAGCCCATGCCGCGGGCTATCTCGCCGAGGCGGTCAAACTCTTCGGGCTCTATGTATTCCTGCACGGGCCAGTGCTTGCGGGTGGGCTGCAGATATTGGCCTATGGTCACTACGTGGCAACCGGCTTCGCGCAGGTCGCGCAGGGTCTCGATTATCTCGTCGTGGGTCTCGCCCAGGCCCAGCATTATGCCGCTCTTGGTGCGCACGCCGCGTGAGGAGAGATGGCGGAGCACGCCGAGCGAACAGTCGTAAGTGGCCACGCTGCGCACATCGGGGGTGAGTCGGCGCACTGTCTCCATGTTGTGGGAAATCACGTCGGGGCGTTCGGCTATGATGAGGTCGAGCAGGTCATGGCGTCCGCGCATGTCGGGGATGAGGGTCTCTATTGTGGTCTCGGGGCTGAGCTCGTGGATGCGTCTCACCATGGCGGCCCAGTGAGCGGCGCCGTAGTCGGGCAGGTCGTCGCGGTCCACAGATGTGAGGACCACGTGCTTCAGGCCCAGCTCCTTGACGCTGCCGGCTATGTGTTCTATCTCAGCGGGGTCGAGGGGTGCGGGGCGTCCGGTGGCCACGTTGCAGAAGCGGCAGGCGCGTGTGCAGACATTGCCGCCAATCATGAAGGTAGCGGTGCCTCGGCTCCAGCACTCCCCGCGGTTGGGGCACATGCCTGAGGAGCAGATGGTGTGGATATGGCGGTCATTGAGCAGGCCCACTACCTGCTCGGCTTTGAATCCGCGCGGCAACTTTATGCGCAGCCACTCGGGTTTATGTCGGAAGTCGGCTTTCATTGTTTTAGGTTAGGGGTTAAGGGTTAGGGGTTAAGGGTTAGGGGTTATGGGTTATGGGTTATGGGTTAGGGGTTAGGGGTTAAGGGTTATGGGTCTGAGCTTGGGCTGTTAGATTCGGAGTTCTCAGAGTTCTCGGAAGACTCGAAGTTCTCGCCCCCTAACCCTTAACCCGTAACCCTTAACCCTTCACCCAGGTTAGTCCATTCGGTCGCGGTAGTCGGCGTAGGTGAACTCGCGCAGGCAGCTGAGGGTGCCGTCGGAGCTTTGCAGCCAGATGGAGGGGTGCTGTATGCCGTTAAACATGTTGGTCTTGACCGTGGTGTAGTGGTTCATGTCCTCGAGCGTGAGGCGCTGTCCAGGCTTCAGGGGGGTGGCAAAGCGCCAGTCGCCGGTGTAGTCGCCGCTCAGGCAGGAGTTGCCGCCGAGGCGATAGGCCTCACCCTCGGTAGCGTCGTCGGGGAGCGCTTCGGTTATGGCGGGCTTGTAGGGCATCTCCAGGCAGTCGGGCATGTGGCAGGCAAACGAGGCGTCGATTATGGCGGTCTTCACTCCCTGATTCTCCACAACATCCATCACGGTGGTTATGAGGTCGCCGGTGCGCCAGGTGAAGGCACTGCCCGGTTCCATGATTATTTGCAGGTGAGGATGGCGCTCGCGGAAGCCCTTGAGCACTTTTATCAGATGCTCGCGGTCATAGCCCTCGCGGGTCATCAGGTGTCCGCCACCCATGTTCACCCACTTCACTTGCGGCAGCAGGTGGCCGAACTGCTCCTCGAAGGCGGCGAGCACCCTCTCCAGGTCGAAGCTGGAGCTTTCGCAGAGGGCATGGAAATGCAAGCCCTCCAGTCCCTCGGGCAGACGCGGACCTATCATATCGGCCGTCATACCGAAGCGGCTGCCCGGCAGACAGGGGTTGTAGATGTCTGTGTCAATCACCGAGCACTGCGGATTTACGCGCAGCCCGGCCGAGACCCGGTGGCCACTCCCGGCTGCGTTGTGAGCCGCTATGTCGGAGGCGAAACGCTCATACTGGGCTATGCTGTTGAAAGTGATGTGGCTGCACCCCTCCATGAATTTCGGGAATGTCTCGGGGGTATAGACGGGGCAATAAGCGTGTACATCACCTTTAAGATAGTCGAGCGAGAGCTGCATCTCATTGAGCGAGGAGGCAGTGGAGGCGCCTGTGTATTCCCTGATAATCGGGAAGGTCTTCCAGAGAGCGTTGGCCTTGAAAGCCATGATAATCTCTACGCCTGCGCGGTCTGCCACATCCTTTATGAGCGACAGATTGCGACGCAGCTTGTCCTCGTAGACTATATAATATGGTGTCTTGATTTCCTGTTGTGTCATCACTCTATAATATCTAATTTGGCGAAACGCAGGATTATGCGCTTCTGCCCGAAGTCATCAAACTCAATAGTGAGGGCCGTGTCAGCGCCTTCCCCCTCGATGCTGAGGATAGTGCCGGCACCGAAGCGGGCGTGGTTTACCCTCATCCCCTCGGCCAGCTGTGCGGCTCTGGCAGCGGTCTCTTTGGCCACCGCGGGTGTGGCTGCGGAAACTCTGGCGCGCGAATTGGTGCGCAATCGGGGCTGCTCCGGCTCTGAGGGGGGCATGCTGCGCAGCGGAGCTCCCGAGCTGAAGAACTGCGGACGCGAGTAGCTCTGCCGGTAATTGTTCACAGCCTGCACACCGGTCTGCCCTACCCCCATGGCCGATGAATTTTCCAGCTTCACGAAGCGGGTGTCAATCTCACGCAGGAAGCGCGAGGGGCGCGGGAAGGTAGGCTGGCCGTTGCGGTGGCGCATCTGCGAGGCGTAAGTGATGGTGCAATGCTCCTTGGCGCGGGTTATGGCCACATAGAGCAGTCGCCGCTCCTCCTCTATCTCCTCCAGGGAATCCATGCACATGGACGAGGGGATGAGCTCTTCTTCGGCGCCCACTATGTAGATGTTCTTAAACTCCAGACCCTTGGCGGCGTGCATGGTCATGAGCGTCACTTTCGGCTCATCGTCATCGGCAGCATCCTTGGTGTCCTGGTCGGTTGCCAACGAGACCTCGCTGAGGAACGCACCCATGCTTATGTCCTCCTCGCCGAGCGAGAGGCGCGTCTGGATAAATTCCTGAATACCGTTGCGCAACTCCTGCAGGTTCTCCGAGCGGGAGATGGCCTCGGGCGTATTGTCATGCATGAGCGAGGAGAGCATGCCGGTGCGGTTATAGATAAGCTGCGCCAGCTCGTCGGCACTCGCCCCCCTGGCGTTGTCGGCTATGAAGTCCTCTATCAGATTGGCAAAGCCTATGAGCTTGTTAGCGGTGCCCCTGTTGACATCAAGGCCTGCCCCCACGGGATCGGAGACCACCTGCCACATGCTCATCCCCTTCTCTATGGCCAGGGTGCTCACCTTTTTCAGCGTAGTGGCACCGATGCCACGTGCCGGATAATTGATTACACGGCGCAGCGCCTCATCGTCGTCGGGGTTTATGGCCATGCGGAAATAGCAGATGGCATCCTTCACCTCTTTGCGTTGATAGAAGGAAAGGCCACCGTAGATTCTATAGGGTATGGAGCGCTTACGCAGCGATTCCTCCAGTAGACGGCTCTGGGCATTGGTGCGGTAGAGCACGGCGTACTGGTCGAAACTGTCATGCTGAGCCAGCCGCGTGCCGCTGATCAGGCCGGCCACCAGCGCAGCCTCGTCCAGGTCGGAATAGGCTGAGATTACTTTCACCCTCTCCCCCTCTTCATTCTTCGAGAATACGTTTTTGGGAATCTGGTTGCGGTTTTTCTTTATGAGCGAACCTGCGGCGTTGATTATGTTCTGCGTGCTGCGGTAATTGCGCTCGAGCTTGAAGATACGCAGGTCGGGATAGTGGCGCTCCAGCCCCAGGATATTGGCTATGTTCGCACCGCGGAAGGAGTAGATGCTCTGGGCATCGTCGCCCACCACGCAGAGATTTCGCGTGAGCTCGCTAAGGCGCGAGATGATGAGATGCTGCGCGAAGTTGGTGTCCTGATACTCGTCGACAAGTATGTAGCGGAAATACTCCTGATAGTGGCGGAGCACGTCGGGGTGGTCGCGCAGCAGCACATTCATGTAGAAGAGGATATCGTCGAAATCCATGGCCTGCGCCAGGCGGCAACGCTCGCAGTAGAGCTTATAGATGCGCCCGGTCATGGGGCGATGCATGGCCGCGTCACGCTTGGCGAAGTCGGCATCTTTCAGATACTGCTCCACGGAGATGAGCGAGTTCTTGGCCGAGGAGATTATGCCGGCTATGGTGGCCGCCTTATAGACCTTGCTGTCCAGGTTCAGGTCCTTGATGATACCCGTCACGAGGGCCTTGGAGTCCGAGGCGTCGTAGATGGTGAAGTCGTGGCGATAACCCAGCAGGTCGGAGTGTGCGCGGAGTATGCGCAGAAACACGGAGTGGAAGGTGCCCATCCACAACCTCGAGGCTATGCGCTCCCCCACCACCGAGCTGATGCGCTCCTTCATCTCGCGCGCCGCCTTGTTAGTGAAAGTCAGCGCCATGATGCGCCAGGGCTCGAAACCGAGCTGCAGCAGGTGCACAATCTTGTAGGTCAGCACACGCGTCTTGCCCGAGCCGGCACCCGCTATCACGAGCGAGGGGCCCTCGGTGTACATCACTGCGGCGAGCTGCTGCTCATTGAGCGAGGTGAGGTAGTCGGGTATATTTGTCTGTTGCTCAGAGATCATTCTAATTTGAAGAAAGGTCAAGGTTTACGCGCATGAAATCAGGAATCTCACGCACGAAGTGATACGTGTCGTGTTCATAGTCCATCAGGCAGCAATAGTGCTGCAGCCCGTTGCTCACGGTCAGATACCGCGCACGCAGAGCCATGTTGTAGCGGGCTATCTGGTCAAACACCTCCTGAGTGATCTGCACCTCGGGCGCCTTATACTCTATCACCATGAAGTGAGCGCCGGTGCGGTCAAACACCAGAGTGTCGCAGCGGCGGCGCGTGCCGTTCACCTCGAGCGCTATCTCATTGTTCATAAGTGAAGCCGGGTAGTGCAGGTCGTTGATGAGCCACGCCGTGAAGCGCTGCCTCACATACTCCTCAGGGGTGAGAGCCACATACTTGCCACGCACCGGGTCGAAGATCTGCAACCTCTCGGCTTCGCGGCGTATCTTCACCGGGTAGTCCGGCAGATGCAGACTGGGGAGCCTGTTCATTTCGCACCCTCCCCGGCCAGATTCATGAATTCGGGATCATAGATGGAATTGAGGATATAGGCCAGTCGCAGCCCCCCCTTGAGGAATTGCTGCTCTATGACCGGCGTCCAGCGCGCTATGTAGTCGTAAGAGACCACGGTGCCCTCGGGGGTAGCCTCGTAGACCTCGGTGGCAAGCCCGTAAGTCTCCTTGCCCCAGTCAGTGAAATCGCCTGCGGTAATCACAGCCTCCATGGCGGGTGTGGCGCGGTCAATCTGGTCCACCCACTCCGTGTAGCTCCACTTGTGAGCAATGTCGGGCAGGGAGGTGTCCCACACGGAGTGCAGGTTGGTGTCGCGGCTGAAGAACTTCACCTGGCGCTTATTGCCCCCCAGGTCGTTTCGGCGCCCCATGTGCAGGGGCTGATGCAGGTCTCCCATGAGGTGAATCACCATCTTGAGGGCGAGAGCGGCATCGGCGGGTGTGGTAGCAGGATTTCGCAGAGCGCGGGTCTGCTCATTGAGAGCTATGATTATGTCGCCACCGGGATAAATATAGGCGTTCTCAAAAGTCTCGTCAGGGTCTATGTTTTTATAGTGCCAGGTCTTGGAATAGGCATACTCAGGGGTGTGGGAAGCATTGTCGAGCCAGTTGGCCCAGTAGACCATGCTCTGCCCCTTCAGCAGGAAGTCCACGGCCGCAGCCGTGCGGGGAGTGAGATGGCGGGTAGCTATGGCCGCCGTGGTGTCGTGACCCTTCTGCCCCCAGCCGAAGCCAAGCAGCGCAGTGGGGGTCATCAGCAGCAGAGCCGCCGCGCGGCCTGCCGTACAAATTAAGCTGTTGCGTTTCATACACTGCAAAGTTACGAAAAGTTTCCCGGACTGCAAAGATTGTGCTCCCCCCTCATGCGCATAAAAATAAGCAGGGCCGGGTCATGGTCGACTCGGTCCCGCCTTTATGGATTACTGCAGGCTGCTGTCAGAGGGCAGCCGCAGTGGGAAATCAGTGTACGTAGACTTTCTCTACCTTGTTGCCGCGGCGCATGATGTAGAAGCCGGGGGTGGGATTGTTTACGCGGATACCCTGCATGTTGAAGTACTCTACGGGGAGCTCAGCGCCGTCTGCCTCAATGCTGATTACGCTGGTGGTGTAATAGCCCTCGTCGGAGAAGCCACGGCCACCGGTGCCCTTGTAGAGGTGGTGGTCTACGGGAATCACGTCGTCAGTCTGGTCGCCATTACCATTGTTGAACACAACGCCGGTGGTGCCGAGGGGCAGAACATACATGAATATCTTGGCATTGTCCTGAGTGGGCATCATGTCCACGCCGGGCCAGCTGGATGCCTCTTCGCCACCCCAGTAGTGAATCTTCACGGTTGACCAGTTGGTGATGGAGTTGTCATAGTAGACGGTGATACCCTCGGGGAGTACGGGCTCCTCAATCTTGCGGAAGGTCACGCTGCCGGTCTTGGTCTCGGTGCCGTTGCTGGCGCTCCAGGTTACCACTACGCTCTCGCCTACGCTCATGTCGCCGCCGAGAGTGAAGGTGGCAGAGTTGCCGGAGATGGTGGTCTGAGAGCCGCTGCCAATCTTGTACCAAGCGGAAGTGGCGTTGGAGACAGTTACGTTTACAGTCACGTTGTCCACGAAGTTGCCGCCGTTGGGTGAGAACTTCACTGAGGGAACGGGAGTGGTGCTTACATCAAGCTTCTTAGCGCTTGAGCCGCCGTCATATTCATAGAATACATCTTCGGTGATACCCTCGATATTTCCGGTCTGATTGCCGCCGCAGTTAAAGATTACGTTTACTGATTCCAGACCATCGAAAGTCACGTAGTAGTATTCCTGACCATCTACAGTTGTAGACTCGGAGAGGGTCTTGCCGGGCCAAGTGCCGCAGGGATAGATTTCCTTGCCGCTCTCATCCTTGCCCCATGCATACATGCAGGAACCTGCGGGAGCCTTAACGTAGACGGTGATGGTTGCGTTGGGGTCAACCTTCTTGTAGGTCACGCTGCCGGTGTATTCGCTCTTGCCGTCGGTAGCGCCCCAGGTTACTTTCACGCTTTCGCCATAAACCATGTTCTGACCTACCACAAAGGTCTTGGTCTGGCCGGCGGCGAGAGTCACTTTCTGGCCACCCTCTACCTGATACCAGCCTGAGGTAGCCACCTCGTTGAGCGATACGCTCACGGTCTGAGTGTCGGTCTTGAAGCTGCCACCTGCGGGTGAGAATTTCACTGAGGGGTCGCCCACCACGCTCTCCTTGGTGTAGTATTCGGTGGTGCCGGGGTCAGAGAAATTCACTGAACCGCCGTGAGCCACGGGCGATGTCTTGTAGATGAACTTGCCGTCGGTGCCGACCTTGCCACCCTTCCAGTCCTTCACGAGCACACGGAGCTGGCCCTTTGTGGTAGGTGCTGTTACGCTGATAGAGCCGCCGGTGGGAGTGAATGAGTCGCCGGTAACGAGGTCTACATATGTACCTGAAGGCACGCCGGTGAATGTTGCGCCACCATTGATGGCTACCAATGCGTAAGAATCTTTGTATGCGCGCTTGAAAGCCCAGCCGCCGTTAGCCTTACAGCCGTCGAAAGTGTACTGGCCTTTACGCAGGGCGGGAACAGCAGCGCGGATCTGGTTGAGGCGAATGATGTGCTGAGAGAGGTCGCCGTTAAGGGTCTTCTCTACGTTGCCTGAAGCGGTGAACACACCGAAATCGTCGGCCTTCACAGTGCCTTTCAGGTATTCGCCGAAGTATGCACGACCTGATTCAGCCAGGGCGAGCAGGGGGCCCTTGTCGATGGTCTTACCCTTCTGGAACTCTACCTCTGAACCGTAGTAGATACAGGGGATGCCACGGAAGGTGAACATGAGCGAGAGGTTCTCTGCCCACTGCTGAGTGCCGCCATTGAAGCGGATGAGGTCGTTGGGGCCGGGGCAGTAGTCGTGAGAGTCAACATAAACCACATTCCATGATGCGTCGTTGTAGTACTTGTCACCCTCCTGAGCGATGCGTACTGCCGAACCGGCATCGTTGAAGTTGTAGTGCATGGGGAAGTCGATTACGTTGAAGCCTGAAGCCTGAGAGTAATCGGGGTCGTGCCAGGCGCCATTCTTCATGAACACGTTCTCGGAGTTGTGCACAGTGCCAGGGTCCTTGGCGCAGGTCAGCATGTTGCCGAGAGGAGCAGCCCCCTCAGGCACATTCTGGCTTGCCCACCAGTCGGCGTCATACTGCTTCCACTCCTCCACGAGTTTCGGGTCAGACTTCCAGGTGTAGTAGTGGCTTGAAAGCAGGTGCTGGTCGCGATAGATAACGCTGCCAAAGCGAGCGCAACATTCGCCGAACATGTAGAAAGGAGCGTCACCCTTACGGCTGCTCTTGTACTTCTCGCCCAGCTCGATGAACTTGGGAATGAAGGCAGCGTTGAAGGTGAGGGGGGCGATGTGGCCGGTGGTGTCGATACGGAAACCGTCAACACCCATCTTGATGAACTCGCCGTAGCATTCCACGAGGTAGTCCACCACAGCGGGGTTCTCGGTGTTGAGGTCCACACAGTCGCCGGCAATCTGGCCCCACCAGCGGGTGGGATCGTCCCAGTTCCAGGCGTTGGCCACATGATGCCAGTAGTTGTTGCTGTCATGGTTCTGGCCGTCAGTATTCTTCATGTACTTGAAGCGGGTGGGATACTGCTGGGTGTCGGGGTCGAGGTCCCAGTAAGAGCTGCCGCCGAGCTTCTCCTGATCAGGCAGCAGACAAGCCTCGATTTTGGCCTGGTTACGTATGTCCTGATGGCGGTCGAAGAGATGGCAGAGCTTATCCTCACCGAAGTTGCCGGTGTGCTGGAGCACGATGTCGAGGATAATCTTCATGTCCAGATCGTGAGCGGCAGTGATGAGGTCCTGGAACTTCACGTCCTTATCCGAACCCCAATCCGTGCGAGACTCGTAGCGGAGGTCTACCTTGGAGAAGTCCATGGCGTGGTAACCGTGGTAGTCGAAGCCGGAAGCGTTCTGCACTACGGGAGTGATCCACACGGCGGTGAAGCCGAGAGCCTTGATGTAAGGAAGCTTTTCGATAAGACCGGCGAAGTCACCTCGCCAGCAGGGGTCGTTGTTCTTGATCTGGTCAGCCTGGCCGTCCCAGCAGAGAACATTGTTTTTCGGGTCACCATCGTAGAAACGAGTGGTCATCGCGAAATAAATGGTTTCGTCGCGGAAATCAGTGCGGTCTCCGACAAACGTGGCAGCCACCGAGGGGAAGGCCGTAATCACAGCCAACATCGACAGAAGCCAATGCGTAAACTTGCTCATTAGCATGGATTGATTTAAATAGTTAACAAATAAATAGTTAATATAAGAATTGTAATTAGCTTAAAACAGGTAATGGAATCCGTCATTCTCAGCGAATAACAAAAATCGGCGTAAAGGTACAATTATTTTTTCATATACACAAAAAAAGAATTTTCCGCGCGAAAAAATACCCGTAATTTTCTCCGCAATTGCGAGGTATTCAGTTTTTTTTCGTAATTTTGCAGACATTGAAGGGGTTAGGCCACTTCTTTTGTGTAACCACGAATCCGGCAATAAATCAAAGATGACCACCGAAATTTACCTGAACATAGTGAAGTACCTGCGGCGCCTCATTGAGGGCACCAAGTGGGAGGGCCACGTATTTACGGTAGGCGGATGCTGCCGCGACCGCCAGTTGGGGCTGGAAATAAAGGATGTGGACCTGGCTGTTGACCTCCCGATGGGTGGTGTGGAGTTTGCCACATGGCTCTGGAAAAAACATCTCACCTGCTTCCGTCCGGTCATCTTCAAGCGTTACGGCACAGCAATGACGCGCCTCAAGGCTTTTCCGCATGACGACATTGAGATTGTGCAGACAAGGGCTGAAAAGTACACCGACCACAATTCCCGCAACCCGGAGACTGCTTTCGGTTCGCTCGAGGATGACTGCTATCGCCGCGACCTGACCATCAATTCGCTCTATTACGACATCTCCCGCGACAGGATGCTCGACATAACCGGTCGCGCCATCCACGACATTAAATGCCGCCACATCGACACCCCCACCGACCCTGACGCCACTTACGATGACGACCCTGTGAGAATACTGCGCACCATCCGCTTCGCCACCCGTCTGGACTGGCAGATACCGGAGCGTATCATGGAGGCTATGAAGCGCAATGCTCCCCGTCTGGATATTATTAAGGTGGAGCGCATGCGCGGCGAGTTTGAAAAGATGCTACTCGGTCCCCGTCCCGGGCGCGCGCTGGAGCTGATGAACCAGGTTGGTGTGCTCGATGTGCTGATGCCGGAGCTCAAGCAGCTCTGCGAGCTCCCTTTGGAGGGGGAGCCGGGCACCGTATGGGACCACACGCTCCGCACCCTCAATGGCATAAAGGAACCCGACATAGCCCTGCGCATGGGCGCTCTGCTCCACGACATGGGCAAACCTGCCTCCTACTCCCCTACCGACTCCGGCGAGCCCCGCTATCCGCGCCATGAATTGCGTGTACAGGCACCGGTCATGCAGATTCTGGAACGACTGAAGTATCACAGCCCCTTCATGAAGGAGGTCGTGTTTCTCTGCCGCCACCACACGGCTGCACGCCACTGGGGGCGCGACGGCGAGAAGATTTCTGACAGGGACCTGAGGCACCTGCAATATAACTGTGTTTCCCCCTCCCGCTTCCGCGCGCTCATCACTCTCATCGATGCCATAAACCATGCTCACAGCTGCGCTTTGGCCAAACCGGGGCAGGGAGCCGCCATTATGCTCCGAGATGAGCAGATGCAAGCTGAGGGCTCGGCTATGTATGAGTATCACCTCCCCTTCGGCGAGCGGCGCATCAAGAATCTGAAGCAGATGAAGAGTGGACCGCAGGTGGCTGACTGCATAAGCTTTCTGATGAAGGAGGCCTACAAAAATCCGCTGCGCTCACGCGAGCAATTCGAGCAGTTGCTTCTGGACTTCACGCCCACCCACGGCGAGGGGGTAAAGGGTAAGAATTACCCGGTGGCTGTGCAGCCTATGCCCGACGCGCTGGTGCCTCTGCCCGGCTGCAAGCGTGGCGCCGGCAAGGAGTTTGGCATACCCGACTCCACTGCCAAGGCTCTCCGCCGCAAGGAGGCCCGCAAGAAGAATAAGGTGGCTCAGGAGGCTGAGGCTGCCGCATCGAAGCAAAATAAGCGCAAACACAAGCGCGGCAAACGCACCAAGGAGCGAGTGAGCGAAGAGCCTGCCGAAGCAGCCGAGGCTAAGAACAAGCGCAAGAAGAGGCGTCATCACCGCTCACGCAGACGCAAACCCGCCGAGAAAATGAGCGCCGACAAGAAGGCCTGACACAAATAAAAGACCGGAACAACCTCAGCAGGTTTCCGGTCTTTATACTTCAGGAGTTAGTGTTTTTCATAATCCACGGCTCCGGCGCGCGGCTGCGGAGCCCATTTGCGTCAGGCTCTCTGAGCTGACAATAAACTTTTTACATAATCTACATCGGGATTCACGGCTATCACTCTCCCCTCGGGGCTGATGAGATAAGCGGTGTTGATCCCTAAACGGCTATAGTCGGCCAGAATGTTGGCGAGCCGTGAATCTTCATGAAAATACTGGTGAGCCGTCTGCAATTCGTCGGTCTTCACGATGGCCTCAAACATGTTGCGGTCAGAATCCGTGCAGACTGAAATGCAGTTTACTTCCGAAGCCTGTGACTTTGAAAATTCGCGGTCATACAGAGCGTTGGCTATGCGAGACTCGGGGTCATCGCTGCTCCAGAAGTTAACAATCACATACTTTCCTCGCTGCTGAGCCAGGGACATCATGCCCTCGGCGTTGCTTATCTGCAGCGCGGGCGCCTCGGCGCCGGGAGTTGCTTCGGCTCGCTCGGTCTGAGCGGCGGAGCTGAGGAAAATCAGGGTTGCGGCTGCCAATACGATTGACAATGATTTCACAATTAATAATTTTGGATTCAACTCAATCGCCGGTGCATATCTGTCGCGATATTCTACGGCGACGCCCCGACTTTCGGGGCTTGAAACTCCGGCATCTCAGCGTCTCTTCGCCTGTGCCGTGTCCATTATTACAACGCAAAATTACAATGTTTTGTTGAAATGGCCAAATATTTTACGTATAAAATGCTTTCAAACCATGTTCTACAACATGATTTTAGAGCAATATCCAGACTTCATAGCTTAGAAAATAACATTGTATTTCTTCAGCAATTCGGTGGGGTGATAGGACTGTTTAGCCTTGCGCAGACCCTCGTCGCCGGCATCGTCTTCGCGGTTTATGAAGCGGATTTCCGGGTGGTGCGCCACCATGTCGGCGGCAAAGGATTTGTTAATCATCTCGTAGCTGCCGGCTATCTCGCGGTCGGCTTTTTCGATGTGCACGAACAGGGTGTCCCCCTTGACATCGCCCACACTGAAAGCCACCACGCGCCCATCCACTCTCAGCAACCCACCCTGCAGAGGGGTTTGCTCATGCTCCATGAGGCGCAGCACATCGCGGGCCAGCTGCCGCTCTATAGCCGCCTGCTCACCGGGAGCCGGGTCGGCATCGAGGCGGTCCATGAAGGCCTCCACATCGGGGAGATTACGGAGCGTGAGGGGTTCATAAGTCTCCTCGCCGTAGAGATTGACATACTGGTTCACATGGTTGCGCTTCTTGGCCATCTTCTTTCCGGAAAGGGTGGCGAGCTTCTCGGCATCATAGAGATAATCAGCCCAGTCGGTGAGCTGCGCTATGCTCTTGGGATTGGCCGCCATGAAGTCTGACATGCTGTATTCGGGTATCGCTGAGAACCGCAGAGGCAATCCCTCCTTACGGCAATAAGCCTTGAGCACCTTTATGGACTCGCTTACGCTCAGCTTCCCTACGGGCAGGGAGAATGCCACCTTGCTCAGGTCATTTTCCAGACGACCCTTTATGAATAGGGTGTCATCGTATATTGCCATTTCGTAGTGAAACAGGTCTACCCACATCAGTACGCCGCCGAAGGAGAAATCGCAAGTGCGTCCCGGCTCCCGCTGGAGATAGCTCCAGACCAGGGGCATATTGGCGGCTGTGATGGGTGCAAAATTCAGTGTCACCTGCTGCGCATCTTCGCAGTGGGTTGTCTTTATATCAGAGGTGGAGAGTGATAGTGTGCTTGACATAGTTTACAGTGTTGTTTCGCATGTAAAACGCCTGAGAGGCCCCGAGGGTTCAGAAGGTGAAGTGCAGCGAAACGCGCACACCGCTGCGGTCGGCGTTGGGGGTGTCGCGATACGTAAGGCGCCAGACATAGTCTACTCTCAGGATTGTCAGGATGTTGTCTATGCCCACCCCTATCTCCATGTAGGGTTCGCGCTCCATAGGTTTTGTGAATGAATCGAAGGGGAAACGGAACAGATTGTTGCGCAGCTCGGGGTTATTGCGCGAAGTGAGATGCCCCCACAGACCGCGGAAGGTGAGCACCTCGCGCAGGCGCAGGTATTTCAGCAGCGGCACGCGGTTGAACAGCACACCGTTGCCCCAGTAAGTGAGGTCCCAGGAGAGGAACTCGTCGGTGGCAAACTCCATGGGGTTCATCAGCGCATAGCTCTCCGGCTGAATGGTATAGGAGAGGTTTGCGTTGGCCCAGGCGAGCGCGGGATAGTCCACCTGACTCCAGATTTTGGCGGCTTTCAGAATGATGTCGGTGTAGCCGAAGGTGGAGAACCAGAAGCGTTTCTGCGCCGAGAACTCCGTCTTGTTCAGAGTGAAGCGACTGCCGAGCACCCCTTTCGGGCCAAATTCGTGAGTGAGGATGAAGACCGGCGCATCCATATTGATAGGCACACGCCCGGAGCGCATCTGATAGAAAGTCTCCCCCGGTGCGTAGCGCAGTTGCAGCGTCAGGGCGGCCTGGTCGTAGTGGCCGAAGACATTTCCGTAGCCATCCACAAAGGGCAACCACTCGGTAGCCTCCTGCCGCTCATGCTTCAGGCCGGCCACCAGCGAAAAGCCCCCGGCGCGCTCCAGCGTGTAGTCCAGCCGCGTGAGGTGACGATAGGTCACCTTGTTGCTCTCGCGGCGCTTCAGCGAGAGAAAGATGTTGTCCGGGTTGGTGAAGAGGTAATGCTGGCCTATCATGTCCAGGTCGTAGCTGTGAGTCAGGCGCAGGCTGTGGACTGGAAACTCCCTGCTGTGCACCTTCTTCGGCAGAAAGGAGTATTCCAGCTCACCGCCATACTTCCATTTGTGGTCCTTGGTGCCATAAGCGGCGTAACCGCGTGCGAAGATGTGTCGGCTGAGCGAGGCGGTCGTCATCCCCCCCAGGCGGAAACGCGCACCCTCCACGGTGTTGGCAGAAATCATAGTGTTGACCGGGCCTATGTCAAACTTGGAATCTTTGCCGGTGGGCAGATAGCCGTTGGCGAGCACACCCACCACCTTTTCCGTCCAGTAGAACCAGCGATGCTTCCTGAGCATTGCGAGCAGTTTCTTCACTCCCATCTCATTCTCACGAATAGGCACCAGGCGCCTCCGCTGCCAGAATTCATCGTTCTGCATGGCTGCCGTCTCCAGCACATGTGTGCGCCCCGTCTTACTGAAATAGGCCATGTACTCAGCCTCGGGAGCCTCGGACGAGAAATTAGTGTAGTGAGTCTGACGCCTGGCGTAAAGCCCCTGAGTGCCGGGGATAAGCTCAATCTCCACAGCCATGTCGTCTCTCACCTTGTGGCGGCTACCCAGCGAATCGAGTTCATATTCCTGCACTATGTAGAGGTTCTGCACATAGTTCAGATTTATGGCCTTGGGCACCTGCATGCTGATGCGCCTCACGTAGGGGATACTGTCATCCACGGGGATATACATCCGCCCGTTGAAACCCATCGACTCCGGGTTGTGGGGGGCAAAGGTAAGCTCCTTCATGCGCCCCTCGGGGAGCGTCACGGTGTCGAGCCAGAATTTGTAGTAGTTAGCGGCTATGCGCGACAGAGGGCTGACGAAACGGTTCTGCATCAGCGTTATGTCATTGTCGTAGATGTCCACCTCGCGCAACACATCCTCCACAAACTTCCGCACACCATCCTGATTCATCTGGTCTACGAGCGCCTGCGTCTTGATGCCATCCACCACCTGCTTCTCCGTGCGCGGCGTGGCGCGATAGAGGGTGCGGCTGCTTGTCTCCTTCACCGAAAGGGGCAGAATCGGTTTGCCGGAGATGTCGCTTGTGTCTATGAAGTCAAAGATGTATTTCATGTGCTTGGCAAAGAATCCCTCATCCTGATTCGGACTGAAGTCATTGAGTGCCAGCACGGTTTTGTCGTAAGTATCATAGCTGTAAAAATGGAGTCGGCGCGGGTCGGTCTTCTCGCGGGCGGCGCGTATGCGCTCCATCAGGTCTACTGCCGGATTATTCTTCTTGCTGTATTTCACCTTGTGCGGACGCACCACAACCTCATTGAGCATCACGGCCGTAGTGTCAGTATCCGCAGATGCCGATAAAGCAGCTGACGCCCCCAAAAAACACAAAATTATATGTAGAAATCGATTCAGTTTCACCTATAATTGCTATCTTTGTAGAATTGACTGCAAAATTACTGAATTTTTTCTATGTGTAATTGGTCAAATTGTCTGATTCTTTGATATGGCTTTAGAAATCGAACATAAGTATCTGGTCGTGACCGATGATTATCTCGCGCTCTGCGACCCTGCAAAAACCCGACGAATCACTCAGGGCTATCTGAGCCGCGTGCCGGAACGCACTGTGCGCGTACGCATTACGGAGATGGCAGACGGGAGTGTGGCTGCCTTTCTAACGGTGAAAGGGCGAAACGCTGGAGACACACGCCTGGAATTTGAATACGCCATTCCGGCCGACGATGCCCGCCATCTGCTCACTCTTTGCGAGGGGCACCTGATTATCAAGACCCGCTACATAGTGCCCTACGCCGGCCACACCTGGGAGGTAGACATATTCGAGGGTGCGCACAGCGGGCTGCAAGTAGCCGAAATAGAGCTTCCCCAAAGCACTCACAACTATCCCCTACCCCCCTTCGCCGGCCCCGAAGTAACCGGCAATCCCCGCTACTACAACTCTGCTCTTTAAGGGTTAAGGGTTAAGGGTTAAGGGTGATGGGTGATGGGTGATGGGTGATGGGGGCGAGAACTCCGAGAACTCCGAATCTAACAGCCCATGCTCTAAAACCTAAAACCTAACACCTAAAACCTCCCCCATAACCCTTAACCCGTAACCTTTAACCCCTACTCGCCGCGGGCTTCGGCATCGCGCTCGAGGTAGAGCTTTACTTCTTGGAAGAGCTTGGAGGCGAACACGAAGTCGTTGAGACTCTGGGAGGTGGAGCGGAAGATGGTGCGGTCGTTGCCTGTCCAGTCGCAGTGGCCACGGTTGATGAAAATGATGTTCTCGCCGATGCCGAGCACCGAGTTCATGTCGTGGGTGTTGATCACGGTCGTGATGCCGTATTCATGCGTTATGTCGCTCAGGAGCTCGTCGATGAGGATTGAGGTCTTGGGGTCGAGGCCGGAGTTCGGTTCGTCGCAGAAGAGGTAGCGGGGGTTGAGGGCGATGGCGCGGGCTATGGCCACACGCTTCTGCATACCGCCGGAAATCTCCGAGGGGTATTTGGCGTCGGCACCCACAAGCCCTACGCGCTCTATGCAGAAATGCGCGCGCTCGAGCTGCTCCTTGTGGCGCAGGGGGGAGAACATTTTGAGCGGAAACATCACGTTGCCCAGCACTGTGAGGTTGTCGAAGAGTGCGGAGCCCTGGAAGAGCATGCCTATCTCCGTGTGGAGCAGCTTCTGCTGCTCGGTGTCCATGTCGCGCAGGCGGCGACCGTCATAGAGAATCTCACCCTGCTCCGGGCGCATCAGGCCGATGAGGCACTTCATGAGCACCGTCTTGCCCGAGCCGCTCTGGCCGATGATGAGATTGGTTTTACCGGTTTCGAATGTGGCGTTGATGTCGTGCAGAATCTGCACACCGTCAAACCATTTGCTTACGTTCTTAGCCTCTATCATTGCAGCAGGAGTTTAGTGAGTATGACGTCCATAAAAAGAATCATGATGCTCGATGTGACCACGGCGTTGGTGCTGGCCTTACCCACTTCAAGCGCGCCACCCTTCACGTAGTAGCCGCAGAAGGAGGAGACGCTGGTGATGATAAAGGCGAAGAAGAGGGTCTTGATGATGCCATACCACACATACCATTCGGTGAACATGGTCTGAATACCATATATGTAGTTTTCCACCGAAATCATGTCGGTGAAGCGGGCTATGAGCCATCCACCCACGAGGCCCATGAACATGGATAGCACCACGAGCACCGGCACGAAGAGCACGAAGCCTATGATCTTGGGCAGCACTATGTAGTTGGCTGAGTTCACGCCCATTATGTCCATGGCGTCGATCTGCTCGGTCACTCGCATGGTGCCTATCTCGGAGGCTATGTTGGAGCCGACCTTGCCGGCCAATATCAGCGAGAGGATGGAGGAGGAGAACTCCAGCAGCAGAATCTCGCGTGTGGCCAGGCCCACGGAGTAGGCGGGGATGAGGGGGCTCATGATGTTGAGCTGCATCTGGATGGTGCAGACCGCGCCTATGAAGATTGAGATGATTATGGTCAGCGGAATGGAGTCCACGCCGAGCTTGGAGATTTCAAAGAGGATGCAGCGTCCCAGCTCACGCCATTTGTCAGGAGTGCGGAACACTTTGGTGAGAAACAGGCAGTAGCGCCCGAAATTTTTTATGGATGATATTATCATTGCACGATGTTTTTCATCAATTCAGCTGCAAAGGTACAAAAAAAATTGCTTACCTTTGCATGTTCACACGAAATCAAAACACAAGAATGATTATAATAGGTATTGCCGGAGGCACCGGTAGCGGCAAGACTACCGTGGTGCGCAAGATAGTATCAAGTCTTCCTGAGGGTGAGGTTGCGGTGATTCCGCAGGATTGCTATTACCGCGACAACAAGCATATTCCGCTGGCCGAGCGCCGCGGCATGAACTACGATGAGCCGGCCTCCATAGAGTGGGAGCTGCTCGTGAAGCATCTGCAGGAGCTGAAAGAGGGGCGTGCGATCGAGATGCCTGTCTACGATATGCTCACCTGCGCCCGCACGGAGGAGACGGTGACGGTGCAGCCTCGCGACGTGGTGGTCGTGGAGGGTATTCTGGTGCTCACCGACCCGGTGCTTCGCGAGATGATGGACGTGAAGGTGTTTGTCGATGCCGACGCCGACGACCGTCTTATCCGCGTGATCACTCGCGACTGCATTGAGCGCGGACGCACTCCCAAGATGGTGATTGACCGCTATGTGGATACGCTTAAACCCATGCATGAGCTCTACATCGAGCCCACCAAGAAGTGTGCCGATCTGATTGTGCCCCAGGGTGGCCACAACGAGGTGGCGGTGCGCCTGCTCACTGACTACATCTCCTCGCTTCTCAAAAAGTGACAGCCGATGAGAATTTTTGCACTTAAGAAAACCCCTACGCCCCCCGCAGCCGCGCAGGAGGCCTCCAAGGAGGGTGAGCTGTTGCTCCCCGACAAGGGTGTGCTCCGCACTGACAATCTGGTGAAGCGCTACGGCAAGCGCACGGTGGTGAACCACGTGAGTATCGACGTCACGCAAGGAGAGATTGTGGGGCTGCTCGGCCCGAACGGCGCCGGCAAGACCACCACTTTCTATATGACTACCGGACTGGTCTCACCCAACGAGGGTAAGATTTTCCTGGACGATAAGGAGATCACGAAATATCCTGTCTATAAGCGTGCGCAGCTCGGTATAGGCTATCTGGCGCAGGAGGCTTCCGTGTTCCGCAAGCTCTCGGTGGAGAATAATATCCGCGCCGTGCTGGAGATGACTCCACTGTCGAAGGCTGAGCAGCGGGAGAGGCTCGAGACGCTTATCCGCGAATTTGACCTGGAGAAGGTGCGCAAGAATCTGGGCGACCGTCTCTCGGGTGGCGAGCGCCGCCGCACGGAGATAGCCCGCTGTCTGGCCATCAATCCCAAGTTCATAATGCTCGACGAGCCCTTTGCGGGTGTGGACCCCATTCAGGTGGAGGGCATTCAGGAGGTGGTCTATCACCTGAAGGAGAAGAACATAGGCATCCTTATAACTGACCACAACGCGCCGGAGACACTCTCTATCACCGACCGCGCCTATCTGCTCTTCGAGGGCAAGATACTCTTCCAGGGCACGAGCGAGCAGCTCGCCGAGAATCCCGACGTGAGGGAGAAATACCTGGGTCGCAACTTTATTTTCCGCAGAAAGAAATTTGACTGATGAGCGCATATACAAGACGCAACTCCCGCGCGGCGGCTCCTGCCGGCGGTGGCTATGGATTTACCGGACTCACCTACGGGCGCAGACTGCTGCTGCTCGCCTGTGTGTTTGTGCTGATGATGGTGGTGGCCGGTTCGGCCGGCTCCCTGGCCTCCCATTGTTTTAAGGTAGGCAGCCGCGACTACTTCATAGCCGTCAGCGTGCTTCAGAATCTGATAGGCTTCTGCGGCACCGCCTTCGTGTGTGCCATCTTCCTCTCCACACGCCCTCTGGCGCTGCTCGGGCTCAACCGCCTCGGCACTTCGCGCGCACTGCTCGGCATAGTGCTGGCATTTGCCGTGGGGCTCCCCTTTCTCAATCAGGTGGTATGGTGGAACTCTCAGATGCACCTCCCCGCGTTTCTCGGCTCCCTCGAGAGCCAGATGCGCAGCTGGGAGGACGCCGCGCTGACCACAACCAACGTGATACTCGGCGGCAAGTCGGTGGGCGCGCTTGTGGTGAACGTGCTCGTGGTGGGCGTCTTCACCGGCTTCAGCGAGGAGCTCTGCTTCCGCGGCACCATGCAGCGGGTGATAGCCTCCGGGGGCATCGGCGGTCATGCGGCCGTGTGGATCACCGCCGTAATCTTCAGCCTGCTCCATTTCCAGTTCTTCGGCTTCCTGCCCCGTGTGCTTCTCGGCGCCTTCTTCGGCTATCTGTTCCTCATGACCGGCTCCATATATATAGCGGCTACGGCCCATGCGCTCAACAATAGCCTCTACGTAGTGGTCCACTGGCTGGAGCTGCGCGGCTACTCCACCGGCAATTTCGAGCACTGGGGTGTTACGACCCACGGCTTCCCGGCTGTGGCCTGCGTGAGCCTCTGCCTTCTGCTCTGCGTGGTGGTGGGCATGCGCGGGTATCTCTTCAGCACTAAAAAGGTATAGAGTATGGCAAAGAAATCAGAGTCATCCACAGGCTTCACCACCCTCATGAGCGAAGTGCGCGCAGGGCGGTTCGCCCCCGTCTACCTGCTGCATGGCGAGGAATCCTACTTCATAGACCGGCTGGCCGAGGCGCTTCAGCAGCGGGTGGTGAGCGATGAAGCCGCCAGAGATTTTGACAGCGTGGTCATGTATGGCCAGGACAGCAACATGGCTGAAGTGGCCGGGGCTGTGCGCCGCTTCCCGGTGATGAGCGACCGCCAGCTCGTGATGCTCAAAGAGCTGCAGACCATGAACGACGGACGCAATCAGCTCACCAAGCTGGCGCCGCTCGTGCAGAATCCATCGGCCTCCACCGTGCTTGTCATCACCCTCAAAGGGGAACCGCTCAAGCCCTCTCACGCTTTTGTGAAAGCCCTGGAAAAGGGTGGCGGCGTAAACTTCCGCAGCGACCGCCTCAGGGATTGGGAGCTCAACGCTTTCATCACCGACCTCTGTGCCGAGCACCGTGTGCGCATAGACCGCACATGCGTGGAGCTGCTTAAGGACAGCGTGGGGGGCGACCTCTCCGTGCTCTCCCAGCAGGTGCGCAAACTCATAGTGGCCGCCGGTGGTGAGCCTATCACTCCCGAGCTGATCGAGGAGCACATAGGTATCTCCAAAGACTACAATAACTTTGAGCTGATAAAGGCCATGTCGCTGCGCGATTACGCCAAGGCCATGACGATAGTGGACTATTTCCAACGCAATCCCAAGACTAACCCCGTGCTCGGTTCGCTGCCGCTGCTGTTCAGATATTTCAGCCAGCTGATGCTTGCCCACTATGCTCCCGACAAGAGCGAGAGGGGACTGATGGCGCAGCTCGGTTTTCATAACCCCTATCAGCTCACCGACGTCAAGCCCGGCCTGCAGCGATACACTGCCGGCTCCGTGCTGCGCATAATCCACGCGCTGCGAATGCTTGATGCCCACGTCAAGGGTATCGACTCCATGCAAAACGAATATGCCCTGCTGCGGCAGTTCATCTACGAAGCCTTCACGCTATGATTTATTACTATTCAGGCACGGGCAACACCTGCCATGTGGCCTCACGGCTTGCCGAGCAGCTCGGCGAGCGGCTTCACTTCATCCCCCAAGAAGATGCTCCCCTCCCCCGTCCCGGCGAATCGGTGGGCTTCCTGTTCCCCATCTACAGCTGGGGGGTGCCCCCTATCGTCACGGAATTCATAGAGCGACTGGGGGCCGATGCCCTGAGCGGGCGATACGTGTGGGGCGCATGCACCTGCGGCGATGAGGCGGGTATAGCCATGAGGCTCTTCAATCGGCAGATAAAGCGCCTGCGCGGCACCCCGGCAGCCGCTTGCTTTTCTGTAATCATGCCTAACGACTACGTGCTCCTCCCCGGCTTCGACGTAGACACACCCGAAGTGGCCGAGCGCAAACTGGCAGCCGCCCCGGCGAGAATCAATGAGATAGCCGCCGCTGTGGCTGAGAAGCGCACAGGGCTGTTTGATGTGCACGAGGGGAGCATGCCGGCGCTGCGCACCCGCCTGGTCTTTCCGCTGTTCAGGCGCTGGGGCGTAAACGCCAGATACTGGGCCGTGAGCGACGAGTGCGTGAGCTGCGGACGCTGCGCCGAGGTGTGCCCCGTAGGCAACATTGAGATGACGGGGGGCCACCCACTCTGGCATGAGAATTGCCTGAGTTGCTGCGCCTGTTACAATGTGTGCCCCATGGCCGCCATTTCCTACCGCACCTTCACTCGCGGCAAAGGCCAATATTTCTTTCCAAAATCAAGGAAACCACGGATGAATTAAGCGTATGAGGCAAATGAGAAAAGCCACCCGACAGCAGAGTGCCGAGTGGGCGTTAGAGGTTTTCGATAAGGCACCTTACGTGACGGTCAGCATGACACGCCCCGACGGCACACCTTACGGGCTCCCGCTCTCATTGGTAAGAGGAGAGGGCACGACGTTCTATTTTCACTGCGCCGATGAGGGCGAGAAGATTGATTGTCTGCGCCGGCACCCCGTGGTTAGCTTGTCGGCGGTGAGCAAATGCACTCCGAAATTTGAGGAGGAAAGGGGGAATTTCACGGAGTATTATCACTCGGCTGTAGCGATAGGGCGTGCTGAAATAGTAACCGATGAAGAGGAGAAAATCTACGCTCTGCGCCGACTCTGCGAACGCTTTCTGCCACGCTACATGAGCCATTTCGATGCGGCCATACGGCGAAGCCTCTCGCGCACAACCGTAGTGAAAATCACCCTTACCGAGCCCCCGGTGGGCAAGTGCAAACCTTAAGCTTTCACTTTCGTAAGCATCATCTTGGAATCGGCCTTGGCCAGCACACTGTGAGCCACTCCTTCACCCACGAGCATGAATTCGCCTGCCCGCAGGGTATGTGGCTTGTCGACCACCGTAAATACAATCTCACCTTCGAGCACCGTTATCATCAACTCGGCGGGCGCGATGTGAGTATCGAGTTTCTGACCGGCTTTGAAAGCTACGAGAGCCACGCCGCCGTTATCGTTAGCGAAAATGTTTTTGAAATGCACACGGTCTTCGCCGTATTCAATCTGATTGGCGAGCACATGAACTTCGCTGAATTTGTAATCAGTTTCAAGCATAGTAATCAATAATTTTTGCGGAAGACACCTTGCCTTCTTCTTCGGTCAAAACGCTTTAGTGCGCGCATAGGTTCATTACAACGCTGAAGGGGGGAAATTTTTTGCTGAAATGTTTCGGCATATCAAAAAAAGTCTTTATCTTTGTCGCTGAATTATAACCCATGCGCCTGCGCATGAATCTAATACTGACAGCTCGTAATTCTAACGACTATATACCTATATAATATACATCTATAGCTATTTAATTATGGCAGATAACAAAGAAAAATTGTTTGACATGTTTCCGCCCGTGTCCACCGAAGAGTGGATGGCGAAAATCAATGTCGACCTGAAGGGCGCCGACTTCCAGAAGAAACTGGTGTGGCGCACCAATGAGGGCTTCAATGTGCAGCCTTTCTATCGCGCAGAGGACCTCGAAAAGCTCACCCACCTCGGTACTCTTCCCGGTGAATTCCCCTACGTACGCGGCACCCGCACCAACAATGACTGGCGCATCCGTCAAGACATAGAGGGTGCAGACGCAGCCGAAATCAACAGCAACGCACGCCACGCCATCGATCGCGGTGTCGACTCCATCGGCATCCACATGTGCGGCGACATCAACGCTGCTGACATGGACAAGCTGCTCGCCGACATCGACATCAAGAAGGTAGAGGTGAACCTCATCTGCTGCCCCGGCAAAGCCGTAGAGGTGGCTAAGGCTTTAACAGCTCTCGTCAAAGCACAGGGCGCCGAGGAAGATTTCCGCGGCTCTATCAGCTTCGACCCCTACAAGCGTCTGCTCAAGAAGGGTCTCCCCTTCCCCAAAGATATCGTGGAGATGGCCCGCGAGCTCCTCGAAGTGCTCAACGACCTCCCGCAGGTGCGCTGCTTCACCGTTGACAGCTTCATGCTCAACAACGCCGGCGCATTCATCACCCAGGAGCTCGGCTACGCTCTCGCATGGGGCGCACAGTGGCTCACTACCCTCACCGACGCCGGCATGAAGGCAGGCGAAGTGGCAAAGCGCATCAAATTCAACATGGGCATCTCCTCCAACTACTTCATGGAGATAGCCAAGTTCCGCGCTGCCCGCATGCTCTGGGCTGAAATCGTAGCTGCCTACGAGCCCAAAGCCGCCGAGTGCTGCTGCTCAAAGATGGTGGTTCACGCCGTGACCAGCAAGTTTAACCAGACCATCTATGACGCTCACGTGAACCTGCTCCGCTCCATGACCGAAACCATGAGCGCCGCTCTGGCCGGTGTGGACTCCATCGAGACCCTCCCCTTCGACCTGCAGTACAAGCAGCCCGACGAGTTCTCAGAGCGCATAGCCCGCAACCAGCAGATCATGCTCCGCGACGAGAGCCATCTGAACAAGGTGGTGGACCCCTCAGGCGGTTCTTACTATATCGAAACCCTCACCGCATCTATCGCCGAAGTGGCCTGGAAGCTCTTCAACGAAGTGATCGATGCCGGCGGCTTCATGGCTCAGCTCGAAAAGGGCGAGATTCAGAAAGCCGTGAACGAGAGCAACGTGAAGCGCCACACCGATGTGGCTCGCCGCAAGGAAATCCTGCTCGGCACCAACCAGTATCCCAACCTCAACGAGTTCATGCTCGACAAGATCGAGAAGAACGGCTGCTGCTGCGGCTGTGGTTGCGAAGCTCAGGATGGCGCCGTAGAGGCCCTCAACTTCGACCGCGCTGCCAGCCAGTTTGAGCACCTGCGTCTCGACACCGAACGCTCCGAAAAGCGTCCCAAAGTATTCATGCTTACTATCGGCAACCTCGCAATGCGCCTGGCCCGCGCCCAGTTCTCAGGCAACTTCTTCGGCTGCGCAGGCTACGAAATCATTGACAACAACGGTTTCGAAACAGTGCAGCAGGGTGTGGATGCAGCCATGGAGGCCAAGGCCGACATCGTGGTGCTCTGCTCCTCTGACGATGAGTATGCTCAGTATGCTCCCGAGGCATTCAAGGCTCTCGACGGCCGTGCCCTCTTCGTGGTGGCCGGTGCCCCCGCTTGCATGGACGAGCTCAAAGCTCAGGGCATCGAAGACTTTATCCACGTGCGCGTAAACGTGCTTGATACACTCGTAGGGTTTAACGCTAAACTGCTTAAGTAAGACATGACACCTAATTTTAAAGAAATAGATATCACTAAGACCGTCACCCCCGCCGAGCACGCCGCAATGCCTGCCGAGGAGTGGCTCACCGCCGAGCTTATCCCGGTGAAGAGTGTCTACACCAAAGAAGACCTCGAGGGCCTGGAGCACCTCAACTATGCCGCAGGTCTTCCCCCGTTCCTGCGTGGTCCTTACAGCGGCATGTACCCCATGCGCCCCTGGACCATCCGCCAGTATGCCGGATTCTCCACCGCTGCCGAGAGTAACGCGTTCTATCGCCGCAACCTCGCCTCCGGTCAGAAGGGTCTGTCAGTGGCATTCGACCTTCCCACCCACCGCGGCTACGATGCCAACCACGAGCGCGTGGTAGGCGACGTGGGCAAAGCCGGTGTGAGCATCTGCTCCCTCGAAGACATGAAGGTGCTCTTCGACGGCATCCCCTTGGGTAAAATGTCTGTGTCCATGACCATGAACGGCGCCGTGCTCCCCGTGCTCGCCTTCTACATCAACGCAGGCCTCGAGCAGGGCGTGAAGCTCGAAGAGATGGCCGGTACAATCCAGAACGACATCCTCAAGGAGTTCATGGTGCGCAACACCTACATCTACCCGCCGGCATTCTCAATGAAGATTATCGCCGACATCTTCGAATACACCTCTCAGAACATGCCTAAGTTCAACTCAATCTCAATCTCCGGCTACCACATGCAGGAGGCAGGCGCCACCGCCGACATTGAGCTGGCTTACACCCTGGCCGACGGTCTCGAATACCTCCGCGCCGGTGTGAACGCAGGCATGGACATCGACAAATTCGCTCCCCGTCTGTCATTCTTCTGGGGCATCAGCATGAACTACTTCATGGAGATTGCCAAGATGCGCGCAGCACGTATGCTCTGGGCGAAGATCGTCAGCCAGTTCAACCCCAAGAACCCCAAGTCTCTGGCTCTGCGCACACACTGTCAGACCTCAGGCTGGAGCCTCACCGAGCAGGACCCCTTCAACAACGTGGGCCGTACCTGCGTAGAGGCTATGGGCGCTGTGCTCGGCCACACTCAGTCACTCCACACCAACGCGCTCGACGAGGCTATCGCTCTCCCCACAGACTTCTCAGCCCGTATCGCTCGTAACACACAGATCTACATCCAGGAAGAGACTTACGTAACCAAGCAGGTTGACCCCTGGGCAGGCTCCTACTACGTGGAAGCCCTCACCAACGAAATCGCAACCAAGGCCTGGGCCCACATCCAGGAAATCGAAAAGCTCGGCGGCATGGCCAAAGCTATCGAAACCGGCCTGCCCAAGCTCCGCATCGAGGAAGCTGCAGCCCGCACCCAGGCCCGCATCGACTCCGGCAAGCAGACCATCGTAGGCGTAAACAAGTATCGTCTGGACCACGAGGATCCCATCGACATCCTCGAGATTGACAACACCGAGGTACGCAAAGAGCAGGTAGCCCGCATCGAAGAGGTTAAGGCTCACCGCGACGAAGAGGCCGTGAAGAAAGCTCTTGCCGACATCACCGAGGCTGTGAAGGACCCCTCAAAGGGCAACCTCCTCGACCTCGCCGTGAAGGCAGCCGGCCTGCGCGCCACACTCGGCGAAATCTCCGATGCTTGCGAAGAGGTGGTAGGTCGCTACAAAGCAGTAATCAAAACAATTTCAGGCGTGTACAGCAGCGAAGAAAAGGGTGATCCCGAATTCGAGGAAGCCCGCAAGATGGTGGCCGACTTCTCCAAGCGCGAAGGTCGTCAGCCCCGTATCATGATTGCCAAGATGGGCCAGGACGGCCACGACCGTGGTGCTAAGGTAGTAGCTACCGGCTACGCCGACTGCGGCTTCGACGTAGACATGGGTCCCCTGTTCCAGACACCCGCCGAGGCAGCCCGCCAGGCAGTGGAGAACGACGTACACATCGTAGGCGTAAGCTCACTGGCCGCCGGCCACAAGACCCTCGTTCCCCAGATCATTGAGGAACTTGAGAAGCTCGGTCGCCCCGACATCATGGTAGTGGCAGGTGGTGTAATCCCCGCCCAGGACTACGACTTCCTCTACAAGGCAGGCGTAGCAGCCATCTTCGGCCCCGGCACCCGCATCCCCAAAGCAGCCATCGAAATGATCCGCCTGCTCAACGAAGACCGCGCCGAGGCATAACCCCCGCCAACCCAAGCGGCCCCAAAGCCGCCAACCCCAATACCAACAGCCGCACCCCGACCTCGGAGTGCGGCTGCATTTTTATATGCAAAATTAAAGTAGCAGAAATATAAATCAGTGATTCAAATATTTTTCACCGAAGGTGCGTATATGGGCATTGCGCATTCTCATTCCCCAGGGGAAAAATTGAGAAGCGATTTTCTTTCCGCTCACTGTGTAGACTGTGACTAACTCCCCCTTATCTGAAGTCTGTTGAACAGCAAATTTTTTATTCGGACCTTTACCACCTCCGAATGTAATATGCTGGTCAAACTGACATGGTATGATCCACTTTCCGGTTTTTGAGTTAAGTAATCCCATTTTACCGGTTGTAGAAATAACCTTTACTAAATTATCATAGAAATAACCATAGCTTTCAAATTGGATATAATCGTTTCTTATATTGTCTAATGTGCTTAATATGACACCTTTATCGGTGATATAATTGTACTTGTTAGGAGCAATCTCTACGGCAAATCGGTCAGGCGCAACGTGGTATATATTCCCAGATTTACCGGGCTCTACAATCCAATCGTTCATTGACAAAGAATAAATACCCGTGGTTTTCAATCCGTCCTGGCGATATGTCTCTATGTACCCACTATCAATATGACCAAGATTTATCTTATAGTCAGTAGACACGTCAAATACTTTATCTCCATTTTCAGAATAAACCGTGTACATGCCATCTTTTTCAGTTACGGCATATTTATTGCCATATTTAATTACAGGCCCGTTAAAAGAATTTTGAGCATTTATTGTGAGGCTGCCAATTGCCATCAACATACCGAAAATTAGAACTGATTTCATTTTGATATTCATGATATTTTAAATTATTAATTTTTTTGAATCACTTATTTAGAGAAAACTTTGCCATCTGGCCATATTATAACCAAACATGGTACAAAGGTAGTTATTTCTAATCTCTTAATTACATTAGATTTATTCCACCAACCAAAATGGAACAAAATGGAACGGCAACCGGTCACACCTCGTGCGGCAAGTATGGGTTCAACCCTGCTTCAAAGAAGTTGTCAGTTTAAAGTCTCCAAGACACAATCGCTGAGGCGCCTGACCATAGAGGAACTTGAGAAGCTCGGTCGCCCCGACATCATGGTAGTGGCAGGTGGTGTGATCCCCGCTCAGGACTACGACTTCCTCTACAAGGCAGGCGTAGCAGCCATCTTCGGCCCCGGCACCCGCATCCCCACAGCAGCCATCGAAATGATCCGCCTGCTCAACGAAGACCGCGCCGAAGCCTAAACCCCGAAAATCCCAAAGCCGAGTGGCCAAACAGCCCCGGCCAACAATACCAGCAGCCGCACTCCGACCTCGGAGTGCGGCTGCTCCCTTCTCCCCCTATCTCTTCAGTTAAGTCTTGGACTTTAGGTGTTAGAGCAAACCAATTTGACGTATGTACGCCACGCGGGTGCTCCCGAACGGATACATAAACAATTATCCGCAAAGGCCCTCGGGCGCTTTGCGGATAACTTTATGCAGCTTTGGGGTTTGCTACCGCGAAGGTTAGCGAACGAAGAGGAGCTCGCGGTATTTGGGCAGGGGCCATGTCTCGTTGTCGACCATGAGCTCGAGCTTGTCGATGTGGTAGCGCAGTTTCTCCATGCAGGGCACCACGGTGTCGTGATAGGCTATGGCCTTTTCGCGCTCAGAAGTTATCTTGTTGGCTTTGCGGCGGGCATCTACCATCTTCTCCACCTCGGTGCGGATGATTGACATGTGGTCTGCCATCTGCTCAATGCTGTTAAGGTCCTGACCGGCTATCTTATCCATCTTTTCGGCAGAGAAGAGTTCCTTAATCTTGTAGACATTGTCAAGCAGTACGCTCTGGTAGCGAGTGGCCGCAGGGAGAATGTGGTTGATGGCCAGGTCGCCGAGCACACGGGCTTCGATCTGCACTTTCTTGGTATACATCTCCCATTTCACCTCGTTGCGAGCTTCAAGCTCAAGAAGGTTGAATACGCCGGTGCGGTCAAACATAGCTACACTCTCGGGACGGAGATAGGCATCATACATGAGCGGAGCGGAAGACTCTGTGTCAAGACCTCGTTCAGCAGCCTCCTTCTTCCATGCTTCGGAATAACCGTTGCCGTCGAAGTGAATTGCTTTGCTGGAGATAATGAGCTTCTTGACCTCTTCGAGTATGGCAGCCTCGGTGTCGGCACCATCGGCTATAGCTTTCTCCACAGCTTCAGCAAACATATTGAGCTGGTCGGCCACGGCAGCATTGAGGGCTATCAAAGCAGATGCACAGTTAGCGCTGGAGCCCACGGCGCGGAATTCAAAGCGATTACCGGTGAAGGCAAAGGGTGAGGTGCGGTTGCGGTCGGTGTTGTCAACCATGATTTCGGGAATCTGCACTACATCGAGCTTCAGGCCCTCTTTACCGGCAAGGTTCAGCGTCTTGATATCAGTCTTCTCTATCTTGTCGAGCAGTTCGCTGAGCTGGCTGCCGAGGAACATTGAGATGATAGCCGGAGGAGCCTCGTTGGCACCCAGACGGTGGGCGTTGCCTGCCGTAATAATAGAAGCCTTGAGTAGCGCGTTATGACGGTTAACAGCTGCCATGACATTAGCCACAAAGGCTATGAACTGCAGGTTCTCCTTATGAGTCTTGCCGGGAGCAAAGAGCAGACGACCCTTGTCAGTGCCAAGACTCCAGTTGTTGTGTTTGCCTGAGCCGTTGACACCACCAAAGGGTTTCTCGTGGAGCAACACTCGGAAATTGTGTTTACGTGCCACTTCTGCCATAAGGCTCATGAGCAGAAGGTTATGGTCATTAGCAAGATTTGCTTCTTCAAAAATAGGAGCAAGCTCAAACTGATTGGGGGCCACCTCGTTGTGGCGTGTCTTGGCGGGGATGCCGAGTTTGTGGCACTCCAGTTCCAGGTCGAGCATAAATGCCTCCACACGTGAGGGGATGGAGCCGAAATAGTGGTCTTCGAGCTGCTGATTTTTTGCGCTCTCGTGGCCCATAAGTGTGCGGCCGGTCATCACCAGGTCGGGGCGGGCGGCATAGAGGGCTTCATCCACAAGGAAATATTCCTGCTCCCAGCCGAGGTAGGAGATAACATGGTTTACTGAGGGGTCAAACAGGCGTGCTACGCGGGTGCCTGCTACGTCTACCGAGTTGAGAGCGCGCAGCAGAGGGGTCTTGTAGTCAAGGCTTTCACCGGTGTATGAGATGAAAATGGTGGGGATACAAAGAGTGCCGTCAAGAATGAAAGCAGGTGATGAGATATCCCAGGCAGAATAACCGCGGGCCTCGAAAGTGTTGCGTATACCGCCGTTAGGGAAAGAGGATGCGTCGGGCTCCTGCTGCACGAGCAGTTTACCGTTAAATTTCTCAACTACGCCACCTTTACCGTCATGCTCAATGAAAGCATCGTGCTTCTCAGCGGTGCCATCGGTAAGAGGATGAAACCAGTGGGTGTAGTGGCGAGCACCGTTATCAATAGCCCAACGCTTCATACCCTGAGCCACACTGTCAGCTACTTCGCGAGGCAGGGGCTTCTTATTGTCGATAGCATCTATGAGCACTTCGAAAGTCTCCTTCGGGAGATATTCAAACATTTTCTGACGGTTGAACACCTGCTTGGCGTAATAGGCTTCCGGGCGTTCCTTGGGTAATTCCACTGCTACGGCCTTGCGTGAACGGGCCTCTTCTACACTTTTGAATCTCAGTGATGTTGACATTTGTATCTGATATTTTTAATGGATTGAATTTTAGAATTTAGCTGACTCTATGCGGCGGGCGGCCTCCTCTGTGGCCTCGCGTGTATTGAAAGCCGTCAGTCGTACATATCCCTCCCCTGCCGGGCCAAAGCCGCTTCCGGGAGTGCTCACGAGGTGAAGCTCGCCGAGCAGGAGGTCGAAGAATTCCCAGGAATTAACTCCCTGAGGACAACGCACCCACACGTAGGGGGCATCTACACCTCCCACCGCTTCTAGGCCGGCGCTTCTTACAGCTTGCAGCAGACGCTCGGCATTGTGCATGTAGTAATCCACCTGCTCGCCGGTCTGGCGCAATCCATCGGAGCTATAGATGGCTTCGGCGCCACGCTGGATTATGTATGACGCGCCATTGAACTTAGTGGTCTGACGACGCAGCCAGAGCTTGCGCAGCTGCACTTTCTCGCCGCGTGAATCGCGAAGCTGAAGAGCGGCTGGCACCACTGTGTAGCCGCAACGCAGACCGGTGAAGCCTGCACGCTTGGAGAAGCTGCGAAACTCTATGGCCACCTTCTCAGCATCCTCTATCTCGTAGATGCTGTGGGGCACATCGGTAGTGTGGATGTATGCCTCGTATGCCGAGTCGAAGAAGATTACGCAATGATTCTTAATAGCGAAATCCACCCACTCTTTGAGCTGCGCGCGTGTAAGCACGGTCCCGGTGGGGTTATTGGGATAGCAGAGATAAATCAGGTCAGGCTGACGCGAAGGGAGCGGGGGGATGAAGCCGTTGGCCTCGGTGGCGGGGAGGTATTCTATGCGGTCCCACTTCCCATCGACCGGTTTGCCGGCACGCCCGGCCATGGCGTTGGTGTCCACGTAGACGGGATAGACCGGATCGGTTACGGCCACGCGACATGCCGAGGAGAAGATGTCGCCAATGTTGCCTAAATCGCTCTTGGCTCCGTCAGAGATGAAAATATCGTCAGCATTTATGTCTATGCCTCTGTTGCGATAGTCATGCTCCGCAATCGCTTCGCGCAGAAAGGGGTAACCCTGCTCGGGTCCGTAGCCGTGGAAGGTTTCGGCAGAGCCCATCTCGTCGACAGCGCGGTGCATAGCCTCCACTATGGCGGGAGCTATCGGGCGGGTCACATCGCCTATGCCCAGGCTTATCACCTCAGCCTCAGGGTGTTCGCTTTTGAATTTGGCCACACGCGCAGCTACTTCGCTGAACAGGTATGACTCCGGTATATTGAGAAAATTCTGATTGAGCTTGATGGTTTCCATAAGTAAGTTTATATAACCCGTGCTTGGATAGAGACTCCCCTACCCGCGTCCGGTTGCCGCGCATAGCTGCGCAGGACAGATGTTGTTATACGGATTGTTGGTAAAAATAGATGCCTGAGGCTACGGTGGTGGCCGGCCCCGTCATGAGCACATGGTCGCTCTCGGCATCCCAATAAATTTCAAGTGTGCCGCCGGGCAGATGCACCCTCACGCGGCGGTCGGTGAGGCCGTGGAGTATGGCAGCCACAGCAGTAGCACAAGCGCCTGTGCCGCAAGCCATTGTTTCGCCGGTGCCACGTTCCCAGACGCGCATTTCTATGTTTTCGCGGTCCTGCACATGCGCAAATTCTATATTGGCCTTCTCGGGCCACGCCTCGTGCACCTCCATCCTGGGGCCGGTGCCGAGCACTAAGTCGTCAGTCACTTCATCTACAAACGCCACGCCGTGAGGGTTACCCATCGACACCCCCGTAAAGCGCAGAACTCCCTGCTCGGTCTCGGCAGTGAGAATGGCGGGAAGAGCATCGGCGGCATCGGGGAGCATAGGTATCTCGGCAGCTGCCAAGGTGGGGCGCCCCATGTCCACGGTCACACTCTCCACCTGCGCATCGCGCACATGGAGCTCCAGCTGCTTAATGCCGGCAAGAGTTTCAAGCGAAATATGAGTAGAGGAAGTAAGTCCCGAATCAAAAACAAATTTGCCCACGCATCTTGAGGCATTGCCGCACATCTGCGCCTCGGAGCCATCGGCATTCCACATGCGCATCCTGAAATCGGCCACCTCCGAGGGGGCAATCATCACCATCCCGTCGCCACCCACGCCAAGATGGCGGTGAGAAATGCAACGCGCCAGGGCAGAGAGCTGAGCCTCTGACGCCTCGGCAAGACGGGGATTATCTTCAAGCAGCAGATAGACGTAATCGTTGCCTAATCCGTGCATCTTTGTGAACCTTACGGCCTCGCTCCCGCTTGGGACAGCCACATGATTCCGGTTGAGTTCGGCAATATTCCCGCTAAGGTCAGCCTTAAAAGTATCCATAAGTATATCTCTTTTGCTAAAAATAGATGCCGCAAAATTACAACCTTAATCCGACATTCGCAAACTTTTTGCCAACTATTTTCGCCAACCCCATCATTTTTAACATCACCCCGAAATCGCCAAGCAATTACAGCTGAGAGCGGGAACTGCAGAAATTCCCTCACCACACGCGAATTACTTATGACTCTTGAGCCATTTTAAAAGATTCTTATTGTCCACTATTGACCAAGAATGTGGATGCCTCTGGCCGTTAGCCCTACGGTAGCCTTTGTTATGAGTCACTATTAACTCCGCCCTATCGTTGCCTAAGAGTCGCAGATCATTGATAAAGCATGAGCCATCCATGATGTTAAGGCTCAGCACATCTGTCTGTCGGTTATTGAGCCACCAATCCTCTGCCGGCTCTATATAATATCTGACCGGAACATTGATGAGAGGTTTGATTGAAAAATGGGCTGAATCACCGATTTCATAAGGTGAATCATCTTTGATTCTATCTATAGCTGTGTAAAGCTGCGAGTAAATGCTATCCTGACTATCCTTATTATACACCTCAATATCACGCTTCGTGGCGTAAAGAAACCGTTTGTAATCCAAAGGTGAATCTATAGCAAACAGGGCATTGGGCTTAACGGGATGTGTCTGTGCAAATTTCACTGCCGTAGCACCCCCCATCGAAAAGCCCCCTGCGAAATATGGCATATCGTGCAGATTATATCGCTGCCGGATAGTCGCTACAATTTCGTTAAGGCACTCTTGACTCTCATTGCTGAAACCGTAAGATTCGCTTCCATTCTGCAGAACGGGAATGAATACCGCAATCCCGGAGCGAGCCAACTCAAGCGGCATATCGGTCGACGCCAGCACATCCTGCGGAGATTCGCCAAAACCAGGGAAAAGCAGCAGATACGAGTCGGGAGCCGCGTCCACGGTTATCGCTGTGTAGCCAGCAGGAGAATCGGGACTGAGGGTGAAATGCTCCACCATCACCTTTCGGGAGCAGCCGGCCAAGAAGATTAAGTTTGCCAGCAAAAATATTATTTTTTTCATTTCAAAAGGACCTCTGATGATGGAGTTGCAAATTTACGAAATTATTCCTAACTTTGCAACGGAATCCCCCGAGTGTCCCTGTTGAAAGACAAACCTCGGGGTTTAGTTTTTAAGGAGCCGGATATTACAGTCGGCTCTTTTCGTGTCTTTTACTCCCCTTATTAACAGCGGTAACCTATAATTCTGTGCGATACTATTTTAAGTGTAAGGTTGCGGAAAGACAGGGAACCTATCGCATTGCAAAAGTATATTGATTATCAAATCATTAACTCCGCAAATTTGAAATGGTTAGCGTCTGGGTAGCGCAATTCGATCAAAGATTCAAATCTCTTGATAAAATTGGATTTACCAGCTTCTTTCCCTATCAAATATCGCATATAATTGACGGAACAGAATTTTCCACAAGGATACCGACTGTTCCAGAATTATAGTCAATAGCACCCTGATTTTCAATAAGAAAAATCAGATTATTTTCAATGGGTAACAAAAGGTTAGCAAATAAACTGACAACCAAATTGCCGCCCGCCTCTGCGAGCATTATCCGCAGTGCAAAGTTAATAAATTTTGTTCGATTCCACAATGGAGAAATTGTTAAATTTCGATAATGCCGAAGTTCTCTTAATCAGTTCTTTACATACCAAAGCGGCAAGAGATTGGGCGGTCTTGGTTGGTTTCGGCGTGATGCCGTATGAGGCGTTTAGAGCGAGTCCGGCACTACCTCAGACCGCTTCACGCCTATCTGCAACGGCGGAACACCGAGCGAAGCCAATGCCTCGGAGTGGCGCGACGGAGACGTCGCTGTGCCACAGTCCAAGACTTATTGGCTGCGCTCCGTGTTCTTTTCGCCGT
>JAAVFJ010000069.1 GCA_014800845.1 Bacteroidales bacterium | reverse complement strand
TATAATATTCTCGGCATTTGACCCCGAGCCCGAGGCAAATATAGCAATTCTAAACCTTTTCATACCGTGAAGTTAGCAATTTTTCCGCAATTCTCCCCAATCCCACCCCCATTTCTCATGATTAATTACTAAACAGGAGAACTTAATATCGAAAACGAATAACAGAAAGATTTCTGTATTACGACACATTTTCTCTCTCGTTATAAGGCATTTCTTAAATATATAATTATCTTTGCAATCTAAAGGTTTTTAATATTAGATGACTGAGAAGGTGATGATTATGTTGTTTGGTGGTGAATGTGTCAGGTTATGGTGAGTGATGGCGAGTTGTGTCCTGGGATTGGGATTACGGAGTGGCGAAAGATGGATGCTTTGACGCGGCTTAGGGCTATTCTTGAGGATAGGGTAATGAGGTTTAATCCCTATATGGTTGATGATGTGGCGTTGGTGGAGTGTGCCGAGCGTGGATATTGGCGTGGGATTCCTGCCTTGACCCAGATGGTTGTTTTTCATTTTCATGAGATTCGTGAGGTGAAGTGGCGTACCACGTATGATGCTGCGTTTTTTCATATCGGTGATAGGGTAGAGGATGAGAGGTTTCTCTCGGTGAAATCCCTTGTCAGTTCCAATGCTCACCATACTACAAAAGCTCAGATTCGCACAACGTTGAACAATCGCTACATAGTGCGGTCAAATGTTAAGTCGCTCCGTCAAAAGAGTGTGTTTGTCAGCAATGCCCTCTATGCGGTAAGCTGGTATGACCGATATATCCCAAAGTATCGTATGTATACACTTCGAGGTGACATCCATTCCCATGCTGCCACCATCCGCGCGGCCATGATTGAGGCAAAACTATCCATGCTTGAAGATTTGCTGAAGTATCCCACCTCCGATCTCTACCTCGGAACAATCCCTGCCGACTTCGATTACCGGACCCCAATCTGCACCGCCATTGAATCAATAAAGTGCTTTGACAAGATATAATACAGATTATGGCATAATCAATAAGATGAACATACTCCCAATAACAATTCCATTATATCATCCCCACTAATCTTCAACTGCACTGGTATTTTACTATGTGCCCCCTTGTCTCGGCCTGTGCCGAAATATACTGTTAAGACACTATCCGATACTCAAAAGCACCTATAATCTGGCAATGGAACTGCGAAGTATTTTCAACGCGAAAATCTCACCGACAAAGGCGATGAAATGAATGAACAAGTGGTACGAAAAGGTAAGGGAACTTAGAAACAGTAATTTCCGCTCGGTAATCAAGACATTCAAAAATCATGCCCCGACAATCCTAAACTATTTCCGTCGACGTTCTACCAACGCTTCGGCTGAGGCCTTCAACTCCAAGGTAAAGATATTCTGCTCGCAAATGAGAGGTGTTCGCGACCAAAACTTCTTCATATTCCGGCTTATCAAACTATATACTTGATTTTTAAAATTCCACTTTGCCCACTTTAACAAATGCACCGGCCTTTCGGCTTGAGCCGAGAAAAGCCAAAGAATTGGCGTAAGCTGTGACTGGCTCGAATCCGAAGAGGCGCGAAAACTCCCCGGAATCTCACCAAAGACATGGCAAAACTACCGCGACCAACGCCTCATCCCCTTCTCCCAAATCAATCGTAAAAACTACGTCAACCAAGCCGATATTGACAATTTCCTCCTCTGGTACCGCATCGGCGAGCATAGGTAATCTTAAATTCTGAGAACTAACATGTTTAGCTCAATAACAATTGATTATGTTTTTCAGCATAACCGATTGTTTCCTCAAAAATTCTTTGTAACTTTGTACTTAGGAAAGTAACGTCTATCTGAAAATGACCAACTAAAAATAAAAGTAACCGGCTTGCCGCTTGGCTCTGCCAAGACATACGGCGAGAGTCGAAAAACTTTGGGAACATCCTTGTAGTCGTTACAGGCTTTGGTCGGCCTTCAGATGCTACATTTGGCAGCTTCCTTTTGAATTATGGCGATACTTAACAACATTATAAATAAAATTAGCAATCCGGAGTGTGAACTTCAGATACACAACATACATTGGTGATAAATATGGCATTATCAGGATTAGAACGAGGTGTTTTTATTAAACTCTTTAATAGGGGTGACTATGTGCTTGACTTCTCAACAGCAGACTTCGATACCTTCACTATGGAAAGTGTCGCGTTGCATTATGCGAAAAATATCATTTATCAAAAGGGCGTTCATTAAATGCCTTTATCCATGAAGCAGATGATGAGTTAGCTGATAAACTACTTTTTGATTTTTTGCAATATTATGAGCTGTCATATGGTAATTTTGAGAGAGAAACCGTTCCAGATGAATTTGGGAAGGTTGTATTAGACTATGGTGTTGACTATAGCTCAACGTATCGTAAATGTAAGGAAATTCAGAAAAAACATTCATCTCCCTTAGCTGACTTCTCGACTGTTTTAGCTTCAAACATAAAAGAGGCCTTTTCAAGCGAATACATTGATTGGCAAGTGCAAATCATGATGTCAATGCAATCTGAAAATCCAACCGAGGCCATCGGAAAGGCTAAAGAAATTATTGAAAGTTGTTGTAAGGGAATATTAGAAGAAAATGGGCAAGAATACGATAGAACTTGGGATGCTCCTCGTTTATTCAAGGAGACCACAAACTTTTTGAAAGTTGCGCCGGAAAATATTCCTTCGGATATTCGAGGAGCAGAATCAATGATATCATTATTAAAAAGTCTTCGTGCAATAGCTAATGGCTTGAATGAATTAAGGAATGTGTATGGTAGTGGGCATGGGAAATCGCCAAACTAACAAGGCTTAAGTGAACGCCATGCTCGTCTTGCAGTAGGTTCAGTATTAACATTAGTGAATTTTCTTTGGGATTCACATATGCGATTACAAACCGCATCTCATAGAACTAAAAAAGATATTTGAGCGAAATCTTAAATACGATATTGATTGTCAGCGAAATCTACGTCAATTTTGCGGACCTTGCCAGTTTACTACCGCTATTGTGGTAAATAAATCGGATGTCAGTTAGCTAACTACTCATTGCCTGTGGATTATGTTGTACACGCTGTATAACAAATTTATCGCTAAAATGTAGCGACCCCGACTGCTATTTCGAATATTTTTCGTAAATTTGCGGCGGTTAATTGTATCTTTCGGAGATTTTTACCATTAACGTTAACGTAAAGACATGACTTTGATACCTTATATAAAAATTGAAGACTGCCATCTTCATGGTTTATTGACAACTGATGGGCATCTTTTGTCGGGATTGTCATGTCGGTATATTGATGCGGAGGGGATATGGGGTTGATTCTTGATTATATGGCATCCACTTCAGATGGTAAAGTTAAGGCCTACGATTCTCAAAAACGATTCATCGATGATTTTGAGCTTGATACTTTTGGAGAATTTGACGACCATAAGTATGGAGAACAACCAAAAGACAAATCTCTACTATATGCAGAAGATAAACCATCAAAGGTTCCTCATATAGAAATAAAATCAAAGGATATTCTATCACGCAAAGGTAAAAGTCGTTTTAAGTATTTTCTTGACGGTACGCGACATGTGTATAAAGTGGGAGACATTGCTATTGACGGAACAGTTTATCCATTAGCAGTAGGACAAATAATTGTTGGGTATTGTGGTCGCGATGGCCGCGACATAAAGAATGGGCAGTTCAAACGAACTATTGTGCTGGCTGTCCCTCGACAATGGGATTTGAACCATCAAGGTAACAATTTCTTTCGCCGTCAGTGTGAAGAAATCAATAAGCGTATCGGTGAAACACTTCTTTCCAGCAAATTCGGATTGCATTTTGACTATGTCATTCCATACGGTGTTGAATCATCCTCCGTACAAGAATTAGGCAGGAATAAGTATCTTCGATTAGCCACGGCTTGTATTCAAAACGAAATGCTTGATCAAGAACGTCTTTTAGTGCAAGAATTGGTTATGGGTGGTATCATTTCAGATAACTATGCGATGCTCATCAAGGATGGGTCTATTGAGTATAAAAAAGATTTTACCAATCGTCCAGATGCCGATTTAGCTAACGCAAAATTCACATCCAATTTTAGAGATGTTGTCGGTGTCTCCAAGATGTTCGATCCTGAATTGTTGAGTAAACGCGAGCCTAGAATAGGCACTATGATAGCTGAATTACCACCAATGCACAGGACGCGTGCATATAGATATATACATGAAGGGAAAAGCTACTGTGTCTGGTATTTAAGATTGCGTGATACTTTCAATCGCTCCAATAATTATGCAGATATAGTTAAGGTGGAGATGTTTATGCCATTTGATAAGAATAAAGAATCATCATTGATCAATAGCATATCCGCACACCTGATAAATGAAGCATATCCAGTTTGTTATGGACAAGACGCGCGATGGGCCAATCATCTTTATCCTATACATATAACGGAGCGTTTTTGTAAATCCATGTTTATAGACGAAAAACTAATCATTAGGGTAATATGAGCGAGACTAAAAATAAAATCATAGGAAAGGTATCGGCAACAGAGAAAAATCCTTCTACAATAGATTATTTCTATTTTTGGACTGATTCTCAGAGTGATAGTCTGAGCCCGTTTGATGTGGTTAGAGTGGAGAATAGTAATAACGATTCCACTACTTATGCAGTTGTGGAGGAGATAAATCATGTTACAGACTCCGCCAGTCATTTTGCTAGTTACATATCATCGGAATTTGGTTCGCTAACAAACATCAAAGGTATTAGCAGTGGAAATACAAATCGGCTACAGTTCAGCTTTGTAAAGGCTAAAGTAGTTCATAATACTGGCGATAAGTATACCCCTGTACTTCACGATTCTCCCGTATCACTCTGTACTGCAGATCAAATTAGAGAGGCCCTCGGTCTTAAGGGGGTTAAAAATCCATTGACATGCGGTTACATGGAAATGTATGGCGAAAAGGTTAGGGTTGATATTAACGACAAATTTTTGATTGGTCCTGATGGGGCGCATCTCAATGTATCGGGCATTTCTGGTCTTGCCTGTAAGACCTCATACACAATGTTTCTATTAAATGCGCTTCAGCAGAAATACATCAAAGTTTATGAGCAGGAGAAACTGGACAAGGTTGAAAAACCTCGTAAAATAGCCTACCTAATATTCAATGTTAAGGGTCGAGATCTACTAACACTTGACGTTCTTAACGACAAGTTGAAAAAGGAAGATATACGCATTTATAAAGAAGAACTAGGCCTAAAACCAACTCCGTTTAAACAAGTATTTTATTACTATCCTTATGGCGAAAAGATAGAACGTCAGTACACTCAATCAAATGCAGACTGGGATGATATGTCTCGCCAATTCAATGATGACAAAAATGCAAAGCGTTATTTTTACAACTTTGAAAGTTGTCGAGACAAACTTCAATATCTTTTTGCTAATGAACCTGATCCCTCTGGCACACTTGATAGCATCGTAAACTATATTATGGATGGTGGTCATCCATTTAATGAGCACGTTACGTCGTGGTCTGAGTTCTATAATGCATTGAATCAGGTACTCGTACCCGGATCGACATCTTTAAGTGGCACAAATATAGCTTTGGCTTCATGGAAAAAGTTCGCTCGAATTGTTAGGAAATTCAATGTTGAGCAACTTTTTACAGACAAGGGATATGATCATAACGACACCTCGGACTTAGTAGAGGATATATTTGTTAATCTTCATCATAATGATGTAAAGGTAATTGACATTGCTCAATTAGATCCTGCAATTCAGGGATTTGTATTCGGAGATGTCATACAGCAAGTAATTGACCGCATGAGTGCGAAAGATACCGACTCTCCCGATCAAATAGTAATATTTGTTGATGAGCTTAACAAGTACGCGTCAACGGATGTACCTAAATCGTCGCCTATTCTACGTCATTTGCTTGATGTTGCCGAGCGAGGTCGCGCATTAGGAATAATTCTCTTTTCTGTTGAGCAGTTCAGAAGTGCAATTCATGATCGAGTGAAGGGAAATTGCGCAAATTCCGCATATGGCAGGACTAATTTTGTTGAAGTAACAAAACAAGACTATGCTTTCTTCGGAAATATTTACAAAAACATGATGACGCGTTTATCCCCCGGCGATTACATCATCAATAATCCGGCTCTTCGCTCTTTGGTAAAGATTAAATTCCCATACCCAACCTTTAAATCCAACAATTAACATGGAAGGGCATAAAAGCAAAATAGGCAAAGATCAAATGCGTCAATATATGGGCGGTTTGTATGAAAACTCAATGGTTATATTCAGAGAGTATCTACAAAATGCTTGTGATGCTGTAGAGCAAGCAGTTCAAGCCGGCTTAATTACGAACAGGAAAGACGCAAATATTGCAGTAACCATTGATCAATATAATAAACGAATAATTATTCATGATATTGGCATAGGTATTGCTCGAAAAAATATACCCTCTTATCTTGTGGATGTAGCGTCTTCACAAAAATTCAACAAGCATTTGGTGGGTCGACATGGGATTGGCCGCTTAAATGGTGCCAATTATTGTGATAGCATAATATATGAGACAAGCTACAGCGGTGAGCCGTTCAAATCCACGCTTGTTTGGGACGTGAAAGAAGCTAAAAGATTGTGTTCCGATGACACAATTGAATTTGGCACTACAGAAATAATTGACAAGGTAACTGACTTGAAGCCTCAGGAGCCGGAATCATCAGAAGTCCATTATTGCAAGGTCATTCTTGAAAATGTAAATGATCCCCAATTAATGGATGAACAGGCGGTTCGTGAATATATTTCTGAAATAGTGTCGGTAGACTATTCATTAGAATTCAAGGAGAATTCGCTTGGCCCGTCGCTTGATTTACCGATGAATGCTGGATATGAAGACCGATTTGACAGCTTATGGGTATATAAGATAACAGTAAACGAGGAACCGGTTGAAAAAACATATCGTTCAGAATATAATGACAAGCACCTTGGGGTGCTTCAGTGCTTTACCTTGATTGACGATAAAACGCAGGAAGAATTGGCGTGGGGCTGGTTCGCTCTCAATAGAACGGCGGAGCAATTGAACGACCTCCCATTCTCTTATATACGAGCTCGTCACCATAATTTTCAAATAGGAGGTAAAGACCTTCTAAACCAATATCATAAAGGAGCTACTGCTCCAGCTTATTCTGTCGGAGAATTACATATAACTCATCCGGATATCAACCCTACAGCCACGCGTGATGGTATAGAAGGTGGTCCAGAGCGACGTAAACTTGAAACTGCGTTGCGTAAATACCTTGCTAAAATATACGAACAATATAATAAAGCTTCAAAATTTAGAAGCGAAGTAGTTGGGAAGGTCGCTACTCTAAATGCTGAAATTGCTCGTCTTAAGCTTACAGCTAAGAGTGAAGTTGATTCAGATGAAAAGGCAAAACTTAGGGAATCTGCAAAAAAGAAATCCGAAGAACGAAAGACCGCCTTCACTTTGTTGCCAAAATATCAAGAATATTTTGAAGCCGCCGGACTTTGGTCTGTTGCGGAAGATATAGTAGAGGCGGTCAATATCTCAATAATAGAGCCATACAATACACGTACAAACGTACAGAAGTCAGATGCTCAGATTCCAGAATTGAAGATTGAGGAGTTTAAACCGTCCCAGCCTAAACATCATAAAACGGATTCTTCATCACAGCCTCGTCAGAATGCTGAGCCGACAGATAAGCCTCAAAATCCTTCAGGTAATGCCAATCCCCAAAATTCATTGAATGGTCCGGATATAATAGTTTCTCCTACGGTTACCAACGAGATGGATGATTATAAGGGGCTTAGTGTTGTAGAGAGAGCTCTTGTACGCAAGTTTCTCTCTGTAATTAACTCGATGACGGAACTTCCTGAAAAGCAAAAAACAAAAATGAAGCTGCGTCTTCGGAAGAAGATTATAAAATGAGACGAAACGTACTTCTAATAGAACCAAACTATAGGACTAAATTCCCTCCAATCGGATTAATGAAGCTTGCCACCTATTTCAAAAATAGGGGTGATAATGTCGTATTCTACAAGGGTGAAATCAAAAATTTCATCCTTGAACGTATTACAGATAAGTGTATTAGAGCATTGGAGAGCGTATGTGCAGATATAAACTGGCGTCTAAAACACGATTCGATTTTTGCGTTTATTAAAACTCGTAAAAAGGAACATCTCAATAAATTAGTTCCTCAGGATAACGATTGTGAGACGCTTATAACTGATTGGCTGAATCAGTATAAGGACTATTATTGGAAGAAGCAATATTTGAATCCGTCTGAACGCGAATGGGATTGGATTGGTGTGACAACCATGTTTACCTTCTATTTTGATATTACTGTTAAAACGATAAACGAGGTAAAGCAACTTCTTAAACCGACTGGGACTATTATGGTAGGTGGAGTTCTTGCAACCTTACAACCTGATAAAATACTTGAGGCCACTGGTATTCAGCCAAAATGTGGGTTGTTGAATAAGCCCGGTGAAATTGATGCAGACAGCTCTGAAATTATTGATACCCTTCCCCTTGATTATTCTATCTTGGAAGAAATAGATTATCGGTATGAGATGTCAAATGCCTATTATGGCTCACTTACAAAGGGGTGCGGTAGAAATTGTGCCTTTTGCGCTGTTCAAAAATTAGAGCCTGATTATGTTCACTTTATGCCTATGTCAACACGAATAAAAGTTGTCAATGAACATTATGGAGAACAACGCGATTTATTGTTAATGGACAATAATGTCTTGGCCTCGGAGAAGTTTGATGAAATAATTGACGATATTATCTCGGCTGGATTTCATAAAGGAGCAACATTTCTTGAAACTGACCGATTAGCTTTTGCTATATCCAGACTTGAAAAGAAGGAAAATGTACGTGCTTATATAAGATGTGCACAAAGAGAAATACTTACCTATTATAATGGCATCAAAGACAATGATTTATCTTTCAAGGTGTATAAAATCCTATTAGATAGAGGAATTTTCTCAATTGGTTCCTGTACTCCAGAGGCGATTATAGAGACATATCATCTGATTAAAGATGAGTATGATAAGATGATTGTAAAACGGAGACCACGTCAAAGAATAGTTGATTTCAATCAAGGCGTTGACGCTCGCTTATTCACAGAAAGAAATGCTAAGCGATTGGCTGAGATTGCAATTTCTCCTCTCCGCATTGCATTTGATTCTATGGATGTTGAAAAAGAGTATCTTCAAGCTATTCGATGGAGTGCTGCAGCGGGTATTAAGAATTTTTCAAATTACCTATTGTACAATTTCAATGATTTTCCAGAGGATCTCTATGAACGTCTAAAAATTAATGTGGAGTTGTGTGCAGAACTTGATCTAAATATCTATTCTTTCCCGATGAAATACCATCCCTTAATGGGACAATATAGCCACGATAGAGATTATATTGGTAAGCATTGGAATAGAAAATATATCAGAGCCATACAGGCCATAATGAACGCTACTAAAGGTAGTGTTGGTAGAGGGCAGTCATTCTTCTATAAGGCTTTCGGACGAAATCTTGATGAGTATTACACTCTTCTTGAAATGCCCGACACATTCATTATCTATCGTTTCTTCTTTGAATGGCTTGATAAAAAGAAGCATAAACTCGGTATGAGTAAATGGGTGAAAGCAATTAACGCTATGACTGTTAAAGAACAGGAATTATTCTTCTCTATACTCCACGATAAGAATTTTAACGCTTCAAATATAGACAAATCCCTGCCAAATAGGATTGTCAATGCTCTGTCTTTCTATAAAAATAGAAGAGACGATATCGCAAAAGAAGGAGGCGAATTGTATGCTTTGAAAAAAGAATTTGATAGTCTGCCCAAAGAACAACTGAACTACATAAAAGAGTCGTTCGCTGGTACAATTATATTTAAACGAGATCGACGTAAATCGAATTGACCTATATGTTATACCGGATGTATTCAGCTTTACTCTAATGCTAATATTATGGACATAGAGAACCAGATTATAATATATCAAGACGAAGACGGTGAGACTCGTATTGAGGTCAGGTTTACCGGCGAAACGGTTTGGTTGTCGCAGCAACAGCTTTGCGACTTGTATCATACAAGCAAGGCCAATGTCAGCGAACATATCAAGTATATCTTTGAAGATGGTGAACTTGATGAGGATTCAGTTGTTCGGAATTTCCGAACAACTGTCACCGATGGTAAAAACTTGAAGATAATCCCAATTACTTTTTCAAGGATACTGCTTTCCTTCGCGTCTTCCTATCATTCCTCCCGGACAGCTCTCCAGATTCATTGGATGAGGACGAAGATGAACTCTAAGGACTCTAAAATGAACGCCGCAGGACTATTCCCGCGGCGTTCATTAAATTTATGTATTAAATGGATAATTTAAAAATCCAATCTAACCATGTAGCTGATATTTTTAATACCATTTGAATAATATAGTATTATTTACTTGTCGGTTTGCCCCAGTGTGTATTCCGTTTGCCAATAATCTGCCATTGCACTGATCCCTGGAATCTTTTTTTCCAAATTTTCTATTGTCCAAGCTGCCAAATACAACATTTGATCAATGTTTACAGATTCTCCTCCAGTATGAACTAAGCTATTCCGCATATTACGAAGTTCATAAATTTTAGATATTAAAATACTAACATCTTCATCATTATCATTCTTATTGCGATTTTTCATTGTTATTAGAGCTTTCGGAACAGATGGTTTAAAATCATGCCACATTTCTCGTTGGTATCCGAGTAAATACTTTTCTATTTTACGCCATTGGTCAAGGAAGATACTTGTTTTATCTTCTTTTTCTGAGATTGTGGAGGAAAAATGTGCAAGAGATTCCTTTATATCTCTGCAGATTTGCCCTAAAGTATCAGAATCATCACTTTTGTCAGGATATAGTTCCTGTTCAGTTAAAGGTCTCTCGGATAGGCCACTATCTTCCCAGAAGCCCGATCCTTCCTTCAGATTAATCTTAAATTTTGTAATAGACCTTCTTCGAAAATCAAATCGATCGGAGACGTTATCGGTCTTTACCATGTCATCCTCTCCGATAAGAAATCCTTCTTGATTATGTGGGCGCCTGACGCACGAAGGTACAACACTTAGCAGCCGGATATTCGTAATATATTGCTCTGAATTTATGGAGATTCTACCGGTAGGATAAGGGAGTGCAAAAACATAGATGTATGCTGTATCAGATGTTCGTCCTAACTCAGCAAAAGAGCATGCGACTCGTAATGATTGTGTTACGTCCAAGAGTGGTGTATCCACAACTTCATAGTGTTGAAGTACGCTCCATTGCGCAAGTCTTTTGGCTTTTAAAAAATTAAATTCTTTCTTCCGCGCATCAGGTATCGTTTTTAATTTATCTACTAATAGATTCGTGGCTAATTCTAATTTATTCCATTTCTCTATTAAATCGCCCTTGTGAAACTTCCCTCGGAAAATTGAAGGGAGAAATGTTGAAGCATTACCCATTTTACCATAAGGTCTTCTATGGTCAGTGTGTTGTCCCCTGAAGAACAATATTGAATCCGGATTAAGGCAAGAAAGTTCGGCTATTAATTTTCGTAGTTCGGCAAAATTAGTAACGGGATAACCATCATGCGAGAGATAGTTGTCCTTTGTTATACCAAATTTACTGAAGCTTTCTGGATGCTCAAATCCGGAATTAATTTCCTTCATAACAATAAAAGCGACATTGATAAGATAATGAGAACTTGTGTATAGACACACCTTTTGCACGTAATATGCACGTAAAAATTAAAATCAGCGAGCTAACTTTTTAATAATTAAATTGTTAACTCGCTGATATTGTGCCCAGAACAGGAGCACGAATATTGAATTATATTGGACTGTGCTTAAAGTTTGCTGATTTTGAATTTACTTACTAATACTCTTATAATAAGCTATTTATAATTATAATAAATCCAATTGAATTTTACTGAAATTCACCTCAATTTAGTTAAATTCAATCTTGGTTGACACGGCGTTGACACGAGACCATTACCCATGTCAACGGTTTTGATTAACTTTGCGTTATAAATTAAAACTGCTCTCCTATGGCAACTCTTACACGCAATATTACCAAAGGTACTAACCCGATGGGCAAAGCGGAGATTCTTCTT
>JAAVFJ010000068.1 GCA_014800845.1 Bacteroidales bacterium | reverse complement strand
CTGGAATCGCTCTACATCACGGCTCAGACAGCCCCGACGCTGGAAGATGGCGTCTTCGGCTTCGGAGAGACAAAGCCACGTCTGTACCTTCAGGGGACATCGACCACGGGCTATGATGCGGCGCCGTGGACCACTCTGTTCCAGGCTGCCACGCAGATGAGTGAACCGTCGTCAATGAATGCCGGACGTGAAATGTCTGCGCTCGGTATACTGAACTATCCCGGACAAGGTGCTAAATCTGCAAGTATGCCTTTAAGCATAGACGTATCTTCCTCATTCAAGGCCCAGCTCAATAATCTTTCCTCCGCCGGTATACCCAAGGTATTCTGGAGCTCAAGCAATCCCTCGGTGGCTTACGTAACGCAGGACGGCATTGTCACGCTCAAATCTGCACCCGATGCCAAAAATCCTCCTATAATCACTCTTCAAACACTTTACAACGATGGCATGGTTATCAATTTTACCGTTAAGGGAATTGATTTCATCGCAAAAAACACTGAAGGTAATGAGCTGAACTACATTATCCTCAATGAAGATAATTGTGCCGTAGCGTGTCCTACTGACCCATGCATTGCGGGTGTGCTTTCCATTCCGGACACCGCTACCGACCCCGACACGAAAATTACTTATGTCGTAACTCGTATTGAAGACAACGCTTTTGAGGGTTGCAACGCAATCACTAAAGTCAAAATGTCTGACCAGGTCACTGTTATCCGTCCTTACGCTTTCTCAAAGTGTAGTAATATGACTGAAATCAAGTTTTCTGACAACCTCACACAGATTGGTAGGTTCGCTTTTGCTAATTGCTCAAACCTGGCGAATCTTGTTGTGCCAAACAGTGTGACTACAATCGGAAACAACGCTTTCCAAAGTTGCAGCATTCTTAAAACTGCGACTTTGCCCAACACGCTGACCTCGATTATAGACGGACTTTTCACTTCATGCCAGGCACTTGAATCAATCATTCTGCCTACTTCGGTAAAATCTATCGGATACGGCTCGTTCTCTTCATGTAAAGCCCTGAAGGAAATAGTGCTTCCCCCCAATGTCGAGACTATCAGTACAAACGCTTTTAAGAACTGTTCCGGGCTGACCACTATTTACATGGGCCCGAAAGTGGGCAAGTTTGTGACCGGTGCGTTCACCGGCCTTACAAGCCTGAAGGAAATGTACATCACGGCTCAGACGGCCCCAACGCTGGAAAATGACGTCTTCAGCTTCGGAGAGACAAAGCCGGTGCTGTATGTGCAGAATACAGGTACAGAGGATGCCTATGCCGCTTGGAAGAATTATTTCACCAAGATAGAACCCATGAAGTATACTCACGAACATGTTAGAATCAAAGTAAGTATGCCCAACGGGCCTGCATTTGCCTCCGCTTCTAACGATAAGGCGGACTACAGCACCGAGAGCCATATTTACGCTCTGGCCGGCGACAGCTTCTCACGTACTGCTTCAACTGTGCTTAAGGATAGTGGTGAAGATGCTCCTATCCCGCATGCTTTCTGGACCTCGTCCGACCCCTCTAAGGTGTATGTCGACAACACGGGCGCCATCTCGGTAAACACGAATATTGATTTGTCCAAGCCAGTGACGCTGAATCTGCAGACGCTTTATGCCGACGGTCCCACTCACTCTGTCGTGGTGGAGAATTACACCATGACAGGCGTGGAGACAACAGACGGCGAGGCCCCGGGTCTGAAAATGAATGAACCGGCCCTAATCTTCACTGCCGACGGACTGCCGGCGGGTAGCTCGCTCAGCAATCTCGCTCCGGGCATCTACATTGTGAAGCAGGGACAATTGACAGTCAAAATAACCGTAAGATAATACTTTTTTATTTAGCTTTTATTTTTCAGCGGTGTCGTGTGCGTGAGCATGCGGCACCGCGCCTTTTCAGACCCCGGAAGTCAACGCAGCCATCGAAACTGTTTTTTGGCTGTCATTAATTTTAAGTATTTTTATTTGTTTTTACGGTGGAATGTAGCTAATTTTGCACACCTTTGTTCAGGTTAATCCTGCTTTCTAATTATAAGTCACTAATTGGACATATTCCCGGATAGCGACTCATATTAGTGGCCGTAAGCGAGGTGAGCGTATGTGACACGCTTGTTCTGATTATGAATGGTCAACGTATTGATTATATTGATTGGCTGAAGGGGCTGTCGATTATCTGCGTGGTGTGGTTTCATGTGCCCCACCCGGAGTTTATCAACTTCTCTTTCCGCATGCCGCTGTTCTTCCTGCTGTCGGGCATCTTCTTTAAGACGGTGCCCTTTTGCACTTATCTCTATCGCAAGACACATCAGCTGCTTATCCCCTTCATCTTCTTCTATCTCTTCTATTTCGGCTACATGTGGGTGGAATACACCTACTCCCCTACCCACACCGGCGGATTTCACCCGGAGGTAATTCTCGATATTTTGAATCCTAAGACGGCGCAATTGAACCAGAAGGTGAACCCGCCGCTGTGGTTCATCATGGCGCTCATAAATCTTCAGTTGCTCACTTATGCGCTTGTCTATGTACTGAAGCGTAAGTGGCTGGTTATGACGGTTGCCATCTTTATTTCCGCCATAGGAATAATGCGGCTTGAGCAGATGCCTACCTACTTCATGTTCGGCCGTTCGCTCCGGTTCCTGGGCTATTACGTGTTCGGCCACCTGTACGGCAAACAGATCTTAGGCGTGATAGAGAAGGGGGTGAAGAGTCGCTGGTATTTCGGGGCTCTGAGCGTGGCTGTCATGGGGGGCACTTATTACTGGGCCACCACGCCGCAGACCCCCGGGCATGAGGCCTACGTCTATGTCTTCAACATCTCCCTGGTGATGACTCTGATTCTGCTCTTCCGCTACGTGAGCCGCGTGCCTGCGCTCCGCTTCTTTCACTTCTTCGGGCGCAACAGCTACGCTGTGCTGGGGCTGCATTACATGATTGTGCAGATTCTCTACTGGCTGATTTATGTCTACATCGGTGACCGGTCGCCGACAGTGGGCATAGCGATGGCTGTCATCACGCTGCTGCTCATGGTGCCGGTGATTCATCTGCTCAACCGCTACTTCCCTCGCCTGGTGGGCAAAGGGAAGCTTAAGCGTTAGCCTTTTTGGCCAGGCGGCGGTCTATGTGTGTCAGTATGTAGGAGGGCTGTATGCCGCGCAGACAGTGGTAATCGCCGCGGCGGCAGGGCTTGTTGCCATAGATAGAGCAGGGGCGGCAGACCATGTCGAGCTGCACGGCATCCTCACGGCGCTGATGCCACCCCATGAAGCCGCAATAGGGGTGCGTGGCGCCCCACACACTTACTACTCTGAGCTTCACCAGCGAGGCCAAGTGCATGTTGGCGGAATCCATCGACAGCATAACGTCGCAATGGCGGAGCAGCGCCATCTCTGCGGGTATGCCGAGGCGCAGCTGCGCCATGTTCACAAGGTTTTCTCCATACTTTGCGCGCCAGCGCGCCAGTGTGGCAGACTCCTCGCGCCCTCCGCCGAAGAGGAACAGCTTGTAGCCGGGGCGCGCAGCCAACTCCGCCACCACCTGCTCCATCAGTTGCTCGGGGTAGATTTTGCCGGCATGAGCGGCAAAGGGGGCTATGGCCACCCAGGTCTCCCCCTCGCGGCGCGGGGGGGTGGCTGCGGCATACACCTCGGGGCTCGGCTCGGCTCCGCTGAAGATGTGGTCGAAACTGTCTTCGCGCGGCAGCCCGAGGCTCCAGAACACTTCGCGATACTTGGCGCGCGTGGGGGTGAGCGGCAGCATCACCTTGTTGCGGGCGCGTGTGAGCGCTCTGCGGCGCAGGCGCTGCTTGTGGATGTGGGCCGTGCGCACCCCCTGCAGACGCAGGAAGAAGCGCAGCAGGCGAGTGCGCAGCGAGCTGTGCAGGTCAGCGAAGGAGTCTATGCCGTAAGCCTCGCGGAGCTCGCGCGCAAGCCGCTGCATGCCCGCCACCCCTTTGTATTGCGAGAGCTCTATGGGGAGCACCGTCAGATTCGCCGGCGCATTGAGGAAGATGGAGGCCGGGAGCTTGCGGGTGATGAAGATGAAGCGCGAGTCGGGGTTGGTGCGACACAGGCTGTAGACCACCGGGATGGTCATGGCCACATCGCCCAGCGCCGAGAAGCGGGCTATGAGTATGTTCTTTGGAACGGATTTAATCACTTGGCGGCGCGGGAGATTGCAGGGTTGGTTGCGGGGTCGTTGTAGAGCTTCATCTGGCGGTAGACTTTCATGTATTTGCGGCCGGCCTCGATGTCGGCAAGCAGGGCGTCGATGGCGCCTGAGAGGTCGCGGCGCTGCTCCTGCAGCACGGCCAGCTTGCCGGCGGTGGTGGCGCGGTGCTCCTCGCTCACATCGGTGCGCTCGGCCTGCTCACGCATGTGCCAGAGCTTGAGGGCCAGGATTGAGAGGCGGTCTATGGCCCAGGCGGGGCTCTCGGTGTTGATGGTGGCCTCGGGCAGCGGGGTCACATCCTTATATTTCTCGCGCAGCTGTGTGTCGATTTCCTCCACCATGTCTGTGCGCAGCTGGTTGGAGGCATCGATGCGGTGCTTGAGCACCATGCCCTGCTCGGCGGGAAGCGAGGGCACACGGATTTCATCCTCCATGTGCCACTGAGCGGCGTCAACCCAGCACTTGGCGTAGAGGGTAGCCTCGGTGGAACCGGCCTCGTAGGGGTTGGGGCAGAGGGTGTCTATGCAATCAGTGATATGATAGTCGCGCACGGCGCGGTCGAAGATTTCGTTAGCTTTTTCTGAATAGGTCATTTGTAAAAGTTTTATGCTGCAAATGTACGAAAAAAATTTGATTAAGAGAGTGTCGCAAAAATTATATGTTAATCAGCCGAGTGGAGCCGGGGGCTACGGTCAGGCGCACCCGCGAGCCGAGCGGCAGAGGGAGATTGCGGTCTACGTGGCCGGCGGGGAACTCGTTGGCAAGGGGGCACTTCACTCCCCATTCCTTCAGTCGCGAGAATATCATCATGGCTGTGGAGGGGAAGTTCTTGTCGGCGCGCGCATCGGTGAATTGGCCGGCTATGATGCCCTTGTAGCGGAAGAGGGCGCCGGAGAGGTAGAGCTGCCAGAGCATGCGCTCAGTGGCGTAGATGGCCTCCCCTATATCCTCTATGAAGAGTATCGTATCCTCACCGTCGTGGGGCATCAGCACATCGTAGGGGGTGCCGATAAGATGTGACAGCACGGCCAGATTGCCGCCCAACAGAGTGCCCTCGCCCTCACCCGGCAGGCTGAGCGGCGACGTGGGCTCATGATAGTCTATGCGGGGCTCGGGGGTGGTCAGCAGGTCGAAAAGCAGGCGGGTGCACTCATCGTCGGCAGGGAGCAGGGTGAGATGCTTGGCCATGGGGGCGTGCAAACTCACTATGCCGGCCTTCTGCCATAGGGCGTGGAGCACCGATATGTCGGAGAAGCCTATCAGCCACTTCGGGTAGTTTGCCACGATTTCAGGATTGAAAACCGCAGCCAGGCGCACGGCTCCGTAGCCGCCGCGCGCGCAGAAGATGGCTTTCACCTCGGGATTGCGCAGGGCCTCGCGCATGTCGAACTCCGCCGAGGCTGAGGCATAGGAGCCCGAGGCGGGGCCGAGAGCATGCGGCATTATGAGTGCCCGGAATCCGCGGGCCTCTATGGCCGCGGCTGCTCCGCGCACATACTCCTCCTTCACCGTCGTGGCCGGCGAAAGTATTGCTATTGTGTCCCCTTTCTTAAGGGGTTCGGGATAAAGCATAAAATCAGTTGACTTGAACGTGGATGCCGGTGGCCTCTTCGATTTGCAGGCCTATGGCGCGAAGCTCCTCGGCGGGCACCTTCACGAGCTCCTCGGCGGGGGTGGAACGGTCTATGCTGTAGAGCATTATCTCGCGCGGGCGAATACGCTTGTAGGCTTCGATGAGGGCCGCTATCTCCTCGGGGGTAGTGTTGTCTACGGTCTCCCCCTCGTAGCTGCCGCGCAGCATCATGGTCTGGATGATAGCCTCGTCGGCAAAGGTGGCGAGCTCCCCTATCACGCGGTCCACGGTGAAGATCTTGTCGCCGGGGCGGTCCAGGCGGCGCATGGTGCTCTCTATGGCGGAGTCGAGCTTCAGAATATTGTTGTCGGCGCGGCGCAGGGCGCGGCACACTTCGGGGCGGTCCAGGCGGGTGCTGTTGCAGAGCACACTGACCTTGGCCTGCGGGAAGAACTCGTCGCGCAGGGCTATCACATCGTCCATAATTCCGGCAAACTCGGGGTGCACGGTAGGCTCTCCGTTGCCGGAAAAGGTGAGCACATCGGGCGCTTCACCCTGCTGCTTCATCTGCTCGAGCTTGGCGCGCAGCTGCTCGCGCACGGCTTCGCGGCGGGGAAGCCCGCTCTTACCGGGGCCCTGGGCATTGAAGCCCGCCTCGCAGTAAAGGCAGTCGAAGCTGCACACCTTGCCGTCTGTGGGTGAGAGGTTTATGCCCAGACTCGTGCCGAGCCGGCGGCTGTGAATGGGGCCGAAGATGGTGGAATGAAACAGTACGCGTTGGTCTTTGCTCATGGTTATCAGAATTTTTCTGAATTATTATATCCGCAAAGTTACGAAAAGTTATTAACTTTGCCAACAAATCAAAATCTATACCGTGTACACAATCGTATCAAAACGCTTGCTGGCACCCCGTATCTACGAGATGGTAGTGGAGGCGCCACGCATAGCCCGCTCGGCTCAGCCGGGCCAATTCCTTATTGTTCGCACCGACAAGCAGGGCGAACGCATCCCCCTGACTATCTGCGACTATGACCGCACCCGCGGCACTGTGACGCTCGTGATTCAGGAAATCGGCATCTCCAGTAAAAAAATCTGCGACATGAAAGAGGGAGAGGCATTTGCCGATGTGGCCGGCCCGCTCGGACGCCCCTCTGACCTGCTCGAAATGCCTCTCGAGGAGCTCAGAAAGCAGCGCATCCTCTTTGTGGCAGGCGGCGTGGGCACCGCCCCCGTCTATCCGCAGGTGAAATGGCTCAAGGAGCAGGGTGTGGAGGCCGACGTGATTATCGGCGCCAAGACTCGCGACATGTTCTCTTACGTGGAGGAGATGAAGAGCGTGGGCCGCGTGCACCTCTGTACCGACGACGGCTCCGAAGGTTTCCACGGCATGGTCACCGGCCTCATCGACAAGCTCATGGAGGAGGGTCGGGAGTTTGACCGCTGCATCATAATCGGCCCCATGATTATGATGAAGTTCGGCTCGCTCACCACCAAGAAGTATGGCATACCCACCGTGGTTTCGCTCAATGCACTGATGGTGGACGGCACGGGCATGTGCGGCGCCTGCCGCGTGACTGTGGATGGCAAGACGCGCTTCACCTGCGTGGAGGGCCCGGAATTCGACGGCCACCTCGTGGACTACGATGAAGCCATGCGCCGCCAGGCTATGTATAAAAACAATCCTAAGACTAACCCTGAAACTCACACCTGCACCTGTCATGGCAATTAAAGGAAACAAGATACCGCGCACTCCGGTGCGCGAACAGAACCCTCAGGTTCGCGCCACTAATTTTGAAGAAGTATGCCTGGGCTACAATGCCGAGGAGGCTATGCTTGAGGCCACCCGCTGCCTGCAGTGCCCCCGCCCGCGCTGTGTGCAGGCTTGCCCGGTGGGCATCAATATCCCCGGTTTCGTAGGGCATCTGGCTGAGGGGGACATCAAGGGAGCCGCAGAGATTATCGGTCTGGACTCCGCTCTGCCCAGCGTCTGCGGCCGCGTATGCCCGCAGGAGACTCAGTGTGAGGGTTCCTGTGTGCTCGGCATCAAGAGCGAACCGCTCGCCATAGGCAAGCTGGAGCGCTTCACCGGCGACTGGAAGATTGAGCATGCCGATGAGTTTGAGGTGCCCGCAGCCACCCCCACCGGCAAGCGCGTGGCTGTGATAGGCAGCGGCCCGGCAGGTCTGGCCTGTGCCGGCGACCTTGCCCGCCTCGGCCATGAGGTAACCATCTTCGAAGCGCTGCATAAGGCCGGCGGCGTGCTGGTCTATGGTATTCCGGAATTCCGTCTGCCTAAGGAGCGCATCGTGGCCAAGGAGGTGGAGGCCGTGAAGCGCCTCGGTGTGAAGATTGAGACTGACGTAATCGTAGGTCGCACTATGACCATTGACGGACTGCTCGATGAGGAGGGCTTCGATGCCGTGTTCATCGGTTCCGGCGCCGGCCTGCCCCGCTTTATGGGTATTCCCGGCGAGAATCTCAACGGTGTGTTCTCTGCCAACGAGATGCTCACCCGTGCCAATCTCATGCACGCCTGGGATGATAGCTACGACACCCCGCTCTATGATGCCCGCAGCATTGTGGTGGTGGGTGGCGGCAATGTGGCTATGGATGCCGTGCGCACCGCCAAGCGCCTGGGCGCCGACGCATCTATCGTCTACCGCCGCAGCGAGGCCGAGCTCCCCGCCCGCGTGGAGGAGGTGCACCACGCCAAGGAGGAGGGCATCAACTTCCACATGCTCACCAACCCCGTGCGCATCATAGGCGATGAGCAGGGCAAGGTAATAGGCATGGAGTGTGTGCGCATGGAGCTCGGAGAGCCCGACGAGAGTGGGCGCCGCAGCCCCCGCGAGGTGCCCGGCAGCAACTTCGTGATTGACTGCGACGAGGTGATTATGGCTCTCGGCACCAGCCCCAACCCTCTGATTAAGGACACTACGGCAGGTCTGGACGTGACGCGCCGCGGCTGCCTCGTAGCTGATGAGGATGGAGCCACTACGCGCCCGGGCATCTTCGCCGGCGGCGATGCCGTGACCGGCGCCGCCACGGTAATCCTGGCTATGGGTGCCGGCCGCCGTGCCGCTGCTGCCATAGACCGCTACCTCAAAGCCTAAGCTTGCACTCGGAGTTCTGGGAGTTCTCAGAGTACTCCGAGAACTCCGAGAACTCCCCCAAACCTCAACCCAAAAACCTCAACCCAACATGACCTTCATTCCGCAGCGCGGTCACTATCGAAATCTGAAAGCCTTCAAAGTAGCCGAAATCATCTATGACATCACCTACTTCTTCGCTCACAGATATCTTCAGCGCGGCGACCGCACGGTCGATCAAATGATTCAGGCTGCGCGCAGCGGAAAACAAAACATAGCAGAAGGGAGTGCCGCGGGGTCCACCTCAAAAGAGACAGAAATAAAACTGACAAACGTTGCCAAGGCAAGCCTTCAGGAATTGCTCTTGGATTACGAAGATTATCTGCGTGTGCGCGGACTGAGCATCTGGGAAAAGAATTCCCGCGAAGTGGCTCAGACGCGCACATTCTGCATGTCGCATACCGAAAGCCAAGACTACATTTCGCGCCTGCAGACGCGCACAGACGCCACGGCAGCCAGCATAGCGATAGTGCTGCTCCATCAGGCTGATGTGCTGCTGCACCGCCTCATAGAGCGTCAGAAAAAAGACTTCTTAGAGCAAGGAGGCATCCGCGAACAAATGACCCACGCCCGCCTCGAAGCCCGCAGGCGCAAGCAATGAGAGTTTTGGGAGCTCTCGGAGAACTCGGAGTACTCCGAGAGCTCCGACTATTCCCTCAGCTGGAGTGCTCCGAGAACTCCGAGTGCTCCGACTATTCCCTCAAAAGGGGGCGGTAGATTTCGAGGGTTTGGGTGGCTATGTTGTCCCAATCGTAGGGGGTGAGGTCGTAGGTGGGGCGCTCCTGCTTTTCGAGGACGCGGGCTATGGCGTCAGCCATGGCTTGCGGGTCGCGGTCTTTGCAGTAGTTTTCGGCGGGGAGGGGAATGATGTGGGCCGCGGGGATGTCGGTGGAGACTATGGGCAGGTCGTGGGACATGGCTTCGAGCAGCACCATGGGGAAGCCTTCGTTGTGGGAGGAGAGCACGTAGAGGGAGGCGTGGGTGTAGAGCTGTGCCAGGTCGGCGCCGTAGGTGTAGCCGGTGAAGAGGGTGCGGCTGTGGGTGTCGAGGCTCTTCAGGTAGTCCAGGTAGGCGGGGTTGTGGTCGGCGCTGCCGGCTATCACGAGGCGCGCGTGGGGGTCGGGCAGGAGGTTGACGGCGCGGATGAGGTTGTCGAAGCCTTTTTCGGGGGTAAGGCGCCCCACGGCGAGGATGTAGCCGCCGGGGCGGAGGCTGTGGCGCTCGAGGAAGCCGGTGTTGCGGTCTATGCCTATGGGGGTGATGCCGTTGGGTATGGCGGTGGATTTGCGCAGGATTTTTTCGGAGTAGCGGGCGCGCTGCACGGGGCTCACGAAGATGATGTGGTTGGCAAATCCGAGTGATAGTTTTTCGGCCACCCGCAGCAGAAGCTTGGCGGGGGCGCTCCATTTATCGTGCTCGTAGTTGGGGCTGTGGTATGTGAGCACGACTTTTAGGCCCGCCAGGCGCAGCAGGGGCGTGAAGAGGCCCGGACCTATATTGTGGACGTTTACGACGTCAGGGCGGCTTAGGATGAGCCGTAGCGAGGCTTTAAATGTATGCCAGAGTGATTCGAAGCCGCCGATGCGGGTGGAGGTGAGGTCTGTGAAGCTGACGCCGGGGATTTCGGTGTGTGAGGCGTCGGTCAGGTAGGGTTTGCGTCTGAACACCCGGCAGTGCAACTGACGGGCCAGGCGGGGTATGAGTTGCTCACAGTGGCTCTCTACTCCGCCTTGCACACCCGGAAAGCCCCTGATACCTATTACGGCGAGGCTCCGGTTATGTTTCTTGTCGCTGTTTTTCATTTAGAGAGTGTTTGAATTTAAACACTATCTTAATCCCAGCAGATGGGTTTACCGCGGCGTATGCGCCATTTGTTTTTAAGTATCCACTTGATGGGTATCCAGGGGCGGCGCTTCATGTCGTGGCGTTCGGTGACGATGAAGGCGCAGTTGCGCTTGCAGTTTTTGACCTTTTCGAGTGCTTGTTTGGCTTTGTCGGAGGCCATGATTTCTTCAAATGATTGCTCCTTGATGTTGCCGAGCACCCATTCTTCGCCGGAGCCGTTGCAGGGGGAAACGTTGCCCCAGGGGTCGATGAAGAAGAAGTCGGTGAGGGCGCCGCAGGCGGGGCGGTAGCCGCTTTCGTCGCCGCGCAGGCGGCGGTGGATGGAGCGGTTGAAGAAGGCGCGACCGTAGTCCTTAAGGCGGTTTTTCAGGCCGCGGCGCTTGGAGGTGAGCAGTGCCTTGACGAAGAGTTCGTGCTGAGCCAGAGCCTCTTCGCTTTCTATCTGGTTGTCCTCCTTATGGAAGTACCAGGAGTTGTGCACGGTGGAGTTGCCGAGCTCCACGTCGAGTGCCACGCAGAGTTCGTAGAGGTGCAGCAGGTCTTTGTAGTTGTCGGGTGAGATTACTACGGAGAAGCCTATGTTCTTGCACTTTGTCTTTTTGAGCTCGAGCATGGTGCGCAGGGCATGGTCGAAGCCGTTGACGAGTCCGCGCTTGGAATCGTTGATTTTAGGCAGACCCTCTACGCTCACGCGGATGAGTATGTTGGGGTATTTGTTGGCTAACTCCACGATTTTCTCGGTGTTGTAGCCATTGGTGGAGAGCTCGAGCAGCGAGGCTTTGGGATAGAGAATCTCGAAGATTTTGTTTATGTCCTTGCGAATGGTGGCTTCGCCGCCTGTTATGTTGATTCGGAGGCCGGGGGGGAGTTTCTCGTAGTATTCGGCGTCGATTTCTTCAGCCGGAGCTGTGGGAAACTTCCAGATGTTGCACATGTTGCATTTCGCGTTGCAGCGGAATGTCGTTATGAGGCTTCCTTGAACGATATTTTTCATTGCAATGTTGTTTTCGGGTGCAAAGATAATAAATCTTCCGTAACTATGGAAATCTGAGGACCGGTAAGTCTTGAGATAGGTGGCCCTACGTGAGCCTACGTGAGTTTTTCATAACATATAACGTTCTGCGGAGGTATATTATTATTCAGTCCGTAGGGGCGGGGGTATGTATGACAAATCCACGACTTGCGGTGCAAGCCGTGGATTCTATCATTAAGGTTAGGGGATTGCTTAAGAATCCAGCCTTGAAGCCGACTGCCGCGCCGGGGGGCTGCCGGGGGTAAAGGGCTTATTAGCCGTTTACTTTCTTCATGTAGGCGATGAGGTCGAGCACCTTGTTAGAGTAGCCGATCTCGTTGTCATACCAAGAGATTACCTTCACGAACTTGTCGGTCAAGTAAACACCTGCGTTTGCGTCGAAGATAGAAGTGAGGGGGCAGCCGAGGAAGTCAGAGCTTACTACAGCGTCTTCGGTGTAACCGAGTACGCCTTTGAGCTCGCCTTCAGCAGCTTCCTTCATAGCGGCGCAGATAGCCTCCTTGGTAGCGGGCTTCTCGAGGTTAACAGTGAGGTCCACAACTGATACGTCGAGAGTGGGGACACGCATTGAGATACCGGTGAGTTTGCCGTTGAGTTCGGGGATAACTTTGCCTACAGCCTTGGCAGCGCCGGTAGAAGAGGGGATGATGTTGCCGCTTGCAGCGCGACCACCACGCCAGTCCTTCATAGAGGGACCGTCAACAGTCTTCTGGGTAGCAGTAGTAGAGTGAACGGTAGTCATGAGGCCTTCGATGATGCCGAACTTCTCGTGGAGCACCTTAGCGATGGGGGCGAGACAGTTGGTGGTGCAAGATGCGTTAGACACGAACTGCTGACCAGCGTAAGTCTCGTTGTTAACGCCCATTACGAACATGGGGGTGTCGTCCTTTGAGGGAGCGCTCATTACTACGTACTTAGCGCCGGCTTCGATGTGAGCCTGAGCCTTTTCTTTAGTGAGGAAGAGGCCGGTTGACTCTACTACGTATTCAGCACCTGCTTCGCCCCAAGCGATTTCAGCGGGGTTCTTGCAAGCTGTTACGCGGATTTCCTTGCCGTTAACGATGAGGAGGCCCTTCTCCAGATCGTAGTCTACTGTGCCGTCGAAGCGACCGTGCATGGTGTCATACTTAAGCATGTAAGCCATGTAGTCTACGGGGAGGAGGTCGTTGATTGCTACTACCTCGATGTCGTCACGCTTGGTTGATGCGCGGAATACGAAACGGCCGATGCGGCCGAAACCGTTAATACCTACTTTTGTCATTGTCTTTTTAATATGTATTATGGTTGGGTATGTTAATTTTTCTGCTTATGAGTTAAAACTTATTGCGTAGTTTGGTGTTGTAATTATGTGCAATCGATGTACGATTGACGCTCCACGGGATTTTCCCGCAAAATTAGCACTTTTTTTCGTAACGTGCACATTTTACCACAACTTTTTTCTTTTGTCCCGAGGCGGAACATTATTGTAACGCTCCAAGCGGGCGGGTTGTTGGGCTGTTTGTAACAAAAATTTTTTATAACCTTTTTATACTCTTATTTTTTACTATGGGTAAATTTTTACAAGATTTCAAGGATTTTGCCATGCGTGGCAATGTTGTGGATATGGCCGTAGGTGTTATCATCGGTGGTGCTTTCGGCAAGATTATCAGCTCACTCGTGGATGACATCATCATGCCTGTGGTGGGTCTGGCCACCGGTGGCATGGATTTCAAGGACCTGAAGACTACTATCAAGGACCCGGTGATTGATGCCGCCGGCAAGGTGGTGCAGGAGGCTGTGACGGTGAATTACGGTATGTTCATACAGTACATCGTAGACTTCCTCATCGTAGCGTTCTGTATCTTCATGGCTATCCGCGTGATGCAGAAGTTCCGCAAAAAGGAGGAGGAGGCAGCCGCCGCTCCCGCAGAGCCCACTAAGGAAGAGGTATTGCTCACCCAGATTCGCGACATCCTCGAGAAGCAAAGCAAGTAATCAAAACCCCAAAGAATGGACATGCCCCGGGCATGTGGCGCACGCAACCATCCGGTTACGCAAGCCACCCACCCGGGGCATTGCCTGCTTCTGCCCCCGGCACGCGCGGGCGCGGCGTTCGGGCAGAGCCAGGCAGCCGCGCAGTTAGTTAGCTGTCAGAGGTTGTAAACCAGTAATGTTAACTTATCCCCCTTTAGCTGCCAACGCATGGAGAAGAGGTTTCCAACCTCCGACTGGCGCCGAAATGCCTGCGGCTTTGGACTGTTTGGGCGCGGCTTTGGGCTGTCGGAGGTTGGAAACCTCCTCTCCATGCGGGGGCTGGCCGGAGGCTGGAAATTGTAGTTTTGCTGTCAATCGTTCTAACGCCTAAAACCTAAAATGTTCAGCCCCGCCGGGAGCTTGGCGGGGCTGAACATTTTGTTTATTTGCGGGAGGAGCGGCGGCGTTGGCGCTTCTGCTTGCTGTTGTGGCGGGGGTTTACGGGGCAGGCCGAGCCTTTGCGGGGGCGCTCGTTGAGCGGGCGCCCTTCGTCGCTGAGCAGCACGAAGTCGAGCTGCTTCTTGTCGAGGTCGGCGCGGGCTACCTGCACTTTCACTTTGTCGCCCAGGGTGTAGGTGGTGTGGTTGCGGCGCCCTTTGAGGCAGTAGTTCTTCTCGTCGTAGTCGTAGAAGTCGTCGGCCAGGTCGCGCACGGGCACGAGACCCTCACACATGTTTTCGGTGAGCTCCACGTACAGTCCCCATTCGGTCACTCCGGAGATGGTGCCTTCGTAGATTTCGCCCAGGTGGTCCTGCATGTATTCCACCTGCTTGTATTTGATTGAGGCGCGCTCGGCGTTGGCGGCGAGCATCTCCATCTCTGAGGAGTGTTTGCACTGGTCCTCGAGCTTGGCTTTGTCGGCGGAGCGCCCCTTGGCCAGGTAGCGCTCGAGCAGACGGTGAACCATCATGTCGGGGTAGCGGCGTATGGGGGAGGTGAAGTGGGTGTAGTGAGGGAAGCCGAGGCCGTAGTGGCCTATGTTGTCGGTGGTGTAGAGTGCCTTGGCCATGGAGCGGAGGGCGAGCAGGGCGAGGAGATTTTCGCCGGGGGTGCCCTTTATGTCTTTCAGCAGGCGGTTGATGCTCTTGTTGATTTCGGTGGGGGAACCGTCGGTCTTGACTTTGAAGCCGAAGCGGCGGGCTATCAGGGCGAGGCTGGCAAGCTTCTCGGGGTCCGGTGCGTCGTGCACTCGGTAGACGAATGTCTTGGGCTTGCGTGAGGAGCCTTTGGCGGCGAGGCCTACGTATTCGGCTACGGCGCGGTTGGCCATGAGCATGAATTCCTCTACGAGTTTGTTGGAGTCTTTGGCCTCTTTGAAGTAGACTTCGGTGGGCTTGCCGTCGTTGTCTATGTTGAAGCGCACCTCGGCGCGGTCAAATTCTATGGCGCCCAGGTCGTAGCGGCGGCGGCGCAGTTTCTTTGCCAAGGAGTCGAGCAGGAGCACTTCGTCGCGGAAGGGTCCGTCGCTCTTGCCTTCGATTATGTCCTGAGCCTCTTCGTAGGTGAAGCGGCGGTCTGAGCGGATCACGGTGCGCCCTATGCGGGAGTTGATGATGTTGGCGTTTTCATCAAGCTCGAAGATGGCTGAGAAGGTGAGCTTCTCCTCGTTGGGGCGGAGGGAGCAGATGCCGTTGGAGAGGTGCTCGGGGAGCATGGGGATGGTGCGGTCCACGAGGTAGACGCTGGTGGCGCGGCTCTGGGCCTCCTTGTCGAGCAGGGAGCCGGGAGTGACGTAGTGGGTCACGTCGGCTATATGCACACCCACTTCGTAATGGCCGTTGGCCAGGCGGCGCACCGAGAGGGCATCGTCGAAGTCCTTGGCGTCGCGCGGGTCGATGGTGAAGGTGGTCACTCCGCGGAAGTCTTCGCGCTTGGCTATCTCTTGGGGGGTGATGCCGGCGTCGATTTTGGCGGCGGCTTTCTCTACGTTTTCGGGGTAGTGATAGGGCAGGCCGAATTCGGCGAGGATGGCGTGCATCTCGGCGGTGTTCTCACCCTTCTTGCCGAGTATGTCCACCACTTCGCCGCGGGGATTCATCTCCTCGTCGCGCCACTGGGTGATGCGCACTATGGCTTTGTCGCCATCCTTGCCCCCCTTGAGTTTGCCGCGGGGTATCACGATGTCGGCGGCCAGGTGCTTGGAGTCGGTTATGAGGGCGGCGTAGTTGCCCTCCACTTTGAGGGTGCCTATGAATATCTGGTCCTTGGCTTCGATGATTTCCACCACCTGTGCCTCGGGGTCCTGCCCCTTGCGTGCGGCTGAGACTATCACTCTCACTGTGTCGCCGTTGAGGGCGTGCATGGAGTTGCGCTCTGCCACCATGATGGGTTCGTCGTCGAGTATCACGGCGTTCTTGCCGTTGGAGCGGCGCACGAATGTGCCTATGTTTTCGGTGCCGCGGTTGGAGTTGGCTTTATAGCGCCCCAGGCTTACCTCGGTGATGGACTCGGTGGCGGCCAGTTCGTCGAGCACATTGAGCAGGTCCATGCGCTGTGAGGGGGCTGTGGCGTCGATAGCGAAGGCTATCTGCTTATAGTTGAAAGCCTGGCGCGATTCTTTCTGCAGGAAGTCAACGATGCGTTGAGCCAGTTCCTGCTTGCTGAGTCGGCGCGCGCGGGGCTTGTTTTTAGTGTCTTTATTCATAATATTTTGTAGTTTTTTTCTTTGGGTTATTTGAATTTTTAAGAGAGCATTTTATTCCCCTATACATGTATATAACGCTATAAATGAGGATTTTATCTATTTGCTTTTTTGATTTTGCGCTACCCTTCTGATTATCAGCACATTAGCTTAATCAAAAATTTGTGCCAGCACGGGCAGGGAGGTGTAGGTGGCGGGCAGGCCGAGGTGCATGGAGTAATAGCGCAGCAGGCCGGCGAGCAGCTCTGTGCGCTCTGTGCGGCTGAGGCGCAGCAGGTGCATGTTGGAGAAGTTGAGGCGGGAGAGGATGAGGGGTAGGCGGGCCCGTTCCCCCATGAGCACGTCGGGGTGGCCGGGGTGAAGGGGTGTGTAGGCGCCGGCGCGCATGTCGAAGATGTGGGTGGGGCGGCTTACGTCGGGGGCTATGCCGAGCAATCCGGTGAGGCCGGCGAGCAGGGTGATGTGGAAGTTGGCGGGGGTGGCGGGGGTGCTGTCGAGCAGGCGCAGGGCTCCGCTGAGGTAGCTGAAGAGCACGGGGTCGGGGGGTGTGTCGCGCAGCAGGCGGGTGAGGAATTCGGAGATGAAGATGCCCAGGGCGCTCTTCACGGGGTGGAAGTAGAGGCTGCTGTAGGTGGCGGTGAGCTGCAGGGCCCCGGGGCGCTGTATGCTCTGGCCGGGCTTGATGTTGCATGTGAATTCCACCTGCGCCAGGGGCATGCGGGTGACGGCGCGGGAGCGCGCACGGGGTCCGCTCCCTGCCGGCACTGCCAGCGTGAGGCAGGCGTGGGTGGGGGTGTAGAGGGTGAGGATGGAGGTCTTGTCGTTGTGCTTCACACACTGCAGCACTATGCCTCGCAGGTTTTCTATCATGGCTGTCGCTCACCGGAATCGCCGGCGGGGTCTGAGGGTTCGTTTTGGGGCGCATCGGCTTGCTGTCCGCGCTTGCGCAGGGCCTCCCCCACGAGGCGCGCCTTGGCCGGTCCGACCACGGCTGCGAGGTCGTCGATGGGTGTGGCGGCTATTCGCTTCACGCTCTTGAATTCCTTAAGGAGCGCGGCGGCGGTGGCGGGGCCTATGCCTTTGATGTCGTCGAGCGCGGAGCTCAGTGCGCTCTTGCTTCGGCGGTCGCGGTGATGAGTTATGCCGAAGCGGTGGGCCTCGTCGCGCAGGGCCTGAATCACTCGCAGGCTTTCGCTCTTTTTGTCGATGTAGAGGGGTATCTGGTCGCCGGGGAAATAGATTTCTTCAAGGCGCTTGGCTATGCCCACCAGGGCCACTTTGCCGCGTATTCCCATCTCGTCGAAGGCTTCCACGGCGGCGTTGAGCTGCCCCTTGCCGCCGTCGACCACCACGAGCTGGGGCAGTTCCTCACCCTCGGCCATGAGGCGCGTGTAGCGGCGGTGGAGCACCTCTTTCATGGAGGCGAAGTCGTCGGCACCCACCACTGTCTTGATGTTGAAGTGGCGGTAGTCGCGCCGCGCGGGCTTGCCGTTACGGAAGACTACGCAGGAGGCCACGGGGTTTGTGCCCTGTATGTTGGAGTTATCGAAGCACTCTATGTGGCGGGGCTCCTCGCTGAGGCGGAAGTCAGACTTCATCCGCTGCATGAGGCGTACGGTGGCCTGTTCGGGGTCGCGTTTGTCGGCCTCTTTCTCTTTGTCGAGGCGATAGCGCGTCACGTTTTTCTGCCCCACGGTGAGCAGTTTCTTCTTGTCGCCGCGCGTGGGGATGGTGAAGGTGATTCCCTCAAAGGGCATGTCGGGCTCAAAGGGGACTATCAGTTCGCGGAAACGGCGCTCGAAGCGGCGCTCTATCTCGCCGATGGCCATGGAGAGTATCTCCTCTTTCGACTCATCCATGCGGCGGCGATATTCCAGCGTGAGGCTCTGCACCACGGCGCCGTGGCGTATGTGCATGAAGCCTACATAGGCCGCGGGGCCGTTTTCATCGAAGGCGAAGATGTCATACTCCCTCTCGTCGGGGGGCACGATGGTGCATTTGGCCTGATAGCGCGCCACGAGGTCGTAGCGGCGCTTCATCTCGGCGGCCTGCTCAAACTTCCATTGCTCGCTCAGGCGGGCCATTTCGCTCTCGAGGTGGCGCATGAGGGTGGCTGTGTCGCCGTTGAGTATCTTGCGAACCTGGGTGATGTAGGCGCCATATTCCTCGGTGGAAATCAGTCCGCGGCAGGCCCCTCCGCATTTATGTATATGATAGTCCAGGCAGAGGCGCGCTTTGCCGCGGTCTATGAAGTTTTGGTCTATCATGTGGCGGCAGCTGCGCAGCGGAAAGACCTGACGGATGAGTTCGAGCACTACTTTTGCTGAGGTTATGTTGGAGTAGGGGCCATAGAAGCGGCCGCGTATCCCCTCTCTGTCGCGGGTCATGAAGACTCGCGGATAGGGCTCGTTGGTCACGACTATCCAGGGATAGCTCTTGTCATCCTTCAGCAGGATGTTATAGCGGGGCTGGTACTCTTTGATGGTGGCATCCTCCAGGTGCAGCGCGTCCTCTTCGGTGGGGACCACCACGAAGCGCAGGTCCACTATGTTGCGCACGAGCAGGTTTGTCTTCGTGGAGTCGTGATGGCGGTTGAAGTAGGAGCTCACTCGGCGCTTGAGGCGCTTGGCTTTGCCTACATATATCACCTGACCATATTTGTCGAGATACATGTAGACCCCCGGTTCGTCGGGCAGGGAGAGGATTTTCTCACGCAGGTATTTTCCCGGCTTGTTGTCGAAGATTTCGGCGCGTGTGCGCTTCCCCTGAATCTCTATGGGCATCTCCGTGCCCTTGTTTATTTCGCGGGCCACCTGACGCAGAAGGGTCTCCCCTACTCCTTTACGGTCGGTAGCAGCGGATTCATCGGGAATATTTATGTCTCGTGTGGAATCTGACATCAGGAAGAAACTTTATTTAATTTACGCGGAGAGGAGCTTTTCAGACTTCGATAGTCCGCACCATCAGGGCTCGGGCAATCGAAGAGAAAACCTCCTCGTCATGAATTTAGCCGATAGAATCGGCAGGAATCAGTATTTAAGCAGCGATGTAACCTCGCAATCCTTGGGGAGATTGTCGCGGCCATGCAGCGCGGTGAGCTCTACTGAGAAATTGATATAGATTTTCTTGGGGTTCATGCTCTTCACAAGTTCGTAAGCCGCAGCCATAGTGCCGCCGGTTGCGAGGAGGTCGTCGTGAAGCACCACCACGTCGTTTTCATCGATAGCATCGGAGTGGAGCTCGATTGTGTCGACGCCATACTCCTTGGCATAGCTCTTTTTCACGGTCACAGCGGGGAGTTTGCCGGGCTTGCGGGCAGGCACGAAGCCGGCGCCGAGCTGGTAAGCCAGGATGGAACCGCTGATGAAACCGCGCGATTCTATGCCCACTACCTTTGTAACACCTTTGTCGGCGTAAAGTTCTTTGAGAGCGTCACTAAGTATGTGAAGGTATTCACCATTCTTAATGAGGGTGGTGAGATCGCGGAAAATAATTCCCTTTGAGGGAAAATCCACTACATCGCGAATTGAAGCTTTAAGTTCTTCAGTGTTCATTTCTATGTTTTTTAGTTAGTAGTTTTTGCTCTATTTTTCCCCGCATCAGCTGCTCCCGGAAGCGCCCCTCTCAGTGGGAGTCGGGAGAGGGTCTGAAAATGTGTTCCACGTGGAACAAACATTGAGACATCTGTTTATTTATGCGGGGTTCTGATTTTAAGTTTATCGGTGAAGCAACAGCAGCAGAACGTTAATATCAGCCGGAGAAACACCGGGGATTCTTGAGGCCTGCCCCACTGTGGAGGGGCGCACGCGCGTGAGCTTCTGGCGCGCCTCGGTGCTGATGGCCTGCACCCCTTCGTAATCAAAGTCTGCGGGGAGTTTCACATGCTCCAGACGGTGCAGTTTCTCTGCCAACTGGCGCTCGCGGGCTATGTAGCCCTCATATTTTATGAGTATCTCAGCAGCCTCGATTATTTCGGAAGCAAGCAGCGGATATTTCTCACGCAGCTCCTCGGCGCGGGCGCTGATTTCTGGGGAGACGCCGGCAATATCGGCAAATGATAACCCGGGGCGCGAAAGTAAATCCTTGGCGCGAGAGCCACCTTGCAGCTGAGCGCTCCCATGAGAGGTAAGCATCTCATTGGCCTGCGCGGCAGTGATTTTCACCTCGCTGCAGAGCGCTATCAGCGCATCGCGCTCGCGTTTCTTCAGCTGCATGGTGTCAAACCGGTGCTGAGAAGCGAGTCCTATTTTGAAGCCGAGGGGGGTGAGGCGCATGTCGGCGTCATCCTGACGAAGCAGTATGCGGTATTCGGCGCGCGAGGTGAACATACGGTAAGGCTCATCCACCCCCTTAATCACGAGGTCATCGATGAGCACACCTATGTAAGCCTCATCGCGCGAGAGCACCACGGGCTCCTCCCCTTTCACACTGCGTGCGGCGTTGATTCCGGCCATGAGTCCCTGGCCGGCAGCCTCCTCATAGCCGGTCGTACCGTTGACCTGGCCGGCGAGATAAAGGCCGGAAACGAGGCGCGACTCCAGCGAATGGTTAAGCTGCGTGGGGTCGAAGAAATCGTACTCTATAGCGTAGCCGGGGCGATAAATCTGAAGATTCCTAAGAGCTGGCACTGACTCCAGCGAGGCTATCTGCACCTCCATGGGGAGCGACGACGAGAAGCCGTTGAGGTAATATTCTTCGGTGGTCTCCCCCTCCGGTTCCAGGAAAAGCTGATGGCTTTCCTTGTCGGCAAAGGTCACGATTTTGGTCTCAATCGAGGGGCAATAGCGGGGACCGATGCTCTGAATCTGACCATTATAGAGGGGCGATTGATCCAGATTATCGCGCAGAATCTTGTGTGCCTCAGCGTTGGTGTGGAGTATGAAGCAGTTGCGCGGAGTGAGCGTGCGCTGCACCTCAGGCAGATAGGAGAACTTATGGAAATCTCTGATTACCACGCCATTCTCCAGCACCTCATCCTCGCCGCTCTGGGGTTGCGTGAGCGAGAAATCCACCGACTTACCGTCGATGCGCACCGGGGTGCCCGTCTTCATTCGCTGGACGCGAAGACCCCGCTCGGCGAGCTGTTCGGTCAATCCGTAGGAGGCGGTCTCCGAAATGCGGCCACCAGGCAGACGCACTTGGCCGAAGTGCATCTCCCCGTTGAGGAATGTGCCAGCGGTCAGCACTATCTTCTTGGCGCGGAAGTGAACACCGAGAGTGGTGCGCACACCGCTGACACCGCCGCTTTCATCGTGAAAAGTCAGCGCCACGACCGTGTCCTGAAAGATGTCGAGCCCCTGCGTGGCGTCGAGCACACGGCGCCATTCATCGCTGAAACGGGTGCGGTCACTCTGCGAACGGGGGCTCCAGACAGCCGGTCCCTTCGAGCGGTTAAGCATACGGAACTGTATGGCTGTGCGGTCCGTGACTATGCCCATCATGCCGCCCAGCGCATCTATCTCTCTGACTATCTGACCCTTAGCTATGCCGCCAACAGCCGGATTGCAAGACATCTGCGCAATCCGGTTCATGTCAGAAGTGAGCAACAGAGTAGTCGCTCCGAGAGTAGCCGCAGCGTGAGCAGCCTCACAACCGGCGTGGCCGCCACCTATTACTATTACATCGTAGTCGTATCTCATTTCAGCGTATCAAGCAAATTAAGTGCCTGGTTTTCAAAACCTTCCATAATTTCGCGCTCACCCGGACCCTTGTCATTGATGCCGCAGAGGTGGAGCACACCGTGGATAATCACCCTGTGGAGCTCACGATCATAAGCCTCCCCTACCAACTCAGCGTTAGAGGCCACCGTTTCCAGCGAAATTACAATATCGCCATTCACACGATTGCCGCGGCAGTAATCAAAGGTTATGACATCAGTGAAATAATCATGATTGATAAATTCACGATTGACCTTCAGGATATGCTCATCATTACAGAAGAGGTAGTTGATTGTACCCGGCAGCCTGTCGTGACTTTCACAAACAGCCTCAATCCACTCGCGCACCAGCGCAAAGTCGAGAGAGGGCATCGGGACATCCTGAGTACTGAATCCTATCATAAGTCAACTAATTTTACTTTAACCTGCAAATATACGAAAAGTTTCAGGAATATCCCACTCCACCCCCGTTTTTATCTATTTAGTCCGCAAATCAGCACAAAACTTTTCCGCATTATTCCACTATATATTAACCCATTACCTCCCAAAAATCCCCATTTTAACCCCGTGAGAATAACGCAAAACCCTCAAACCCCACCATTCATAAGGAATTTCGCAACCTGAGCGCGCTCAAAATAGCTTGGAAGATTGGCGGAAAATTGGTAACTTTGCCGAAAGGCAATTTCAAGATGAAATCTATCCGGATAGCATACGACGCAAAGCGAGCCGTGCAGAACATGACCGGCCTGGGCAACTACTCCCGACTGATTATAGAATCCATCGGCCGAGAGTATCCTTCCGACCGGCTCACCCTCTTCGCACCCCGTCATCGCGACAACCCGCGCATGGCCGGCATCCTCGCGCTCCCCAACGTCGAGCTCCGCTTTCCGCAAAAAGGGGAGGCACCGTTGGGCACAGCCTTCTGGCGAACCTTCGGCCTGCCGCGACTGCTCGCCCGCGGAGACTACGAAATCTACCACGGTCTCTCCAACGAGCTACCCCTCAACATCAGCCGCGCCGGCATACCATCGGTGGTAACCATGCACGACGTAATCTACCGCCGCATGCCGCAATGCTACTCCCCCATAGACCGCAAAATCTACGACCTCAAATATGGCCGCTCCTGCCGTCAAGCCACACGCATCATAGCCATCAGCGAGTGCACAAAGCGCGACGTGATGGAATATTACGGAGTGCCCGAAGAGAAGATAGACATTGTTTATCAAGGAGTTGATGAGATATTCAAGCGCCCCTTCACCCCCGCCGAGATAGAGCAGGCCATCCGCAAACATGGACTGCAGAAGCCCTACATTCTGCAAGTGGGTAGCATCGAAGAGCGCAAAAACGCCATGCTGAGCGTGCGCGCCCTCACTGCCCTCCCCGCCGACATAGAGCTCGTGCTCGTAGGGCGACCGACCCCCTATCTTGACAAGGTGCTGAAAAAGGCCGAACGCCTCGGTGTCCGCAGCCGCGTGCGCCTGCTTCACGGCGTACCCTTCCCCGACCTGCCGCTGCTCTACCGCGGAGCCGCCGCCGCCGCTTACCCCTCGCGCTACGAAGGCTTCGGCCTCCCCGTGCTCGAGGCGCTCACCTGCGGCACACCCTGCGTGGCAGCCACCGGCTCATGCCTGGAAGAAGCCGGCGGCCCGGGAGCCCTCTACGTAGATCCCGACGACACCCCGGCTATGGCTCAGGCGCTGAATAAACTACTCACCGACAGCGATTTAAGAGAAACACTCAGAGCTGAAGGCCTGCGCCACGCCGACCGCTTCCGGGGGGCCGATGTAGCCGCAAACACCCGCACCGTCTACCTCAAAGCAATAGAAGATTTCCGCGCCAAATCATCCGCACAGTAGGGCGGCAAAAACTTTTTTTGTTAAAAAAAGAGAAAAAGGGGGATAAATCGGCTCTTTCTGTTGGCAAAAATAGCTAACTTTACAGTCTCAAAAATTTTTCGGTGTGGCTTTCTTATTGCTTTAAAGCAGAACACTCAAAGTTACGTATCTATGTCGGAGCCCGTATATCATATTCCAGCCCTACTTTCCGAGTGCCTTGAGGCGCTCGACATCAAAGCCGGAGGCACCTACGTCGACGCCACTTTCGGCGGCGGCGGCCACTCGCGTGCCATCATCGAACGCCTTGATACCCAAGGACATCTCTACGGATTTGACCAGGACCTCGACGCCCTGCGCAACGCTCTGCACGACTCCCGCTTCACCTTCGTGCGCTCTAACTTCCGATTCCTCACCAACTTCCTCCGCTACTACGGCGTGGAGAAAGCCGACGGCATCCTGGCCGACCTCGGAGTCTCATTCCATCACTTCGACGAAGCCGACAGAGGATTCTCATTCCGGGCCGATGCACCCCTGGACATGCGCATGAACCAGCGCGCCACCCTCACCGCCCGCGACGTGCTCAACAACTACTCCGACCGCGACCTGGAGCGAGTGCTCCGTCTTTGGGGAGACCTGCGCAAACCGGGGCCTATCGTGAAAGCAATCTTGCGCGCACGCGCCGCCGCTCCCATCGAGACCACCGGACGTCTGCTCGACACCCTCAAAGGGGTCATAAACCCACGCCGCGAAAAGGCCGAACTCGCGCAAGTCTTTCAGGCTCTGCGCATTGAGGTCAACCACGAGATGCAAGCCCTCGAAGAATTCCTGAAAGCCACCACCCAAGCACTCCGCCCCGGCGGGCGACTCGTGGTGCTCACCTACCACTCGCTCGAGGACCGCATGGTCAAAAACTTCATGCGCACCGGCAACATCTCCGGAGAGGTCGAAAAAGACTTCTTCGGCCGCACAAACTCCCCCTGGAAACTCGTCACCCGACAGCCCATAGTTCCCACCCCCGAGGAGATTGAGCGCAACCCCCGCTCACGAAGCGCAAAGCTCCGTGTGGCGGAACTCATCGGCCCCGAAGACTGACCTCCCACGGGCTGATTTCCGACCTCTCTTCATCATCGCACTTATTCTTAACAGTCTAAGAATCGTGGCAAAGAAAACTAAGAAACCCTCACGCAAGGGACAAGATACAAAAGCCCGGCTCCAGGCCGAGCGCAAAGGAATACTGGCCGGCAGACTCCTCTCCCTGGAGTTCTTCCGCCGGCATGCCTGGTTTATTCTTATCGCTGTAGTCGTAGTGCTCGCGCTCATCGGCCAGCGATACACCAACCAGAGCAAACGACAGAAAATCAAGCAATTGGAGACACAGCTGTCCATAGCCAAAAGCGACCAGATAAGCTGCAAGGCACGCTACATGAGCCTCATCCGCGAAAACGAAATGCGCCGCCTGCTGCGCGCCAACCACCTGGACCTCGACTACCAGGAGCAACCACCGTTTGTGCTTTACGAATAACCGACTACTGACTTCATCGCCTATGCCCACCAATAACCAACGACGCGCCTCTGCCGCTCCACCACGCAGAAACCGCAAGAAAAAGAAGCTCAACAACCGCCAGCACATAATGGCGCGCTACGCCGTAATCGTAGTGGCCTTCCTGCTCGGCGCAGGTGCCGTCATAGCCAAACTCTCCTACACTACCATAATCGAGGCTCCCGCCTGGAACGCCCGCGCCGCCAAGGAGATGCAGAAGACCGTGCCCCTCGCCCCGGAGCGTGGCAACATCCTGGCTGCCAACGGCAACATTCTGGCCTGCAACCAGACCCTCTACGACGTACGCCTCGACATGCGCCACCCCCGCCTCGTAGGCAGCCGCCTCGACGCCGAGAAATGGCGCATGCTCGACTCCCTGGCCGACTCCCTCGACACTCACTATCCCCGCAACAAATTCATACGCGAAAACGCCGACTCCATGGCGCGCTACTCCTGGCACACCCTCTTCCGCAACGAGTTTGCCAAGCCCCAGAACGAGCGCCGCAAGACGGCCAAAATCGGCCTTAAGCTCACCAAAGAGGAGTGGGAGAGAATACGCCAATGGCCCTTCTTCGGCTCCATCAAAGCCAAAGGGCGCGGATGCCCCGTCTACGCCGAGGACCACGTAGTGCGCATCTACCCCTTCGGCGACATGGCACGCCTGAGCATAGGCCGAGTCTACGAAGACAGCGCCACACGCCGAATCACCGGCTACGCAGGCCTGGAAAAAGCCCTCGACTCCCTGCTCTACGGCAAGCCCGGACGCGCCAAGAAAGTGGCCATGAACAACGGCTTCGCCAACTGGGTGGACGTGCCCCCCGTGCGCGGCTACGACATCCTCTCCACCATAGATATAGACATCCAGGACATACTCGAAGAGGAGCTCCTCAACATGTGCGACTCCGTGCGTGCCGACTGGGGCACAGCAATAGTAATGGAGGTAGCCACCGGCGAAATCAAAGCCATCTCCAACGTGGAGCGAAACCCCGAGACAGGCCGCTACGAGGAGGCCATGAACCGAGCCCTCCAGCCCTTTGAGCCCGGCTCCGTCATGAAGCCAATAGCCCTCATGGTGGCATTTGAGGATGGACTCGTGCGCCACAACACCGACACAGAGGACTGCTCACCCTTCATGCGCACCTCCGACCACGCCGGCGGCGGACGTAAGACCATGCGCCAGATTATAGCCACCAGCTCCAACACCGGCATAGCCCGCGTAATCTTCCGCGGCTACCGCGAGCACCCCGAAAAATACCGCGACCGACTCGCCTCCATAGGCTTCTTCGAGCGCATGAACTCCGGCATAGGGGGCGAGCAGCTACCCCGAGTGCCCATTCTCTACGCCACCCACCCCAAGACCGGCGCACCCATAACCATGACTGCCCGTCACCTCGACCTCGCCCGTCAGGCCTACGGCTACAACACTGAAATTCCGCCACTTTACACCCTCTCCTACTACAACGCCATAGCCAACAAGGGTCGCTACGTGCGCCCCCACATAGTCCGCGCACTGCGCGACGGAGAGGGGCATGACTCCATCCTCCCCGTCAGCTACATCCGCGATCCCCTCTGCTCCGAAAAGACCGCGCAGCAGGTCAAGGAGTGTCTCTACGACGTGGTGTGGGACAAGCGCGGCACTGCCCGCGCCCTCCAGGATGACCGCGTCACCGTCTGCGGAAAGACCGGCACCGCCATCCCCTACGACTACGAGCACACCCACGCCTACGACAACTCCAAGCGCCGCTTCGCATTCGCCGGGTTCTTCCCCTACGAAAACCCGCGCTACTCCTGCATGGTGCTCATGACAGCCCCCGCGGGTAGCACATCGGCCGCACGCGGCTCCGGCAAGGTGCTGCTCAATGTGGCCCTCAAGCTCTTCGCCCGCGGACTGCTCACCGACCCTCTCCCCTACTCCGCCACCGACGCCCCCAAGGCACCTCACCTCTACGCCGCCGCCAAGAACTACATCAGCAACCTGGTGGAGAAGCTCGGCCTGAAAGGTGCCCGCAAATTCCAGGCTCCGGAGGCGGGCGTCACCAAAGGCTTCGTGCCCGACGTGCGCGGCCTGGACCTGCCCGCGGCCATAGCCCTGCTCGAGAAATCGGGCCTCAACGTAAGCGCTGTCGAAGGCTCCGGCTACGTGGCCGCTTCAATCCCCGCCCCCGGCACAAAAATAGCCAAAGGCTCACCCGTAAAACTCAGACTACAATGGAAATAAACCTATCACAACATAAAAAAAGCCTGAACCCATGATACACAAACTATCCAATCTGCTTAAAGAAATCGGTGCGCTCGAAGTCATCGGCGACACCGACAAAAACATACACAGCCTGGAGGCCGATTCCCGCAAGGTGCAGCCCCAGGGCATGTTCGTGGCCGTGCGCGGCGTCACCACCGACGGCCACAAATACATACCCGTAGTGGCCTCCGGCAACGTAGGCGCCATAGTCTGCGAACAGCTTCCCGCAGCCATACGCCAGGGGGTCACCTACATCCGCGTGGCCGACAGCGCCGAAGCCCTCGGACGCCTCGCCTCCGCCTGGTATGGCCACCCCTCGCGCCAGCTCTCGCTCGTGGGCGTGACCGGCACCAACGGCAAAACCACCACCGCCACCCTCCTCTACGAGATGGCACGCTCGCTCGGCTACAAAGCCGGCCTGCTCAGCACCGTCTGCAACTATGTGGACAGCGAAGCCATTCCCACCACCCACACCACCCCCGATCCTCTCACCCTCAACGCCCTGCTCGCGCGCATGGTCGAGGCCGGCTGCGACTACGCCTTCATGGAGGTCAGCTCCCACGCCTGCTCGCAGCGACGCATTGCCGGACTGCGCTTCAAGGGGGGTGTATTCTCAAACCTCACCCGCGACCACCTCGACTACCACGGCACCGTGCAGAACTACATGGACGCCAAGAAACTCTTCTTCGACTCTCTGCCCGACGACGCCTTCGCCCTTGTCAATGAGGACGATAAGGCCGGAGCCTACATGCTCCAGAACACCAAGGCGGCAAAATACACCTACTCGCTGCGCACCGGCGCCGACTTCCGCTGCAAGGTGCTCGAGACACGCCTGGACGGCACGCTGCTCTCAATAAATGGCCGCGAGATGGAGGTGATGTTCACGGGCCTCTTCAACGCCTACAACCTCACAGCCGTCTACGGCGCATCAATCCTCACCGGCTTCCCACAGGAGGAGGTACTCGTCAACATGAGCCGCCTCGTCCCCGTGGCCGGACGCTTCCAGACCCTCCACTCCCCCACAGGCTTCACCGCCATTGTGGACTACGCCCATACCCCCGACGCGCTTGTCAACGTGCTCTCCACCATACGCGAAATCGTGGGCTCCGAGGGTGAAATCATCACCGTGGTGGGCTGCGGCGGCGACCGCGACCACGGCAAGCGCCCAATGATGGCTCTCGAAGCCGCCAAGCGCTCCGACCGACTCATCCTCACCTCCGACAATCCCCGCACCGAGGACCCCGACGCCATAATCGAGGAGATGAAGAGCGGGCTACTCCCCGAGCATAAGCCCATGACTCTCTGCATCACCAACCGCCGCGAAGCCATACGCACCGCCTGCTCCCTGGCCACTCCCGGCTCCGTGGTGCTCGTGGCCGGCAAAGGACACGAAACCTACCAGGAAATCAACGGCATACGCCATCACTTCGACGACCGCGAAGTGCTCTCTGAATACTTCAAAGAGCTCTGACTCCCCTGCTGAGAGCCGCTCTCTCATCTCCATTATAACCCAAGTCCACATCTATGTTTTACCAGCTGTTCCGCAATCTCTCCGTTGACGTGCCCGGCTCCGGGCTTATGTACTACATCACCTTCCGCACCGGCATAGCCTTCGCGCTGGCGCTGATTATTGCTCTGGTGGCGGGCCGAAAAATCATCGACCGCCTCCAGCTGCTCCAGGTAGGCGAAATCGTGCGCGACCTCGGCCTCGAGGGGCAGATGAGCAAAAAAGGCACACCCACAATGGGTGGCATCATCATAATCATCTCCATCCTCGTGCCATGCCTGCTGCTCGGAAACCTTGACAATGTCTACATGATTCTAATGCTCATAGCCACCGTCTGGATGGGTGCCATAGGCTTTCTTGACGACTACCGCAAGCTCAAGTACCACAACAAGGAGGGCCTCAAGGGTAAGTACAAGATAACCGGACAGGTGGGTCTCGGCCTCATAGTGGGCATAACCATGTGGCTCTCCCCGGCTATTGTCATGCAGGAGAACCACGAAGTGATCCGCGAAGGGGCCCATGAAGTGGAGATTATCCACGAAGGCACGCTGCAGAAAACTCCGCAGACCACCATCCCCTTCGTGAAGAACAACAACTTCAACTACGAGAAGCTCACCTCCTGGATCTCCGACAAGGAAGCCGCCAAGACAGCCGGCTGGCTCGTCTTCGTCTTCGTAGTAATCCTGGTGGTCACAGCCGTGAGCAACGGCGCCAACCTCACCGACGGCCTCGACGGCCTGGCTGCCGGTACCTCGGCCATCATAGGCCTGGCGCTCGCCATCATGGCCTACCTCGGAGGCAACGTAATCTACTCCTCCTACCTGAATATCATGTACATACCCGGCTCCTCGGAGCTCGTGGTCTACGCCGGCGCCTTCATGGGGGCCCTCGTAGGCTTCCTCTGGTATAACGCCTACCCGGCGCAGGTATTCATGGGCGACACCGGCTCGCTCACCCTCGGCGGCATTCTCGCAGTCTTCGCCATTCTCATACGCAAAGAGCTACTGATTCCCGTGCTCTGCCTCACCTTCTTCCTCGAAGATCTCTCCGTGCTCCTGCAGGTCAGCTACTTCAAGCTCACCAAGCGCAAATATGGCCAGGGGCGCCGAATCTTCAAGATGACACCCCTCCACCATCACTTCCAGAAGGCCGGCGACCCCTCAATCCAGGCGCTGCTCAACTTCCCGAAGCGACCCATCCCCGAACCGAAAATCGTGACCCGCTTCTGGATAGTAGCCCTGCTGCTGGCCGCCATCACTTTCATAACCCTTAAAGTACGCTAAACATGAAGAAAATAGCTATATTAGGTGGCGGAGAAAGCGGCACCGGCGCCGCCGTTCTCGCCAAGGACAAAGGCTTCGACGTCTTCCTCTCCGACACCGGCAACCTCGCCCCCAAATACCGCGAAATCCTGGACCGTGAGCAGATAGCCTACGAATCAGGCACACCCCACACCGAGAGCCGTGTGCTCAGCGCCGACATAATCATAAAAAGCCCCGGCATACCCCCGACCGCACCCATCATAGTCCGCGCCATGGAGGCGGGCATCCCCGTCCTCTCCGAGATAGAATTTGCCGGCCGATACACCGACGCCAAGATGCTCTGCATCACCGGCTCCAACGGCAAAACCACCACCACTACCCTGCTCCACCACATCCTCACCCACGCCGGCCTGGATGCCTCCATGGCAGGCAACGTCGGCGACTCGCTCGCAATGCAGGTGGCGCGCGACCCTCACGACATCTACGTCGTGGAACTCAGCTCCTTCCAGCTCGACAACATGTATGACTTCCGCGCCGACATAGCCATACTGATGAACATCACCCCCGACCACCTCGACCGCTACGACCACCGCATGGAACTCTACGCCGACTCCAAGCTGCGCATCACCCGCAATCAGCGCGCTACGGATGCCTTCATCTACTGGCAGGAAGACCCCGTGAGCATGCAGACCATAGAGCGCACCGACATAGGCGCCACCCGCCTCCCCTTCGGCGTGAAGCGCACCCTGGAAAGCGCCGCGTGGCTTGAGGGGGACGTAATGCAGATAGCCACCTCCGGCTCAGCCTGGTCCATGCCCCGCGCCGAAATGTCGCTCAAGGGGCTGCACAACCTCTACAACTCGATGGCAGCCGCCATAGCCGCCACACGCATGGGAGTGGAGCCCAAACTCATCCGCGAAGCGCTGGCAAGCTTCAAGGCCGTGGAACACCGCCTCGAGCATGTGGCCGAAATCGACGGCGTGCAATACATCAACGACTCCAAAGCCACCAACGTAGCCTCCACCTACTACGCCCTCGAGAGCATGACGCGCCCCACAGTGCTCATTCTCGGAGGCACCGACAAGGGCAACGACTACACCGAAATCCTCACCTTCATGAAGCAGAAAGTGCGCTCCGTGGTAGCCATGGGCGCCGACAACCGCAAGATAGTGGACTTCTGCCGCACCCACGGTTTCGAAGTGGCCGACACCTCCAGCCTCGCCGACGCCCTGCAGGCATGCCGCGCCGCCGCCCGCCCCGGCGACACAGTGCTCCTCTCCCCCTGCTGCGCCAGCTTCGACCTGTTCAAGAGCTACATAGACCGCGGCCAACGCTTCAAAGAGGCCGTTTTAGCCCAGCTCTGAAGTTCCCCCAAAATTCCCATATCTCCCAAACCTCCCAAATCTCCCAAGACCCTCCCCCTTCTCTAAAAATGCCTGAACTGCAAATCCAACGCACCATCGACGGTCAGCCCGTAGCCTCCGACACCGAAATGCGCAAAGCCGCGCTGCAGGGGAAGAGGCTGCTGCGCTCCGACCGCTACCTCTGGGGCATATACATCATGCTCCTCATTTTTTCCGTTATCGAGCTCTACAGCGCATCATCTACCGAGGTGAAGGACGACAACGTCTACTCACCCCTGGTGACCCACGTCACCTTCCTCGCCCTCGGCCTCGGCCTGGTGCTCCTGTTCCAGAACATTCACTACAAATACTTCCGCAAATGCGCCTGGGCCTTCATGTTCCTATCCGTGGGGCTGGTTATCTACGCCACCCTGTTCGGTGTGAACATCAACGGCGCCATGCGAGCCATCCGCTTTGCCGGCATCACCATCCAGCCCCCTGAGATAGCCAAACTCGCAGTGGTCCTCGTGCTCGCCAAAGTCATGTCGAAGCACCAGATGCGCCACGGTGTGGACAATCGCGGCATCATCATCTCGCTGGCCATCATAGGCCTCTTCGCCGTGCTGCTCTACAAAAACGGCTTCACCAACACCGCCCTGCTCGGCATCGTGGGCTACACCATGCTCATCATCGGCGGCACACAGTGGCGCAAAATGGGCGTAGTGACCCTGCTCATCTTAGTAGTGGCAGCCGTGGTCTACTTCGCGAAATTCAGCGACCACTCCGACGCTGACGCAGCCACCGGCACTGCCGACCTCGTGGCTCAGGTGGAGCAGAAAGACCCCAAGAACGTGAACCGCGACGGCCTGCGTAAAGGGCGCATATCAGCCTTCCTCGAGGGCGTGAACCCCGACGACCCCGTAAACGACGAGAACCGCCAGGTAATCTTCGCCAAAATAGCGCAGGCCCACGGCGGCGTGCTCGGCAACGGCCCCGGCAATTCGCGCGAAAGCGCTCGCCTCCCCCTCGCTTTCTCCGACTATATCTACTCCATCATCGTGGAGGACACAGGCTTCGTAGGTGGCATAATCCTGCTCGTGCTCTACCTCTGCCTCGTGGCCCGCGCAGGCATCATTGCCGCCAAATGCCGCAAGGCATTCCCCGCCCTGCTCATCATGGGCTGCGCGGCTCTGATAGTCACGCAGGCGCTCATACACATGTTCATCGTCACGGGCCTCATGCCCGTCTCCGGACAGCCGCTACCCTTCATCAGCAAGGGTGGCACATCGATTATCGTGATGAGCGCAGCCATGGGCATGATGCTCTCCGTGAGCAAATACGCCGTGCAGGAGCGCAAGAAGGGTGATGAAAACGCACGCCTCAAGGAGCAACTCGACGATGGCGGCGACGCTAACATCAACCCCACTCAGCTCACCTACTCCTCACTCGATGAGTAACCCCCTAATGACCCGACAGACCATGACGAAAAAGAAATTTATAGTAAGCGGCGGAGGCACCGGCGGCCACATCTTCCCCGCTCTCTCCATAGCCACCGAGCTCAAACGCCGCCACAAGGACTGCGAAATCCTCTTCGTAGGCGCTCAGGGGCGCATGGAGATGGAGAAAGTGCCCGCCGCAGGCTTCCGCATCGAGGGGCTACCCGTGGCAGGCTTCAACCGCAAGAACCTGCTGAAGAATTTCTCCGTGCTGCTGAAGCTGCGCAAGTCGCTGAAGATGGCGCGACGCATCGTGCGCGACTTCCACCCCGACGCCGTAATCGGCGTGGGTGGCTACGCCTCCGGACCCACCCTCAAAGCCGCTCAGCGCCTCGGCATACCCACCCTGCTACAGGAGCAGAACAGCTACGCCGGAGTGACCAACAAGCTGCTGGCCAAGCGCGCCGAGAAGATATGCGTGGCCTACGAGAACATGGACCGCTACTTCCCCGCCGACAAGATTATGCTCACCGGCAACCCCGTGCGCCCCGCCCTGCTTGAAAACAAGCTGACCCCCGGCGAGGCACGCCGCACATTCGGCCTGGAGCCCGAGCGACCCACACTGCTCGTGGTCGGCGGCTCGCTGGGCGCCCGCACCATCAACGAAAGCATCCACGCCGGGCTGCAGCAGCTCGCCGACGCCGGCGTGCAGGTAATCTGGCAGACAGGCAAGGGCTACGCCGACACCGGCATCCGCGCCGCCAAGGGGATGAAAGGGATGGTCGTGACCCCCTTCATAGCCGACATGGCCGCCGCCTACGCCGCCGCAGACCTCGTGGTGAGCCGCGCCGGCGCAGGCTCCATCAGCGAACTTGAGCTGCTGGGCAAACCCTGCATACTGGTGCCCAGCCCCAATGTGGCCGAAGACCATCAGACCCACAACGCCCGCGCCCTCTCAACACGCGGCGCCGCCCTGCTCGTGCCCGACGCCGAGGCGCGCCGGGAGCTCGTGCCCGCCATTCTTAAACTCATGCGCGCCCCCGCCGCACGCCGGGACATGCAGCAAGAAATCCGACAGCTCGCCCTGCCCGATTCCGCCCGCGTGATAGCCGACGAGATTGACAAACTTACCGCAAAGCACTGACACTCAACATGGAAAAGCAAGTCTACTTCGTGGGCATAGGTGGCATAGGCATGGCCAACCTCGCCCGTTACTATATGCTCAAGGGGGCAGCAGTGGCCGGCTACGACCGCACCCCCTCCGACCTCACCCACGCTCTGGAAGCCGAAGGGGCTCAGGTCACCTACGCCGATGACGAAATGGAGATACCCCTCCCCTTTCGCAACCCCGACGACACGCTGGTGGTCTACACCCCGGCCGTCCCCGCCGACAACCGTATTCTCAGCTTCTTCCGCGACTCCGGTTTCGAAGTAATCAAGCGCGCGGCGCTGCTCGGACGCATCACGCGCCACACCGAAGCCATCTGCGTGGCCGGCTCCCACGGCAAGACCACCACAAGCTCCATGATAGCCCACATCCTCTACTCCGGCCACGTGGGCTGCAACGCCTTCCTCGGGGGGATTCTGCGCAACTACGACACCAATCTCCTGCTCTGCGACCACTCGAAAGTAGCCGTAGTGGAGGCCGACGAATATGACCGCTCCTTCCATCACCTCACTCCCCACATAGCCGTAGTGACCAGTGTGGACCCCGACCATCTCGACATCTACGGCGACGAAGCCGGCTATCTCGAGGGCTTCGCCCACTTCACCTCCCTCATCCGCCCCGGGGGCTACCTGCTGCTCCACTCCGGCCTTAAGCTCCACCCCCGCTGCGCCGAGGGGGTGACCACACTCACCTACTCCGCCCGCGACCCGCAGGCTGCCTATCATGCTGAAAACCTGCGTCATCCCGAGGGGCACCTCTACTTCGACCTGGTCACCCCCGAGGGGACCATCCGCGACCTGGAGCTCGGCGTGCCGGTGGAAATCAACGTGGACAACGCTGTGGCAGCTGCCGCCGCCTCCCTGCTGAGCGGCGCCACGGAGCAGGAGGTGCGCAGCGGCTTGAAGAGCTTCATGGGCCCCAAGCGCCGCTTTGAAATCTGGCTCCGCGACGAGGATTACCCCTCCGGTCGCGGCACCATCCTGATCGACGACTACGCCCACTCCCCCGCCGAGGTGCGCGCCTCGATCGAAGGGGTCAAGAAGCTCTGGCCCGGCCGGAGACTGACCGTAGTGTTCCAGCCGCACCTCTACACCCGCACCCGCGACTTCGCTCCCGAATTTGCCGAAGCACTCTCAGCAGCTCCCGACGTGATACTCTGCGAAATCTACCCTGCGCGCGAGCTTCCCCTCCCCGGCGTGACCTCCGAGATTATAGCCCGCGACGTGAAAAGCGAAAAAATTTCCGTAATCGAGCGAAAAGATTTGCTCACGTTGGTAAAAAACAGTAATTTTGAAATCTTAATGACCCTGGGGGCAGCCGACATCAATGTGCTGCTCCCCGAAATCAAGGCTCTGCTGCTGGCGAAACAGACCGGCGGCCGGGGCTGACTACATTGAAAATCTGAAGGAATGAAGCGCACGATTGGCAAATGGCTCCTGCTCATAGGATTGCTCGCCTACGCGGTCTTTATGGCTGCATGGGCGGCCTCTGAGGTGCGCTCTCGTTCCTGCAAAGGGCTCAGAATCGAGGTGCAGCCGTCGGCCGACGGCATGCCCGCCATACTCACCCCCAAAGCCGTGGAACGCGAACTCGGACTCCTCCCCTCGCGCGCCGCAGGAATGCCCCTGACCTCGCTCAACACCGAAGCGCTGGAGAAGCACCTGCGCACCGTCAACAACTTTGAAGATGCCGAGTGCGTAATCACCTCCGACGGCTACCTGCTCGTGCGCGTCACCCCCATAGTGCCCGAAGCGCGCATCTTCACCCCCTCAGGCACCTACTACATCAACAAGGAGGGGAAGCGCCTCGACGCCCACTCCGAATACTTCATAGACCTCCCCGTGGTGAGCGGCGACTTCAACTCCCGCATGCCGGCGCGCCTGGCGCTGCCCGTGGTGCGCAAGATTGCCTCCGACTCACTCATGCGCTCACTCGTGTCTATGATTGAGTACCGCTCCCCCAACAATATTCTGCTCATTCCCCGCATACGCGGACATGTCATAAACATCGGCGACACAAGCCGTCTCGACGAAAAGCTTGCCAACCTCACCCTCTTCTACCGCAAAGTGATGCCGCAGAAGGGCTGGGGCGCTTACGACACTATCTCGGTGAAGTATCGCGGCCAGATTGTGGCCACGCGCGCCGACAAGCAGCGACGCAAGCACTCCACAGACTTTGACGACCCCGACCCGGACCCCGAAGAGGCAATAGCCCTGCAGCAGACCGAGCCGATAGCCGATCTCCCCGAGCCGGCGCCCGCCGCGGACACCCCCGCTCCCGAGCCGGCCACCAAACCCTCTCCCAAAAATCCTTAAAACCAACACCAGCATGAGTCAGGAAAAATATATAGCTGCCATCGAGATAGGCAGCAGCAAGATAACAGTAGCCATAGGGCGCGCCGGCTCCGGCGGACGTCTGTCCATAGTGGCTGTAGAGCAGGAGCACATGGTGGAATGTGTCTGCCACGGTGTCATCCACAACGTGGAGGAAACCGCCGCCATTGTCAACCGCCTCATAGCCCGCATTGAGCGCCGCACAGGCGTGGCTCCCCGCAAACTGAAATACGCCTACGTGGGCCTGGCAGGGCGCTCCCTGCGCAATGTGCCCCGCGAAGTGGCACGCAATCTCCCGGAAGACACGGAGATTACTGAAGAAATCCTGAACAATCTGCAGAGCGACGCCCTGCACTCTCACATCGACTCCTCGCTCGAGGTAATCGAGGCCGTGCCGGCCACCTATCATGTCAACAAGGTAGAAACCCGCTCTGCCATTGGCACTTTCGGCTCATCAATCCGCGTGCACTACCAGCTCATAGCGGCCCGTCCGCTGCTGCGCAAGCACTTGGAGCGCGTGGTGCGCGACAAGGTGGGTGTGAGCATTGCCGGCCTCGTGGTGACTCCGCTGGCTGTGGCCGACCTCATCCTCTCCCCCGAAGAGAAGCGCCTGGGCTGCATGCTCGTGGACCTCGGCGCCGAGACCACCACGGTGGCAATCTACCGCGGTGGGGGCCTGCGCTATCTGGCGGTGCTCCCCATGGGTGGCCGCAACATAACCACCGACATTACCACCCTCAATGTGCTCGAGGAGCGCGCCGAGGAAATCAAGACCACTTCCGGCTGCGCAATAGCCGGCGACAACCCCTCGTCGCTCAATCTCGACGGCGTGAAGCTCTCTGATGTGTCCAACCTCGTGGTGGCACGCGCCGAGGAGATTGTGGCCAACATCATCGAACAGGTGAACTACGCCGGTATTCAGGACATGCAGCTCCCCGGCGGCATCATCACCATAGGGGGTGGCTTCAATCTCAACCGCCTCACCGAGCTGCTCAAGCGCAAGAGCAACCTGCCCGTGCGCCGCGGAGCTCTCCCCTCTTCCGTCACCGTGGAAGACACCAAGGCGCCCACCTACGAAATCATCGAGGTGGCTGCCATCATGAACGCCGGCAACAAGATAACCGCGCCCGACTGCCTGGAGATTCCCGTGAAAGAGGAGCTCCCCGTAGGCGACTATGTCGAGGAGGAGGCCGACGAGGAGGAGAAGCCACGCAAGCGCCGCCGCGACGACGAGGGGCGCAAACGCTCCACATTCTTCTCCAACCTGTCAGGCAAGCTCGCCTCCTGGTGGGGCGACACCTCTGACGATGACGATGATGACTCTGAATTTAATTAACTCCGAACAACCATGACCGACAACATACAGAACCCCGAGGCCTTTCAGTCCGATCCCCTGGAAGAGGGCAACTTCCCCCCTATCATCAAGGTTATTGGTGTGGGCGGCGGTGGCTGCAATGCCGCCAACTACCTGTTTAAGCAGGGAATCGAGAATGTGACCTTCCTGGTCTGCAACACTGACATGCACTCGCTGCGCAAGTTGCAGATTCCCAACCGCATAATCCTGGGCTACGACATAACCCACGGCCTGGGCGCCGGCGACAATCCGGAGCTGGGCAGCCAGGCCGCCGAGGCTTCGCGCGAGGAGATTCGCCGCGAGCTGGGCGACGATACCCGCATGGTGTTCATCACCGCCGGCATGGGTGGTGGCACAGGCACAGGCGCCGCGCCTATCGTGGCTCAGGTGGCTCAGGAGATGGGTATACTCACGGTGGGAATCGTCACCATCCCCTTCTTCTTCGAGGGTGAGCGCAAGATTCTCAAGGCCCTCAAGGGCGCCGAGGAGATGCGCAAGCATGTGGACACGCTGCTAATAGTGGTCAACGAGCGACTGACGGAAATCTATCCGGACCTGAATCTGCTCAACGCCTTTGAAAAGGCCGACGACACGCTGGCCAACGCCACTCGCTCCATAGCCGAAATCATCAACACCAACGGCTATATCAACGCTGACTTCAATGACGTGAAGACCACACTCCAGCAGAGCTCCACAGCCATTATCTCTACCGGCTACGGCGAGGGTGAGCATCGTGTGACCAACGCCATTCAGGATGCGCTCCACTCTCCCCTGCTCCGCAATGCCGACATCAAGAGCTCCAAGCGTCTGCTCTTCTATCTCTACTTCAATCCTAAGGCCAAGAATGTGGTCAGCATGGCCGAGATGAACGAAATCACGCAGTTCTCTGCCAACCTCAACCCCAAAATCGACGTGAAGTGGGGTAACTGCTTCGACGAATCGCTGGGCGAAGGGGTGAAAATGACCATCCTCGCCTCCGGTTTCGACATAACCATCTCCGAAGGCTCCGCCGACAAGGAGGGCAAGGGTGTGGGCAGCGGCTCAATAATCTTCCCCGCGGCTCCCGGCAAGGAGGACACCCGTGTGGCCACCCCTGCGGAAGACATCAACGCCGCCCGCACCAAAATCGAGGACCAGTATGGTCCGGGCAAAATGGCCGACCACGAACAGGCCATGGCCCGCGCCAAATACGTGGTGCTCAAGCCCTCGCAGTTTGACGACGACGAGGTAATCTACCTCTTTGAAAAGAATCCGGCCTACGGGCGCGACATACGCCTGAAGGACCACATACGCTCCATAGGTCAGGGTGTGCGCACCGAAAACGATGCCGCAGCCAAAGCCGCGGAACGCTCCACCGACTCTCCGGCCGAATCCGGCAGCACAATTACTTTTTAGGTTTTAGGTTTTAGGCCCTCGGAGTTCTCGGAGAACTCGGAGAACTCGGAGAACTCGGAGAACTCCCAAAACTCCCATAGCTCCCAAAACTCCCATTACTCCCAAGCCCCCAGCTCTAAAACCCAAAACTCCCAATCACTCTAAGAATGGAAAAATTTGAAATGGTTGCAAAGACCTTTCAGGGTCTTGAAGATGTACTGCGCGACGAGCTGATTGAGCTCGGTGCCGAAGATGTGCAGACCGGTCGCCGCATGGTCTCCTTCCGCGGCGACAAGCGCCTGCTTTATCGCGCCAATCTCTGCCTGAGAACCGCCCTGCGTATTCTCAAACCCATAGCTAAGTTCACCGCCGCCAACCCCGATGAGCTCTATGACTTCGTGCGCGATTTCGAGTGGGACACTCTCCTGACCCCCGAAAAGACTTTCGCCATTGACTCTACGGTCAACTCCGCTGAGTTCACTCACTCTAAGTTTGTGACTTACAGAGTGAAAGACGGAATTGCCGACTACTTCAACGATAAATATGGCAAGCGCCCTTCAATCCGCCTCAATGGCGCCGACGTGCAGCTCAATGTCCACATCCTGGGTGACCGCGTGACCATCTCGCTCGACTCCTCGGGCGAACCCCTGTCGCGCCGCGGCTACCGCACCGTGCAGACCGAAGCCCCGCTCAACGAGGCCCTGGCTGCCGGCATCCTGCTCAAGACCGGATGGCGCGGGGACTGCGACCTGGTCGACCCCATGTGCGGCTCCGGCACTTTCCTGATTGAGGCAGCCCTGATTGCCGCCAACATCAATCCCGGCATTTTCCGCTCTAACTTCGCCTTTGAGACCTGGCCCGACTTCGACAAGGAGCTCTTCGAGGAGCTCTACAACGATGACAGCGAGGAGCGCACCCCCAAATGTAGAATCTATGGCGGCGACATAGCCCGCGAGGCCATGGAAATCAGCCGCAAGAACATCAAGAGCGCCGGCGTGGAGGAATGGGTCAGCGTGGAGTGCAAACCCATGCAGGACTGGACCGAGCCCCCGCTGGAGGCTATGCTCATAACCAATCCCCCTTACGGCGAACGCCTGCGCCCCGGCGACCTCGAAGGGCTCTACAAGCAGCTCGGATTCACTCTCAAGCACTATTTCCAGGGCTACCACGCCTGGATTCTGGGCTACAAGGATGAGCACTTCCGCGAAATCGGCCTGAAGGCAAGCGTGAAGTATCCCATACTCAACGGCAAGCTGGAGTGTGAGTTGCGCGAGTATGTGCTGTTCGACGGCTCCTACGCCGCCTTCCGCGAGCAGGGTGGCAGCGTGGGCAACGATGACTTCGAGCGCGATGCCAAGCCCAAGACCAAGCACCTGTCTGACCGCGAGTGGAAGGCCGAGACCCGCACTTTTGGCGGCAAGAAGAAAGCCGTGAGCGACAAGCGCCGCACTCAGGAGCGCCGCGAGTTTAAGTCTGATCGCCGCGAGGATGCCCGCCGCACCGACGGCCGCCCCCGCTTTGATAAGAAGCGCCATGAGGGGAAAGGACACCACGACGACAAGCGTTTCCGCGACGAAAAACCCCGCCGCCAGGAGTCTGCACGCCGCCACGAGTCAAAGGCTTTCATGCCCAAGAGTCCGAGCATTGACGGCGAGCGCGAAATCAGCTTCGGCGAGCGCAAGACAGCGCCTGTGATGCGCCAGCGCAAGGGCTGGAAAAAAGCCTCTGAAGATTGACCTCCGCCGCATCTGTGCTGCGATAACCCTAACTGATTATGAAAGAAAAAATCAACATATTGCTTCTCGGGTCAGGTGGCCGCGAATGTGCCATGGCCTGGAAAATATCCCGTTCTCCCCGCCTCGACACTCTCTATGTAGCCCCCGGCAACGCTGCCCCTTACGGAACTCGCGTGGCTCTCGACCCCATGGACTTCCCCGCTGTGAAGAATTTCGTGGAGGAGAAGAACATCGACATGATTGTGGTGGGCCCCGAGAATCCTCTTGTTGGCGGCATTGCCGACTTCTTCGCTGACTCCGAGGTGAAGGTGATAGGCCCCAAGGCCGACGGCGCCCGCCTGGAGGGTAGCAAGGAGTTTGCCAAGGAATTCATGGTACGCCACGGCATCCCCACGGCGCGCTTCATGAGCGTGACCGAGGAGACTCTGGAGCAGGGCATGCACTTCCTGGAGAGCCTGCAGCCACCTTACGTGCTCAAGGCCGACGGCCTGGCTGCCGGCAAAGGTGTGATTATCCTCGACTCTCTGGCCGACGCCAAGGACACACTCTCTGACATGCTCTCAGGCATGTTCGGCAGCGCTTCGGCCACGGTGGTAATCGAGGAGTTCCTCAGCGGCATCGAGTGCTCGGTGTTCGTGGTGACCGACGGCGAGGACTACAAGCTGCTCCCCGTAGCCAAGGACTACAAGCGAGTAGGGGAGGGTGACACCGGCCCCAACACCGGCGGCATGGGCTCCGTGAGCCCCGTGGCTTTCGCCGACGAGGTCTTCATGGAGAAGGTGGTGCAGCGCATTGTGGAGCCTACTCTCAAGGGTCTCAAGGCCGAGGGCATCCACTACAAGGGCTTCATCTTCCTGGGCCTCATCAATGTGGAGGGTAACCCGATGGTGATAGAATACAATGTGCGCATGGGTGACCCGGAAACCGAGGTTGTCATGCCCCGCCTGAAAAGCGACCTGGTGGACCTGCTCGAAGGTGTGGCCGACGAGACTCTATCCATCAAGCAGGTGGAGGAGGATCCGCGCGCCGCTGTGAGCGTAATGCTTACCTCTGCCGGCTATCCCGGTGACTATCAGAAGGGTAAGATGATGACGCTCCCCGGGCAGGGTGACGTGCTCCGTTTCCACGCCGGTACCCGCCTCGATGAGCAGGGCAATGTGCTCACTGCCGGCGGCCGCGTGATGGCGCTCACTGCCTACGGGACCGATATAGCCGCTGCCGCCGCCAAGGCTCTCGCCGAGGCTGAACGTGTGGACTTCGACGGCAAGTATTTCCGCCGCGACATATCCAGGGACTTGCAAGCAATGTAATCCCGATGCGAAGAAATGTTTATAGCCCGGCCCTGCGCATCTGCTCTGGTGCGCCGGGCCTCTTCATATCCTTTCTTATCTGGCTGGTGCTCAGCATCATGTCAGCCTCCGGCTCCGACCACGGCTTCAGCTGCGGCGGGGGCACGCTCGTGCTCCCCTCCACGCAGTGGGGGCTCCCTTACGGCGCGCTCTGTGCTTTCGGAATGTTTGGCATGGCGCTCAGCGCCGCCGCGCTCTGGCTGCTCAACAAGCGCTACAACATGCTGCCGGGTGCGCTCTACAGCTCCTTGCTGCTGATTATGTGCGGCACCACGCCGGCAGTGACCCGGGGCTTCAGCCCGGCTGTGATTATGGCGCTCATAACGCTCGGGTGCACCCTCACGCTCTTCGGGCTCTACGGCAAGCGCAACGCCACCGCCGACTGCTTTCTGCTCTTCACCTGCCTGGGGTGGGGGAGCATGATTCAGACCCCCTGCCTCTGGCTTGCGGGGGTGTTTCTCATCGGGCTGGCCGTGGTGCAGGTGTTCCGCCTGCGCGAGGTGGTGGCATCGCTGCTCGGGTTGGCCGCCCCTTACTGGATAATGCTCGGCCTCGGTCTTGTCACCCCCGACCAATTGCACATAGAGGCGCCCCACATGGTCACAGCCCTCTCCGGAAATCCCGCCGACCTGATCTGGACACTCGTAACCGCCGGCGTCACCGCATTGGGACTACTGATTATGATGCTCTACAACGCCATAACCACCCCGCCTGCCGGGGTGCAGGTGCGCGCCTACAACTCCTTCATCAACCTGCTGGGATTCGCCGCCGTAATCTTCATGATATTCGATGCCGAACGGCTCCCGGCCTACCTGATGATAGCCTTCATGAGCCTCAGCTTCATGACCGCCCGCTGCACCAGCCAGTCCCGCTCCCCCCGCGCATGGATACTCCCCGTCTGCGTAGCCGCCACCTACCTCCTAATCTACTTCCTGATGCAATACACCTAACCCATAACCCATCACCCATAACCCATAACCCCAAAATGAAAATCATAGCCGACAGCTACATCCCCTTCCTGAAAGGGCGCTTGGAGCCCTTCTGCGACATAGAATACCTGCACCCCGACCTCATCACCCCCGAAGCGGTGAAGGGGGCTGACGGGCTGCTGATACGCACGCGCACACGCTGCGGAGAGCCGCTGTTAGGGGAGTCGAAAGTGCAATTCATAGCCTCCGGCACCATCGGTATGGACCAATTTGACCTGCCTTGGTGCGCCTCGCGCGGCATCGCCACCCACAATTCGCCGGGCTGCAACGCCCCCGGGGTGGCTCAGTACGTGTGGAGCTGTCTGCTGCATCTGCGCATCAATCCCGCCGAGATTACCATCGGCGTGGTGGGTCACGGCAATGTCGGCAGCATCGTGGCCGAATGGGGCGAAGCCCTCGGGGCGCGTGTGCTGAAATGCGACCCGCCGAAGGCCCGCAGCGGCGCTGAGGGGGATTACTTCACGCTGGAGCAGATGCTGCCGCAATGCGACGTGGTGACCCTTCACACGCCGCTGACACGCACCGGTGAGGATGCCACGTTTCATCTGATAGGGGAGAGGGAGGTGGCTCTGATGCGTGAGGGCGCCATTCTCGTCAATGCGGCGCGCGGGCCGGTAGTTGATACGCCTGCGGTGGTGAAAGCGGCTGAGAGGGGCTCTATTCGCCTCATAACGGACTGCTGGGAGGGGGAACCCTCAGCCATCGACAGGCGTCAGCTCGAATTAAGCCTTTTCGCCACCCCTCACATAGCCGGCTATTCGCTGCAAGGCAAGCAGCGGGCCACGCGGATGGTGCTCGAAAACCTTGCCCGGCATTTCGGGCTGCCGCTGGCCGAGAGCGAAGGGGAGTCGGGAATAAAGGTGTGGGATCTGCCGGAGCCCTACCGCCCCGGCCACGCTCCCGATGCGATCCGCCTGCTCCGCAGCTACTGCCCCGAAGCCGATGACTTGCTGCTCCGCAGCCACCCCGAAGCCTTCGAAGCCCTCCGCGACAACTACGACTACCGGAGTGAGCCTTAGCTTTTGGCAGGGGCTGGGACTTGGGAATAATGGGAGTTTTGGGAGCTATGGGAGTTTTGGGTGAGGTCGGAGAACTCCGAGAACTCCGAGAACTCCCAAGCCACCCAAAACTCCCAAGTCCCAGCTCAAGCGATAACTCGGAGAGCTCCGATTACTCCGAACTCTCCGAGTTCTCTAAATTTTCAGCCCCTGCTCTTACTTGATTACCAGAGTCCGGGCGGTGCCGGTGAAGGGGATTGTCAGCGTCAGCGTGCCGCGTGACCAGGATTGGTCGGCGGCGGGGAGCGGCTTGTAGTCGAGGGTGTCGTCGAGCTCGCCGCCGTCGGCTATCTTCACTGAGGCGGGGCGCTTTGTCAGGCCTATCACGCGCAGGGTGATGGTGCGGCTGCCGGGCATCCAGTCAAGCGTGGAGGGGTTCTTCTGCGAGGCTATGCTCACCTCTACGGAACCATCGGCAAGACGGCGGCCGCGGAAGGTGGTCAGCAGGTAGTCATCATCCTCCAGTGAGCGGGGATTGCTGCGGTCATCATCAAAGAGCACATACTCAGTCTCTTCAGCCGAGGGATAGTAGTCCACCGTCAGGGCCGAGAGGTCGTAATGGTCGGTGTTCTCGATGGGAAGTGTGTAGCGGGGGATAAATGAGCCCTGACGCACGAACATAGGCATCACGTCGAGAGGGGCCTTTACGGTGGCGGTAGTGCCCCCTTTATAGGTCAGCGAGGGGTTGTTGAGGTCAATCCACGTGCCGGCGGGGAAGAGCACCTTGCGTGAGCGCGCACCCTTGGTCATCACGGGAGCCACGAGCACATTGTCGCCCCAGAGATACTCGTCGCGCACATCGGCATATTTCTCGCCGGGGTTGTCGCCGCGGAAATTGAGTGGGCGCACGAGCGGATAGCCGTAGGAGGCGTTTTCAAATGCGAGCGTATAGTTGTAGGGGAGCCACTCGTAGCGCATGCCTATGTATTTCTTGATAATCGGCTCCTGCGCGGGGTAGTGATAGGGCTCCGGTTTGAGCTGCGCGTGGGTGCGCAGGGTAGGGGTGAAGGAGCCCATCTGCAGCCAACGCACGTAGAGCTCGGGGTCAGTGGGTGAGGCGGGGTTCACGGCGAAACCTCCTATGTCGGAGCTCATGTAAGCCAGGCCGGAGAGGCCGGAATTGAGCATGATGGGCACCTGCGCCTGCAGGCCCTGCCAGCTGCGGCCCACGTCGCCGCTCCAGGGGAACACGCTGTAACGCTGCAGACCGGCTGTGCCGCCGCGCATCATGAGCATCAGTCGGCGGTCAGGGTAGTTCTCCTTGAAGCCTTCGTAGATAATGCGGCTCCACTCGTTGCCATAGACATTGTGATACTGGTCGGCCGTCATGCCGTTGGCGTGGCGGATTGTCGAGGGGTGCTGCTCGGGCTCGCCGAGGTCGCCCCACCAGCCGGTTATGCCGTCGTCGGTCAGGGATTTATAGTGGTCCCAATACCACTGACGGGCCTCGGGGTTGGAGACATCAATCATGCCGGAGTCGCCGATCCAAAGGGTCACATCGTGGTTGTCGCCATTCTCATCGCGCACGGTCAGACCATTCTCGACCAGATAGTTATAGTTGTCAATGGCCCCCTTCTTGTTGAAGAACGGCTGCGAGATAGTCACGAGCTTCACTCCCTGCGCCTTGAGGGAATCAATCATGGCGCGGTGGTCGGGCCACTGCTTGGGGTCCCAGGCGAGGCGCCCCATGTCGGTCTCCACACCATACCAGTAGAGGTCGAGCACCATGCCGTCCACGGGGTAGCCGCGAGTCTTCAGCGAATCGATGGCGCCGAGAGCTTCGGCCTGATTGTGGTAGCCATACTTGGAAGTGATGTAGCCCAGCGTCCAGAAGGGGGGAAGCTCCTGGCGGCCGGTGAGGGCGAGGTAGCCGGCTGTGGCGCCTGCCAGCGATCCGTTGCCGTTGATGAAATAGTAGGACAGGGGGGAGGCGGGGGACTCACTCTCGTAGGCTATGGTGTCGCCTAAGATAAGGCGCGCCTTGGAGTGGTCGTCGAAGAGGATGCCGTAGCCGCGCGAAGAGGCGAAATAGGGCACCGTTATGTTCATCTGGTTGATGCGGGGGTCGCCGGCGCCGTAGCCGTAAGTGGGGCGGTTATACATCTGCAGTGTATCGCCGTTGAGCTTCACGGAGTGACCGCGCTCGCCGGCACCGTAGAAGATGTCGCCGGCGCCGGGGTTGAGGAATGTGGCGCGGCGCAGCTCACGGTTGGTGTTGTCCACACCCTCCTGTTCGCCTATGAGCAGGGTGCCGTCGGCGCTATAGAAGCTCACCAGGCCCGTTTCGCGGTCTACACGCACACGTGTGGTAGGGGAGGCGAGAATCACGGCGTCAGAGGTGGCTGAGAGGCTCACAGAGGGGCACTGGCTCTTGAGCGTGGCGCTCTGGGAGGGGAGCGAGGGTATGTCACCGGCCGCAGGGAGGGTGGTGACCTTGAAGATATCGGCCGTGAGGGGGGTGATGACGAGTGTGCCGGCGGAGGTGGCTATCTTCACTTCGGCATTGCAGGCGCCAACCTGAGAAGCCGGAGCGGGGGGGAGGAGCTGACGCACCTTGCCTATGGATGATGCCTGAGTGGCGCCGCAGCCGAGAAGTAGCATGGCGGCAATAGCTGACAGGGGGTATCTCATGGGTATATTACTTAGTGTTTGAATTCAAACGCCCTATTAATTTATTTTGTGCAAAAGTAATAAAAATAGTCTGAACTATAATTGCTGTGTCAGTGTTAAAATATAAAAAGCATTTAAAATTATGAAGAACACAACAATTAATGAGGCTGACCGCCTTTATATCATAGCATTTGGTGACAGCCGCAAGTATCTTTTGCCGGCAAAGGAGAATGAGGATGCCGTGACAAACCTCGAAAGGGAGCTGAACGAGTATCTGAGCAGCCGCTTCCCGGGTGAGAATTTCGCTTATTTCACCACGCCGGAGATAACCGAGGTAGACAAGGCCGACGCGCCCGACTATCCGCTGCTCGATGACAAGGCCAAGGATGAAATAAAGCGCATCTTGCTGCGCGAAATCCAGGTGATGCACGAGAACAAGGAGCTCAACAGCAACGACCCCTGGGGCGCCTGATCTCCCCGCAACAACAACTGTGATTTAAGTGCCGGATTCGTCAAAGAATTCGGTACATTCGTCGTGTAGAGGAATAGAAATCCCTGTTGGTCTGGAAGTTAAAGCTATTGTCAAGATAGAACTGCTTAGTGCGCGGGTTGTTCAGAGCATCGACCGTGATGAATTGACAGCCCGACTGGGTGTGGTTGGCGTAAGTGTGGGCCACGAGGTCCACGATAGCTGTTCCTATGCCGCGACTCTGATACTTCACCGAAATGCCCAGAGGGCCTATGTTAATAGCGGGATATGAACTCTGGCGATTGAAGAATTCCACTATATCCTCGCTTGTTTCCAGCCTGAGGTCACCTATGAAATCCTCCTTTTCAGTCTGCCCCGTTATCATCAACGCATCATTCATAAGCGTGAACAGAGCTATTATCTCCCCCGAATCCTCATAAGCGCAGTAGGCCGCGAGATAATGGTGAGCCACACACTCTCTTACCTCATAATGAAAAAAATCATCCAGGTCCTCTACACCACATGAAAACGCAGACAATGTGTCAAAGTCTGCGTCAGTCAGTTGTCTTATTTTAAAATCAATATCCGAGTAAGGGGTTCTTGCCTCCACAATTCTCTATTATTCGTTTGGCGTTGGCGTCAGTGCGAGCCTGACGCGCTTCAATCCGATGTCTTTCTTCTTCGCTGAAGTTCCCCCGGAGATGCTTCTCCAGATTGCCACGAAACCGAGCGACATCATCTCGATTCATGGGGGGATTGGGTATTGAACGTATCATGGCTTTGATTATTTTTTGTGGTTACAAAGTTACAATTCTTCCCGCTAATATCCAAGCCTCCAGGTAATTATTTGGAGTTTATTAATTATTGCCCGGGGGGTCAGGGGGTTTCGAGGGCGCGGGTCAGTTCTATGAATTGGGCTACGCTCAGGCGCTCGGGGCGCTCGCTCATGAGGTGATGGTCGCGCAGGGGGTGGCCGGCGGGGATGAGGGAGCCCAGGGAGTTTCTCAGGGTCTTGCGGCGCTGGCCGAACGCGGTCTTCACTACTTTCTTGAATAGGGCTTCGTCGCAGCCCAGGTCAGTCACTCCGTTGCGCACGAGGCGCAGCACGCCGCTCTTCACTTTGGGGGGCGGGTTGAAGACGTGTTCCGACACGGTGAAGAGGTATTCGCAGTCGTACCAGGCCTGCAGGAGCACCGAGAGGATGCCGCGGGCTTTCGTGCCGGGGGCGGCGCAGATGCGCTCGGCCACTTCGCGCTGAAGCATGCCGGTGCAGACGGGTATCTGCTCCTTGTAGTCCAGGAGTTTGAAGAATATCTGCGAGGAGATGTTATAGGGGTAGTTGCCAATCAGGGCGAAGGGTCCGGGGTAGACGTCGCGCAGGTCAAGGCGCAGGAAGTCGGCCTCTATGACGGGGAGCTGCGGATAGACCGCGGCCAGGTATCTCACTGACTCGGAGTCGAGCTCTATGCACTTGAGCTCGCGCCCCTTGTCGAGCAGGAAGCGGGTGAGCACTCCGGTGCCGGGGCCTATTTCGAGTATGGGGAGCCGGTCGTAGCCGGGCAGGTCGATGGTGTCGGCTATGCGCGCGGCTACGCTCATGTCGGTCAGGAAGTGCTGGCCGAGGGCTTTCTTAGGGCGTACGTTCATCACTGGGCCGGTTTAAGGGCGCCGCCGGGGCGCGTGGTGAATATGTCGGCTGCCCCCTGCGTGGCGGGTGCTTTGGCGGGTGCGCCCCAGGAGAAGTCGTCTATGAGCTGGTAGACGTATTCGTGGCGGTAAGCGCCCTCATACCATGAGGTGTAGAGGCGGGTGTAGTTGGAGTTATACCAGTAGTCCATGGAGACTTGGGAGCCGTCAGCGTAGGTGATGTAGAGCACGGAGCCGCCGGCGTAGAGGTCTACGCTCCAGCGCAGCGCCATCTTGTAGGGGATGGTGTTCTGATAGTAGTAATAGGTGCCGGCGCCGTTGCTGTAGAAGTCCAGGTAGTTCACGTTGTAGCCGGTCACACGGATGCCGTCGGCGGAAATCAACTGCCACTGTCCGGGGAGGTAGGAGTCGTAGTCGTTATAGTAGTAACCGTCATCGTCACAGGAGGTGAACAGTGCCGGGATGAGTGCCAGGATAAAGAGCAGAGGGAAGAATTTTTTCATAATTTTTGAGAGCTTAAGTGTTAATCTGCCCGTAGCAGCAGGAGGCTTAGAGAGTGTTTGAATTTATGTAAAAGATTTTATTATTAGACTTATATGCCATGATTTTAATAATCTTTTTGGTGCTTTTCGCCGAGTCTCATCGGTCGCAATGCCCGCATTGCTCTCTCTTCAACTCGCAAAAATCATCCAAAAATATTCTCAAAATCATTGACACATAAATTTAAACACTCTCTTAAGCCGCACTCCGCGGGTAGGGCGCTTTCCTTTTTGAACAAAATCAGGGGCCGAAAGTTTAATCGGCCCCCGTTATAGATTTTAGTTCAATGATTTCTGATAGGCCGCTCGTGCGCGGTGCTGGCGGCGGGTGAAGTAGCTCCACTGGCTCTGCACCTTGGTGTTTTCGGCCATTTCGGGGTTGCTTTCGGCCCACTTGAAGCCACACTTGTTGTATTGCGGTATGAGGTCCTGGAAGAGGAGGGCATTCACGCCTTTGCTCTGATACTCAGGTTTTACGGCCACGAGCAGCAGGTCCACTCTGTCGTTCTTCCCCTTGAGTCCTTTGAGCAGATGATACCAGCCGAAGGGCCAGAGCTTGCCGCGGCTCTTTTGCAGGGCGCGGCTCATGCTCTGCATGGAGATGCCTACCCCTACGAGCTTGTCGTCGGCGTCGACCACGAGGGTCACGAGGTCGAGATTGAGGAGCGAGATGTATTGGTTCACATAGTAATCAATCTGACGCGGGGTCAGCGTGGAGTAGCCGTAGAGGTCGGCGTAGGCCTCATTTATGAGCTCGAAGAGTGCGTGGCCATATTCCTGCTTGATTTTCTTGCGAGAGGTGTATTTGAGCACTCGCAGGCCGAATTTTTTCTTTACTATGTCGGCTATGCGGTCATACTTCTCGGGGATTTTTTCGGGCACATCCATCACGTATTCCAGCCATGTGTTGGCCTTGGTGTAGCCCAGGGCCTCTATGTGCTTCACGTAGTAGGGATAGTTGTAGATGGTGGCCATGGTCGAGAGCTCTTCGTAGCCGTCGGTGAGCATCCCTTCGTGGTCCAGGTCGGTGAAGCCCAGGGGGCCGATTATGGTCTCCATACCCTTGGAGCGCGCCCAATCCTCGGCGGCGCTGAGCAGAGCACGGCTCACCTCGGGGTCATCTATGAAGTCGATGAAGCCGAAGCGGGCGTTCTTCTCGCCATTCTTTTCGTTGACCTGGCGGTTGATTATGGCGGCTATGCGCCCCACGGGGTTGCCGCTGTCGTCGTAAGCCATGAAGTAGGCCGCTTCGCAGAAATCGAAAGCGGGGTTGCGCGAGGGCATCAGGGTGTTGACATCATCGCTCACCAATGGGGGGACGAAGTAGGGGTTGCCCTCGTAGAGATCAATCTGAAACTGAGTGAACTTTTTGAGAGCCGAGGGGGTCGCGGGTATCTCGCGTATGGTTATCATAAGAGTCTTTGGTTAAAGGGAATTAGTGCCACGCAAGGTAGCAGAGAAGCGTGGTCATGAGGACTATGAAGATTATTATGGCAACATAGATCGTGGTCATGGAGCGCTTCTCTATGGCCAGACGCAGGTCGGCCACTGAGCGGTAGCGGCGTATGGGGTCGGAGGCGGCGGCCACACGCGAGATGCGGCGCAGGCGCGGCAGGCTGGTGGGGAGGTTGTCAAGGACTTCGCCGAGCACCAGGCCATACTGACGGATGTCTTCGGCAGTGTCCTGGGAGGAGAGCTCGTCGCGCTGGTCGTAGCCCACGTTGATGAGCTTGAGGTTCTCGTTGTATTCGGTGAAGATGATGTTGTCCGGGGTGATAGGGTAGTGCACCACGTGGTGCTCCTGGATATAGTCCAGCGCGTCGAGCAGCTGGGTCTCGAGGCGGTGGACTATGCGGGGCGTCAGGCGGTGCTCCTCTATGAGGCGACGCAGGGAGTAGCCGTAGGCATCGTCGAAAATCATGGCCATACCTATGCCGGGAATCATTTCGAAGTCATTGACCATCACCACATTGGGATGAGCCAGATTGTAGCGCGTCTCAAACTCTCGCTCCATGTGCTTGCGATACTTCGGGTCGTCGGCAAATTGCTTTTTCAGGGCTTTGAGCATGACCCATTTGCCATGTTTGCGGGCCGTGAAGACATCGTAAAATTCCTCTTCCCATTCGGGCAGCAGGGTCATGTCGGTCCACTTTCCTGAGGGGTCATTGATTTCTATTTTCTTTTCGCCTTTACTGATGTAGGGTTGCATAGGGATGAGAGTTTTAAGGGGTATGTATCTGGTTTAGGCTCAGTCGATTATGTCGAAGCCTGTGTAGGGGCGCAGACACTCGGGGATTACGATGCCCTCGGGGGTCTGGTTGTTTTCGAGCAGAGCGGCTACGATGCGGGGCAGCGCCAGGGCAGAACCGTTGAGCGTGTGGCAGAGGTGAATCTTCTTGTCGGCATCGCGGTAGCGGCACTTGAGGCGGTTGGCCTGATAGCTCTCGAAGTTGGAGACGGAGCTCACTTCAAGCCAGCGCTTCTGGGCTGCTGAGAAGACTTCGAAGTCAAAGGTGATGGCTGAGGTGAAGCTCATGTCGCCGCCGCAGAGACGCAGTATGTGCCATGGCAGACCGAGTTTTTCAAGCAGTCCCTGCACATGGTCCTTCATCTCTTCGAGAGCAGCGTAGGAGTCCTCGGGACGCTCTATGCGCACTATCTCTACCTTGTCAAACTGATGCAGGCGGTTCAGGCCGCGCACATCCTTGCCGTAGCTGCCGGCCTCACGGCGCCAGCAGGGGGAATAGGCGCAGTTCTTTTTGGGGAGCTCGGCGGCGGGGATGATTACGTCGCGGTAGATGTTGGTCACGGGCACCTCGGCGGTGGGGATGAGGTAGAGGTCATCCACGGTGACGTGATACATCTGCCCCTCCTTGTCGGGGAGCTGACCGGTGCCGTAGCCGGAGGCTTCGTTGACCACGAAGGGGGGCTCCACCTCAATGTAGCCGGCCTTCCAGGCCTCGTCGAGGAAGAACTGCTGCAGAGCGCGCTGCAGGCGTGCGCCCTTGCCGATATAGAAGGGGAAGCCGGCGCCGGTAACCTTTACGCCTAATTCCCAGTCTATTATGTTATATTTGCGCGCCAGCTCCCAGTGGGGGAGAGCATCGGCGGGAAGCTCGGGAATCACGCCGCCGGTCTTTTCCACAACGTTGTCTTCGGCCGTTTTGCCGTGGGGCACAGCCTCGCAGGGGGTGTTGGGGATGTTGAGCAGAATCTTGGTGATTTTCTCCTGAGTCTCATCGAGCAGATCGGTGAGCCCCTTGGTGCTCTGCTTGAGAGCGGCCACCTCAGTCTTAACCTTCTCGGCCTCGTCGCGCTGACCGCTCTTCATCAGTTGACCTATGGAGGCGGCAAGCTTATTGAGTTGCGAATTATTGTTGTCGCAACGGGTCTGGAGAGCGCGGCGCTCCTTGTCGAGCTCTATGATTTCGGTTATGAGCGCACGGGCATCGAAACCTTTCACACCGAGGCGCTCAATGATATATTCGGGATTTTCCTTAATGGCTTGAAGCGTAAGCATATTCTTGCGATTTAGTTTTTTGCTTTCGGGTGGGGAGTTGGGAGTTCTCGGAGTACTCGGAGATCTCGGAGTTCTCCGCGGCCCTAACACCTAAAACCTTACCCGAGCAATTCCTTGACTTTCATGTTGATTTCGCGTCCGTCGGCGCGGCCGGCCAGAGCCTTTGAGGCCACGCCCATCACCTTGCCCATCTCCTTCATGGAGGTGGCGCCCACCTCGGCTATGATTTTGCGAAGCTCGGCCTCAAGCTCCTCGGCAGAGAGGCGCGCGGGCAGATACTCCTCGAGCACGGCAGCCTCAGCGAGCTCATTTTCAGCGAGTTCGGGGCGGTTATTTTCGGTGTAGATCTTAGCGCTCTCCTTGCGCTGCTTCACCATCTTGGTGATGATCTGAATAGCCTTCTCATCGGTGAGCTCACCGCCGGCACCCTTGGCAGTCTTAGCCTCAAGAAATTCCTTCTTGGCACCGCGCAGGGCCTCGAGACGCACACGGTCGCGCGCGAGCATGGCAGTGCGTATGTCTTCACTTACTTTGTCAAAGAGATTCATAACGTAGTAAATTTTTTTAGGGCTGAAGCGCCGGCAGTACAAACCGTCCACCGGCAAGCCCCTGATTTTAACTCGCAAAGGTAAGAAAATTTCTTAACAATCGCAAAAATCCGCTATATTTCCATTTCAAGTTTCATCGCAACTCCACGGTCAGCCCCATGGCCGAGACCATACGATAGAACGTAGAAATTGAAGGGATCGTGAGACCCCGTTCCACGCGGGAAATATAGCTCTTGTCTGTCCCTATCTTTTCGGCCAGTTCAGATTGAGTCATACCCGCCTCTTTGCGTGCATCAAGCAAGATTTGGGCGTTGTATTCTTCCCAAGCCTGATTTTCGGCATATCTGCGACTCTCAGAGCCGGGGGCACCGAAAACCTGATTGAGTTCTTCACTGACATTATATGTTTGCATTTTTGTCTTCATAATATTCTTTCTTAAGTCTTTTTGCCTTTGCAATTTCACTTCTTGGAGTCTTTTGTGTTTTCTTTCTGAAGGCATTAAATAAAATCACCAGTTTATCACCGTCATAAATGAAGAAGATTCTGAATTCATTGTTTCCATAATTAACTCGGAATTCATAAATATCCTCTTCAATATACTTAATGAAATGAGTAGGAATCCTTTCAGTATCAGAGAACAACAATAGGGCTCTTCTAATTTTAAATTGCTCCTTATCGCTGAGTTTAGCCATGAAGTCACGATAATAGTCCTTATAGGCTATAATTTCTCGTATCATGCCGCGAAATTACAAAAGGTTGTTCAATTATACAACATTTAAAATGAATAAAAGTTGATTCTATCGATTTTTTGGGGAGAAGACATTGTAAAAATTTTTGATGCCGACGCAGAGAGTCCTCTTCGAAGCCACGCGGCTGACACTGGAGTGCGCCCGCGGCAAAGTTGGGTTTTAATTTCGGTTTACCAAAATAAATTTTTAATTTTGCGGTATAGTTTCTTGCATTTCTCATTATGATAAATCTGACTTGGGCCGTGAGGGGCTATTTCAGCAGGCTGGCCCGGCGCATGGATGCTTGGGCGGAGCCGGGGGTGGCGGAGCGTACTCAATCTGAGGTGCTCCGCAAGCTGCTCACGCGCGTTGCCGCCACTGAGCAGGGGCGCAGGCTGGAGTTAAGCCGGCTGACGGCTCCGGGCGATGAGAGTCTGCGCAGGGCCTACGCTGAGCGGGTGCCGGTGAGTGAGTATGAGGATGTCAGGGAGCTGACGCTGCGCATGGTGCGCGGCGAGAGGAATGTGATGTGGCCGGGGCGTTGCCGCAATTTCGCGCAGAGCAGCGGCACGAGCGGGGGTAAGTCGAAGTATATACCTGTCACTGACGCTTCGCTGCGGCTGAATCATTTCGCGGGCTCGGCCGATGCTGTGGCTTCTTACTTGCGGCTCAATCCGGAGTCGCGGCTCTTTTCGGGTAAGGCGCTGATTCTGGGCGGTTCGTTTGCCAATGAGCTGGCTGACACTCCGGGACACGGCATACGTGTGGGGGACCTCAGCGCTACGCTGATAGACCGCGCGCCGGCGCTGGGTGCCATGATGCGTACGCCTGCCAAGGAGCTGGCGCTGATGGCTGACTGGGAGCAGAAACTGCCGAGGCTCGTGGAGGCTGCCACGCGCCAGCCTATTACCTCGCTGAGCGGCGTGCCCTCCTGGTTTCTGATTCTGCTGCGGCGTGTGCTGGAGCAGACGGGCAAAGGGTGTCTGCAGGATGTGTGGCCGGGGCTGGAGGTGTTCTTCCACGGCGGCATCAGTTTTGCACCCTATCGGAGTGAGTATGAGAGTTTTACTGACGGAGGGAAGATGCACTTCCTGGAGACTTATAATGCGTCGGAGGGTTTCTTCGGCGTGCAGACTGATTTTGATGACCGGTCGCTGCAGTTGCTGATTGACCGCGGTGTCTATTTTGAGTTTGCGCCTATGGGCAATGATGGTGAATGGGGTGAGCCTGTGGGCATCGAGCAGGTGCAGACGGGACGCACTTATGCGCTGATAATCAGCAGTGTGAATGGTCTGCTGCGCTATTCCATAGGGGACACGGTGCGCTTCACGTCGCTGCTCCCTCCGAAATTTGTGATTGCGGGGCGCACGAAGAGTTTCATCAATGCTTTTGGCGAGGAGCTGATGGAGCACAATGCCGAGCGGGCTATGGCTGAAGCCTGTAGCCTGACGGGGGCTGCGGTGGAGAATTACACTGCGGGGCCCGTCTACGCTGCCGACGGTCGCCGCGGGCGTCACCGCTGGCTGATTGAGTTCAGCCGTGAGCCGCGCGACATCAGTGAATTCGCCGCAGTACTTGACCGCGAACTGCAGCGGGTGAACAGCGACTACCAAGCGAAGCGTGCCGGGGGCATCTTCCTGGACGCGCCGCAGGTGCGCCCGATGCTGCGAGGCCATTTCGCCCACTGGCTCGCCACCCACGGCAACGGCAAGCTCGGCGGCCAGCGCAAAATCCCCCGCCTCTGCCCCACCGCCCCCCGGCTTGCCGAGTTCGAGTAGGGGTTATGGGTTATGGGTTAAGGGTTATGGGTTAAGGGTTATGGGTTATGGGGGGCGGGGACTGCCATTAAGGCTTTTCTTAATCCTGATAACATTCTGCTTATTTGAAGTATATGAGGTTTGATGAAAGCCATGTCTTCCGCTGAGATATAGCCTAAATCTAACTATATCTGCAATTGGCAATATACCTCCATTAAACTGCCGTAAGCTATATGAATGAAATGGACCTTATCTTTTGAGTGTTGCCGCCCGCTTCCTTCAGCTATGTTTGAAGCTACGGATACAGCGGCACGCTGAAGCTGATTTATCAAACTAAAGCGTTGATGTTCAGGAAAGGATGACGTGACGCGGTACACCCATTTCACCAAACTGCGAGAAAGTTGATAAACCTCAAGCTTCTCAAAAGATAAAGAATAACCCATATTAAAAATTTAATTATTAATGAAAATTTGCTTACTCTGTCAAGAGAGGTCTCAGAGTGTGTACAGAGGTGCCGCAACCCATCACCCTTAACCCGTAACCCTTAACCCTTAACCCATCAGATGCGGTGGCCGAGGAGGGTGGCGGAGGTGGCGTCGGTGATGCGGACGCGGACGGTTTCGCCTCGGCGGGCGCCGGCGGCGGGGAAGACTACTACCTTGTTTTGGGAGGTGCGGCCGAACAGGTCGTCGGCGGAGCGCTTGGAGCGTCCCTCGACCAGCACTTCCACCTCTTTGCCTATGTCGGCGCGGTTGGAGGCCAGTGAGAGTTCGTTCTGGAGCGCTATCATGCGGTTAAGTCGCTCTATCTTAACCTCTTCGGAGATGTTGTCGGGCAGGTGCTTGGAGGCGTAGGTGCCGGGGCGTTCGGAGTATTTGAAGAGGAATGAGGAGTCGAAGGCGGCTTCGCGCATCAGCGACAGGGTCTGCTCGAAGTCTTCCTCGCTCTCGGAGTGGAAGCCGCAGAACAGGTCGGAGCTGAGTCCGCAGCCGGGGATGATGCGGCGTATGGCCTCCACGCGGTCCATGTACCATTCGCGGGTGTATTTGCGGTTCATGGCTTTGAGCACGGCGTTGCTGCCGCTCTGCACGGGCAGGTGGATGTGGCGGGCTATGTTGGGGCGGGAGGCTATGGCGTGGAGCGTCTCGTCGGTCATGTCTTTGGGGTGAGAGGTGGTGAAGCGTATGCGCATGTCGGGGGCAGCGTCGGCCACTTCGGTGAGCAGGGTGGTGAAGTCGGTCACTTTTCCGGTGTCGGGGTCGGTGAAGCGGTAGCTGTTGACGTTCTGGCCCAGCAGGGTCACCTCCTTGAAGCCGCGTTCGCGCAGGTCGGCGAGTTCGGCCAGGATGGAACGAGGTTCGCGCGAGCGCTCGCGTCCGCGTGTGTAGGGCACTATGCAGTAGGAGCAGAAATTGTTGCATCCGCGCATGATTGAGATGAAGCCTGAGATTCCGGCGGCTATGCGTGTGGGGATTATGTCGCGATAGGTCTCGGTGGTAGAGAGGTTTATGTTGATGGCGGGGTTGCCGGTCTCGGCCGATGCCACCAGTGAGGGGAGATCGAGGTAGGCGTCGGGGCCGGCCACGAGGTCCACGCCGTGGTTGTCAATGAGCTCTTGCTTAAGGCGTTCGGCCATGCAGCCGATTACGCCGATTATTATGTGACGCCCCAGGCGGCGACGCATGGAGTTCCAGTAGGCCAGGCGTGAATAAATCTTCTGCTCGGCGTTGTCGCGGATGGAGCAGGTGTTGATGAGCACGGCGGCGGCTTCGGAGTCATTTTCGGTCAAAGAATAGCCGGCCATGCCCATCATGGTAGCAACTACCTCAGAATCAGCCACATTCATCTGGCAACCGTAAGTTTCGATGCGCACTTTTTTGGTGACTGTGCAATTTTTCTCGTTATCGGGTAAAAAAAAGGTATTCATTTTTTTGTTATTTCGGAGTTGTGAATTAATTTTGTGCAAAATTACCATAAAATCTAACACGTTACAAATGAGTATCCCTTTTATTACAGCTGAAGAGGCTGCAAGTTATATCAAAAATGGAGACAATGTGGGTTTGTCGGGCTTCACGGCATCCGGTACTCCCAAAGTTGTAACAGTAGCTCTGGCACAGCGTGCCAAGGAGCTCCATGAAAAAGGCGAACCCTTCAAGATTAACCTCTACACGGGCGCCAGCACAAACGACCACGTAGACGGTGAGCTCTCACGCGCTCAGTGTGTGAATCTGCGTATCCCCTATCAGGGTCACAAAGATGCCCGCAATGCCATCAACAATGGTGAAATAGCGTATGTAGACACTCACCTGAGCCATCTGAGCCAGGATTTGCGCTACGGCTTCTACGGCGACATCGATGTGGCTATCATCGAGGCTACGGAGATGAGCCCCAACGGCGAAATTATTCTCGGCGCCGGTCTGGGCATGACTCCCACCATCGCGCAGATGGCAAAGAAGGTGATAATCGAGTACAGCTCCTATTATCGCACTTCTTTCCGCGGCTTCCATGACAACTACATCCCTCTGGATCCCCCTCACCGTCGCGAAATCCCCATCTACCGCCCGGCTGACCGCATCGGCTCAACCGTGCTTAAGATTGACCCCGCCAAGATCATCGGTATCGTGCCCAGCAACGCCTCCGAGTCAATCCATGCGTTTGCAGCCGCCGACGAGGTGACCCAGAAAATCGGCGACAACGTCTGCCACTTCCTGGCCAGCCAGCTGCGCGAGGGCAAGATGCCTAAGGAATTCCTTCCGATTCAGAGCGGCGTAGGCAATGTGGCCAACGCTGTGCTCTACGGCCTGGGCGAGAACCCCGAAATCCCCCGCTTCGACATGTACACCGAAGTGATTCAGGACGCCGTAATGCACCTCATGGAGGAGGGTAAGTGTCGCTTCGCTTCTACCTGTGCGCTCACTTTCTCTGACGACGCCATGCTCCACTTCATGGACAACATAGACTTCTTCCGCGACAAGATTCTCATGCGCCCCGGCGAGATTTCAAACTCTCCCGAGGTAGTGCGCCGACTTGGCCTCATAGCCATGAACACCGCGCTGGAGGCCGACATCTTCGGCAATGTCAACTCCACTCACGTGTGCGGCACCAAGATGATGAACGGCATAGGCGGCTCAGCCGACTTCTCGCGCAACGCTTACCTCTCAATCTTCTCCTGCCCCTCAATCCAGAAGGGTGGCAAGATTTCAGCCATCGTGCCCATGGTGAGCCACGTGGACCACTCGGAGCACTCCGTGAAGATTCTCGTGACGGAGCAGGGTGTGGCCGACCTTCGCGGCAAGGACCCCATCCAGCGCGCCGAAACCATAATCGAAAACTGCGCTCACCCCATGTATCGCGAGCTGCTGTGGGATTACCTGAAGCTCTCCAAGAAAGTGGCTCACACTCCCCACACTCTCCCCGCCGCCTTCGCTTTGCATCAGGCGCTCCAGGAGCAGGGTGACATGCTGCAGGCCGATTACGCACGCTACGTGAAGTAATTTTAAACAGTTTATAAAAATTGTTAAAACCACACGGGGCGGCTAAACCTTTGGCCGCGAAGTGTGTTTCAAAGACATAGGGCAGACCTCAGGTGTGTCCTCAGGTAGTGAAGATAGAAACAATCTTTGCATCAACAAACCTTAAAGCGCCGAGGGTTGCGACCCCCGGCGCTTTTTGGACCAAATCTCCCGATGCGGAGTGTCTGCCAGCTCTCCGTTCACTATTAATACTCAAGTTATGGAAAAAATTCTTTGGGCCGACGACGAAATAGATCTGCTTAAACCTCACATACTTTTCCTCAAGCAAAAGGGCTACGAGGTGACCACCGTGACCTCCGGTCGCGATGCGCTCGATGCTCTGCAGGCTGAGCCTTACTCCCTGGTGCTGCTCGATGAGAATATGCCCGGCCTGTCGGGCCTGGAGACCCTTATGCTCATAAATCAGGATCACCCGGAGGTGCCCGTAATCATGATTACAAAGAGTGAGGAGGAGAACATTATGAACCAGGCAATAGGCTCAAAGATAGCCGATTACCTCATCAAGCCGGTGAACCCCAACCAGATTCTGCTCTCCATAAAGAAGAATCTGCACAGCTCGGAGCTGGTGAGCATACAGCAGACGAGCTCCTACCAGCAGGAGTTTGGCGCGCTGAGCTCGCGCATAGCCCGTGCGGAGACGAGCCGAGACTTCTATGACCTCTACAAGTCGCTCATCTACTGGCAGTTGAACCTGAGCGGCGCGGAGACTAACATGGACGAGATGCTCGGCATGCAGATGCGCGACGCCAACTATAATTTCACGAAATTCGTGAAGCAGAACTATGAGGACTGGGTGAATGGCGAGGAGCATCCGCTCATGAGCCACGAGCTGATGAAATCCAAGATATTTCCACTGCTCGACGAGGGTGAGAAGGTATTCTTCATCCTCATCGACAACTTCCGCCTGGACCTGTGGCGCGTGGTGCAGCCCATGCTCAGCGAGCTCTTCACCGTCTCCGAAGACCTCTATACCACTATTCTGCCCACCTCCACGCAGTATGCCCGCAACGCTATCTTCGCCGGCCTGCTGCCGCTGCAGATAGCCACAATGTATCCCGACCTGTGGGTGGAGGAGGATGAGGATGAGGGCAAGAATATCCATGAGGAGGCCCTGCTGAAGACTCTGCTGGAGCGTTATCGCAGAAAGGACACCATGTCCTATGCCAAGCTCAATGACTCCCCCGCCATAGAAAAATACATAGCGCGCATCAAGAACCTTAAGGATACTGACCTGAATGTGGTGGTGCTCAACTTCATCGACATGCTCTCTCACGCACGCACGGAGAGCCGCATGATTCGTGAGCTGGCCAACAGTGACGCCGCTTATTGCTCGCTGGCCGAGAGCTGGTTTCGCCATTCAGGCATCATAGAGCTCTTCCGCCGCATTGCCGCCATGGGTGCGAAGATTGTGCTCACCACTGACCACGGCACCATAAAGGTGGACAATCCCATAAAGGTGGTGGGTGACCGCAACACCAATACCAACCTGCGCTACAAGGTGGGTAAGAATCTGGGTTACAACAAGAAACAGGTGTATGAGATGAATAATCCCAAGCGTTTCGGACTGCCGAGCCCCAACGTGTCGTCGGCTTACATCTACGCCTGCAACCAGGACTATTTCGCCTACCCCAACAATTATTCCTACTACGTGCAGTACTACAACGGTACCTTCCAGCATGGCGGCATCTCCATGCAGGAAATGCTCGTGCCCGTAGTGACCATGACCCCCCGTTAGGAGGATTACTTCCTTAAATTTTTAAAAAATCGGGGTGTCAGGACAATAAATAACTAAATTTCGGAGTATTATAGTTACGGGAAATGTGTGAAGACTCCTGCGCGGGTCTGAGGCATCTCCTTTCATCAACACGAAACCTATCTTGACATTTACACATATGAACCGACTGATACTGCTTCTGCTCACGCTCATGACAATGCTCGGACTGCGCGCCGAAAACGGCACCCCGGGCCAGTGGCGCCTGCACAACACATGGGACGCTTTCCCATTAAAAGTAATTGATACGAAAGATCGTACTTTTTTCATTATGTTAGCCCAGCCCAATCTTCTATCTATGAATCTCACCGGCACCAACGGTTGGGAAGAAGATTTTGGTAACTTATTTGTATTAGATAAGAAATCACAAGAAATGATTCCTTATAATGCAAGTAACTATTTACATGGTAATATAATACGTAACGCTGCTTATAACGCCACCAAAGGTTATCTGATGGTGATATACGACGATTCAAAAATAGATATTCTCTATGACGATGACTCTGTTTATACCGTACCCGGCCTGTCAAATGCCACGCTTACCTCTTCAAAAAATGTTAAAAACATAACTTTTGATCCCCAAAATTCATGTGCGTATTTAGCAACTGATTTCGGTTATTTAGTCATTGACGATAAGAATAAAGTAATCAAAGAGAGCTACATCTACAATGAGCCTCTTACCGGTATAGGCCGTGTTGGGGACAAGCTCATTGCCTCATCAAGCAAAGGTGTATTCTCATCGCCTGTATCATCACGCCACAATACCTTTGATTCCTTCCAGCCTATCGAGGGTATTTCCGGAGCGGCCGACGGCATTGTGCCCATCAATGACAATCAGTTTGCCTTCTTGCAGAGCGGCATGACAATAGTAACGCTGAATGCCGACGGCTCTATTACTGCAAATAAGCGATTCTCTGACAAAGTGCAGTACTTCAGCGAAAACCGCGATGGCTATTTCATTTTAAATGACTGGCAAGTTAATCAACTTGACAGAGAAGGTGTCTGCAGGCGTCTGGCAGTCTCCACTAATCTGCGAGGTCAAAAAAGTGGCTCATGGGATTTTGAAGATTTTTACTACGAATTAGGGGCACAGGGCTGGTGTAAAAACTCTGCTAACGCTGACAAAAGCTTTACAACAGAAATTATTACCCCTCATAAATTTCTTGCTCCCAATAGAGTCTTTGATTTAACATACTCTGATAAATATGGAATGGTTGCGGGCAATGAATCTTTCAATCGTTTTCTGACACCAATATGGGTTGATAATGAACACTTACTTTCCTATTATGATGGTGGCGATTGGGTTACTATAGGTTGTCGCACCTCAACTACCCCTTATGCTAAACAAATAGCAACAGGATATGGCCCTATAGTTGATCCACTTGATGAAAATGTATTTTGGTCAGGTTTGCTTAAAGGTTTCTATAAAGTTACTCTTCCGGAAAACAAGGTAGCAATATACACTTATGCTAACGGCCTCGGGAAAGGCCAAGAAGGCTTCCACAATGTATTTACATCCCTGACAGGTGGTCTGGCGAATGCCAATGTCATGCTCGGTAAGCCCTCATTTGACGCCGACGGCAACATGTGGCTCGTGCGCAACATAGCCGGCTCCAACACCTCTTCTCTGCAGCCCGTTTATGTTTGGCCCGCTGCCGACCGCCTGGCCGACAACACTGCCTCGCTGAAGGGCATCAACGTGAAAGCCTATTCCCCCTATGGCGACTACGGCAAAATTCTGGCGCTGAAGCATAGCTCCAACCGCAACCTCGTGCTCTTCTATCACCCCACTCAGTGGGCAGGCGGCTTCTATCTGCTCGACCACAAGGGCACACTCGCTAATGATGCCGATGATCAGTCGCTGCGTCTTACTAAATTCATCGACCAGAATGGCAATGACATAGCCTACATCTACGTGCAGGACATGTATGAAGACCCCGCTACCGGCACCGTATGGGTGGCTACCTCCACAGGTACCTTCACCTTCAAGCCCTCGGAACTCGCAGCAGGCAAGACCACTGTGAACCGCATCATCGTGAGCCGCAACGACGGCACCAATCAGGGTGACTACCTGCTGGCCGGCAACGACATCTACAACATCAATGCCGACGGCGCAGGCCGCAAATGGTTCTCAACCATCGGCAGTGGTATATATGTAACCTCACCTAACGGCGATGAGGTTGTGGAGCACTTCACCACTGACAACTCCCTGCTCCCCAGCGATGAGGTCTACTGCACTGCCTTCGACCCCAAGAGCAACGCCGTGTGGATCGGCACAAAATATCAGCTTGCCACCTACTACTCCGACGTAACTCCCGGCGAGGAGAACTTTGACAACGTAGTGAGCTATCCCAACCCCGTGCGTCCTGACTATTACGGCCACGTGACCATACAGGGACTCATGGACGGTTCGCTGGTGAAAATCATAGATCAGGGTGGCCACCTCGTGAAAGAGCTCGGACGTTCACAAGGGGGTATGCTCACCTGGGACCTCTCAAACGTCGATGGTCGCCGCGTGTCCACCGGTGTCTACATCATAGCGGCCTCCACCGAAGATGGCGGCACTGCCAACGCCGGCAAGATACTGGTAGTGAAATAAGACACTCTCTTAAGCAAATGAAATAAAATGAAGCGCACCACTGCCTTCGGGCTGCTGCTTGCATTTTTCTCCATACTCGTCAGCCTCTGGATTATGCTTGGTCATGGTCCGTGGGCTGACGATTTGCCTTACAGCCATCTGCCCGCAGGCTCCGAGGATGATTTCTTTTCTTGCACCGGGCCCGCGCTCACATCGTTCTCTCAATTGCCGCAGGCGTGGTGGCACCATTACCTCACTGTCAACGGTCGCCTCGCCAACATGCTCGCTTTCCTGCTCCCGCTCTGCCCGGCAGTGGTGTTGATGCTGTGTGCCTTGGCGTTCCCGCTGATGATTGCGTCCCTGTGCGCTCTTTCAAAGGGGAAGGGGTGGAACAACCATCCCCTCAGCCTTGTGGGCATAGTGCTGCTTAGCTGGCTCCTGCTGCCGTGGGGAGAGCAGATGATTTCTTGCGACTATTACCTGAATTATGTAGCCTCCTCAGCTCTGAATCTCTGGGTGCTCGTCTTTGCAACCGGCATTTTCAGAGCCGGTTCCCACAAGAAAACAGCCTTTATACTTGCCGTCATAGCTCCTCTGATGCACGAAGGGATGGCGCTCTCGGTGGATGTGGCTCTCATCTGCTTTATGCTCAGAGAGCGTCGTGTGAGCCCCTTCTCGACAGTCTATCTCTGCTGCTCGCTGATTACTATGCTGAGCCCCGGCATATTCAGCCATGCAGAGGACGTGACCAGGCTGGAGACAGGACATAATTTCTACTATTACACCCTCGGATTGCAGCAATGGCCCCTCTGGTGCGCGTTGATTTTTACAATTGCCAAGAGCCTGAAGCGCCGCACGCTTGACCCGCTTACACTCTGCTTCTGGAGCGTGACCGCCGTGACCTTCGCATTAGCTATATTTGCCCGCCAGAGCGGCAGAGTCTTCTGGTTACCACTCTGCCTGAGCATAGCCATAGCTGCGCGCGCCATTCACCCGCATTTCACCCGCAAAGTCTACGCAGGTCTCTGCGCTGCCGGCACGCTTATATTCTCATTTTTTATGCTTACCCTCATCGCCTGGCAAGCCTACGCCACACGCGAGGCCCAAAGCATACTCAGCGAACTCAAGGGTGGAAACCGGGTAATTTACCGAAATATCATAGAAACCCCTCAGGTGCCGGCCACTCTTGCGCCATATCTCACCTACGTCAACGGTGCGGCCACAGTGAGAGCCAATCTCTCGGCCGAAGCATTTCATGACTGGCGGCGCACATTCATAGTCCTGCCCCCGGAATTTCTGAGGTGTGACACCCTCCCGGCTCTGGCGGGTACAGCCCGCGCCAGAGGCACTGCCGAGGCCTTTACAGCCTCTCCGGGACTGCGGGAGGTGATATGCACCCATTCGCTGCGCGAGGGCTCACTGCTCAGCTTCCTGCGCTTCAAAGGGGCGGAAGAGGTGCCGCAAAAAGTCACCCTCTATGAGGTGCCACTCTCAGACACCCTGTCGGCCTATCGCCCGCTCATACGGGCCCGTTCACTGATTGGCCCCCCCCTCTTACGAATGGACACCACGCAGCGCTGAGAACAGATGCCACAGTGCTATGCCGGTGCTTACGGACACGTTCAGACTGTGCTTGGCCCCCTCCTGAGGTATCTCAATCACCGTGTCAGCAAGGTCCACCACCTTCTGGTCCACACCCTGCACTTCATTGCCGGCTACTAAGGCATACTTCCTACCCGGCTCCACGCGGAAGTCCTGCAAGGGTACGGAATTGTGGGTCTGCTCCAGCACACACACATGCCACCCCTCTTCGCGCAGACGGCGAACCTCATCAGCAGTGTAGGGCACGTGGCGCCACACCACCGACTCCTCCGCCCCGAGAGCCGTCTTATGAATCTCCGGCGAGGGGGGAGTGCCCGTAATGCCACACATCACCACCTGTGCCACACTGAAGGCATCGGCAGTGCGCAGAATAGCACCAACATTATTAAGCGAGCGCACATTGTCGAGAAGCACCATCAGCGGCAGTTTCCCCATAGCCCGACACTCAGCCGGAGTCATGCGCGTAAGTTCAAGTATATTTTTCTTCTTATGATTCATGAGAAACGAGCGGATTTAACCATATCAAGTATTTCGGAAGGAGAGATATTACAGAGCAAATCGAGAATAGAGAGACCGGGATGAAACTCCCGGGTGCGCTGCTGCCGGTAAGGGGGAAGCGAAGGCTCCAAAAATTGCAGCTCAATCCCTTCGCGCGCAAATATATTCTTATCGTAGAGTGTTCGACCTCCCGGAAGATTAATAAAAGAATCTCCACCACATAATTTAGTTATTTCAATTACTCTTTTAACCTTTTCATCGCTTTTAACTCTAAGTTCAGAAAGTCTAAGCATGGGGGTTTCAACTCCTATAAAATTACAAATTGCTTTAATCAACAATTCATTTACTATAGCTACATTTCTTTCTCCATTCTTTAATGTCTCAGTAATCAAATCTATAACATTTTCAGTATATGGCGCATTAGCGTAATCAAACTTTAAATAATTAAGCCAATTAGAAAGTAAATTATCCCTATAGTACTTACAATTTATAGGAGCTATATGTTTCTTATCTATTACAGACGATGTTACAAGTTTAGGATGACCTTGAATTAACAATTTATTTCTTATCATCCACGTTTCCTTTGTAAATTGGAGAGAGTCAGCAATGACAAACAAATCAGCCCCGGCTATCAGTTGAAAATAGCCGAGATAGGGAAACAAATATGGCTGATTGGCTGCAACGGTCATTAAGTAAGTATCAAAAATTAAACGATATCAAATTCTGAAGTAAGTGTTATATCTTGGACATATAATTCTTGTTCTTTTCGGCCGCTTTCACCTTGTCGCTCAGTCGCATAGCTTGCTATGCTCCTTCGCTCCGCGGCGAAATCGCCTCGAAAATAACTGCGCCTTATATGTCCATT
>JAAVFJ010000067.1 GCA_014800845.1 Bacteroidales bacterium | reverse complement strand
CTCTATATCTGCCTTAATCCATGCTTGAATATCCTGATATTTGAAGCTAAATATATTCAAAAAATTTTAACCGTACAAATGTACGACCCTTAATTTCTTTTATGTTCAGCAAAACCACCGAAGGCCTACACCAATCCCTCCGGAATTGAATTAAAATGCCAATCCTACCGGGGGTGAAATCTCTGCGCGATTTCACCCCCGGCTAACCAAAACGAATCGCTCCGCGATTCCCGCTCGCAGCTGCAAGCGCATGGAGAGGAGGGTGTTGCAAAACTCAATTTTTAGCAATCCGCACAAAAATACGAGTGCTGAAAATCAAGGAGTTACAAAATTTGTTTTTGTGATTTTTGAGGTTTTGCAACACCCTCCGACCTGATTTCCGTCCCAAGCCCCGAAAATTCGGGTTGTTATGACGGGGTAGTTTGGTCGGAGGATGGAATCCTCCTCTCCATGCGCGGGGAAATTGCCGATTTGGGAGCAACAAACGAAAAAGAGGAGACGCCTGATTGGGGCATTTCCTCTTTATTCTTTTCGCGGGCGCTTCGCGGGGGAGCGCCGGGGCGGGTGTGCTTCTTACTGAGCGGGGTGGGGCTGCACGTTGATGAACTTGCGGCCTGCCTTACCGGTGGTGAACACTACTACGCCGTCGATGAGGGCGAAGAGAGTGTGGTCCTTACCCATGCCTACGTTGAGACCGGGGTGGTGCTGAGTGCCACGCTGACGCTTGATGATGTTGCCGGCTTTGCACTTTGAGCCACCGAAGATTTTCACACCGAGTCGTTTGCTTTCTGATTCGCGGCCGTTCTTAGAACTGCCGACACCTTTTTTATGTGCCATATTACTTAGAGTGAATTTCTTTAACCGTTAACAATTGTTTTAACTAACACTTTAGAGAACTGCTGGCGATGGCCGTTCAGACGGCGATAGCCTTTGCGACGTTTCTTCTTGAACACGAGCACCTTGTCGCCCTTTACGAGGGGTTCGAGTACTTCGCATTTCACTTCGGCACCCTCTACGGTGGGTGCGCCTACCTTCACGGCACCGTCGGCGTCTACGAGAAGCACCTTGTCGAAGCTTACTGCCTCACCCTGCTTTACCTCGTCGCCGAGATGGTGTACATACAGATACTTGCCTTCTTCGGCTTTGAACTGCTGACCTTTGATTTCTACAATAGCGTACATGCTAATTCTTTGTGTATTAAGTGTTTCCGTTGGGCGGTGGCCTCACGGGCCACTCTTATGGAGCCTTGGCGGTATAAAAGCGGTGCAAATTTACGATTTTTTTATCACTCAGCCAAGGCTTTCCGCAAAAATTTTGCTAATTTTGCCTCACTTTTTAACTTTGTGTGGCCTGAGCTGTCTATTTACGTGTAGAGTTTTTGCCTCACTTTTTAAATTAGTTTGACTATGAAACAGTTAATGCGCGTTCTCTTAATCATGGCCGGCTGTCTGCTCTGCGCTGCTTCGCTGCATGCCAAGGGCGACGATGGGAAGGCCGCTATTAAGTTTGACAAATATCGTGTGGAGCTCGGCAATGTGCCGGAGAAGGGTGGTCCGGTGAGCTGCGAGTTTGAGTTCACAAACACGGGCACCGGCAATCTCGTGATTCTCGATGCCAAAGCCACCTGCGGCTGCACTCGCCCGGAGTATCCCAAGCGCCCGATCGCCCCGGGGAAGACGGGAAAAATCAAGGTGACCTACAATCCGCTCGGGCGCCCGGGGGTAATTGACCGCACTGTGACAATCACCACCAACGGCAAACCAAAGAAAGTGCGCCTCCACATCGGCGGCAATGTTACACCTGCTAAATAACACCCACGACAATGCACAGACTCTCAGCAGCTTTGCTCCTTTTGACGGCGTTTTTCCTCCCTGCGGCAGCGCAGATTCTCTGGCTGGAGAAGGAGTATAACTTCGGTTCTTTTCCGGAGGAGGGTGGCCCTCGCACGGGTCAGGTGAGACTTGTGAATATCGGCAAGGAGCCCACCGTAATCAATCGCGTCAAGCCCACTTGCGGTTGCACCGTGGCGGGATTCACCGAGGGGCTGATCGCACCCGGCGACACGGCTTCCGTGTGGTTTACCTACAACCCTGCCGGACGCCCCGGCCGCTTCAATAAGAGTATTAAAGTGTACACCGGCGCGACCAACGATATGACATCTATCTCCCTGATAGGCACCGTGATCGGTAGTAAATCCACCTTAGCGGCCAACTATCCGGTGGATGCGGGTCCCATGCGCCTCTCCACTACTGCACTTGACCTGGGCAAGGTGATATATGGTCGTGCCCGCCACGAATATATCTCGGGCTACAATCAGAGCACTGACACTCTGCATCTGCGCTGGACCCCTATCCCCGCACCCCTCTCTTTGGGTGTGAGCAGCAAGGAGGTAGCCCCCGGCGATATCTTCACACTCGGCATTTATGTCAATTCCCGCGAAGAGCATGAGACGGGCCCGGTAGATTACAGTTTCACGCTCTATCCCTTTGAGGGTGATCAGGATGGGCACCTCATCAAAATCACCGGCGAAATCATCCCCGACACATCTCAAATGAGCGAGCAGGAGCTGCGCGATGCCCCTTCGGCCATGGTCTACCCCACTGTGATTGAGCTCGGCGACATCAGCGCCTCTGACAAGCCCCGCAAGGTGGAATTCACCGTGCGCAATGAGGGGCGCTCTCAGCTCAATGTCAGCCGCGTGTGCCTCCCCGGCTCCAAGGCTTTTGAGGTCAAGCAGATGCCTTCTCACATCAAGCCCGGCAAGGAGCACAAGGTGACCGGCATGGTCTATCCGGACAGAATCGAGGGGGAAGGTCCCTTTGCGCTCGAAGTGCAGACGGTGAGCAACGACCCGCTCCACCCCTCGCGCATAGTGAGAATAGTAGGAACGCTAAAAACGCTAAAACGCTGATAACACAAACCTTACTTATATAACAACCATGGAACATCCCGAAAATTCCAACGAATATAAAGGCCTGCAAGTGAACTCAGGCGTGGGGTCAGCCCCGATTGTCAATCCTTACCGTCGCCGCCGCGTGGCCACCATGCTCTCTCCCGGCGATTATGTGGAAGGTATTCTGAAGGGGGACGTAAGCACCCTCGGACGCGCCGTAACGCTGATTGAGAGCACGGCCGAAACCCACCAGGCTGTAGCCCAGGAGGTTATAGAGAAATGCCTCCCCTACTCCGGCAATTCCCGCCGCATAGGCATCACCGGCGTGCCCGGTGCCGGTAAGAGTACCTCCATCGATGAGTTTGGCATGCACGTAATCCGCCAGGGTGGCAAACTCGCCGTGCTGGCCATTGACCCCTCAAGCGAACGCTCCCGCGGCTCTATACTCGGCGACAAGACACGCATGGAGAAACTCTCGCAGCAGAAGGAAGCCTTCATACGCCCCAGCCCCTCGGCAGGCAGTCTCGGCGGTGTGGCCCGAAAGACTCGCGAGACTATAGTGCTCTGTGAAGCAGCCGGTTACGATAACATATTCGTGGAAACAGTAGGTGTAGGTCAGAGTGAGACCGCCGTTCACTCCATGGTAGACTTCTTCCTGCTCATTCAGCTGGCAGGCACCGGCGACGAGCTTCAGGGCATAAAGCGCGGCATCATGGAGATGGCCGACGGAATCGTAATCAATAAGGCTGACGGCGACAATATCGACCGCGCGAATCTGGCGGCCGCTCAGTTCCGCAACGCTCTGCATCTATTCCCCCCTACCCCCTCCGGATGGAAGCCCGAGGTGCTGACTTACAGCGGATATTACGGCTTAGGAATTGACAAGGTGTGGGACATGATTGACCGCTACTTCGAGTTTGTGAAGCAGACCGGATACTTCTCTCGCAAACGCAATGAGCAGGCCAAGTACTGGATGCTTGAAACCATTGACACTCAGCTGCGCCACCATTTCTACAGCCGCCCCGATGTGGCTGCCCTGCTGGAGCAGAAAGAGCTCCGAGTGCTCAACAATGAACAGTCTTCGTTCACGGCCGCCCGCGACGTGCTCGACTTCTATTTCTCCAGCCTGTGCGCTAAATAATGAGCCCGCAGACCTCTCACGCATACACCCGGCTGCTCGCGCAGCAGCCGGAGCTTGTCTGTGTGGAGAGGTGTGCCTCGGTGGCCTGCCGGCTTGGTGCCGGACGGACAAATCCCTCATCGCTCGAATGGCCCGAAGAGGCCGAAATCTCCGACGATTTTCTCAACGAAAGAGCTGCTCTGCTCGCGTCCGCTCAGGGAATTAGGACACGCCACATGCTCAGCCATCTTGAGCTACCCGAGCAGGGGGAGATTGAGATTGTAGACTGGCATTGCACCCAGGGCTTCCACACACTCGCAGCCATGGAAGCTCTCATAGAGACGGGTGACATAGACCGACTGCGGAGAATCACGCTGATTGACCCGCGCGAGGAGGCGCTGGAACGAGCCCACTGCGCTGTGGCACTCATGGCTCAGCATTGTAGCGTCAACACTCTCTGCCTTCCCTTTCCCTGCTCCTCGGGCGCACTCATCCCTCCGCTCACGTTTAAGCATCCGGTGGTGATTCACCTGCTGCCTGACTGCCTGACGCTGAAGGATGCCGACCTCCCCTGGCTGGCGCATCTGATAGCCCTGCCCGAACATGACCACCATATAGTTAGTATTCAGCCGTTTGACCCCACAGCTTCTTACGATAATCTCAGCCTCTTCAGCAACTTTCTCCCTGTGGCAGAGGCACCTGTGGTGGTCAGCAATCCGCGGTTAGGCCACACCATTAACCATCAGCCAATCAGCCTGCATGGTGCCATCTGGCGCTGTTCTCCTGCTGAAAAGACTACGCTCACGGAGTCGGATTATGCAGACAACTCCTCGGCTGCCTCTCCCCTGACCGACGCCCTCATCCCCCACGCACTGCTTCGCGAGGAGTTGCCGGAATCGCTCGCCGAGCTCATCGGTGACATCAAGCGGCATCTGCGCCCTGCCGACAAGCTCCTCCTCTCACCCTCTCTGCCCCCTTACTCCGCTGATATATGCGTGGTTAGCCCCGATTTCGGCATCTCGCTCATGAAGGTGGTCAACTCGCGGACAAGCTCCGACAGATTCATTGCCGACGTGGAGGCTGCCGTGGAGGAGCTGCGTGGCATGAGACGCCAGTTAGCGCTCAATCTCCCCGGCATAGACGGCCGCAGGTTAGTGCAACAGACCATCCGCATAACCGTCGTAGCATCAGCGGCTTACACCGAGCAGTTGCCGGAAATAGTTCTGCGCAGCAACGCCACGCTGATTGCGCCCGACATGCTCCACTCCGCCGACGGCAAGCAGCTCTTCCGCGCCGTCATACCCTTTGTGGGCAACTATAATTTCCCGGCCACCACAGCGCAAATAGCTCTAAATCTGCTCTTCCCACCCTGGCACTGGCGCGCGAAAGGCACTCCCCTAACTCTTGACAATGGGCAGCAACGGGTTGTTGACGACCGCGAGGTCTCGGAAGTGATCGGCGCCTCAGGCAGTGGCAAGACCACAGCTTTGCTCCACCGCGCTCTCGGGCATGTGCGACGCGGGGAAAGCCCAGTACTGATTGTGGTGCCGGACCCCTCGGCGCTTGCCGAGATGCGGCGCTCTCTGCGTACTCTTTATGCAGACCTCAATCCCTCTGACTTCCATATCATCCCCCACTCCGACCTGTTCAGGAAGCCTGTCACCCGCGTAGCTCTGCCCCCTCGCCAATACGATGAAGCCCTCAGCATGGCCGCCGAGCCGGAAACCGACTACGGCACCCCGGCGCTTATGCATGGCCGGTATCAGAACATTCTGGTGGACAACGCCCAGCAGCTCACCCCCGGCGAGCTCGACCTGCTACGCTCCCGCCATCTGCTCCCCGCTGGCCGTTTATGCAAATTCTGCAATCCGCTGCTCGACCGGTATTCGCGCCCCGCAGCGCAGGATAAGAACACTATTCTGCTGACCGGCAATTACTCCTTTGCTGCAAAGAATCTGCGAGGCATACTCACCCGAATCATCAGCAAGTTAGCCCCCAACCTCCCCCTCACCGCAGCTGACAACGACCCCGAAGCGTTCACAAGTCTGCGGCTCACCACCTCTGCCCCCGAGAAGATAGCCGTGACACTACACGACATCCTTCACACCGGCTATATCCCTCTCTCTGACACGATTATAGTATCTGAGGAGGAAGAGCTTCTGCGTGCCACGGCCTACGCTCTCACACTGCAATACGGCTACCACTGCGACTGCACCCTCGCCTCGCCCGAAGAAATTCAGAAGCAACAACGCACAACGCGTAACCCCGCGGGCGCCGTCGCCCTGATAGAAGATGGTCTGCGCCACCGCTTCGGTATATCGGAAGATGGGCCCAAGCTGACTACCCTCAAGCATCTGATCGGCATACACGCCCGCCACATAATCCTGCTCTACCGAAAAAAAGGCAACCCCGACTACCGCGCCCTATATGCCGCCGTAGCCGGAGTAACCCAAAAACTAACTCTCTGCACCCTCCCATCTTAGCAACGGTTAAGGGTTAGGTTGAAAGCACTTTATTTCCTTAATGATTAACAGTGAAGTACGGACTATCACCCTCCTTTACAGGATAATGTGACCAAAATTCCTCAGCCTTTTCCGCAGTATCATAAGGCTTATACACTAACCTTGCATAAGAATCAGGGTCACGATCTCCCTGGGGGGACTGGATTGCTCCATCCATATATTCCTTAAAATCAGTAGTCAGAATTCCATAATCTTTCCGCAAAACAATTTCATCTTCCGAAATGGATTCAATATAGCACTCATAGCCAATATCAAGGTGACCGGTCTTCTCATCGTAGGTCCATTTGAAAACTTGGCTATACGGATGCTGCATAAATGGCTCTTTTGCCACCTTAACCTCATCGCCTGACATTTCAAATCCAAATAGTCCTATAGTGTAACCACTTAGTTCACACCAATCAAAACTATTTCCTCTTGAATCTACGAATGACTGATCCGCAAAATGCCAGGTTTTACCTGAAATAATCCGCTCTACTTCATTCTGACTTGGAAAATTATTTACAACCTGAGTGGGTTCATCATCACTGCTGCACGACGCTAACAACAACACAAATGTTGGAAGAAAAATAGTTTTTTTTCATAAATAAGTGATTTGTTTAATAGTTAGTAGTCCGTCAAAGTTACAACGTTAATTTCATATTTGCAAATTATTTTTAATATATTTTAAAAATTTTTCAACTACATTATCTAATTTTCTGATTAGCAACATATTACAAAACAAGCATTAAATCAAAATAATTAGTAAATCACTCTACTTTATTACATCAGATAATATTATTCGCCTTATTCTTTCGGTTTTGTTAGCTGAGGCTTTGCAGGATAAGGGCGTTGGCGCGGTCTATCACTGCGGTGTCGAGGCTTGCGAGATATATTTGGGTGGTTGACTCGCTATCGTGTCCCATCCCTTCGCTTATCACGCTCAGAGGCACTCCCTTGTATTTCGCTGCAGAGGCCCAGCTGTGGCGCGCCACGTAAAGGGTCAGGGGGATAGTGACATCTATCATGGCCGCGAGTTTCTTCAGATTTCTGTTGATTTTACACCCCTGAGTGCGATAAGCACTGCGAGGATTAAGCACTCTTCCGGTGATGATGGGCAGCAGGTAATCACTCTCATTCTCAGGGTATTTGTCGAGAATGGCCTGCATCTCGCTCGTCCAGGCAATAATCAGGGGGCGCCCGGTCTTCCTTCGTTTGTAGGTCACTCGGCCAAATTGTAGGTCTGTCTTTTTCAGAAAGGCCATATCCACGAAGCTCATCCCCCGCAGGTAGAAGCTGAGCAAAAACATATCCCGTGCATAATCAAGTGATGAACAGCCCAATAGCTTAAGATTCTTAAGGCGACGGATGCTGCTGAGTGGCAACGCTCGCTTCCGTGTCTTATCTACGCCGGTGTAGACCCTGCGGAATGGATGCTTATTCTCTATTACGCCACCCTCCACCGCCCGATGATAGACCGCTCGCAGGATACGCATATAGAATGAAATGGTGTTGGGCGTTATTCCCCGCATCTTTTGCCACGCCTGGTAACCCTCCATCACCTCGGGAGTGAAGCTGTCGAGCATTATGTCCTCACCCCCGCGGTATTTGCGGAAATTGCTGAGGGTAGCGGCATAGGTCTCGGCAGTCCGGATTCTTCCGGCCCCCTTCATGGCGCTAATGATACGATTCATGAACCCCGACAGCGAATACTCCCGGATATAGCGGCGAATTTCCCATACGACATCATCCGAAGTAAAGTCCGGGCGCTCCCTCTCAAGCCGGCTTATTACGGCCCTAAACCTGCAAAGATCCCCCTTGACTCGCTCCCTCAGCGCCTGAAGTCTTTGAGAATCAACACAGCGAATCATTCCGCGGCGGTGATCCCACTCGCTGGGATAGATGCGATAAGCTGACGACAACCGGCGCACTTCCCGCCGATGAATAATCTGATAATAGATGCTCCCCTCGTGGTCAGCGACAGCCGAGGGCCGGAACTTTACTTTTATCGAAGCCATGAGAAAAATGTGTAAGTCGTTAAATAATTCAACAATTATATAAATAAAACCGATGGCGGGATAAAAAAGTAGCCGCCGAGGGGGGCTCGGCGGCTGCTGGTATTGGGGGGAGGGGGTTGGGGGTTG
>JAAVFJ010000066.1 GCA_014800845.1 Bacteroidales bacterium | reverse complement strand
CAAACACGCGATCATCGATGTGCCGCCGTAATCGGTGTAGTACTCGCAATCCTTGCAGTGCTTTTCGCAGACCGAACAATTGTATTTGGGGCAGCCACGCCAGCATTTAACTTCCAAAAGCGTCTTTCCGCAAATCGGGCAAATCATTATTCCGCATTCCCCCTTTCGGGATTCGTTGGGTTTCCCAATCGCCGCTCGATAAGACCGCTGCCGAAATCGCGGCGGTAGTCGCTGTACCACGTCCAAGCCCACATTTCGTCCGTGCTGAATCCGCGCATTTTCCCATCGGCGCAAAGCACCGCGAAAATGTATCCTAACAGCGACTGCTTACGCAGGTACCGAATTTTGCTCCCGAAATTGTCCAGCGTTTCCCAATCGTTTGTATCGCTGATAATCGGCGGTTCTTTCGGGGGTTGCGGCTCAACGTTCGCAGGCTCATTGGGCGGCACGTCGGGGACGATTTCACTTTGTATGTACTCGGCAATAAACTCGCAATACTCGATTCCAGATTCCTCAATTCGCTTGATTGCGCAGTTCGCGGCACGTTTGGAATCGTATGTCCGAACGCGGCTGTTAAGCCGCTCCAGAACGGGACGATTTTCGTCGTTCATTCCTGTGAAATACGCATCGTCACGCGTTTCATGGACAACGTATTTATTTTCAATCAACATTTCTATCCCTCTCAATCTGCGAAGCGTTCATTTTTGCAAGCGATTGCAAAATCGACTTTTCGCAATCCCAAAATTACTGTTCCCTCGGCGCAGTACTCGGGATCGTCCAAAATGTAGGTGATTTGGAAAATCAGACAATCTCCCGTGTAATAACCGTCGCTGGTTCGGCGAAAATCTTTCGGCAAAATACTGTAAATGTCCACCTGCTCATCGGGAACAAATTCGTTCACTGTCAGATAATCTCCTACCTTGTAAAGACGGTCTTTTTTGCGTCCCACAAATGGCTTTTCACCGCTAGCCAATACCGAAAAGTGATCTGGAAAAGTCTTAACCGCGTGAACCATTGTTATCACCACCTTCTTCGCGAATTTCGTCCTGCATACGCTTGAACTCGCCCAAAATGTCACGGGCGGTTCGCTCGACCAACCACCAGAACAAAGGCAAACCAAGCAACACAGCCTCGCCGCCGATTCCGCCGTTGGGTCGCTCCGGGAGAGCCGCTCGGCTTGTCCAGACGAAAAGTACAATTCCAAGAATCGTGAGGGTTATGTATTTTAGGATTGTTTTCACGTTTATTCGTCCTTTCTGTACTTCTCAAAATCCGCGCGGAATTTCTCGCGCGTCTTGAAAAACGGGCAGCCGCGTTCTCTGAAATTGTTGTCGCTCAATATCCGGCAGGACTTGTTTTCACACGCGAAACAGTCCGTACGGGAACAAGGCGGATCGATAGCTTTGCAATAACTAGTCTTTTTCGGCATTTTCATCAGCTCCCTTCAAAAGCTCCGGATTATCGTGGATATTGCCGATAACCACTCCGTTTTTCGCTTCGCAAACGCTAGCAACTCCGGTGAAACTATAGTCAGTGTCTGTAAAGTAAAAACCCGAATATTCATCGTCCCATTCAACAACATCTTGTTCCGAGTAATCGGGGAAATCCAAAATGTCCCCCTCGAAAATGAGCTTGCCGTTATTATCACGCAAACCTATACACTCGCCAAGAGTCGAGGGGTCTACTATGAAATGCGCCCCCATTGTATCGGTGATTGAGTATCGAACATCATCGGAGGTGTAAATAGCTTTTCGCAAATAACCTACGATCCATTGCCCCCCAATTTCACTCTTCCCGCGCCAAAGACCTCTTAATTCATTCATCTTCCCCATCCCCCTCAATTGGCGAAACGCTGTTATGCGACTTTGCGCGGCATATGCTGAATATCCTTGGGCAATCCACACAGGACAGGTACACCGTCCACTTATCGCCGTCGGAACTTACCTCAAGCTCAAACTTGTCCGAACCGCACTTTTCACAGCGCAGTCCGGGGATTCTTCGGAATCGTTGTTTTGACATTTTATGCCTCCTCTCTATGGCTTGTCCGTTTGATTTGAACGTCCTTGCGGCTTTATTCAGCCGCGTTTTGCTTTTCGCGCTCCGCCTTTATACGGCGAATCTCGTTATTTATCGCAATTTCACGCGCAGTATCTAAAACCAACTGCTTACGCCGCGCCATTTCCTCCTTGGAGACCCCTCTGATTGAGCTGTCGTCCACATAAATCATCGCTCCGTTCGATGCGCGGAACTGCTTTATGATCGCCATACTATCACCTCCTTGTTAATTCTATGATGCCGTGGTTGTACATTATAAGCCATTGATTTCGCGGCAGAGAGCCGCCGCGTATTCGTCAAGCTCGCGTCCGTTTGTATTGTCGGGCATCGGTATCACCTCACTTTCTTGATTTACACCGCCCTTTGTGCTATAATTAAAGCAGAAAGGGGGTGAAACTATGAATGTAGCAGTTTGTCCTTTGTCAATGGCATCGGAAAGCGTAAAACAATGCACACAAAATTGCCAATTTTACGATTCCAACACTGGACAGTGTGTTCTTGCCAAGGTAGTATGGAATTTAGCTGTAAAGTCCTAAGACTTTCGCAAGTTCCACCATTGCAAGACTGAGCTTGTACAGATCCTCAGCCAAATACTTATCTTTATTCGTCCGGCTAAGCTCGGAAAGCAGTTCCAGCTGTTTTTCGAGCTTTTCTTTTACGGATTGTTCCACTTTTATCACCCCCTTTCGCTGTTCAGCCGCTCGGGTTGTGCCGATAAGCTTTTGTTTCTTATAGGAAACTCAATCTGCAAAAAAAATCTCAGATACTCGCTCATCAGAAAGACCAAGCAGTTTTTTCAATCTTTGGATTTCTACTTGCTTGAACTGACTTTCCCCTTTAGCTTTTGCATAGAAAGCCTTCTTGCCGATACCTATCGCATCAGCGGCTTTGGGTATGCTTAAATGATTTCTTGCCAGTTCAACGTCCAGTTCCGTCTTATTCATAACATCACCCCCCAGTTTCCTTTAGGACACTTTTATTATACCACACTGATTTTAATTTGTCAACCCCTTTTGGAAACTTTTTTATATTTTTTTGAAAAAGCAGTTGCTTTTTTGAAATTATTGTGTTATAATTGGGTAAAGGGGTGAGTAAGTTGACAATAGGTGAAAAGATTTCCGCTCGACGAAAAGAGTTAAAACTTACGCTTGAAGATGTCGGCAATGCTGTTGGAGTAGGAAAAAGCACGGTTAAAAAATGGGAAACCGGGTATATTGCCAATATGCGGCGAGATAAAATTTCACTCCTTGCTAAGGTTCTGCAAATGAATCCCTCCGAATTTGTTGATGGTGACGATGAACCCCGCGAACCCTCCAACATCTCCGCCGTTCTGGGCAGCAACAATATTTACAATATTCCCGTATTTGAGAGTGTTTCAGCGGGTTTCGGCGCGTATGCTTGTAATGATATTCTGGAGTATATACCCGTAATTATCACAAACCCTGCTGATGTCGAGGACACAATCGCAATAAAGGTTACAGGCGACAGCATGTATCCTAAAATCGAGGACGGCGACACAATTGTTGTCCGCCGCCAGACTTCGGTCGACAGCGGCGACATCGCTGTGGTTCTTCTGGACGGCGATGAGGGACTTGTAAAAAGAGTAGTTTACGGTCCGACTTGGATTGAATTGCAGTCCATTAATGAAAAATATCCCGTGCAACGTTTTGACGGCGCGGAAGTAACCAGATTGCGCGTGGTTGGTAAGGTTATCGGCAGCTATAAGAAATTTTAACAAAACAAAAAACCGCTCCGAGGAGCGGCAGAGAGGGAAAATACAAATATGATAGAAGGATTCGTTGCAGACTACACCTGCATAGATATTGAAACAACGGGATTGAAACGCAATTGTGAAATTCTCGAAATTGCCGCTGCAAGGGTGCGTAATAATCAAGTCGTTGAAACGTTCCAAGAGCTTGTTAAGCCAACCGAGCCTATTTCTGCCGAAATTTCGGCGATTACGGGAATAACAAACTCCACCGTTGAAAACGCTCGGTATATTGATGAGGTTCTCATTGATTTCTTTGATTTTGTTGGCGATGATATGATTCTAGGTCATAACATACGATGTTTTGACCTAGACCATATTAGATTGTGGTCTTTGTTAAAGCTCGAAAAAGACTTTGTTCCACAATACATAGATACTCTCGAATTAAGTAAAGAAATCCCCTTGAAACACCACACATTGGAAGTAATGTGTGATTATTACGGCATTGAAAACAAAAATGCACATCGCGCCTTGTCCGATGTTATGGCTACGATAGCACTGTATAATCACCTTATTAATGGCGACAGAAATCCAAACTATACCGAGAAGTCTGCTCCCAAAAAGCACTTTGGCGGATTTGTAAACTCTTCTGATATAAAACCCACAACAGCAAATTCCGACACATCTCACCCGTTATATGGTAAAGTGTGTGTTATTTCCGGAGCTTTTGAGATGCCGCGAGTTCAAGTCTTACAAGCCATAGCAGATTCTGGCGGCATTAATGCGGATAATATCACACGAAAAACCAACATTTTGATTCTGGGCAAACCCGATTCAAATCATCAAGGCGGTTATGGCGGAACGAAGTGGAACAAAGCGGAAAGCTACAGGGAAAAAGGTTACGATATAAAGTATATCAGTGAGGACGAACTCTATAAGATGATAAAGAAGGAGATAAAAAATGACTGAACAATTTACTCTTGACGATGATTTTATTATTGATGATACGTTGCGGACGATCAATGAGATTCTCCGCGCTGCGGCATCTGAAATGGATTATGACGTTAAATATTTTACGATAGAACCAAACTTCAAAAGCAAAGGTACGCAAAAAGAGGCACTAACCGGCTACTCTCTTTTGTTGGACAAAACCCTTTACGCGAAAACCAACCTCGACTTGTCGGAGATTATCGTGAAAAATTCATTGTTAGATGGTGGTATAGATGGGCTTGTTAGTAAATCAGATGTTAAATCACCAAAGGATTCTGCTAAGTTGAAGTTCAAAACTCCAGCATATGGAATTGAATATCTTAAGTACATTGTTCGCAAGTATGCAGAAGTTTACATACCTACAGAGCGCTTTGGTTGCTGTGATTTGTACGTTAAATGCTCAGATTCAAGTGGTTGCATCGCAAAAGACAAATTCCACGCGAAAGCCTGCTTCTACAATGATAATCTTAAAAAAGGTCTAATATTCTACGGTAAGAACGCAAATCAACCGTAATTTCTTGCATTCGCTTGCAAAAACCTTTGGGAGGAACCATGCCAAACTTTTATATACCGTTACTTTACGAAACCCGCGCTAAAATCAAGGAGATCCGCCGCGAATCTACCAAGCGAATAACGGAAACCCAAAACCTCGCTCTCTTACAGATTGGACAGGACTTCGCCGCGCTCGGCTGGAACAACTGGACTCCGGAACAGCTTACCGCCGAGGGGCAATTTGAACGTCTGGAGCAGTCCATTACGGATACCGGTTTGAACATCATCGAAAT
>JAAVFJ010000065.1 GCA_014800845.1 Bacteroidales bacterium | reverse complement strand
TTAATCAGCGTTTAATTTGCATTTAAGAACTCAAAGAGCAAGCGAAAAAGGGAGAAGAAAAAAGAGAAGTTTTGCTCGTTTCGTTTTAGAAAGTTGCACGTTTCGTTTTCGCGATTATAAATATAACTCAAATTTATGGTAAAGATAATCATCGTAGGCGCCTCTTCGGGCATAGGTAAGAAAGTGGCAGAAGCTTTCGCCTCACGCGGAATAAAGGTTGGTCTGGCTGCACGCCACACCGCTAATCTTAAAAAGCTCAAGGAGCAATACCCTGACAATGTGGAATATGCATCAATTGACGTCACCCACATCAACGCTCCCAAGCTCCTCAACGAACTGATTGAGAAGACCGGCGGCATGGATATCTACTTCCACGTGGCCGGCATAGGCTACGATAATCCCGAGCTTGACCCGCAGCGCGAAGCAGAAATCATCAATACCAACGCCGTGGGCTTCGCACGAATGATTGCATCTGCCTACAACTATTTTAAAGCCTCCGGATGCCCCGGCTGCATAGCAGCCGTGACGAGCGTGGCGGGTACCAACGGCATAGGTAAACTCTCAGCATACTCTGCCTCCAAACGTTGCGCACAGACCTACCTCGTGGCACTCGAACAGCTCGCTCACAATCAGGGTATCGACGTGAAATTCACCGACATACGCCCGGGATGGATACGCACTCCCCTGCTGAAGTCAGACCGCAGCTACCCGCTTGAAATGACCCTTGATTATGCCGTACCGCTGATAATCAAAGCCATAGTGAGACATCCCCGTATAGCCTACATAGACTGGCGCTGGGGCGTAGTAGCCGCCTTGTGGAAAAGTATTCCCAATGCCCTGTGGACACGCATGTTCCTCCCCATGTCCTCCCCCAAGAAGCAATAAGCCAGCTCCTCAAACACACGCAACGTCTTAACCGACAGCAATATAAAGACCTATAGAGCCCCAACTGCGCAATCGGTTAACATCTATTAACATAAACTTTACCCCCCACGTCAACAAAAACTACTAACTTTGCACAGCAAAAGGGGGCAACCCCATCAGCCCAAGGAGTGGTGCTCGAGTGGCTGAAGAGGCACGCCTGGAAAGCGTGTATACCCCAAAAGGGTATCCCGAGTTCGAATCTCGGTCACTCCGCAAACAAAACACGTTGGTAAACAGTTAATCGACACTGAAAACCAGCGTGTTTTTCTTTGCTTTTGAGTCCTTAGACGGCTTAAATTTTCTGGGATTTAATGTAATTTACTATTTTGTCGGGGTGGTTGCATCCGAGAACATACTTGCTTCCATCCTTCAATCGAACAAGAAAACAATCTGAGGGTTTGCCATAAAATCCGTAATATTTGCCGATACCGGTTTCTCTAAAAATGCCCCAAAAGCCCATAAATCCACCTGACGCGCAGACTCGCAGCACTCCGGAACTCGGCTTGAAAAGTTCAACATTTTCTACATCGCTCATCCGAATCTTTTTACCCCTTAACAGACTGCCTAAAACGATATTATCCTCATCAGCCTTAATGTAGGCAGGTCCCCCAAATAGCATAGAAACTAATAGGATGAGGTAAATTGCCAGCAATGTAAAAAACATAGGAGCTTCTTTGACTGTTGCGACGCAAGCTGCAAACAGGATTATATAGATTATAGCTGTCAGGAGGGTTGAAAATCGGCTATAGGATATTTTTGATTTCATAATGAAGATTTCATAATGAAGTGGATGATATGTTTCGCATGGAGACGCGATATGAGGTATTCTAATGGTTTCCGCGTTACTGAATCTGAGCAGCTCGGGGCTGTCCGGTTGTCAAGACAAAATCTACGAGATTGAAGCGAACAAACGTATATAACATCAGTGTGCGCAGCCCGATGTTGCACTCGTATTGACCACCTATCCCGGCTTGAGGCGTGGTTATCACGTCTATTTCCGGAATTTCGAGTTTATGGTTCCCCAGTGAAACCTGCATATTTGACAATTTGTAGCAGTCAAGAAAGTCTACGCCACCTATACCTGCTATTCTAATAGTGTCCTTGACTCCATTGTCTATGACATACTGTTTATTGGCTTCAAAGAAACCATCGCCAAGATTTCCATAGGAGGCGTCTCCCGTGTCAATGCACATAAGCATAGGTTCGTTGTGAATAATTCCCCTGCAAAGCAGATTCATGGAGGGAGAGAAGCAGAGGTTGGGTCTGGCATCGGTTCTCTCCGGGATGCCTTGGGCTTCAGAGGGCACAGTCAGGTTGTTTGCATCGAAGTCCAGGCTCACATCTTTAAGCCGAAGCATCAGATCGCTCCCTAATATTATACTCAATGCATCGGTATATTGGTCGGCTTCGGTATTATCAGTTGAGACTGAGATTACTGAAAAGGGCACTTCTCTGACCGTGATATTACCTAATTGCAGTTCGCCGGCTATGGCGATATACCCCTCTTTTTGTGCAACACCGCTTACAGAAATTTTCGTATCCTCAAGAGGAATAAGGTTATATTTCTCTGCCATTTCCGGAGAAATCAGATTGGTGCCAGCTCCCGTGTCAAAAGTTATATCTGCCGGTATCCCATTAATTGAGCTCTCTCTAAAATGCATCAAAACGGAGCCTTTCTCAGCCGGGCCCACCGGAACGATCGCAAAAGGTACTCTCCCGGCGCTTTCCCCATTAAACTGAATTTGATAAGGGCTATAAGCTGCAAGAGCCGAAAAACGGTTGGCTTGAGACGTTAGGTTGGAAACAGTCACAGAATCAAGATATTGCCTCGTTGCCTCCAAAACAGCATTAGTCATAGTCGCAGCGGCCTCATTTTGCCCAAGTCTGCTTAAGTCCATGCCAAACATAAACGTAGACGAAATCATATTGCCCAAGTCAAGGTATTCTGATTGAGTGTTAAAAAGTTCTTGAAACGCCGGTACAGACACATCCGGCCGATTGAGACGGTTTCCAAGCAGACAGCGGGAGTATGTTTCCAGAAAAGGATGAATAGAGTCTTTAGGCACAGAATTGTAGATAGAATCAAGTGCAAACCAATCAGAGCGGTTCATAGCATTGCCAATTTTTTCATCGACTGACTGCGAATAACCGCTGAGCGACAAAATTCCAACAAAAGCAGATAACAGGATTCGTTGCAACATATTCGTTTTGATTTTAAGTTTGCACAAAGGTATAAATAATCCCCCAAATTTCAAAGCACACATAAATTCTTAAAACCGAACTCCTCAATTCTCAGCACTCGCCCGCGAGCACAGCTTAGACATCAATCTTCCGAAGAGAGGCCTGGAATTCTGAGTTAGATGAAACGTATGACCACCTATCCGTGACAACGGGATGTGACTTGGCCGCTTGGGGGATTATTTAACGCGTTGTTTTCCTTCTTTTCTTCGGCGGCGATATTGCATATATTCGGCGGGGGTCATCAAAAGTATTTGCAGCCACTGCGGGCGATACCTTGGGGGGCGATAGGTCTTATTGTGTTTGGCTTTATTTCCTTTTGCTTTTTGCTCTTGCATCAAACGCTCATACTCCTTCATGTTTTTTATTATTCGTTCCTTAGGATAGCCCACAGGATAGGTATCTCCAGGTTTTGCCACATAATAATAACCCTTGGAATGGTCATTGTCATCATAATAAACCTTGACTCTTTGTGGCGATTTGCACAACGCACCTAAGCCTCTTAACATCCATATAACAAGGCCTATTAGACCCACAGAGAGCACGATGTTAAGAGCCCATCCGAATACTTTAATCAAAAAATCTCCCATAGCTTAATTAAATTATTGAGGTCCGACAAACACTTCTAAACCACTGATTATCAGATAATATTTTATGTATAAGCCCTGTTGTTTAAGTAGCTCTATAAACAGCTGTAGCTCTGCGCGTTAGAAGTAGATCTAAAATTTTTATCGGACAGCAATATAATTAAATAAATCCATACGCAAAGTTACGAAAACTATGCGAATAACCTCGTATTCCTCACATCAATCACAATACTTTGCATGCAGCATGTTTCAAGCACAATAAAGGTCTTGACAAGCAAACGAGGAGTCAGCTCTTGCCCGGGTAATCGCTTCAGCTGCGGACTCATAACTTACCGTCAGACGTTCGCCACGCTTATGATTAAGAAACGTGTTGTAGCCGATTTTGAATATGCGGCAAGAATTATTTCGGGAGCTCGCGATTCTTTAGGTTGGGCAGCAGACAGGCTACTATGCCCAGAAGAGGCATGTACGCACACACGTTGTAGATGGTCTCGATGCCATAGGTATCGGCAAACTTACCGAGCACGGCCGACGCGATGCCGGCCACGCCAAAGGCAAAGCCGAAGAAGAGTCCGGATATCATGCCGAGCTTGGTGGGCAGAAGCTCCTGGGCATATAGGAGTATTGCCGGGAAGGCTGATGAAAGCATGAAGCCTGCACAAAAGCTCAACAGGGCTGTCAGCGGAAGCGACACATGAGGGAGCAGCAACGAGAATGGTGCTGTGCCAAGTATCGAAACCCATATCACGAGTTTGCGGCCATACTTATCCCCTATCGGGCCACCCACAAGGGTACCGGCTGCCGTGGAAACGATAAAGATGAAGAGGAATATCTGCGACATTTTCACCGACACGCCGAATTTATCCATCAGATAAAACGTATAGTAGCTCGATATGGAAGCCATATACACGTATTTCGAGAAGATAAGAAGCATGATAATGCCGATGACAAATGTAGTTCTACCCTTGGAGAGGGGGAGCGAGATGTGCTTGGAGTGGGATTCGGGATGCAGTTTTACATCAAGCAGATAGCGCTTATACCACCGGGTAATCGGACGCATGACAGCAAATGCAAGCATAGAGAACAACAGGAACCACAGCACATAATGGCGCCCATGAGGGGCAACGATAAGCGCTACCAGCAGTGGACCTATGGAGCCGCCGAAGTTGCCGCCTACCTGAAAGATAGACTGTGCGAAGCCGCGTCGTGCGCGCCCGGCCAGCGAGGTTATGCGCGAAGCCTCCGGATGGAGCGTAGCCGAGCCAAGACCTATGAGGAACACTGCCAGCAGTATACCATGAAGGGAGCTGCTGTAAGCGAACAAAGCAATGCCCACGGAGGTCGACAACATTCCGGATTGCATGGAGTAGTGGAATGGTCGCTTGTCAAAAGCAAGCCCCACTACCGGCTGGAAGATTGAGGCCGATATCTGATAGACAAGCGTGATGAGGCCTATCTGCGCGAAGTCAATATTCAGGGCCTCTTTAAGCATCGGGTACACAGCAGGTATTACCGATTGCAGCAAGTCATTAAGCATGTGTGATGCTGAGAGTGCCAGAAGCACCGGGAAAGTCGGCATTGACGCCAAGCTCTTTAGTTTGTGTTTGAAAGACTCAATTTTGCCCACAAAACTCATAATTGTAAACCGTTTCTAAAACAGGGTGCAAAGGTACACAATTTGAGATAGACTACCAAATCTCGGCTCCTATCACCGGAGAATCAATACGCTAATTCCCCTCGTGCACTGCCCCACTGTGTTCTGAGACACGACGTTTGTGGTGATCAAAGACCACGTAGCCGGCGCTCACAACACCCAAAAGCACTTGAGTAACGGTCTGGAAAGCCCACACTACCATAGCAAATGTGGCGGCATCAGTACTGTCAACACCGTAGAGCGACAGGGCGAAAATAACGGCCAAGTTCCACGGGCCCAGCCCCCCGGAGGCAGGTATGGCTATGCTTAGCGACCCGAAAACGAATACCACCAATCCCGGCAGCAATCCGTAGGAAAGCTCCGGGCGCACTAATGCGCGCGTGAAGGGGAAGGCAAAGAAGCTGAGATAGGTGAGCAGAAAGTAGGCAATCCATATCAACAACGTGTAAAACCAGAAACGCACCTGATGCTTCATGGTGAACAGCACTTTAAATCCGCCCCACAGATTGAAGGTCTCCACTTTTATTCGCCGGATGATTCTATTCTGCGAATGTGAGCATAAGAGCCAAATGATTATAACAAGCAATACACCCACCACTATCCAGAGTATAGGCGAGGAAACAATGTTGACTATAGCGCGCCCCACTTCATAATGGTCCAGAAACTTCTTTATCACCGGGTTGGCTGCTATAACCGCCACCGTGGTGAGCAGCACTATCATTATGGCATCGGAGATACGGTCGCCCAAATCCGTGCCCACCACCGTGGAGAATGATGCCCGCTGACGCCGAGCCACATAGACACAACGCCACGCCTCCCCTACCCCGGTTAAGAGCAGATTGAGTGCGTATGCCCCATAGATGGAGACCATCTCAGCAAATGCCGGCATACGCTTCACTCCGGCAGCCCGCAACTGTATGCCCCAGCGTATACCCCTGATGGAGCGCGAAGCCACCAGCACCAGGCACATCACAAGCAGCCATCGGTAATCGCATGATTCGCGCGTGACTTTCAGGATGGTGCGGACATCTACCTTGTGAAACAGCCAGAGGATCAGACCAACCGACACACCCAATGAGAACAGACCGGTCAGAGCTGCCCGCACATCTTTCTTTACGCTTTTGCGCGAGGATGATATATGTTTCGGCTTGGTCATAATCAGCGTTTGCTATTTTAATTTTAACATCTGAATGACATCAATAGTTTGCATATACCCTGTTCATCATGAAATTGCCCGAGATTTCTTCATCCGCTAAAAACATTATAGATTATTCACCGTTTTTTTATTGAGACTTCTTCCCATACCTAACTTGATAAAAATCCCGATGCAAGAAATAATCAACGCCATAAGCGGCATCCTAACTGATTACGTAATGATAGCCGCGCTATTGACAGCCGCACTAATTTTTACCATCGCCACGCGCGGTGTGCAATTCCGTATGTTCGGCGAGATGTGCCGTCTCCTCGTAAAATCGGGACGCAAATCAGAGCCCTCGGCCGACCGTCACAGTGCATCCGTAACATCATTTCAAGCCTTCGCCCTCTCTATTGCATCCAGAGTAGGCACCGGCAATCTCGCCGGCGTGGCTACCGCCATTGCCATCGGCGGAGCAGGATCCATCTTCTGGATGTGGATGATAGCACTCATCGGGGCATCAAGCGCATTTATAGAATCCACTCTCGCGCAACTATTCAAAGTCAGAGGGAAGAATTCTTACCTCGGCGGCCCGGCATATTACATAATGAAAGGCACCGACAAACGCTGGTGGGCAGTGCTCTTCGCAATCCTGATAACACTTACTTTCGGATTCGCATTTAACACTGTACAATCCAACACAATTGCTACGGCCTACGCCTCTGTTTTCTCCTTCCCCCGCGAATGGATGGGTATCATACTCACACTGCTTACACTCGTCATCATCTTCGGAGGAATCAAAAGCATCTCCCGCTTCAGCGAAGTAGTAGTGCCCGTGATGGCTATAGCTTACATTCTGCTGGCAATAGTTATAGTGGCTCTGAACATCAATAGAATTCCGGAAGTGTTCCGCATGATTATAGACGGCGCATTCGGCATAGGTCCCGCAGCCGGCGGAGCAATCGGTGCTGCAATGACCATGGGCATCAAGCGCGGCCTCTTCAGCAACGAAGCCGGCGAAGGCTCCACACCCAATGCAGCCGCAACAGCCTCCGTAACCCACCCCGTGAAACAGGGCCTTATCCAGACACTCGGCGTGTACACCGACACCATGCTAATCTGCTCAGCCACAGCCTTTATAATACTCTGCAGCGGCATGCACACCCAGGGCCACGACGGCATAGTCCTGACACAAAAAGCCATAGACGCATCGCTGGGAGGGGGACACAACTACGGCTCAATCTTCGTAAGCATAGCCATCTTCTTCTTCGCATTCACAAGCATCGTGGCCAACTATTACTACGGCGAGACCAACCTGCGATTTATCCGCAACAACGAAATGCTGATACGCATCTACCGACTTGCAGTAGGAGCCATGGTCTACATAGGCGCCGTCTGCTCACTCGACTTCGTGTGGGGCTTTGCCGACATCACCATGGCCCTTATGACCCTCTGCAACCTCGCCGCCATCCTCTACCTGGGCCGCTACGCCATAATCCTACTGAAAGACTACCGCGACCAGCTACGCACAGGACGCGACCCAATCTACCACGCCTCAACCATCCCCTCCATAGCCACCAAAACCGACTGCTGGACCTAACCACCTCCCCCAAAAGCATTAATGAAGATTGACCCTGAAGAAAACCATTTTAAACTAAATTTTTGTTTTCGTAAAAAGTTTAAATGAGTTCAATACTAAGTCTGTAAACCTCGCTTTGTCTCATTCAATAAAAATTAAGAAAGGCAGGGATTTCTGCGATTGAAATCCCTGCCTTATTAAGCTTATGATTATCCGACTATTGGATTAGTCTTCAATGGCTGCCTGCGCCGCGGCTACGCGGGCTATGGGCACGCGGAAGGGGGAGCAGCTTACGTAGTTCATGCCGAGACGGGCGCAGAACTGTACGGAGCTGGGTTCGCCGCCGTGCTCGCCGCAGATGCCTACTTTGAGCTCGGGCTTGGTTGCGCGGCCTTTCTGTACGCCCATGGCTACGAGCTGGCCTACGCCTTCCTGGTCGAGTACTTCGAAGGGATCTACCTTGATGATGCCTTTTTCCTTGTAGTATTTGAGGAATTTGGGTGCATCGTCGCGGCTGTAGCCGAAGGTCATCTGTGTCAGGTCGTTGGTGCCGAATGAGAAGAAGTCGGCGACCTCTGCAATCTGGTTGGCAGTGAGGGCCGCACGGGGAACCTCAATCATAGTGCCTACCTTGTAGGGGATTGAGTCGCCACGCTCGTCAAATACCTGACCGGCTGTGGTGTTGATTACGTTGGCCTGGTGCTGAAGCTCTTTGAGTGTACCTACGAGGGGCACCATGATTTCGGGGTGCACGTCGATGCCGCGAGCTTTGCAGTTGAGGGCAGCTTCGATGATAGCACGGGTCTGCATCTCGGTAATTTCGGGGTAGGTGATGCCGAGACGGCAGCCACGGTGACCGAGCATGGGGTTGAATTCCTCGAGGCTATCTACCTTAGCTTTAACCTCTTCGAGTGTCAGGCCCATTTCCTGAGCAAGCTCTTTCTGAGTAGCTGTCTGGTGAGGTACGAATTCGTGCAAGGGGGGATCGAGCAGACGGATAGTCACGCCGAAGCCGTCCATTGCTTCGAAGATTCCTTCGAAGTCTGAGCGCTGCATGGGGAGCAGTTTGGCGAGTGCCACACGACGACCCTCTTCGTCAGATGCGAGAATCATTTCGCGTACGCTCTTAATGCGGTCGCCTTCGAAGAACATGTGCTCTGTGCGGCAGAGGCCGATGCCCTGTGCGCCGAAGTGGCGTGCCTGCTTGGCATCGCGGGGTGAGTCGGCGTTAGTGCGAACGAGAGTCTTGGTGTACTTGGCAGCGAGGTTCATGATTGCGCCGAAGTCGCCGTCAAGTTCGGGTTCGGTAGTGGGTACCTGGCCGTCATATACGTCGCCGGTAGAGCCGTTGAGTGAGATCCAGTCGCCTTCGTTGTAAACTTTGCCACCCATTGTGAGGGTCTTGGCTTTGTAGTCTACCACGATTTCGCCGGCGCCTGACACACAGCACTTACCCATGCCGCGTGCTACTACTGCAGCGTGGCTGGTCATGCCGCCGCGCATGGTGAGGATACCCTGAGCCACAGCCATGCCGCGGAGGTCTTCGGGTGAGGTCTCGATGCGGACGAGTACTACTTTTTTCTTCTTCTCAGCCCAAGCTTCGGCGTCGTCAGCCTGGAATACTATCTGGCCGGTAGCTGCACCGGGTGATGCGGGGAGACCCTTAGCCATCACTTTGGCACGCTTGAGGGCTGCTTTGTCGAATACGGGGTGGAGAAGCTCGTCGAGCTTGTTGGGCTCCATGCGCAGCAGGGCGGTCTTTTCGTCGATTTCGCCGGCACGGAGAAGATCCATAGCGATGCGTACCATAGCGGCGCCGGTGCGCTTACCGTTACGGGTCTGAAGCATCCAGAGCTTACCGTCCTGGATAGTGAATTCCATGTCCTGCATGTCCTTGTAGTAGTCCTCAAGGCGGCCGGCGATAGCTATGAGCTCGGCGGCGCAGTCAGGCATAGATTCTTCGAGTGAGGGGTATTTTTCCCGACGCTCCTCTTCGCTGATTCCCTGGAGGGCAGCCCAGCGGCGAGAGCCTTCGATTGTGATCTGCTGGGGGGTGCGAACACCTGCTACTACGTCTTCACCCTGAGCGTTGATGAGGTACTCACCGTTGAAGATGTTTTCACCGGTAGCTGCATCGCGGCTGAATGCTACGCCGGTAGCGGAGTTGTTACCCATGTTGCCATATACCATGGCCTGTACGTTTACGGCAGTGCCCCATTCTTCGGGGATCTGGTTCATGCGGCGGTAGAGGATGGCGCGCTCGTTCATCCATGAATCGAACACTGCGCAGATGCCGCCCCAGAGCTGTTCCCAAGCTGAGTCGGGGAAGTCCTTGCCGGTAAATTCTTTCACGGCAGCCTTGAAGAGCTTCACCAGGTTCTTGAGGTCGTCCACGTCGAGCTCAGTGTCGAGCTTCACGCCTTTTTCCTCTTTCACCTTGTCCATGATCTCCTCGAAGGGATCGATGTCGTTTTTGCTCTTGGGCTTCATGCCGAGCACTACGTCGCCATACATCTGCACGAAACGACGGTAGCTATCCCATGCGAAACGGGGATTGCCGCTCTTCTCGGCCAGTGAGGCTACGGTGGCGTCATTCATACCCAGGTTGAGCACAGTGTCCATCATGCCGGGCATAGAGGCGCGGGCGCCTGAGCGTACGGATACGAGAAGGGGGTTGGTGGGGTCATCAAATTTTTTGCCGGTGAGCTGCTCTACATGAGCTATTGCTTTTTCTACATCGGCCTTAATGTCGGCTACGACTGCGTCGCGGCCATCCTGAGTGTACTCAGTGCACACTTCAGTAGTGATGGTGAATCCGGGAGGCACGGGCATTCCCAGAAGATTCATCTCTGCGAGGTTGGCACCTTTACCACCAAGCAGGTTGCGCATTGAGGCATTACCTTCGGCTTTACCATCGCCGAATGTATAAACTTTCTTTGCCATAAATTTAATTATATATAATTATAGGTATTTTATGTCGTTTGAGTTGATTATCTCGGGTTATATATTCTAACAAATAATTTGAGTGTGCAAATATAGCTAAAACTCGGGAAAATTTGGGTAACTTTGTGGAGAAATTTAAAACTCCGTCCTCATTATTTAGTTTTATTGACTTAGAATAGGCGGTTTATACATTATTTAATACACTCAGATGGCTCGAAAACGTAAAGTTCTCCCTCTCCTTCATGATATAGAGATTACCGGCGTAGCTGCCGAGGGAAAAGCGCTGGCCCGCATTGCTATGAATCCCGCTGCTCCCGATGAGAAGATTGTGGTGTTTATCCCTTACGGCGCTCCCGGCGATATTGCCGATGTGAAGATTGACAAGCGTCGTCATTCCTATGCCGAGGGGCATATCGAGACGCTCAAGACTCCTTCGCCCGTGCGCACTGAGCCGCGTTGCAACCACTTCGGTGTCTGCGGCGGATGCAAGTGGCAGCATCTACCCTACTCGGAGCAGCTCAAATGGAAGCAGCAGCAGGTGACCGATGCTCTCACACGAATAGCTAAGGTGGAGCTGCCGGAAATCTCCCCGATTCTTGGTTCTGAAAATATCTGGGCCTACAGAAATAAGATGGAGTACACTTTCTCCAACAAGAAATGGCGCACATGGGAGGAGGTTAATTCCGGCAAGGAGTTTACTGACAGCCCCAACGCTTTAGGCTTCCATATTCCCGGAGCTTTCGACAAGGTGCTTCACATTGACACCTGCCATCTGCAGGATGATCTCGGCAACCGTCTGCGCAATTTCATCTACGATTATGCGCTGGAACACAATCTTGATTTTTATGATATAAAAGCTAATAACGGCTTGCTCCGCACCCTCATGATCCGCATAGCCTCTACCGGCGAGGTCATGGTATGTCTGAGCTTCGGCCGCGATGATGCTCCGGCCATCAGAGGATTGCTCGAAGCTCTGACCGAGCGCTTCCCGGAGATTACCTCCCTGCTTTATGTAATTAACACTAAGATGAATGACTCCATCGGCGACCTTGAAATAAAGGCATTCAAAGGGCGCGATTACATAGAGGAGGAGATGGAGGGGCTGCGATTCCGCGTCAATGCTAAATCATTCTATCAGACCAACTCGCTGCAGGCATACACTCTGTATAAAGTTGCACGCCGCATGGCCGGTCTGGACAATGTGGCCGAAGGTAAGAAACCCCTCGTCTACGACCTCTATACCGGCACGGGCACAATCTCCAATTTCGTGGCCCGCAATGCTGAAAAAGTGGTGGGCATAGAGTATGTGGAAGAGGCTATTGCTGATGCCCGGCTCAATTCTGAAATCAATGGAATCAACAACACTTTCTTCACTGCCGGCGATATGAAGGATGTGCTCACCCCCGAGTTTATCGCCGAGCATGGCAAGCCGGAGATTATGATTATTGACCCTCCGCGCGCCGGTATGCACCCCGACGTGGTAAAGGTCATCATGGATGCGCGCCCCGAACGCATAGTCTACGTGAGCTGCAATCCGGCCACTCAGGCGCGCGATTTAGCTCTTCTTGACCCTCTTTATAAAGTTGCCGAAGTGCAACCTGTCGATATGTTTCCGCACACTCACCACGTGGAGAATGTTGTCAAATTGTTAAGAAGATAGGCTAACCCTCTGATAATACGCATATTAACATGCCGTTTATATGCAAACAAAATGCCAGCGAACAAATATGTCGGTCAAGTATGTTGTAAAACATATATAGAAATTTGACAGAACGAATTTATTGGCGTAACTTTGCTGTCGCAAAAGGATGGAAGCCCATCCCCGCTGATAGACAATTCATTTTGTTAACCTGAAGACTCAGTAATTTTGCTTCCCTGCAAAGTTACGCCAACAAATAGGATAGAATAATTTTTTCATAATCTACACACTCATAATAATATACCTTAAATCTACCACGAAAACTTAATGAGATTAGTATCAGGGCTCCCCGCGAAGGGGAGCCCTGATTAATTATCCCCATCCGAAGCTCAATGCAGTTAAAATAACCTTCGTGCACCATACAATAACCATTACCAAAAACCTAATCGGAGTCGGGGCTTCCGCGTTGGGCGAGCGAAGCGAGAACACCGCCAGTTCAGCGAGATCCGTATAGGCACCTTTCAACAGCTGGAGTTCCGCGGGTTCCGCTACTATCTGCGCCACACAGCCCGAAGGGCGCGTGTGAATAGTTCCGTACCCTGAGAATCATTTAAGTTCTCGCTGTTAAAACCATACAGGACCTTATTTTAACTGCATTGTCCGAAGCTCCGGAAATCGGCAAACTGTTCACACTGTGTCTGTGGCAAGTTTGTAGCCTACGCCTCTCACATTAAGCAGCTCCACACTCATAGAGCGCGAGAGATATTTCCGTATCTTATAGATGAAGCCGTGAAGGCGGTTCAGGTTATTGTAATCATCGTTTTGCCAAATGCGATACATCAGCGTCCTGGCCTCCACCACCTCATTGGCGTGGCGGAATAATTCATCTATAATCACAGCCTCTATGTGTGAAAGCTCCCTGCTCACGCTGCCACAATTGAGGCGCTGATGAGAGAAATCGAGAGTGAAATCACCGGCCGAAATAGTGGTATCCTCAGCCGGACTCAGACTATTACGCCTAAGCAATGCCTTGATGCGCACAACCAGCTCCCGAATCTGAAACGGCTTGCGGATGTAGTCGTTGGCACCCAGTTCAAATCCCTTCACGACATCGTCGAGCGCCGTCCTCGCCGTCAGAAACAGCACCGGCACTCCGAGGGAAATCATTCGAATCAATCGCACCATCTCGAAGCCATCCATCTTAGGCATCATCACATCAGCCACCACCAAGTCAGGTGCTGAGGACTTAAACAGCATGAGCCCCTGCTCACCGTTGCGGACACTAACCACCTCAAACCCCTCGCGCACAAGGGCATCCTCGATTATGAACGCCAGTGTTGCATCATCTTCTGCCAAAAGTATCTTATCTCTGCTCATGGTTTCGCTGTATTAATTGTAAACTTAGTTCCCTGTCCCGGCTTGCTCTCTACATCTATGCTCCAGCCAAGCAGATCTACAATCTGCTTTACATAGAACAGGCCCAGCCCGTAGCCTCCGGTTTCGTAGCGGTCGCCGTCGGCCACACGGTAAAACTTATCAAATATATAAGGGATGTTCGGCTTGTCAATGCCTACGCCATTATCTTCTACAGTGATTGAACCTTTATATGCCCTCACAGTAATTATCACAGAATCAAGGGAATACTTCACAGCGTTGTCCATAAGATTTGTCAGCACATTGCCAAAATGCAGCGGGTCTGCCTCTACAGTGATGTTATCGGCAATATCAATATTGATTTTTACCGGCTTGTCTGCCTTCAATTCAATCATGCCGGCCACCTCTTCCGCCAAGGGCTTCAGCGGCACCTCCTCAATCGTAAGCTTCATCTCCTTGAAGCGCTCCATGCTCATTGACAGTATGTTCTCAATCATCCCGGAAAGGAAACTCAGCCTCTGCATTATGATTTTGAGGAACTGCCTGTTCCTCTTCTCATCGCTCGGGTCATAATAACGGAGCATAGAGTCCGCCGCAGAATATGCCACAGCCACCGGTGTCTTAAGCTCATGCGTCATGTTATGCGTAAAGTCATCCTTCATCTGCTCAATAGTACGCAACCTGCTCACCCATCGAAGCAGATACCAGATAAGAAAGCCCATTAACAGCAGTATCGCTCCCGAGGTGATGATGATACCGGCCATCTGCCTTAAGATGTGCCCGTTAAGCGGACTGAAGCAAGCTCTGTAAATTGGCTCAGCGTTACCTGACAACGCAAAATCTATTGACCACAATCCCTCACATTTGCCTGCGCAGGCATCGAAGGGATAAATTGCAGCCTGCTCCGGATACAACCCTGCATTATTCAGCTCCTTCACGAAAAGGCTTGTGAGCATGGAGTAGTTTCTTTCGGGCAGATTCGTTTGTAAGTCATCCACTAAATGAAAATATTCACTCATGGTCTGGCTAAGGTTACCTAAAATATTGGGGTAATCATATCCGCCCGAGGCTCTCTTTTCCCCTTGAACCCGGAGAGTCAGCTGTATAAACGAATCATCTTCGCCGTTAGAGGACTTATTAGTACGGGAAATAATTTCGAGAATATCAGCCCTGCGCACACAGTCATTCACTGTCTGCAGGGTCTGCTCCTTTATAGAATTATAAAGGCTGCATAGATACCACACATTTCCTGCCACCAAGATTGCAATGACTGCGAGACAGCCGGCCGTTATGATCCGTAAGCGTTTCATTTTGCAAAAGTAATTATTTTTTGTGATAAAGGCCTACAGGCTAAGACTAACTAAGACTAAATTAGGCAGAGCTAAGGATGGCGTGCCCCTCTGCTTACTAACTTTGCCACATAATCAATATTTCAAGCTTATGAAAAAAGCCATATTCCTCAAAATTGCTTTAGTTCTCTCCGTCGCAACTATGCTTCTGGAGAGTTGCACATCTCCTCGGGAACTCGTTTTTGCCAACCGCCAATGGCACGTGAGCGACTACTATGGGCAAATAATTGATAAAGACACAACGTATCGCATGACCTTCGGAAATGTACTTATTCCCGACCCGCTCGCAATTGTCTCCTCCGCTGATTCTGTTGCCAAGTATCCGGGAATGGATCGCTTCCTTGCTGACATTCTCCACACGGCGCATCTTGACGGGGCGGAGATTCTTTTCTATGCTCCGGAACAATGGACTATGTTTGTAAAGCCCAAAGATAACCTGTCGGGAATAAGGCCCTCCTCCCTCACTTCTCCTATGTCTGATGAGAAAACCTACACGATGTGGATATACGAGGATGACCAGGAAGAGTGGACAAGAAAGCCCGATGAGATGTACACTTACACTTATGTAGATAAGAAAAATCACAGGCTTGTGTTGGTGGATTCCTTTGATTACGGCGACACTCCGATTGCTCAGATTTTTATTATCCAAGCAACGACCCGCGCCACTGACCGCATGAATGTGCCCTACTCTATTCGCTATCCATTTAGAAAGCACATGGTTCATGTGGAAGCTGTGGCAAACGGGATAGAATTCCGCAGAGCGTTGGCTATCTCTAATTACAAAATCGGTCAGGAACAAAAGCTCAGAATGAAATGAAAGCAGCACTTATATTCTTAACTTTATTGATTTCCACGCTGTTACCCGCACAGTCTAAAGAGATTGAAGGCATAGTAATGGACACTGATTCCATCCCTATAGAGTTTGCTAATGTCACTTCTTTTGCCAACGATTCGTTAGTAGGGGGCGGTGTCACGGATGCTGGCGGTTTCTTCAGAATTGAGGTCGGCCCTGAGTGCGATAAGCTGCGCATTTCGTCGTTAGGCTACGATGATTTGATATTAACCGCTCCGGAATCCAACCTGGGCACGCTCGTACTCAGCCAGTCTGTCACGGCTCTGCAGGAGGTGGTTGTAAAGGCGTCACTCATTTCTCGCGAGGCCGACAGAATTGTGCTTAACGTAGCCGCCAATCCCCTCTCGGCAAACAAGGACGCGCAGGAAATCCTGCAGACGGCCCCCGGCGTGTGGGTTGCTGACAATGGACTTTCCATCTATGGGCAAAGCGGCACTACCCTCTACATCGACGACAGGAAAGTAAATCTGACGGGCAATCAACTCATGACCTATCTCAAATCTATACCCTCATCCTCAATCGCCACTATTGAAATAATTCCGCAAGCGGGAGCGGAATTTAGTGCCGATTCTGCCGGCGGTGTAATTAAGATTAATCTGAAGCGCAACACCATCGACGGCCTCAACGGGTCGGCCGGTATGCAGCTCACTGCCGGAGAATATAAGCAGTGGTTGAACCCCTTCGTAAATCTTAGCGGGCATAGCGGTCGATGGACTGTCAACCTTAACGGAAGCCTCAACGGCAGCCCCTCTGACCGGTACATTTCTCACGAGCAATTCGCCAATTCCTCTGCTGCGCTTTCTATGTCCAGCAGCTCTCAGCATAAGGAGAAAGCGTTTCAAGGCAATGTTTCCATCGGTGTCTTCTACGCCCCCTCGGACTCTGACAACTTAGGCCTGCAGGTTGATTACAATTCAAATCGTTCTCACAAACAAACGACCTCGGAAACTGTGACTGAGAGCCCTGCCTCCCAATATCTTACCTCCGGTTTTTATGATAGCAATGACCGCTTCAACAACGTCAACGTGGCGTTTAACTGGACGCGAGTGACTGACCCTAACGGCTCGGTGCTGAAGCTGATTTCTAACTACAATTACCAATCAAGCTCAGTTACGGAAGACAACAGAATGAGTTGGTCCGACCTCCCCCGTGACTCTGTTTATGCCACCGACAATCTCAATCGATATAATATTTTCACCACGGATCTCTCTTTCCGTAAAGTGTTCTCTCCAAATTGGGAAATGAACATCGGCGCTAAATTCACTTTTAACAATGTCACCAACCGCTCGCTTCACCATTACTTTCAGGAGGAAGCGTGGATTCCTAACCGCCCGTTTGATTTCAATTCCTCTTTTGATGAAAATATCCTGGCGCTCTATGCCGCTGCCAACGGCAAAACCGGTCGATGGAAATTCAAAGCGGGCATACGCGGCGAGTACTACATACCTGATGGTGAACTCCCTTCCGGCTCCGCTTTCGACCTATTTCCAAACGCCAACGTCTCCTTCGGTCTTAACGAAAGAGGCGACTACTCCGTGGCCGTAGGTTACTACAGAAACATACGCCGCCCCTCTTTTCAATCATTGAATCCGGTGGTTCGCCAGTTTTCTGACTACTCCTATTCTGTAGGCAACCCGAATCTGACGCCGAGCCTGACAGACTCCTTCAGTCTGAACTTTGTGCTTGCGGGCAAATATACTGTTGCGGCAGGCTATTCGCTGACAAATAACCCTATCAGACAGATGTTTATCTCCAACACTGATTATCCCGAAAGACTTTATCTGACCTGGGGGAACGAAGGCAAAGACCGCAACGCCTACATCCACGCCGATGGCTTCATCAACATCACAAAATGGTGGAACCTTTACTCAAGCATAACCTACATGATAACTTCTCAGAAGCTTTCCGTAGATACTCGCTTCGAAACTTTCAGCTACATGCAGCTTGTTGCCGCCACAACATTTCTGCTCCCCGCAGGCTTCAATCTCTCCCTCAACTGCTTCTGCAACACCAAGATGCAGATCGGAAACATCACAGTCTATCCGATTTTAAACATAAATCCTACTATCCAAAAGCAATTCAACAGCCACTGGTCAGCATCCCTCAGCCTTGAAGACATGCTTCAACGAAAAAGCAAAATCAAAACCAAATCCACCGGCTACGAAAGATACTCCTACACCCCAACCCACCTAACAGCCAAAATAAACATAACCTACAAATTCAGCACCGGCAAATCATTCAAAACCCAAAGAATAGACTCCGCCACCGACCCAACCCGCCTAACCCAAGAATAAATCCCCCAACCACCCCTCCACCTGCAAATCAGCAGGTGAAGGCCACCATCCTCCGGAAAAACCAAAGCAAAAAGCCCCCGCGCAGCCCCAACCGGTAAATTAGTTTTGTGAAGGGCAGAATGTCCGGGGGAAACCCCTCCTTGGCTCAAATCTTCTGAGGCGAATATCAAAAAAAGTATGGCTCGAACGCTGATTTTACGGTGTTCGAGTCGGCGTTTGGTTATTGTTTGAGTTTTATCGGACAGCAATAAATTGGTAATGACTATCCCATGGCCAATATAATCCAATATAATATGGGAGAAATTTGTACAGGGGATAACAGCTCTATGCAAAGATCAATGAGAGGCTTCAAGAATTGAAAGCGTCTGGTCCTGAACTTGCAGCGGTATTAGGAGATCGAGAGTTATCAGTCACAGAAAGCGTATACCTCTCTTTAGGCAATGCTATTTTTTGAGGATAATACTAAAAAAGATCGTATCTGATTCCAAATCTTCAAAAATAAATTGTAACTTTGACAACGAATTCTAATCAGAGCAATTTATGATACCTCCATTTCAGAAATATCTTTTCCCTTTTCTTCAGCTGATGTCTGATGGCAAGACCCGTTCAATTATGCAGATTAGAAAAGAACTGAGTCTAGCAATGAATCTTACTGAGGAAGAGTTAGCGGAAACTTACGAAACCAGCGGGCAGAATAGACACCTCGGTCGCTGTGGATGGGCGAGAACATGGTTTCTTAAAGCAGGGCTGATTGAATCCACTCAGCGGGGGCTCTACACTATATCCAACTCGGGAAAGGAGCTATATAATTCAGGTATTAAAAACATTACTCAGCAGTACTTGGTAAATCATTATCCTGCTTTTGCAGCGTTTGCCAAAGCAAGGAAGAAAGAGAAATACAGTCATACCGCTACTGATTCCAATGAAGTGTCAGATCCGCTCTCACAAATGGAAGACGCATTCAGTCAACTCAACAATAAACTGATCGACGATCTACTGAGATACATTGGCGAACAAGACCCCAAATTTTTTGAGAAACTCGTAGTAGACCTTCTCGTAGCAATGGGCTACGGTGGCGATTTTGAAGATGCTGCAAAGGTAACTCAATTCTCCAATGACGGAGGCATTGATGGCATAATTAAAGAAGATGCATTAGGTCTCGACAAGGTTTATATTCAAGCAAAGCGGTGGAAAGAATCTAACTTTGTAGGAGCTCCCGACATTCACAAATTCATGGGTGCGCTCATGTCAATAGGAGCATCGAAAGGAGTATTTATCACAACCTCAAACTTTACCCAAGCGGCATTAGAAGTAGTAGCGGCCAATAAAAGTCTAAAACTCGTACTAATTAACGGAAAACAACTGGCAAAATACATGATAAAATACAACGTAGGAGTAATCTCACAACACACGTACACCATAAAACGAGTAGACACCGGCTATTTCGAAAACGAATAAAGACCACCACCCCAACCACATCCCCAAACCCGACCAAGACCCGGACCTAAAAACCATCAGCAAAATGGTAAAGTGAAGGGCAGAATGCCCGGTCCCCAACCCCCAAGTTCCCAAGAAGCTCCTAAAACCAAGCCAAATCAGAAGAAGCAAACAAAAGCCCCAAAACCAAGAAAGCAAAAATTGCTATCATTGCTAAGATAGCTATCAAAGCTAAAACCGCTAAAATAGTTATAAGACCTAAGAAAGCTCAGAGCGGGGAGCAGGCAGAGAGCTAAAGGGACAACGCAGCAAAGCTCTCAGGGGTGCTTGGTTGTGGCTCTGCTGGGCAGCCTCGCGGTCGAGCTGACCCGGAAGGCGGAGCAATTTGAGGAGCGGAGCAATGTAAGGCTAAAGAAGCTATCATAGCCAAGATAGCTATAATAGCTGAGAAAGCTAAGAGCGAGAGCCTGGAGCAGGCTGCAAGGGAAAGCCGCAAAGCAGCAAGAGCGACCAAGCGGCAGCGAGCAGCGCTGCTTGGATGTAGCTCAGCGAGGTAGCTTGAAGGTCGAGCCGAGCCGTGCGGCAGGGCAATTTGAGGCGGTAGGACACGAAAAAAAGCAGAGGCGCTTGGGGCGTCTCTGCTTAAGGTGGCGATTACCTACTCTTCCACTTTCGTAGTACCATCGGCG
>JAAVFJ010000064.1 GCA_014800845.1 Bacteroidales bacterium | reverse complement strand
TTTCAACGCTAAAATAAAGCTCTTCCGTGCTAATCTCAGAGGTGTGGCTGACAGGAAGTTCTTCCTTTTCCGTATCGCAAATCTTTTTGCTTATCCCCATTGATTTTCTACTGAGCCCAATTAAATCAAGCTAAAACAGGTAGATACACAAATTTCAGGAGTTTTTGTGTACCAAATGGGCATTTTGTGTACCTAAATCCATTCAAAGTGTCAGAGAGCGCAAGAAACTCAATGACATGCAAAACTTAAAATTGAAACTTATCACAACCAGACATCGTAACTTCAAGGGCAAACTGACTACTCTGTGTTCAAAACCGGAAACAACCACACGCCATTACATGCTTGTGCGGGGAATAAAGAGCGACATGAGTCAACTTTTTTCAGGCCAAGACATTAATTATAACTGCTACAATCCGTTGACTATCTTATCTTTGAAGGAAATAATCACACTCTTTTGGGGTATTCTCGCAAAAAATAGCTACCTTTGCACATCCGTTGGGGAGAAATCCAACGGTGCAAAAGGCATTTAGCTTAGTTCTTTGTCTCAAAATCGCCAATTTTAGACTACCGAAGAACAACGCAGAGAATGCCCCTTTTGTCGTACTCGTATATGTTCGGTGCGTACACCCTGCACTGTTGTCATACACGATAACGGCGTGGGGTGATTATTTTCTTTACGTTCTTTCGGTAGACGTGTTTGGCGATACGTGAGACAAAAGAGCGTGGGCAAAAATCAAGCTCCGCGCCTTTTCTATGTTAACACCTATTATTAATCGCCTGATTCGGCGGGAGCTTTAATGGCAATATAATTTAGTTATATGAATCGGACAATTTTGTGTTATGTATGCAGTATTTTCTGCCTGCTTGTTTCTTCGTGTACTTCTGGAGACTCGAAGGCAAAAGAAGCGGTAAAGTTATTTTGTGAGGCTTATAACGCCGGGCAAACCGATAAAGCTCATGGCATTTATCCTGCATTTACAGCCGGAGAAGCTAAGACAGCACAGGTTGACATAGCAAATCTAAAAGCAACTCGCCAAAATGATATTTGGAAAGTTGAGGATGGTGCAAAACATGTCTTTTTTGTAGAGGAAGTCGATGGAAAATTTATAATAAAGGATAGTCAGAATGTCATTGAATGGAAAAGTAAGGTGGAAGGTGATGTCGTAGCCGCAAAAATTTTTGGCATGGTTAACGAGAAGTCTTCTGACATTGAACGGATCGAAGCCTATTCCATGCTTCAAGATGGAAGTGACTTCATTGAATTCCTAAAAAAGAAATATCCCCAAGCATTGGTTTATGACGTAACAGTAGAAAATGTACAAAAGAACATTGAGGGCGGATATGGTTTATATGTGATGGAAGTAAAAGCTACTCTTAAATCAGGTCCTACGGAACCCATGCCACTTAGAGTTATATTTGTAGTTAAGGATAAAGATGGAAATGAAATAGGGAGACAAAGAGATGTTCCCGTAAGTTTGGATGCAAATAGCACAAAAGTAGTAACAGATGTCATTGACTTAGCCGATTATCCTAACACCAAGAATGTAAGTGTGGAATTATTACCTTGGGGTGATGAAAAAAGGGCCTCTATTATAGACTTGCTATGTGCTTATGCCCCACTTAAGAAACAGGATTATCAGGAATTTCTTAATACTCGTAAATAAAACATGAAAAGATTATTTTATTTAATTGCGGCCATCTATGCGGGATTAGTAATTGCCTCTTGCTCAAAAAAGGAAGAGCCACAGAAATGGGAATACAAAACTCTAATCTCTTGGGCTGAAATCTCAAGCGAGCTTGATTTCTTCAATAACAATTCAATTCCTGTGCCTGAAAAGGATTTGAACAAATTAGGCGAAGAAGGATGGAAACTTGTTAGTGTCTATACGCGTATCCAAACCGTTCACCCGAATTTTGGGAATAAAAAGTACGTTACGGGATTGCAGCCAAATACCCGTACTCATGGCGTTTTCTATGTGTTTAAACGTCTCAAACAAAATAATGAGAGCTCTTCTGTTACTAAGAATTCACAACATACGAGAATCGTAGGTCAGGATGAAAGTAAGGAGAAATGTGATTCTGTACCGGTAAGCGATACAGTAGCAAACTAAAAATGTCTGCCTGTAACTTTATAGGATATATAGAAGTATAAAGAACTGCGAATTGTAGCTATATGAAGATTCTAATTTGTACTATAGTGGCATTACTGCCTTTATTGACACAAGCCGATGTCTATAAGTTGAACGGCACTGTCGATGGGAAGTACCCGATTGTGATAGAACTTGAAGATCTTGGAGACAATCTCTTTTCCGGGCGTTATGCCTATGAGTCTACCTTGAACAGAGATGGAGATGAGGATTGCTCCTGGCTTCGCATCTACCCCAATCTTAGTACTCCGTATGCCAAATGGGATGTCACGGATTGCAACGGCAAGATCGTTGAAACATGGTCTAATCCTTCATTTACCGGTCGCAAATATTTTAGTGCCCGGATGACAAATATAAAAGGAAAGAGTTATGATATAGTGGCAACTTTAGTCGGTCAATCAAACGTGAATGAACCTCTGACCTCCTATTTTAGACAACATATAGGCGAATACGTCAGTGACTTTGATATGTTCAAAGAGAATAGAGTCCAGACTCGTCTCGAGAATTTAATGGGCATATTCAACTATAATGCCATAACGGATATTTACGAAGTTCAGGTGCCTATTGAATATAATAATGGAATGTACTGGGCATCAGGCTTTATGGCTCATATGTGTTGTGATCCTGCCGCTATATGGGCCTATGACACCTATGAGAATTCATTCTATATATGGATAAGGAAAGACGACCAGGAATACTGGTGGTCTGAAACAGGTAAGATCCCATACAAATTCCGCGAAATCGTCAACGAAAGCTTCTGAATTGATCTGTTTCACAATTATATACAAAGTAATTCATAAATAATGAAGAACGTTATTAGAGCGATGCTGATCGCTTTGGCTTTTGCAGTAGCTACCATCAGCGCAAACGCATCTCCTACGCTGGCAACCATCCAGAAAGCCAAAGATGTGGTTGAAGCCGCACGTTACCAACTACCTGCTGAGGCTGGATATGGTCTTATGCTGACACAAGTTAGCTACGATAGCAACAAATATACCCTCGTATATCGATACTACGCCACAATGCCAGCGACCAAGCCAACAGCAGAAGCTATAAACGAAATCAAACAGGCAATTATTCATATGGTTAAAGCGCAACCGAATTCAGAAGAGATGCAACTTTTGAAAGGTGGCATATCATTCCACTACAATTATTATACGACTGAAGGAACATTCCTTTACGCAATAAAAATAACTCCAGCAGACGTAAAATAATTATTGCTATCCGATTGGGAAATGATACTTTCCGATGCCTCCGGTGCACCTCCTGAACCATCTCTTTTCGATTGAGGGTGCCTGTAAATCAAAAAAACATGGCTCGACCGCATTAAATCAGCGATCGAGCCATACTTTATTGCTCTGTCTGAGTTTTATCGGACAGCAATATTTTTTTATACCCCGCGGAGAGGGCGCCGGGGATTCGACAACGCATTGCGAAACGTTTAGTTGGCAGTCTGAGTTATTTTTCTTACCTTTGCCTCAATTATTTAGCACTACCTCATCTTCTCTACATTAGCAATTTGAAAAAACAATTCAAAATCTTCATATAGCTCCTTATGGACAAAATTAAGCTTGACTCAATTGAAGAGGCTATTGCAGACCTCCGCAATGGCAAAATGATAATCGTGGTTGACAACGAAGACCGTGAGAATGAGGGCGACCTGATCGTGGCTGCCGAGAAAATTACCCCCGAGCAGGTTAATTTCATGCTCAAGAATGCACGCGGTGTGCTCTGCGCTCCCATCACTATGGAACGCGCGCGCCAGCTCGGACTTCCCCGTCAGGTTGACGACAACACAAGTGTTCTCGGCACCCCCTTCACTGTCACTGTCGACAAGCTTGAGGGCTGCTCTACCGGTGTCTCCATCCATGACCGTGCAGCCACCATCCGCGCACTGGCCGACCCCGCAAGCACCGCATCAACCTTCGGTCGTCCCGGCCACATCAATCCCCTCTACGCTCAGGACAAGGGTGTCCTTCAGCGCGACGGCCACACCGAAGCTGCCGTAGATCTCTGCCGTCTGGCCGGTCTGCAGCCCTGCGCGGCGCTTATGGAAATTATGAGCGACGACGGCTCCATGGCCCGCCTCCCCGAACTGCGTCAACGCGCCGACGAATGGGGCATGAAGCTCGTGTCAATTGCTGACCTCGTGGAGTATCGCAACAGGACGGAGAGCCTCGTGGAGCGCGGCACCGAAGCCTCGCTCCCCACCCGCTACGGCAAATTCCGCATCATCCCCTTCCGTCAGAAATCTAACGGTCTGGAGCATGTGGCTCTCATCAAGGGTGACATAGCCGACGGCGAACCGGTGCTGGTTCGCGTGCACTCATCCTGCGTGACCGGCGACATCTTCGGCTCCGAGCGTTGCGAATGTGGCGACCAGCTCCATTGGGCCATGAAGCTCATTGAGTGTGAAGGGCGCGGAGCAATCATCTACCTCAATCAGGAGGGGCGCGGCATCGGTCTCATGGACAAGATTCACGCCTACAAGCTCCAGGAAGAGGGGCTCGACACTGTAGACGCCAACATCAAGCTCGGCCACAAAGCCGATGAGCGCGACTACGGCGTGGGCGCAAGCATACTCCGCTCACTCGGCGTGCACGACATAAAGCTCATGAGCAATAACCCCGCCAAGCGCGAGGGGCTGGAGCAGTATGGCCTGCGCATTGTGGAGCGCGTGCCGCTGGAAATTGAGCCCAACGACTACAACCGCAAGTACATGCACACCAAGAAGACACGCATGGGCCACGAGCTTCGCAAAGTAAAATAATCCTATCATAATCACCAATGAAAAAGACAATTCTACTTCTTGCCGCAGCCACAGCGCTGTCGCTGCAGGCCAAGAAGCAGCTCTCTCACGAGGACTTCGACGCATGGCGAAGCGCGAGGGTGAACGCCGTGAGCAACGATGGCCGCTGGGCCGCCTTCTCCCTGATTCCGCAGGAGGGGGATGCGCAGCTTGTGGTGCGCAACACTCAGAACGGCAAAGAGATCGTAATCGACCGCGGCGCGGACCCCCGTTTCCTCAGCTCCGCCGGATGGCTGGTGGCTAAAATCAAGCCGCACTTCGCCGACACCCGCGCTGCCAAAATTGCCAAGAAAAAGGGTCTCGACATGCCGCAGGACTCACTCGCCATCGTTAACCTGCGCACCATGGAGGTGGAGCGAATTCCACAGGTGCTGACCTTCAGCCTCCCAACCGAGGGTGGCACTTGGCTGGCTTACACCTCTTGCGACACCACCTACGCTCCCATTAAGGGGCTGAAAGACAAGCAGTCCGGCAACCCTCTCATACTGCGTGACCTGGACCGTCCCGGCATGACTAAGGTTGTGCCCTGGGTTAAGGAGTTCCGTTTTTCAAAGGATGGCTCGCGCATGGCTGCCTACACCAACCCCTGGAAAGGTGACTCTGCGGCCGTAAGCCAGATGTTGCTCTTCAATCTGCCCGACACCACCTCAATCAGTCTGCTTTCTGAACAGAAATATTACGGTGTGCCCGTCTTCAGCGACGACGCTCGCCTCATGGCCTTCACCGCCACGATGGACAGCGTGGAGTCCGGCACCCGCCGTTATGACACATACACTGTAAATCTGACCGAAGCCGCTCCCAGCGCACGCCAACAGTATATACTTCAGGCTGTGAACGATGGCAAGTATCCCACCATCATGCCCCCGCGCATCACGGACCCGAGCAAGCGCGATTCAATCATGGCCGACATGCGCCGCCGCGTGGCTGCTATGGCGGGCGACTCGGTATTTGTAAACCAGTATTCCACCCCCCGTTTCTCACACGACGGACGCAAACTGATAGTAGGCGTGGCTCGCTACATAGCCCCCGACGACACTACCATCGTGGACTTCGAGCAGCCCGAGCTCGACATCTGGCGCTGGGATGCTCCCATGACCCCCCCTCAGGAGCTCGAAAATCTTGCGGCCATACGCAAGCACACCCTTCCGGTGGTGGTAGACCTTCAGACAGGCTCCATGCAGCTTCTCACCGACTCCGAGCTTACCTCGGTGAAGGAGGCTGACCGCTGGGATTCCGACTGGGCTCTTCTGCGCGACCCCCGCGAGGCTATCATCTCGCAGCAGTGGGACTACGCTGCCCCCGAGGAGCTTATCGCCATAAACGTACTCACCGGCGAACAGCGCAAAGCCGGCACCGCTCCCATAGAGTCATCATCTATCAGCCCCGCCGGCAAGTACATATTCTGGTATGACAACCGTCATTTCTACGCCTACGACATAGAGGGCCAGACTGCCCGTGTAATCGATGCCGACGTGCCCTATCCCCTCTGGGATGAGGACCAGGACATCCCTCTGCAGCGTCAGCCTTACGGCGTGATGGGCTGGACTGAGGGCGACAAGGCCCTCCTGGTCTACGACCGCTTCGACATCTGGAGCCTTGACCCCACCGGCACCAGCAAGCCTGTAAATCTCACCAAAGGTGAGGGCCGCAAGCAGAACCGCGGCTTCCGCTATCACCGCACCGATGCCGAGAAACGCTTCTTTACGCAGGGCGACAAGGTGCTGCTCGATGTCTTCGACTATGGCAACAAGCAGAACGGCCTGGCTTTCTTCAACGTAGGCAACCCGGCCGCCCCTCAACTGAAGACTATCGAACCCATGCAGTTCACTCAGCTGCGCAAAGCGAAGAATGCTGACACCTACGCTTTCGTGAAAGCTAACTTCAACACCTCACCCGACGTCTACACTGCCACCGGCGGCGACTTTGCCAAAGCCCGCAAGGTGAGCGATGCCAACCCGCAGATGAAGGATTACTCCTGGGGTACCGCGCAACTCGTAAACTGGTATGCCTACGACGGACGCCCGAGCGAGGGTGTGCTCTACGTTCCCGAGGATTTCGATCCCAACGAGAAGTACCCCATGCTGGTGGTGTTCTACGAGCGCAACACCGATCAGCTCTTCCGCCACTACACAATGGAGCCCTCATGGAGCTGGGTCAACTACCCCTTCTACGTGAGCCGCGGCTATGTAGTCTTCGTGCCCGATGTGCACTACTACACCGGCATCCCCGGCGAGAGCGCCTACAACTATATATGTAGCGGCGTGGAGGACCTCTGCGACAAATATCCCTGGATAGACCGCAGCCGCATAGGCATAGACGGTCAGAGCTGGGGTGGCTATCAGACCGCTTACCTCATAACCCGCACCAACATGTTTGCATGCGCAGGCTCAGGCGCCCCCGTGAGCAACATGACCTCAGCCTTCGGCGGCATCCGCTGGGGCTCCGGCGACTCGCGCCAGGCGCAGTATGAGGTGGGTCAGAGCCGCATCGGCCGCAATCTATGGGATGCTCCCGAACTCTACATTGCCAACTCCCCCATCTTCCATGCCGACCGCGTGAACACTCCCCTGCTGATTATGCACAACGATGATGACGGCGCTGTGCCCTGGTATCAGGGTATCGAATACTTCATGGCTCTGCGTCGCCTGCACAAGCCGGTGTGGATGCTTCAGTATAACGGCGAGGAACACAACATCATAGCCCGCAAGAACCGCAAGGACATCACTCACCGTCTGCAGGAATTCTTCGACCACTATCTGAAAGGTGCGCCGATGCCCCGCTGGATGAAGGAGGGTATCCCCGTGCTCCGCAAAGGTCAGGAGCTCCGCTACGGATCTGAAGATTAAATAATTAAGCACATATAGCAATGCCGCGCAGCCCACTGAGAGCTGCGCGGCATTTATCTTTTTGCAAGGGTTAGAGATTGATTATCTTGATGTTTTTGAGAGCGAGACGGGCTTCGAGATAGCGGGCCAGCTCGTTGCGGCGCGTCTGGCTCAACGGCGATGATAAGCGCACAAGCGCTATGTTGAGGCTGTCGGTGGCCGTAGTGTCATTTGAAGCCATGAGCGTAGAGGAGATTGCCAGATGGCTTACCTGCGGAAAGACTACCTTGAGCTCCGGCATCACCTTCTCGGCATCATCTGCCGCATTCAGAGTCGACAGTACATTCTTAAGCGAGTCTATAGTATTCTGCCGGTTGGCCAATTCGCGCTGGGTAATCGTGTAAATATCCCCCAGGCTGTTGCTCACGAGTGCTTCGGTGTTGACATTCGCCCCCGCGCCCTGAATTATTTTCAGCTGCGTACCCTTAAGGTTGTAAGCAGCCAAGTGCGAAGAGAGCGCGAGCGTAAGGGAGTCTTCGGGGAGGGTCTGACCTATCAGTGTGATGGTCACCTGCGGGTGAGTGCTTGACCAGTCAACATTCGTGGTAAGCACCTGAGTGTTAGGGAATACGCACTGTTCCTTCACAAAATTCTCCACATTGATATTATAGCGCGACTCACGAAGCATCTGAAACGTAAGGTAAATCGAGGGGAGCAACGTCAGTATGCTCACAAGGTAGATAATGCGGCGAATCTTCGTGGCTCGTTCCGGGTTGGTGGTGGGCGCGTGGTGATAATTCATCAGCTTGACACCTATGAATGTAGCCAGACAGATGAATATAGAGTTAATCAGAAACAGATAGAGCGCGCCGAGAAAGTAATGAGGTTGCCAGGTAGCAAGACCGTAGCCCACGGTGCAGAGCGGGGGCATCAGTGCCGTAGCGATAGCTACACCCGGAATTACGTTACCCTTTGTCTTTGAGCCTATTGCCACAATGCCGGCACCGCCGCCGAAGAAGCCTATCAGCACATCGTAGATAGTGGGCGATGTGCGCGCTAACAGCTCGGAATGGCTCTGACCTACGGGGGAAATCAGGAAAAAGAGTGTGGAGGTAGCGATGGAGAAGACTGTGGCCATCAGCAGGTTACGCAGCGACTGCTTCAGCAGGGGGTAATCCTGAATGCCTATACCCAAACCGAGACCGATGATAGGCCCCATCAGCGGTGAAATAAGCATGGCGCCTATTATCACTGCCGTGGAATTGGTGTTGAGTCCCAGCGAGGCTATGAAGATAGCCATGATGAGAATGAGAATTGTGGTACCTCGGAAGCTAACCCCCTCTCTGATAGAAGCTTCTGCCTCCTGCTGTGTCACAAGATAGGGGGTAAGATCGAAGTAGTTGCGCAGGTGAACTGCCAGACTTCTTACAATGCGATTCATATTATTTACTTAGCCGGATTGAGTCTTTTGGAAGCATCGGTGAAAGCATCCATCATCTCGGTGGGTTTATCATCGGCAAACGCGCCCATGTCGTAGCCTCCATGACATGTCTCCGGTGCCCAGTAGAACACGCCCTCGCACACACCATCGGTGCGGTTTGCCAGATAATCAATCAGCAGTTCCAGATAGGCACGACCGGCGCGAGGCTTGTCCACCTTATAACCTGTCTCCACGAGCATCACCGGAGTGCCATATTTTTCGTTGAGGTACTTCATGTTCTCGGCGCAGTCTCTTATGAGCAATGGCTCGGTGTAATTCGGGTCATTCTGTACAGTCCAATAGGGGTAGAGACTCATGCCGATCATGTCCCATTTGGTGCCATACTTCTTCAAGCCCTCGAAAATGAAGTCATAGATGGAGCGGTCATAGCCGTTGTCGAGGTGTACAATCACGGTAGCATCGGGGTACACTTCCTTCACGGCATCGTAACCGGCTTGCGTGAAGCGTGCATAGTTCTCCATGTTCTCTTCCGCGCGCGCCATGGGCCAGAGGAAACCGTGAGTAGTTTCATTGCCCACCTGCACCCACTTCACATCTATATCATTATCCTTCAGGAGCTTGAGAGTTTCCCGCGTATGATCGGCAAGTGCCTGCTTCATCTGGTCGGAATTCATATCCTTCCATGCTTCGGGTATGTTTTGCTTGCCCGGATCGGCCCACCAGTCGCTGTAATGGAAATCAATCATGAGGGCCATGTCATTGGCCATCGCACGTTTGGCCATCAGCAGCACATCCTCTTTCGAAGAGAAACCATCCTTGGGGTTAACCCAGACGCGCAGACGCACGGCGTTGAGACCCAAGTCTTTCATCAGGCGGGTGCACTCGGTGATTTCACCTTGGGCATTGCGGGTAAAGATACCTTGAGCCTCATCGGAAGTTGTACCGGAAATGTCAGCACCGAGCCAGAACGCCGGATTATCAGCCTGCACTGCAGCAGCCATGCCCAGCATCGCTGCAAGAAAAATATTACGCATCCTCATTTAACTATACTTTTTTGGTAGGAAATAAAAAAGAGCCCCGATTCTTATCAGGGCTCTAAAGTGATTCGCACAGGATTAGAAGAGCCACTGTTATTTTGTTGATTTTTAGTCGTTTGCATTGTGTTGATTTTGGGTGTGTATCACAAGCTCTTGGCGGCGGCGGTTGGTTGTTGCTTAGTTGTTTATGCGGTCGGTTAGTTTTTCGATAAGGGAGAGCAGGCGGTCGTTTTGGCGGGATAGCTCATCGATGGCCTTGGATGCAGCCTCGGCCTGTGTTCGGGTAGCTTCGCATTGCGTGCGGGCTGCTTCCGTCTGTGCCTCGATGGCGCGAAGCACTTTGTCGTTGTGGCTGGAGATTACGGCAAGGATGTCTGTCGAGGCGGTTTCGTTGATTGTGCCGTGCTGGACTATCTTCTCGCCGCCGTGGATTGTCTGCGTGTAGTTGGAGCGCAACATCTCTCCTTCTCCTGTCTTTAGCCAGTCTATGTTTAATTGAGGGAATGCCTTCAATATCTTGGATTCTGCCGATTTAGAAATGGACTTAGTGCGCCCATTTAACATCTCTCTGACTGCTTGAGGGGTTACAAAACCTGCGGTCCTTGAGAACTGCGATATATTAAGGCCGGAATAATCGAGTATTTTTTGAATTCGTTCTGAAACTTCCATACGGTTAAAATACGTTAAATATTGTACTATATATTGCATATATTAAATATATAACATGCCTTTGCACCGTCTTTAGTAATGGCTTAAGCAAAGACGCTGCTTCGGTTTTAGTAATTATCGCGCTAACGGCGATGATTTAATCCGCGAAGTTAAGAAACATTTAATAAACTTGCAAGAGCTTTTTTACTAAGGCATTTAATAATTCTTCATTTTTAAGGACGGGTCGTTTATAGGCGCTATAGCGGCGCCCCGTTCCGGTTGCGTCGGAGCGGGGCGACTCTGTAGGGATTTGGAGGGGAAGTCCGGAAGATTTTCGAGCAAACCGTGGGAAACACACTACCACCTGAAAGTGTTACATCCTCGGGTACCCGTAGTCTAAAAGATGTCAGCGTGAGAGCCGGTGCGAAGCATCAGCAGCGTGAGCATCGTGTCGTTTTGTTCCCACACCATCAGCCAATCACTTCCACTCCCACCTATGCGACACTACCACGTATCCGCATATCTTCCCGAAAGTTTGTGAGCCTGCATTCCGAAGGCAAACTTCCGGAGTCCGTAAATATTTTAATTGCCTCCGCCAGTTTTTCAAGGGGGAGGCCACGTTTCTCAAGTCGCTTGTAGTCTTTCTTGAAGCTGCCGGCATAGCTTAATGAATATGACATGGTTAACTGTTAAGTTGGTCGAATAGATTCTCCACACTGTCAACGTGATATACTCGGCCGGCTCTGACATCTTCCAGCGCTTCATCAAGCCCCGTCTTATGCTTGTGTTCGGGTCTTGAAATAGTCAAACCTCTGAATTTTGGCAGCAACCGACGCATTAAAACTACTATCAATTATTGCTAGGTTTATCGTGAGGTTTATCTGAATCTTTTTGTAGAGACTTAGGAGTCATGAACAGGCCTATTATTGTTGTTGCCGACAATACGCCAAACAAAGTAGCTATCCAGGCTCTATCCAAATACAGCGCCCATGCAGTCACGCCCATCATAACCAGAAGAGCAAGGAAAGCGAACAGCATGCCCCACACATTAATGCGATACTGTCGAGTTTCAGCCTTATACATAATCCGGAGTTTTTCCTTCTCGATCTTGTGCCTTGATTTTTGTTCGTTTTCTGACATCCGGCACAGCAGGTCTACTATCTGAGGATCAATTTGCTTATACTCACTTAATTCAGTGGGAGAGGGCAAAAACGAATCATCAACCGAGAATGTTTGTTCCAACTGATTTCCGGTCGCGCCATCGCTATTAGCCAATTTTGTGGTCCGTTGTTGTAATACTTTCTTACTCATATCCGCTATCTGATTTATATTGACGGAATGCAGCATCCACATCTCTGCTTACCATAGCTCTGTCCTGTCGGAGTTTTTCCTTATCAATAGCCGGCCCGCTTTTATGAGTGTCCTCCTCCAATTCTTGATGCAATCTTTCAACACAAGAAGTCGTGCAGGAATATTCTCCTTTGGCAGCCAGAGCAAATACGCTTGTCCCATTAGCAATGAAATTCCACGCGGCTCTAAAAATATTTTTAAGATTGGGGTTCATATTGGTATAGCACACCTTAGTTGCATGTCTTCAATCGCCGCAAATTTACGAAATATTTACTAAATGCACAATATATCCGTTCAATAAATTTTGGTACAGCTCTTTTATATGCAATAGCTGTGTGGTTAAATAGTTTATGTCCGGCAATATACTCGTGAGCCCCGCTCCGGCTGTTGACGAAGCGGGGCGCTTGGTTAGGGTTTGGAGTATGATTGGTGGTTCAGGAGTTTTTCTAGCATGGCGGCTTGGCTTTTTGTTAGGCCCTGGAGAGTTTCAGCCTGGGTAGCTTGGGTCTGGGTTAGCAGCTGGAGAGTTTGGGCTTGGGTGGCTTGGGTGGCTGCTTGAGTGGCTTGGGTTTGGGTTAGGGTTTGGAGGGTTTGAGCCAGGAGGTCTTGAGTCCGGAGCAGGGCGCTCAGCATTTCATTGCCGCCTTGTGGCTCGCCCTGGATATTGAGGGTGCCGTGCTGTACTATCTTTTCGCCGCCGTGGATTGTCTGCGTGTAGTTGGTGCGCAACATCTCTCCTTCTCCTGTCTTTAGCCAGTCGATGTTTAATTGAGGGAAAGCATCCGAAATTTTATTAAATGTTTTTGGTCTACTGTTTGCAGTCATCTTACTTACAGTGCCCGGAGCAATCCCGCACCTGTTTTCGAAGCTCAAAACCGAGCTGTTTAGTGACGATATAAATCGGGTTAATCTGTCTTGTATAGCATCCATAATGTTAATTTACGTTAATTATCTTTAGATGATTTGGAGTATCTAAAGATAGTTATTACCTTTGCACCGTCTTTAGTAATGGCTTAAGCAAAGACGCTGCTTTGGTTTTAGTAATTGTCGCGCTAACGGCGCTGATTCAATCCGCGAAGTTAAGAAACATTTAATAAACTTGCAAGAGCTTTTTTACTAAGGCATTTGGAAAACCCAGACTCGGATGCCCCCCAGAGCCAAGGTCGGTTTGACCCCTGAAAATATTTTATTTTTGACCCCTAAAGAGATTGGCCGACGGGGTCAGTTTTATATTGGTTTATCTGC
>JAAVFJ010000063.1 GCA_014800845.1 Bacteroidales bacterium | reverse complement strand
TTCGGTCGCTTTCACCTTGTCGCTCAGTCGCATAGCTCGCTATGCTCCTTCGCTCCGCGGCGAAATCGCCTCGAAAATAACTGCGCCTTATATGTTCATTAATTTTTGACACTTACTTAGCACCCGAATCGGAATTGTGCGATTACAAACATAAGAGCCCGGAGGCGGAGAATACCCCTATGCCTATGTGAAAAAAATTTTTTAGGAAATAAAATCGGCGAAAAACTTGCATGAATGAAAAAAACTCCGTAACTTTGCACCCGCAAACCTCAGAGAGCTGTAGCGACAGCGCAGAGGTAACATTACATAATGGTGAGGTGGGTGAGTGGCTGAAACCACCAGTTTGCTAAACTGACGTAGGAGCAATCCTACCACGAGTTCGAATCTCGTCCTCACCGCCGCTAAAATCCCTTCAGGAAATTCCACCTGAGGGGATTATTTTTAGATATTGTTGTCCCCGGCCACAAGAAATGTTAAGAAACAGTTTCTTAGTCGGGGTAGCTGATTTAAAGTTCCCCTCCTTATGACGCAGACCGCCCAGATTCAACTCTTTAACGACCGGAAGATACGCACCCTATGGGATGGCGATTCCGAAGAATGGTATTTCTCTGTAGTAGATGTTGTGGCTGTGCTGACCGACAGCGCAAATCCGACAGATTATTTAAAGAAAATGCGCAAGCGCGATCCTATGCTTGGAGACTACATAGGGACAAATTGTCCCCAGGTACTTATGATGGCTAAGCGGATTTCTAACGTTTAATTTTTCGAGAAATCTTGATAATGAAATTCTATAATCATCATAAATGGATATTTAGGATAATACTCTTTTGTTCTGTGTTTGCCGCCTGCTCTAAGTCTATGAGTAAACGCTTGGACCTGGCTGAGGAGATGGTGGAGACGCGCCCTGACAGCGCGGCTATGCTGCTTGAGAGGATTGATTACTTCTATCTGGATGAGGAACAGAAGGCGCGCTATGCGCTCACCAAGGCTATAGCCGACGTGAATAATTCCCACACTCTCGTGACCGACACGATGCTGCCGCAGGCCATAGATTACTTCGGCCGCACAGGCGATTCTCTGCGGTTGCTCAAGTCTCAGCTGGTCTATGTGAAGTATCTCAGCGAGAGGAACATGCCTGATTCGGCCACGCGGCTGTTAGACCGCATGCTCAGCCGCATACCGGCAGACAGCGTGGACCGCCGCTATCAGCTGACTGCCATGAGGGCTACGTTTCGTATTCAGCAGGAGGATTTCCCGGGAGTGATTGAGGATGCCGAGTGGCTGATGTTTCACACATCGTTTATGCACACAAAGCTGTGGGCCGCGCAGATTAAGATGTATGCCATTCACCGTCAGGGGCGCAAGCGAGCCGCTGTGGAGTGGGGCGATTCTGTGATAGCTTCAGAGTTGCAACACATTGCCGACAAGGGGAGGTGGATTGATTTCATGGGCGATTACGCCGAATTGCTCGACGAGGCCGGTGAGTCGGCAAAAGCCATTGCTGTCATTGAGCAATTGTTGAGAGACAATCCGCAGTTCTCGTCCGATGAAAAGTTCGGTTACTTCGCCTCGTTAGCTAAGTTTCATATCAATGCCGGCAATGCCGGGCGCTCTCAGCTGTATCTTGATTCCATTAATTCGTTGGAGTCTGAGGTCTCTTCCGTAAGCAGGTTTGGCGAATTCAGATCCTATCTGGAGGCACTGCGCGCCGTGATTGACTACAAGCAGACGGGTCACTTGTCGCTGCTCCCAGACAATATGCTGGCTAAGGAGCATGTGAGGCAGCGCCGCATGAACGACGACGCGGTGAGCGAGATGAATCGCCTGAGCGCTTGGAAAATGCAGCTCACGCTCGAGAAGAAGAATATGACCATTCTGCTGCTGAGCATAAGTCTGGGGCTCGTGATTCTTGCCTTCCTGTTGGTGTGGATGCTTCGTAGGCGCAAGGCTAAGCTCACCGAAGCTCAGGAGCGGATAGAGACTCTTGACACTATGCTGCGTCAGGTGAATCGTGCCTCGGCAGTGGGAAAGGACTCCGACCGCAACTCAATGCTTAAGGAGATGGTGCTCCGCCAGATGGGTATTCTTAAGACATTCGCCTCCTCGCCCACCACACAGAATCAGGAGGTGCTCCGCAAGATTTCGGCCATAGGCCGCGAGGCTGAGGGCACCGAGAATCTGGTGGACTGGCAGAATCTCTACAGCATGGTCGATGAGTTGTACGGTGGTTTCCACACCGCGTTGCTGCGTGCCTTCCCCGACACCTTCTCCGAAAAGGAGGTACAGATAATCTGCCTGCTTCGTGCCGATTTTTCCACTAAGGAGATAAGCGTGCTCACGCGGCAGTCATCGGCCACCATCTATGTGCGCAAGTCGGCCATACGCAAGAAGCTCGGTACCCCCGAAGGTGGCGATTTCATGGCTCAGATCGATGCTAAAATCGGCGCCGCGCAGAGCGTTTAGATTTCCGAAAGGGCGATTAAGATTTTTAAGATTAATGGCCGCTGATTATCAGATGGTTAATGTGGCTGTATTAAGATAAAATAATTGACGTTTTAGTAGGCTCGGCGTCCGGTTTTACACTAATTTTGCAGTGTCGGAATTGCGAATTCCGCAGCAAAGTAAAACCCCTGAAAAATTTACTGAATATGAAGAAGAATCTTATCTTGACCGCGACCCTCTGCCTGGCGCCTGCATGTGTAGCTTTTGGGCAGGAAGCCACAGACAGTGTGGCTGAACTGCAAGAGGTAGTGATTGAAGCCCCGCGTGTAATCCGCAAGGCTGACATGGATGTCTACCATCCGTCGAAGAGCGCAGTGGACAATGCCAAGAATGGCATGCAGCTGCTCAGCAACCTGATGATACCCACCCTGACGGTGAGCGATGCGCTCGGCACTGTGCAGTCCGGCGGACAGTCGGTGCAGGTGCGTATCAACGGGCGCGTGGCCACCATAGAGCAGGTTAAGGCCCTGCTCCCCGAAACCATAAAGCGTGTGGAGTGGATGGACAATCCCGGTCTGCGTTACAATGGTGCCAACTCGGTGCTTAACTTCATTGTGGCAAACCCCACTCTCGGCGGTTCGCTGATGCTTCAGGCGCAGCCGGGACTCACCGAGGCATTCGGCTTCTACAACGGGTCGGTGAAGCTCAATTCCGGGCGTTCGCAGTGGGAGATAGGAGGCAACTTCAAGCTTACCAATAAGATTCCGGGCCACCGCGATTACACCGAGACCTTCACCTACCCCGACGGACAATCGCTTACCCGTGAGGAGATTGCGCGCGGCGGCTACGCTGATAACTCGTTTGCAAGAATGAACGCCGGATACAGCTACATAAAGCCCGACACAACGGTGTTCATGGCCGAATTCAGCATGCTTGACAAACTGAGTGACAAGATTCGTTACGACGGCCTGCTCAAGCTCAGCGACGGTTCGCCCGACATATTGCTTACTGACACGCATGGTGACAAGGGTCTAACCCCCTCATTGTCGCTCTATCTGCAGCAGAATCTCGGCAGGAGGCAGACTCTCGTGATGGACTTCTCCACCTCGTTCTATTCCGGCCACACCTTTTCCGATTACGTGGAGCAGTCGCCGCTGACCGCCGCCAATATCACCGATATTCACACCTATGTCAACGACCGCAACCAGGCTTATTCGCTTGAGGCCAACTACATAAAGAGCTGGGGACGCCGACGCCTCACCGCCGGTGCCTCTTACACCGCCAATCGCAACCGCTCCGAATATGAGAATCTCGGCGGTCAGATCTTTCACCAGCGTCAGGACAAGGTCTACTTCTTCGCCGAATATTTCCATTATTTAGGCAAATGGACGGTGACAGCCGGCATGGGCGCGCAGTACACTAATTTCCGGTTTCGCGAATCGGGCATGGGCAACCACTCCTGGAGCCCGCGTCCGCAGGCCACTATCACCTATTCGCTGAATCAGAATCACAACTTCCGCCTCAATTTCACCTCCTGGCAATCAGCCCCCTCGCTCTCCGAGACCAACGTGGTGCCGCAGCAGCTCGACGGCTTCCAGTGGCGTGTGGGCAATCAGAATCTGAAGACCTCGTCATCCTATATGCTCACACTGCGCTACGGCTTCAATCTGCCCCGCGTAAACGGATCGTTTGGTGTGCGTGCCTTCACTTCGCCCGATGCCATAACGCCCCTGCTCTATTGGAGCGACAACAAGCTAATCACTACTTACGAAAACAGCCGGGGCCTGCAGAACATCTCCTTCTTCTTCGCTCCGCAGATCATGGTGATACCCGATTGGGTGATGGCCAGCGGCTATCTGGAGTATCGCATGGAGCGCATGCGCGGCACCGGCTATGAGCAGCGTCACAATTCTTGGAGCGGCAATGCAGCCATTCAGGTGATGCATTGGGGGTTCGTGCTCTCGGGGCAGTACCACCACGCTCAGCGCGACCTCTGGGGTGAGAAAATCTCATGGGGCGAGGATATAAGCATTATTGACCTGAGCTACAATTGGAAGCAGTGGCAGTTTGGCGCAGGCATGATTATGCCCTTTGGCAAATATGACCAGGGCTCCAAGTTGCTCAGTAAGTGGAACCGCAACGAGCAGCACATGCGCATGGACCTGCGTGTGCCCTACATTCAGGTGAGCTATAACCTGCAGTGGGGTCGACAGAAGCGCGGCGCCAACAAGATGATTAACAGCAATGCCAGCGCCGACCACACCGATGCAGCCACTCGTTAAACCAAAATAATGTCAAAATGTTAAGAAAGAATTTTATATGTATTGCCGCCGCACTGATTGCCGCCGCCCTCAGTGTGGCCGCAGAGGCCAAACCCCGTTGCAACAGCTTCAGCAACCGCGACGACAAAGTGACAATAGTTTTCACCGACGATAAGGCCGGCAGCCAATATAAAGTGACCGACGCGAAGTTGCAATCCCGGCGCGGCAAGAAGAGCGTAAGCGCCACCTCGGTGTCTACCTCCCTCAGCAACGGAATGGCCACCGTGGTGCTCACCTTCCCCTACGAAACCTACTTCTCCAATCCGAAAGTGACCCTAATAGTCAACGGAAAAAAGATGACGTTCAAGGTTTGTAACTGACTCCGTTCCAAGAGAAAAGATTAGGCTATGTCAGAAAATTGTTATACCTTTGTAATCAGAAATAAAATTGATAATTCTATGGCAAGACCTATAAAAGAAACACCTATACTTTTTGGTGAAGATGCCCGTCGTTTTGAAGAACGAATGAAGAAACCTCCGAAGGAATCGGATAGTGACCGTTGTCGCCGCGAAGCTAACTATCGCGCAGCAATGTCAATGTTTGTAAAATAAAGGCATGACATCTCAAGAGATTGCGGCTATCTATCAAATTCGTCGTCTCGGCAAAGGTGAGACTATATCCTTCTTTGATTGTGGAGACGAGGATTTGAATGATTTTATACTGAACGAGTCTGTAAAATACCAACAGGCTCGTTTGGCCGTTACTTGTGTAATTGAGTATAAAGACTCCGATAGAGTGGCAGGCTTCTTTAGTCTTGCAAATGACAGGGTGTCTATATCTGATTTTGAAAGTAAAACTGAGTTCAATCGTTTTCGAAAAAAACGTTTTGTAAATGAAAAACGGTTAAAAAGCTACCCTGCTGCTAAAATTTGCAGATTAGGCATTGATTCATCAGCTAAAGGGCAATCACTCGGCACCTTTATACTTGACTTTATAAAGTCTTATTTCATTGTAGATAATAAAACCGGGTGTAGATTTTTAACTGTAGATGCGTATGTAGATGCAGTTCCGTTTTATATTAAGAATAATTTCTTACCCTTAAGCTCGGATGCTGATACGTCTCAGACGCAATTAATGTTTTTTGATCTTGAAGAAATAGAAGAATAAATACTGATAGATTATGATTACTCGTGAGCGCGGCAGTATGCTGCATGGAGTGCTGTTGATGGCACTGTTCTCTTGCGCTGCTTTCTACATCGGGAGTGCGCATATATTCACCTCGCTTTCAATCAGTCCGATGATTATAGGTATCATTCTCGGCATGATTTACGCTAACTCGCTGCGTATGCATCTGCCCGAGACATGGGTGCCCGGCATTCAGTTCTGCTCCAAGAAGCTGCTGCGCCTCGGCATTATTCTCTATGGTTTCCGCCTGACGTTTCAGGACATTGTGGCCGTGGGTATAGCCGGTATCACGGTCGATGCTATCGTGGTGACTATCACCATTATAGGTGGCTATTACCTGGGCAAACTGATGAAGATGGACCGCGATATTGCCCTGCTCACATCCGTAGGTAGCGGCATCTGTGGCGCAGCGGCTGTGTTGGGCGCCGAGGCTACAATGCGCACCAAGCCCTACAAGACCGCTGTGGCAGTAGCTACAGTGGTGATTTTCGGCACACTCTCCATGTTCCTTTACCCCATAGCTTATCGCACCGGTATGCTTGACCTCTCGCCGGAGCAGATGGGCATATTCAGCGGAAGCACGCTCCACGAGGTGGCTCACGCCGTAGGCGCCGGCAACGCGCTGGGCGACGGCATATCCTCTGTGACCGTGATAGTCAAGATGATAAGGGTAATGATGCTTGTGCCCGTTCTGCTCATCCTGGGCGTGTGGGTTGCTAAGCGAAACAGCGGCTCCGCCTCCGAGGGCAAAGGTAAAGTGGCTGTGCCCTGGTTTGCTTTTTGGTTCCTCGGAATCATTGCCCTCAACTCTCTGTCAGTCTATCTGAACACCCTGAGCGCCCCCTGCGGCATACCTGTCTGGGGTAATGAGTTGATTACTTTTGTTGACACATTTCTGCTGACTATGGCCATGGTAGCACTCGGTGCCGAGACGAGCTTTGATAAGTTTAAGAAGGCAGGTGCGAAGCCCTTCATCCTGGCTTTCCTTATATATATTTGGCTGCTCGGTGGCGGCTACCTGCTTGCTAAGTATCTGGCTCCGGTGCTTATGTAAGTTGCGCGGATGCGAGATGTGTAAAAATGTTAACGGTTAAACTTCTGTCGCTGCGGATTGTCAGATAAGTAAGTATCAAAAATTAATGAACATATAAGGCGCAGTTATTTTCGAGGCGATTTCGCCGCGGAGCGAAGGAGCATAGCGAGCTATGCGACTGAGCGACAAGGTGAAAGCGGCCGAAAAGAACAAGAATTATATGTTCAAG
>JAAVFJ010000062.1 GCA_014800845.1 Bacteroidales bacterium | reverse complement strand
GACTCCAGGCGGAAGTCGGTGTGGAAACCGTGGTCCACCTTATCGCAATGAATTATAATGTACTCTCCGGGCTTCAGATAGCCGGAGGTAAATTTATATGCATTTGAGGGTTTATCTTTGTCGCAGATAGAATACTCAGCCAGATTCTCTGTAACCGTACCCGGGTTATAGAGCTCTACCCAGGAGTCGGGAAACTCGTTGATATTATCCATTATGCAATCTATGTTCGACTGCATAACTTCATTTATGATGAGGTGTGCCGAGCCATTGAGCGCAGCGCCTGCGGCCACGCAAAACACTCCGACACGAAGCAAAACACTTTTCATAATTTCTTATGTTGGTTTAGGTGATTAATTGTTAATTAGTTGTGGTTCACAAAATCAAAGCCGCCAAATTTCAGATGCAAGATTCCAATTTCTGCCGTAAACATTGAGTGTGATTAAATGAAAATTATCTAAGATAATTTGCACAAAGGTAGCTATAACTTTGCAAACTTGCAACCACTTAATAGTCAAACAGAAGCAAGAGCGTTTTTATTTCCTCCGACACCGGCGTAAACAGTGTAATAAAGACTGATTTGTTAAATAATCTGCAACGACACTTACGCTCTTTTAATTATTTTTAACACAACCCAAACCATTCTCTTTGCCACAAAAAGCCCCGAGATGCATGCGTTGACACACCTCGGGGCCTGATTTCTTACCTGAACGCTGTTTTTACTTGCGCTGAAGTATATATGTGCGGAGCGGGGCAGCTATGCCGGTCAGGCGACCCTTCTTCACCTTGAATTCCTTGCCGTAGACCACGTCGCGGTAGGTGCCGGTGGGGAGCCCGGTGGGGAGGTCCACACTGTTAGCCGATTCTGAAATATTCACCACTGCAGCGCCCTTGTTGCCGCGATTCACGAGAAGCACCTGGCCATTCTCGCTCTTCTGAATATCCTCGGTCTGACCCTTCATGGCCTGACGGAATTTGTTGACGGCAACCACTTCCGGATGGAAGAACTCATCGTTGCCGCGGGCGCCGGCCACATTGTCGCCCCAGTAGTTCTGGCGAGTGGAATTCATGGGGCGAGAGAAGAACAGGGGCACACCGTTCTGACGCGCTGTGAGGAACACCCAGCCGGTGCGGATAAGGTCGTCGCTCATGCCTGCGCTCTCGTGAGCATTGCAGTAGGTGTCATGGCTCTCAACCCAGGTGGTGAGATACTCCGGAGCGGCTGAGTGATACCAGTCCTTAAGGTCGCGGCCACTGGCATCATGCTTCTCGAGCACCTCGCGCAGCACGTAGCCGTAAGATGAAGCTGTCTGACCCATGTAGTCGGCATATTCAGCCTCGGGCACATTCTTGTCCTGAAGAATCTCGCCATACACGAACAGGTCTTCGTAAGGCACGGCAAGCTTCACGCCCTTCACAGCCTTGCGGCCGGTAGCTACATCCCAGAAATCATTTTCCTTAACGCCTGAGGCAGCATCCACGGGGTCGGAATGTACGCCTATATGCTTGGCTGTATCATAGCGGAAACCGCGCACACCGAGGTTGATAAGGTCGTTGAGGAACTCCATGTAATACTTCTGGAAGCCGGGGTTCTCAGTGTTCACGTCGGGCAGACCGCCGGAGCCCCACAGAGTGCATTGCAGGCGGTCATTATAATCGCGCACAGCTTGCAGACCGTTGGAGTGATAGAGCTTGTCGCGACCGCCCGCGGCTGCCACCATCTCGTCGCTTACAAGGTCCACATCGAAAGCCGTGTGGTTAGGGAGCACATCAACTATTACACGCACATTATACTTGGCGGCTGAGTCAAGCATCGCCTTGAGCTGGTCGCGGCTGCCTACTATATCGTTACCGATTTTCCAGTCAGTGGGCTGATAATAATGATACCAGTTGCCCCCCTCGCCGGTGCCTGAGGCATCGTAAAGCATCTTGTTACCACCCTGGGGAGTGAGGCAATGCTGCACGGGGGAGGTCTGAATCATAGTGTAGCCCGAGTCGGCTATGCGCTGCATGTTGGCAGCTATTTCGGGAAAGCTCCAGGACCATGCATGCAGAATTACATCCTCATTGGTGGCCTTCGGATCATGGGTCATGCGATCCTTAGCGCCTGCCGACACTACCGCCAACGACGCCAAAGCCAGAGATGTGATAAGTTTTTTCATGTAAGTAAGAATTTATTTAGGGTTAATTTACATCGCTTTGAAACTCATGTCGAGCCCCTTGACAGAATGAGTGAGGGCGCCCACCGAGATGAAATCTACGCCGGCCTCGCCGTAAGCTCGGATAGTGTCGAGCGTGATGCCGCCTGATGACTCGGTCTCCATAGTGTGGTTCACGAGCTTCACGGCCTCGCGGGTGAGTTCGGGAGTGAAATTGTCAAACATTATGCGGTCCACACCCCCTATTTCCATCACGCGGCGGATATCGTCAAGGCTGCGCACCTCCACCTCAATCTTGAGGTCATCATGCCCGGTGCGCTTGCAGTAATCGCGGGCGGCGTTGATAGCGTTCTCAATTCCGCCGGCAAAGTCTATATGGTTGTCCTTTATGAGAATCATGTCAAACAGACCGATGCGGTGGTTAGTGCCGCCACCGGTGGCCACCGCCTCCTTCTCGAGCATACGCATGCCGGGAGTGGTCTTGCGGGTATCGAGCACACGGGCGCCGGTACCCTCCAGGCGATCCTGATAGACGCGGGTCATGGTGGCCACGCCGCTCATACGCTGCATGATATTGAGCATGGTGCGCTCAGCCACAAGCAGACTGCGCACAGAGCCCTCCACGGTAAATGCCACATCGCCGGGCTTCACCTCCGCGCCGTCATGGATGAATACCTCCATCTTCAGCTCGGGGTCCACCTTCTCCAGCACCTTGCGGGCTATCTCCACGCCGGAAAGTATGCCCTTCTCCTTTATGAGCAGGCGGCTTTTGCCCCGGGCTTCAGCCGGTATGGTGGAAAGTGTGGTATGGTCGCCATCGCCTACATCTTCGGCAAATGCCAGGGTGAGCAGGTCGTCAATGAGTTCATCTTTTGTCTTCATTATCTTTTTTATTAATTTTGCGATTGGAAAATGCTTCGGCAAAGATAATAAATATTTGGCAATTAGAGAGTGTTTGAATTTAAATGATTTTATCTCAAAGAGAGATTTTGGGATGAAATCAAAAATTAATAAACCATTCTCAAATCTTTAATTTGGTTTAAATTCAAACACTCTCTTAGACCCCATCCCAATGGAAATAACACTACTTGTTATCGGAAAGACCACATCGCGCCCCCTCTCCGAGCTCACTGACGAATACATTCGCCGCGCCGCGCGCTACACTCCCTTTGATATGCGCGTGCTCCCCGATGTGCGCAACGCCCGCGCGCTCACCCCTCAGCAGCGCAAGCAGGCCGAGGGCAAAATAATTCTTGACTCCATCCAGCCCTCTGACTTCCTCATGCTGCTCGATGAGCGCGGCAAGCAATTCACCTCCATAGCATTTGCCGAGATGCTACAGAAGCGCATGGCCTCGGGGCTGAAGCGACTCGTCTTCCTCGTGGGTGGACCTTACGGATTCTCGCAGGAGGTCTATGACCGCGCCGACGCTAAAATCTCCCTCTCGACCATGACCTTCTCCCACGAGATGGTACGCCTCTTCTTCGCCGAGCAGATCTACCGCGCCATGACTATACTCCGCGGCGAGCCCTACCACCACGAATAAGACCCCGCGCCTCAAAAGAAATTGCCCGGACAGAGGGATTCACATCTCCCTGCCCGGGTCTCGAGTCTATATCATATGCTGTTATTTCATTACAGAAGCTGCACTGACCTGCGGATAAATGCGTTCAGGCTTTCGCCCGTGAGCAGGCCGGCACCAAGCAGCGCAAGGTCAATCACCTGACGGACCTGAGGCTGGGTAGCGGCATAATCCTTCTCAAGCTTCTCCTCCTCGGCGCGCGCTGCGCTCACCCTCTTCTCGGCGGCGTCTATGCGCTCCTGCAGTGCTTTCTTGTCATCGTCAGAGGCATCTTTCTTGTCAGTCAGCTCCTTGCGGGCCGCCGTCATCTCATTGTTGCCGACCTCTATCTCGGAGCGCAGCGGAGCCACGCGGTCCTGCAGCGAGCCGGTGGCCAGCTCCGTGATTTTCTTCACAGCCGCCTGGTCTGTGTTCACAACCAGGGCGTAGGAGTCAGGCAGGTCGCCATAGAAATTCATGCCCGGCTGCATGGCGCTCATGTCCTTCATGCGACGCATGAACTCATTCTGAGTGACCGTGGCGGGAGCGGCGTTCTCGCCCAGAGCCTCAAACTGCACAATGAACTCGGCACCCTTCAGCTCCGGCAGCTGACTGCGGAAGATGGTGGTCAGCATGTCGGTCTGCGCGGGTGTGAGGCCCGATTCCTTCTTGTCAGTCTTCACAATCAGGCGGTCTATGATGTCGCTGTCCACACGCACCAGGCGGGTCTTTTCGAGCTTCTGCTCCAGCAGACCTATGAAGTGGGCATCCAGCTGGCCATCCATCAGCAGCACGCTGTAGCCCCTGTCCTTAGCGGCCTGAATGTAGGAATACTGGCTCTGCTCATCGGTGGCATAGAGCCAGATGATGTTGCCATCCTTGTCCGTCTGCTCTGCCTCGGTAAGCTTCTTATATTCCTCAAGAGTGTAATAATTGCCCTCCACATCTTTCAGAAGCACAAACTTCATGGCCTGGTCGCAGAATTTCGGGTCGGCGAGCATGCCGTACTCTATGAATACCTTTATGTCGTCCCACTTCTGCTCGTAGCTCTTGCGGTCATCCTTAAACATCGATGCCAGCTTCTCGGCCACTTTCTTGGCAATGTAGGTAGAAATCTTCTTAACCTGAGAGTCAGCCTGCAGATAAGAGCGGCTTACATTCAGCGGGATATCCGGAGAGTCGATCACACCCTGCATCAGAGTCATGAACTCCGGCACCACACCCTCTACCTGGTCAGTCACATAGACCTGATTGCAGTAGAGCTGAATGCGGTCCTTGCGGACATCCAGGTTATTCTTGATTTTCGGGAAATAGAGTATGCCTGTCAGCGTGAAGGGGTAGTCCACATTGAGGTGAATCCAGAACATGGGGTCCTCCATGCCGGGCATCAGCTCATGATAGAACTTCAGGTAGTCGGCATCCGTAAGGTCAGCCGGCTTCTTGGTCCAGAGCGGCTCGGTGGCGTTGATGACATTGTCGCGGTCGGTGTCCACCATCTTGCCATCCTTCCACTCCTGCTCCTTGCCGCTAACCACGGGCACGGGCAGGAAGCGGCAATATTTCTTCAGCAGCGCGTCCACGCGGCTCTGCTCCAGAAACTCCTTGCTGTCGTCGTCAAGATAGAGGATTACGTCTGTACCCCTTTCGGCCTTCTCGGTCTCCTCCATAGTGTATTCCGGGCTGCCGTCGCAGCTCCAGAGCACAGGCTTGGCCCCCTCCTTGTAGCTCAGAGAGCGGATTTCCACCTTCTTGCTCACCATGAACGCGGAGTAGAAACCCAGACCGAAGTGGCCGATGATTCCGTTGGCCACATCCTTATATTTCTTCAGGAACTCCTCGGCACCGGAGAAGGCTATCTGATTGATATATTTCTCAATATCCTCAGCATCCATGCCTATACCGTGGTCGCTCACAGTGAGGGTGCCCTTTTCCTTGTCGATTGTCACACGGACACGCATGTCGTCGCCCAGCTCACCCTTAAACTCGCCAAACGAGGCAAGCGTCTTGAGCTTCTGAGTGGCATCTACAGCGTTGCTCACCAGCTCACGCAGAAAAATCTCGTGGTCGGAATATAGAAACTTTTTAATGACGGGGAATATATTTTCGGTTGTTACCCCTATTTTTCCTGTTGCCATTTTTATAAAGTAATTTTGTTGTTCGTAGTATTTTCGGCACCGGTTACAACTTTTGTGCCACACTCAGATAACGCCTGACTACCCCAAAAAGTTAATTGACCGATAAACATCCGGGCCTCCCCCGGCGTTTAACAATCAAAAACCGCTTCAATATGCTTACACAATATATTATAACCACCGACTCTGCCACTGACCTGAACATTCAGATGCGCGCCGCCCTCGATGCCGGATGCGACTGGGTGGAAATCAACGTAACCCCCGCTGTCAGCGATGCTGACATAACTGCCACGGTCAATCAGTTCCGCCCCGAAATGGCTGAAAAGAACGCCGTGCTCATAGTGGCCGACCGCTACGAGCTCGTGAAAGAGCTGCAGGTCGACGGAGTCCACATGCGCGACCGCTCCGTGCCCCTCTCTAAAGTGCGCGTAGCCCTCGATGCGTGGCCCATTCTGGGCGTAAGCATCTCTAAGGCCGATGATGTGCACGCTCTGCGCAGCTCCGACATTGACTATCTCTTCTTCGAACCGGCTCTGCCCTCGGGCCTTGACACCGTAACCGCCACTGCCGCCCTTCTTAACGAAAAAATCGTTGAAGCGCCCCTCGTGGCAGCCGGTGGAATCTCGGCTGACAGCGCCATGAAAGTAATCGAAGCCGGCGCCAACTCTCTGGCCATAGATTCTACTATTGCACCCGCCGGTGCAGACCTGACCGAAGCAATCAAAACATTTATAAACAAGTTTAAATAGCACTATGAGATTCACACAACCCCGACTCCCCTACACTCCCGATGCTCTGGCACCGGTAATCTCCCAGACAACCATAGAATATCACTGGGGCAAACACGAAAAAGCATACATCGACACCCTCAACAAGCTCGTAGAGGGCACACCTTTCGAAGATTCCTCCATCGAGGAGATTATTCGTAAAGCTGAACCGGGCCCCTTGTTTAACAACGCCGCCCAGGCATGGAACCATATATTCTATTTCTTCCAGTTCTCCCCTACCGGACGCCGTGAGCCTCAGGGAGCGCTTCATCAGAAGCTGGTAGACACCTTCGGGTCATTCGACGAATTTAAGAATGCTGCCCGCCAGGCAGGCGCCACCCTCTTCGGCAGCGGATGGGTGTGGCTCTCCACCGACAGCGACGGCAACCTCTTCCTCACTCAAGGCTCAAATGCCGCCAACCCAATGCGCGACGGCCTGAAGCCCATCCTCACCATCGATGTGTGGGAACATGCCTACTACCTCGACTATCAGAACCGCCGACCTGACTACCTCTCTGAAATCTGGAACATAATAGACTGGGAAATCATAGAGCGTCGCTACGAAGCCGAGTAATCCCCCTCATCGCACTCCCATATTCCATTGGCCGGACTCCATCAGCGAGCCCGGCCATCGACTTTTAAGCCCCGTTAGCGGACCCCGCGCGGCATTTCACTTAATTTCTATGGCAATGACAAGAAGTTTTCGTACCTTTGTGAATTAGGAGCACACTTGCTCTGCCGCTAAACTTATGATAACAGCCGTAAACCGCCGCAACGAAAACATACTCTACCTGCTCGGGTGGATACTCATCATAGGCTTCATAGTGCTCGATGTGATGCGCACCCGCTCCTACACATCGGCCGACCTGCTGACACCCCGCGTAATCTCGCGTCTGTCAAAAGGGCTCCTCCCCTGCATCATCCTCTTTATCTTCAACAACTACCTGCTCATCCCCCGACTACTCCTGCGCAACCGGCAGGCTCTATACCTGTGGGCGGCATTAGGCGCCATCATTGCCACCTGGCTCCTGCAGGGCGCGCTCCATCAGCCCCCGGCTAACTGCGTCAAGCCCCCGGAATTCATGCGCGGCCACATGCGCCCCATGTTCATCGTGCCACGCTTCCTCGACTTCATCTTCGACCTGCTCACCGTGGGCATAAACCTCGCAATAGCGCTCATGTTTCAGCGCTACAACACCCGGCTGGAGGTAGAAAGGAAGCTCAAAGCCGCGGCCGAGACGAGACTAACCTATCTGCAGGCGCAGATAAACCCGCACTTCTACATGAACATGCTCAACAACATCCACGGCATGATTGAAATTGACCCCGACCGCGCTCAGGAGATGGTGCTCGACATGTCACGACTCATGCGATACGTGCTCTACGACTGCCGCCACCAGAGAGTCTCGCTGGGCGCCGAGCTCGATTTCCTCAACAACTATCTGGGGGTGATGAGAATACGCTACCCGCAAGATAAGGTCAGCATCCGCACCGAGTTCCCCGACCGCGAAGCAGCAATGACCATCGAAGTGCCACCGCTCATCTTCCTCGTCTACATTGAAAACGCATTTAAACATGGCATAAGCTACAAGCACGTCTCCTTCGTAGACATCAGCCTGCAGCTGCAAGCCGGCCGCCTGCTCTTCCGCTGTCGCAACAGTGTGCCCCCCGACGCCAAGAATCAAAAACCGGGCATCGGGCTTCAGAACGCCCAGCAACGCCTCCACCTGATTTATGGCGACAACTACACGCTCGAGACTGAGGAATCAGCCGACACCTATAACGTAACCCTAAGCCTCCCCGATCATGAAAATAAAGACTCTGATAATCGATGATGAACCCATAGCGCTCACCAAGCTACGCAAATATGTGGAGAGGCTCTCCTTCCTGGAACTCGTGGGCACCTGCAGCTCCGCCCCCGAGGCTTTCGCCCTGATGCAATCCACCCCCGTCGACGTGATTTTCACCGACATCAACATGCCCGACCTCGACGGCCTGAGCTTCATCTCCACCCTGAGCAATCCCCCCATGGTGGTGTTCATCACCGCCCACGCGCAGTATGCTGTAGACAGCTACCGCCTCTCAGCCGTGGACTACCTGCTCAAGCCCTACGGCTTCGCCGACTTCCAGCGCGCTGCAGCCAAAGTCATGCAGCAATACGCCCTCACTCACCGCGAACTCCCGGCCCCCGCCGACTCCCTGCCCGACTACATATTCGTGAAGACAGACTCCCGATTTCTCAAGGTGCGCCATGCCGACATACTCTACATTAAGGGCTACGGCGAATACCTGCAGATCTTCCTGACCGGGCAGTCAACCCCGCTTGTCACCCTCAGCTCCTTCGCTTCCATACAGCGCCATCTGCCCCCCGGCTTCATGCAAGTGCACCGCTCATTCCTCGTCAACCTCGACCGCGTGGAAAGTGTGGAGCGCATGCGTATCGTAATGGAAAACGACGAGTACATACCCGTGAGCGACACATATAAAAACGATTTCCAAAACTATCTCCGGTCCCGCTCCGTAGGTATGAAATGAGCGGATTCACTGAATGAAGAAGCCGATTTACTGAATTTTCTTCTCTATAACAAATTTTATTAGTAAATTTGCAAACGGAAGTTCAGCCTCACTCCATCGAGGCAGAACACTCCATCGAAGTCACCCGCTTCGGGGGAAAAAGAAACAGTGAATAATCGCACTAACGATACAACACAGATCCGGTAATAGGGCTGTCCGATAGCAGCCCGGCCAATAGAATAGACAATAACGCTTTCAACAAACACATCATTTGGTTATTAGTTTTAGATTAGTTATTCAGTCCGGAGGTCGGAAGCCTGAGAAGGTTTCCGACCTCACTTTTATCCCCCACCCCCAATAAAGTTAAACCCAGCATATAACCACACAATAACCAGACCAAATCGCACAGCAATTTCCACCCCCAATCCGCAACGCATGGAGAGGAGGATTCCATCCTCCGACCACCCGGACCCTGAAACAGAGGTTGTGTCAAAATAGCGTAGGGGCAACGCGCGGAGCGCCTAAAATCTCGATAGCCGGAGACAACGCCCCCGGAAAGTGCCGCCAAATAATGTGCCCCGGAGGGGTACTACACTTAAGCACTTGACCCGGATGTCGTACCCCTCCGGGGCACTTTCCCTATCGGAAGCTTCCGGGGGCGCTGCCCCCGGCTATCGAGATTAACGGCGCTCCGCGCCTT
>JAAVFJ010000061.1 GCA_014800845.1 Bacteroidales bacterium | reverse complement strand
TACGCAAGGTTCTGCATAAGATTAACCGGAGACCACGGAAGAAACTCAATTTTGAAGCTCCAAAGAAGGTTTTCTTCAGACAAATTAATAATTTTGCAGTTGCCAGTTGAGAGTAGGCTGCGGACCTACCGGATTTTTTCGGGGAAAAACTTGACAAAGGGGGGTCGGATTTATTAACTTTGCAGGAAATTGGCCTATTATGCCCCGTTGCGTGGGTGGAGGCCGCTTTGTTATGAAGAAAGAAAAGGAAGCTAAAATATCTTACTGGGCAGCGCATCTCACTACTATTGTGAGTGTTACGCTGCTCCTTGTGCTTGTGGGCGTCATTGCCCTGATTGGTGTGGCCACCCGCAATGTGTCCATCGATGTGAAACAGAAGCAGCAGGTCAGCCTGATTATGGCCGACAGTGTGAGCAATGCGCAGGCTGATTCCATCATGAAGCGCATAGCTGTGCAGCCCTATGCCCACGAGGTGCGCCTCATCACTGCCGAGCAAGCTCTCCAGGACTGGAATGAAGCCACGGGTGAGGATGTCGCAGCTATAGCAGGCGGCAATTTTTTTACCCCCGAGATTGAGCTTTCTCTCAATGCGGCCTACGCCTGCCCTGACTCGGTGAAGATTGTGACCGGGGGACTCTCGCGCCTGCCGGAAGTGGACGAGGTGGTAGTGCCTGATGCGCAGATGCTTGACTCTATGGACCGTTTCTTCTCGCGCACTCTGATAGTGCTCGGAGTGGTGGCGCTGGCTATGATAATCATCTCCTTTGTGCTGATCAACAACACGGTGTTGCTGACCATTTATTCGCGCCGATTTACTATCCACACCATGCAGCTTGTGGGGGCCACGCCGAGCTTCATCCGACGTCCGTTTATGCAGAACATGATGCTCTCGGGCCTCATAGCGGCCGTGATAGCCTGCATTATCTTAGGCGGCGGTCTGGAGTTTATCGAGACCACGCAGATGCCAGACCTGGTGAATTACATCTCGTGGAGAGAAGCTGCGCCGGTGGGGTTGCTGCTGGTGATTGTGGGCGTGGGTGTCTGCGAGCTGTCGGCAGTGATAGCCACCAACCGCTACCTGCGCAAGGATTATGATGAGCTTTTCCTCTCTTAAGCAAGAACTATAAATTAAAATAAGTATATGTCACAGATTTCGCAGACCGAGCAGCTCAAGAGGGAGACTGCCGAGCAGAAACCATTTGTGAAGCTCAACTTCATATTCATGATTGTCGCTCTGGTTATGATAGTGCTGGGCTTCGCACTCATGTCCGGAAGTGCCAATGGCGATGTGCCGGGCTTTAACGAGGATATATTCTCGGTGCGCCGCATCATCATCGGTCCCGGCATAGCCTTCCTGGGTTTTGTGGGAATGGCGTTTGCTATTATTTACACACCTAAACAGAAGCACTGATGGATTGGCTGTCGGCATTGATATTAGGCATAGTGCAGGGTGCCGCGGAGTACCTGCCAATCAGTTCCAGTGGTCATCTGGTCATATTCCGCAAGATACTCGGAGTGGATCTGCCGGCTGACCAAAGTCTTCAGTTTGACGTGATGGTGCATGCCGCCACGGTGCTGAGCACTATCGTGGTGCTGTGGCCCATGTTCCGCAAACTCTGTGCGGGCTTCTTCTCCATGAAGCGCTCGCCGGAGTCGCTGTATGTGTGGAAGGTGCTGTTGAGCTGCATCCCGGTGGGCATAGTGGGTGTATTCTTTAAGGATAAGGTCGAAGCCATCTTCGGCGAGGGCCTGCCCGTGGTGGGTATCTGCTTGTGTGTGACAGCGGTGCTGCTTGCCTTTGCATTCTTCTCCGGCTTCGATCGCAAGACTCATAAGCCCGTGTCGGCCAACAAGGGTCGCGACATAACTTGGCTCGACGCTTTCGTGATAGGCTGCGCGCAGGCAGTGGCCGTGTTGCCGGGCCTCAGCCGCTCCGGCACCACCATAGCCACCGGCATTGTGATTGGTGACAAACGCGACAAGGTGGCTACCTTCTCCTTTATAATGGTAATCATACCTATCCTCGGCGAGGCGCTTCTGGATTTGGCCAAGATGCTCAGGCCGGCTGCCGAGCAGGCATCGGGCGCGATTGATGCCGGCGCTATGATTATAGGGTTCGTGAGCGCATTCCTCGTGGGCTGCGCTGCCTGCAAATGGATGATTGCCCTGGTTAAGAAGGGGCAGCTGATCTGGTTTGCGGTTTATTGTCTGTTAATGGGCATCGTTTGCCTCTTGTGGCAGTAAGGATATGAACTTCATAACAGGAGAAATATTGGCGGTAGACAAGCCGTTGGGGTGGACCTCGTTTGACGCCGTAAAGCGTCTGCGCGGAGCCCTGAGCCGCCGCCTCAGGCTTAAGAAAGTAAAAGTGGGGCATGCCGGCACGCTTGACCCACTGGCCACCGGGGTCTTGCTGATATGCACCGGTAAGGCTACCAAGCAGATAGACACGCTGCAGAGCGGTCGCAAAGAGTATGTGGCCACTATGCGCCTGGGGGCCACGACGCCGAGCTTCGATCTCGAAAAGGAGATTGACGCCACCTATCCCACGGAGCATATTACGGAGCAGATGGTGCGCGAGGTGCTCACGAAATTCACCGGCACTATCATGCAGGTGCCCCCGGTGTTCTCGGCTGTTAAGGTCGACGGCAAGCGAGCCTATAAATATGCCCGCAGGGGGGCGGAGGTGGAGCTCAAGGCCAAGCCGCTGCAGATAGACGAGATGGAGCTGCTTGACTGCCGCCTGGATGCCCCGGACCCGCAGATTACGGTGAGAATCCTGTGCAGCAAGGGGACCTACATCCGCGCTCTGGCCCGCGACATAGGGGAGGCGCTGCATAGCGGCGCGCACCTCACGGCCCTGCGGCGCACGCGCGTGGGTGACTACGGCGTGGATCGCTGCCTGAGTGTGGAGGAGGCCATAGAACTTATCCGCACCGCGCCCCTTGAGTTTCCCGACGACTATCAGGGCTATCGCCCCGGTGCCGAAACGGAGGACGCAGATAATTGACAAGATAGATTTTTAGTATCGTTAAATCTTTGGTACTTACATAGATAATGAAACTTTCGCAATTCAAATTTGATCTTCCTGAAAATCTCCTCGCCCAGTATCCCTCGAAAAACCGTGATGAGTGCAGACTCATGGTGGTTAACGCCATGACGGGGGAGATTGAGCACAAAGTGTTTAAGGACATTATAGATTACTTCGACGACGGCGACGTCATGGTCTTCAATGACACTAAGGTCTTCCCGGCCCGCCTCATCGGTAATAAGGAGAAGACTAAGGCTATAATTGAGGTTTTCCTTCTGCGTGAGCTGAATCCGGAAAACAAATTCTGGGATGTGCTTGTGGAGCCCGCCCGCAAAATCCGCATAGGCAACAAGCTTTACTTCGGCCCCGACGAGAGCATGGTGGCCGAGGTGATTGACAACACCACGTCGCGCGGACGCACGCTGCGTTTCCTCTATGATGGTCCGCATGACGAATTCAAAGAGGCGCTCTTCGCATTGGGTCAGACCCCGCTCCCCCCTTACATCAAGCGCGACCCGGAGCCCTCTGATGCTGAGAACTATCAGTGTATCTTCGCCAAAAACGAAGGTGCCGTGGTGGCTCCCGCCGCCGGTCTTCACTTCTCGCGCGAGCTGATGAAGAGGTTGGAAATCAAGGGTGTGGAGCGTGCTTTCCTTACTCTCCACTCCGGCCGCGGCAACTATCGCGAAATCGACGTGGAGGACCTGACCAAGCACCGCATGGATTCCGAGGACATGGATGTGAGCGGCGAGCTCGTGGACATAGTCAACGCTGCCAAGGACCGCGGCAACGCCGTCTGCGCTGTGGGCACCTCAGTGCTGCGCGGTCTGGCCACCTCCGTCTGCATGGATGGCCACATCATGCCCACTAAGGGCTGGACCAACAAGTTCATCTTCCCCCCTTATGAATTCTCAGTGTGCACCTCAATGGTGAGCAACTTCCACCTGCCTTACTCCACCATGCTAATGATGGTCTGCGCCTTTGGTGGCTATGACCTTGTGATGAAGGCTTATCAGGAGGCAATCAAGGAGGGTTATCGCTTCGGCGCTTACGGCGATGCGATGCTCATACTGCGCGCCGATCCGAAAAAGTAATAATGCAACTCATAAGAAATATGAAACTCAAATCCATTCTCCTTGGCCTCAGTCTGTTAGCAGGCGGCAGCGCCTATTCTCAGGATATAATCGACATGGGTGAATATGACGGCGACCTCGTGAGCTTCGGCGCGCGCATCGGCGTCAACACATCCAATGTGACCAGTCCAGACTATGGAAAGGTGTATAATTCCGACAGCTGGGGCACCGGTTTCGATGCCGGCGTAGTAGTGGATCTGCGTCTGCGCGACTGGTTTGCCATACAGCCCGGCTTCTTCTTCCAGAGCCGCAGCCACAATTACGACTACGTTTACTCCACCGACTACTTCCCCTCCCTGCCCGCAGGCCATGACTATGAGGATGGGCACACACGCCGCACACTCTTCAAGGTGCCCGTGCTCTTTTCGCTGCGTCTGCACCCTGCCGAGTGGGGTGAGCTCAGCGTGGATTTAGGTCCCGTCTTCAATTTCGGTATAGGTGGTCACTCATGGTGGCGCTATCCTGTGGGGGACGCTTCAGTAGAACACAAAGAGAAGTATTACGACACTCACAACAGCTTCATGATGGGCCTGAAGATGGGTGCCGGTCTCACGGTGTTTGACCATTACTACGTGGGCGTACACTACGAAGCCGGCCTGCGCTCAGCCTGGAAGTATAGCGCCGGCGGCCGCGACAAGGCATGGAGTTTCACCATAGGTTATGATTTCTAAGATAGTCGTAACGACTTTCTGAAGCCGAATAGGCCTCGGAGCATACAGATTTTTCAGGCAGCATGAAGCGACGCGGGTTGCAATCCGTGCACCACATGCTGCCTGATTCACACAGAGCTAAGTAATCGAGCACTCTCATAATGACTGAAGAAAGAGACACCACATTTGACAGAATGAAGGGGTTGGCGATTATCCTTATGGTAGTAGGCCACCTTACGGACACATGCAGAGAATTGATTTTTTCATTTCACATGCCGTTGTTCTTCATAATCGCCGGCTATTTCTTTAATCCGCGCCCTGTGTGGCCCACAGTGAAGAAAGATGCATCGCGTCTGCTTTGGCCATACCTGGTGCTGGGAGCGCTGCCGATACTGTTGATAGTGGTGAGGTCGTTTACAATAATACCCTCGTCGCAGACGTTAAGCAGCCGAATCTCGGCATTGATATGGGGTGTGGGTTGGCATCATCGCTCCCTCTATTTCGGGAAAGTGCCGGCCATTGGCGCGCTTTGGTTTTTGTTGGCCCTGTTCTGGACGCGCACATTTTTCAACCTGATTTGCAAATATTTCAGAAGCGCGTGGCTCATAGGCCTTGTGAGCGCGGTGTGCACCTTTGCCGCTATTTGGCTTGACAACACCCTGATAAATCTCCCGCTTGGGGTGCTCACGGGCATGACCGCATTGCTGTTTTACTACAGTGGCTGGGCACTGCGAAGGGTGAGCGGATTCAAGCGGATGAATATATGGCTGGCGCTTTTGTGTCTGGCGGTCTGGTGTGCCGCGCTTAATTGGAGCGCGCTGGAGATGGCCGTGGTGTATTACGGTGACTACGCATCCCTGTCTATGGCGGGAGCGTTGGCCGCGACACTGATGCTGTATTGGATTCTGTCGAAATTTCGGCTGCCGTGGCTGGATTACTGTGGCCGTATATCCCTGTCAATCCTCAGCGCTCACTATCTGCTTGCGGCTTGCGGCGCAAACAAACTCTATTCTTACTCTTCGGACGCTGTAAAAATGGGGATAGAGTTCGTGTTAATAGCCATTCTGGTGATTTTGATGTCGCAGATTCCTCTCTTTCAGAAGGCGCTCGGCCTGAGGCGCATCAGTATTAAGGGGATTTTTCGAGGAATTCTCCCGCGCTTTAACTAATTTTAACACCACTCTAACCTGCACATATTCAGTAGCTAAAGGACGGGTAGGGGAGAAAGGGCTAAAAAAATCACCGGAAAATTTGGTGGGAATCGGAGGAATTACTAATTTTGTGCTCGGGTAAGTCCTACACGACCAGCTCCCTCTGAATTCCCCCAGGTCTTGACCGAAGCAAGGGTAGGAGGTTGAGCGGTGCGATGCAGACAGCTTGCCCACCTGCCTCTTTAGCTCAGTTGGCCAGAGCACGTGATTTGTAATCTCGGGGTCGTTGGTTCGAATCCGACAAGAGGCTCCCCAAAACGACGCTCTATTCAGAAGATAGAGCGTCGTTTGTTTTTATACCTACACAGATTTTCAATCTACACAGATTCTTAGAAACTGTTTAAATTTATGTGTCAATGATTTTGAGAATATTTTTGGATGATTTTTGCGAGTTGAAGAGGGAGCAATGCGGGCATTGCGACCGATGAGACTCGGCGAAAAGCACCAAAAAGATTATTAAAATCATGGCATAT
>JAAVFJ010000060.1 GCA_014800845.1 Bacteroidales bacterium | reverse complement strand
ATCTGTGAGGGCAGAACTATCTGCGCCAACATCTGTAAGTAGTCGTTTCCCATACCTCAAAGTTCGTAAGAATCTTTGGATATGAAAAATTTATCCCCACTAATTTTCTACTGAGCCATTAATTTCGCTTTGGGTTATTTTAACTGCATTGGACTTCGTCAGGGGTTAACCACAATGGCGCACCCTTCGGGCGCTTGCGTTTGTCGCTAAAGGGGAAAAGTTAGCATTACCGGTTTCCAACTTCTCACCTCATGTTCGATGCGTTTCGCTCCGGCTAAATTCGCACTTTCCTTTCAACCCTCAACCCGTCACCCATAACCCGTAACCTATAACGGGCCTCACGGGGTGTAGGTGGGGAGCTCGATGCGGAAGGTGGTGCCGTGGCCCGGCTCGGAGCGGAGTACGTAGATGCGCCCTTTGTGGTATTCCTCTATGATGCGTTTCACGAGCGTCAGGCCCAGGCCCCAGCCGCGTTTCTTGGTGGTGAAGCCGGGGTTGAAGACGTTCTTGAAGTTTTTGCGCGCTATGCCTTTGCCGGTGTCAGTCACGTCTATGTACAGATGCCCCTTGTCCATGCCGGTGGCGATGGTCAGTGTGCCGGCGCCACCCATGGCGTCCACCGCGTTCTTGGTGAGGTTCTCCATCACCCACTCCATCAGCGAGCGGGAGATGCGCACACCGTGGTCCGTGGGGTCAAGATTCATCTCAATCTTAACACGCCCGGAGATGCGCGAGCGCATGTAGTCGAGGCTTCGCTCCACGGTGTCGTTGAGATATTCCAGCTCAAGCTCGGGGATGGAACCGATTTTGCTGAAGCGCTCGGCTATGACGGAGAGTCGGTGGACATCCTTATCTATCTCAGTGACAACGTCGGATGGCACGCCGTATTCGCCGAGCAGCTGCGACCAGGCCATGAGCGAGGAGATGGGGGTGCCGAGCTGATGGGCTGTCTCCTTCGAGAGGCCCACCCAGACGCGGTTCTGCTCGGCTCGCTTGGTGTAAATGATTGTGATGAAGACGATTATGGCGAGGAAAATCATCACGCCGAGCTGTATGTAGGGGTACCAGGAGAGGCGGCGCAGCAGGTCGGAGTCTTCGTAGTAGATGTATTGGTAGGTGTCCTCATAGACCTCAATGCGCATGAAGTGCTCATTGTGTTCGGCAATGCGTGCCACGGGGCCGTCGCCGCCGGCGCGATGCAGCCTGCCGGTCAGATACTTAAGGTCGCGGGGGGAGAGGTCGTGGGGAGTCACCTTGCGGCGTCCGGCGTCGGGGAGATTGAAGTTGCGGAATTCGAGAATGTTACCATCCTCGTCAATCATCATCACCGGGATGGTGTTGTTTTGTTCTATGATAGAGAAGAGGAAATCAATGTCAGTGTCGGCCTCCTGCTGCACGAGCCGCTGAGTGGCGTCGGCCCAGATTTCCATGCGTTCGCGCTCCTGGGCGGCGAGGCTTTTTACTAACGAATTCGAAAGGAGCAGGAAGATAATGATGGCTCCCACCGAAATCATGAAGAAGATTGACTTGCCCAGAAGGCGGCGGTCATAGATGGAGTAGTTCTTCATTGCGGATCAAGCCATTGCATTATAGTGGCGCCCACGGCTGCGAGGGTGGAGCGGGAGATGTGGGCCATATTGTCGGAGGCGGTGTGCCAGGTGGGGAGGAATCCCCCCTGCGGGTCTGTGCCGATGATGTCGATGGCGGGGATGCCGGCCTTTATCAGCTCCACATGGTCGTCGGTGATGGCGCCCCCCTGAGCGTTTACGAAGAGGGAGTCGAAGCCGAGCGCGCCGGCCGTCTGCCAGAGCTCATCAAGCAGCGTGGGGGCGTATTGTTGCGAGAAATATTCGCGGGCAAAGACGCAGTCTTCCCCCCCCACCATGTCGAGGAGCACGGCGCGCGCGGGGCGATAACCGGCTATCGGGGGGTTCTGAGCGAAATAGCGAGTGCCGAGAGCCCAGGAGTCGTCATCCCCCTCGGAGCCGTAATCCTCGGTGTCCACGAAGAGTATGTCTATCCCCTTGTCGGTGCCGCCGAGGCTGAGCTGTCGGGCCACCTCCAGAAGCACGCCCACGCCGCTGGCGCCATCGTTGGCGGCATCCACGGGGCGGGAGTGGTTGGCGGGGTCCGGGTCATTGTCGGCCCAGGGGCGGGAGTCCCAGTGGGCGAGCAGCAGAGTGCGGTCAGAGGCACCGGGATTGAAGCGGGCCAGGATGTTGCGCATAGGCAGAGGGGTGCCGTCGAAAGCAGTAAGGGTGGCTCGCTGCACAGTGACATCGTCGGCATATGTGCGGACCTTCTGTTCGAGCCAGTCGCCACACTCGGAGTGGGCCTGCGAGCCGGGCACACGGGGGCCGAAGGCCACCTGGCGGTCGATGTAGCTGTAGGCGCTGTCGGCATCGAAACGCACCTCAGCGGCCTGCGCAGGGGCGGGTGAGGGGGCTGTGTCCGAGGAACCGTGTTCATTGCGCGCGCAGGCCATCAGGCAGCTCGCGCCCAAGATTGTAAGTACAAATGCTTTCATATCACAAAATTAATCATTAACTTTGTAACTTCAAAAAATTTTCCGTAACAGAGCATACAAACATGGAGAATAAATTCAAGCGTACACTCATCACGACGGCACTGCCCTATGCCAACGGGCCGGTGCATATAGGTCATCTGGCAGGCGTCTATGTGCCTGCCGACATCTACGCACGCTACAAGCGTCTGCGCGGCGAGGAGGTGCTCCTCATAGGGGGCAGCGACGAGCATGGCGTGCCCATCACTATCAAGGCAAAGAATGAAGGGGTGACCCCTCAGGATATAGTAGACCGTTATCACTCAATCATAAAGAAGAGCTTCGAGGACCTGGGCATCAGTTTCGATGTCTACAGCCGCACCACCTCGTCCACCCACCGCGAGACGGCTTCCGACTTCTTCCGCAAGCTCTACGACAAGGGGGAATTCATAGAGAAAACCTCCATGCAGCTTTATGACGAGGAGGCCGGGCAGTTTCTGGCAGACCGCTATGTGACCGGCACCTGCCCTCATTGCGGTGCCGAGGGTGCCTATGGCGACCAGTGTGAGAAATGCGGCACCTCGCTCAATGCCACCGACCTGATTAATCCCCGCTCGGCCATAACCGGCAATGTGCCCGTGCTGCGCGAGACAAAGCACTGGTATCTCCCTCTCGACAAGTGGGAGCCGGAGCTGCGCCGCTGGATTCTGGAGGAGCACAAGGAGTGGAAGCCCAATGTCTACGGCCAGTGCAAGTCATGGCTCGACATGGGTCTGCAGCCCCGCGCCGTGAGCCGCGACCTGGACTGGGGTATCCCCGTGCCCGTGGAGGGTGCCGACGGCAAGGTGCTCTATGTGTGGTTTGATGCCCCCATAGGCTACATCTCAAACACCCGCGAACTCCTGCCCGACTCCTGGGAGAAGTGGTGGAAGGACCCCGAGACACGCATGATTCACTTCATAGGCAAGGACAATATCGTGTTCCACTGCATTGTGTTCCCCGCCATGCTCAAGGCCGAGGGTTCCTACAATCTGCCCGACAATGTGCCGGCCAACGAGTTCCTCAATCTGGAGGATGACAAGATTTCCACCTCGCGCAACTGGGCTGTCTGGCTTCACGAATATCTGCAGGAGCTCCCAGGCAAGCAGGATGTGCTCCGCTACGTGCTGACTGCCAATGCCCCCGAAACTAAGGATAACAACTTCACTTGGAAGGACTTCCAGGCGCGCAACAACTCGGAGCTCGTGGCCATCCTCGGTAACTTCGTGAACCGCGCTATGGTGCTCTGCCACAAGTATTTCGAGGGTCGTGTGCCCGAGGCCGGCGAGTGGCAGGAGATAGACCTGACCACCATGCAGGATGCCGACAAGGCTATCGAGCGCATGGCCGACAACATAGAGCACTTCCACTTCCGCGAGGCGCTGAAGGATGCCATGGACATAGCCCGCGCCGGCAATAAGTATCTGGCTGACACGGAGCCCTGGAAGCTGATCAAGACCGATGAGGCGCGCGTGCGCACTATCATCAACCTCGCTCTTCAGCTCTGCGCCAATCTGGCTATAGCCTTTGAGCCCTTTACCCCCTTCATGGCCACCGAGCTGCGCCGTCAGCTGCATCTGGGCGACCCCTCGTGGGATCAGCTCGGCAACTGGCATATTCTCCCCGCAGGTGCCGAAATCGACAAGCCTTCACTTCTGTTTGAAAAGATTGAGGATGAGGTGGTTGAGGCTCAGGTCAAGAAGCTCCAGGATGCCAAGAAGGCCAATGAACTCAAGGCATGGGAGCCCGAGAAGGTGGCCGACACCATTGACTTCGAGACCTTTGAGAAACTCGATGTGCGCGTAGGCACCGTGCTCGAGTGCAGCAAAGTGAAGAAGGCCGACAAACTGCTGCAATTCCGCATTGACGACGGCATGGGCGGACGCACCATAGTGAGCGGCATAGCCAAGTATTATCAGCCTGAGGACCTCATAGGCAAGCAGGTGTGCTTCGTGGCCAACTTCGCCCCCCGCAAACTCAAGGGGGTGGAGAGTCAGGGCATGATTCTCAGCGCAGTTAACGCCGACGGTTCACTCACCGTAATCGGTCCCACCGGTCCCGTCACTCCCGGTGCCCGTGTAGGCTAAGCAAAATTTAGAATCCCAAAAAAAGTTAATAACTTGCTGAAATTGCGGGCTTTTAGTAATTTTGCAGCTTGTTTAACCTATTTGGCCTTTATTTATGAATCTTTATCACGCTATATTTCTCTCTGTGGCCACGCTGGCAGCAAGTCTGCCTGCGGAGGCCCTTGATTTGCAGATTTCAGCCGGCGAACTTTCATCTCTTCTCACCGATGAGGTGAAGAGCGCCACAACCCTGACTCTGAAGGGCACAATGGATAAACGTGACTTCGATGCCTTATCCGAGATGACCTCGCTCACCTCGCTCGACCTTTCGGCAGTGAGCATCGTGGCTTACACGCCTACAACCCGTCAGGACATGATGAAAAATACTTTCGATGCCGATGCGCTACCTCCCGGAGCACTGTTGGGCAAAGGGCTGACGAAAGTGACCTTGCCTGCGTCGCTACGCATCATTGACCAGGCGGCTTTGGCCGGCAATTCATTTGCCACCATCGAGCTCCCTGCCACTCTGACCGAAATCGGCACAAATGCTTTCTATGGCAACGAAGCGCTGACCTCCATCACTATCCCTGCTTCCGTCAAGGTGATTGGCTCGCAGGCGTTTGGCGATTGCGAGGCACTGAAGTCGGCTACTATCAATAGCTCCGAAACAGGCGCGGGTACTTTCCTCCGGTGCACAGCGCTGGAAAGTGTGACTCTCGGCTCGACTATGAAAAAAATAGGTGAGAGCGCGTTTGCCGGCTGCACTGCTTTGAAATCTGTAGCGTTCCCCTCCGGGCTCACCGCCATCGCTGCCGGTGCATTTACCGGAACAGGACTTGAAGAAGTCAGCTTGCCCGCATCGGTAGCTGAGACGGGTGACTATGCCTTTGCTATCTGTCCGACGCTTAAGACCGTGACTTTCAAGGGTATGCCTGAACTTGGCGAGGGTATGTTCTTCTCTTGTCCCGAGCTTGAAGAGGTGGCGTTTACCTCCGGCGAGCAACCCGCTGAATACCCGGACTATCTCTTTGCAGGTAACTGCTCCATGACGGGGTCGATGAATATAGAGGGCACATCGCACATAGGCCGCTACGCCATGCGCGGCACCGGCGTTGACACCCTCCGCCTCGGATACTATGTGGAGTCGCTCGGTGACCACGCACTTGAAGGCATGACACGACTTAAGGACATCAACGTAAGTTCGCTCGGCATAAATGTCCCCGCTTTGGGTGAAGATGTCTTTGCCGGCATAAATCAGTCTGATGTGACGCTATCCATAGCCGAAGACTGCGAGCAGCCCTGGCTTGATGCCCCTCAGTGGCAAGACTTTAAAATCCAGACTGTGAGCAGCGTGACGGCTCCCGATGCCGAGAAAGCCACTGTGCGTGCCTTCATTCAGGGCGCTCTGCTGAAAGTGACCTCCACCGACCCGATTAATACCCTGCAGGTCACTGACCCCTCCGGCGCATTGCTCGTAAGCATCAACCCGGCTGACTGTCAGGCCGAAGTGGATTTGAATCGTTTCTCGTCGCCCATATTCATAGTAGTGGCAAAAACCGCTCACACTACGGCTACCTTTAAACTGACTCACTGATGGGTAAGAACAAACTCAAGAAATTTGCCGCACTGGAGACCTATCCTCATGTGCTTCAATATAATTACGCCCGCCTGCAGGCCGAAGGGTTTCCCCTTCGCGGCCGCTGGGGGGCCGATTTCTTTCATAACGACAACCCGATAGTGCTTGAGCTTGGATGCGGCAAAGGTGAATATACCGTAGGCCTGGCGCGCCGCAACCCTGACCGCAACTATATAGGCATAGATGTGAAGGGGGCGCGCATCTACACCGGAGCCACAATGGCTCTGGAGGAGAAACTGCCCAATGTGGCGTTTCTGCGAGCCTCCATAAGCGACATAACCTCATTCTTCGCCCCCGGCGAGGTCAGCGAGGTGTGGATTACTTTCCCCGACCCGCAGATGCAATACACCCGCCGCCGCCTCACCTCCCCGCAGTTTCTGGAGCGTTACCGACAGGTGCTCGCCCCTGACGCCATCATCAGGCTTAAGACCGACTCACCATTCCTCTACACCTACACCCGCGAGCTGGTGAGCCGCAACGACACCCCTCTGCTGGCCGACACCGCCGACCTCTATGCCGACAGCAATCCTGACCTGCCCGCATCGCTGCGCGAAATCCGCACCTTCTACGAGCAGCAGTGGCTCTCGCGCGGCAAGCAGATAAAGTATCTGGCCTTCCGTCTGCCCGACCACGAGATGGAGCATATAGACGAGGAGGGGATAGAGCGCGACGACTACCGCTCCATACCCCGCGGAATTTTTTCTGCACCCGAGTGAAATTTTTCGCCTCCGGAAGCGACTAACAGAAAAAAAACTCTAAGAAAATGAAAAAAACACTTACCCTTCTGCTGCTTCTCTGCGGCATCCTCACCTCTTCCGCTCAGCTCCTTTATCGCGTGGAGGGGAATGGCCTTAAGAAACCCTCCTACCTGTTCGGCACTCACCACATGGCGCCGCTGGCTGTAATAGACAGCGTGGGTGCGCAGGACTGTTTCGACGTTACCGAGCAGGTGGTGGGCGAAATGGACATGACTCAGGACCAGATGCAGCTGGCTATGGCTATGCAGCCCCACATGATGGCGCCCGCTGACAGCACCCTGCAAAAAGTGCTCACCCCCGAGCAGTTTGCAAAAGCCTCAGAGGTGTTCCGCAAGTGGGCACCCATGCCCGGCATGGAGCTTCAGATGCTCGACATGATGAAACCCATGGTGGTAAACTCCATGATGGTGGTAGGCCTCATGTCGCAGATGATACCCGACTTCAAGCCCACCGAGCAGCTGGACACCTATTTCCAGACCATGGCAAAAGAGCGCGGCATGGAAATCATTCCCCTCGAAACGGCTGAATACCAAGCCTCTGTGCTCTATGGTACCACCCCGATAGTCGTGCAGGCCGAAAGCCTCATGGAGACTGTCGATGACCCCGAACACACCGTGGAGGTGACCAAAGAGCTCAATGCCTCCTACATGGCCCGAAACCTCGACAACCTCTACAAACTCTCCCAGACTGACAACGATCACCCCGAATTCATGATAGCCCTCCTCGACCGTCGCAACGCCGACTGGCTCACCAAACTCCCCGAAATCATGGCTAAGGCCCCCACATTCGTAGCCGTAGGCGCTCTGCACCTCGCCGGCGAAAAGGGCCTCATAGAGGGTCTGCGCCGACAGGGCTACACAGTGACCCCTATAAAATAAGTAAAAAGATAAACCAATGGCACTTTATCCGCAGCTGATAACTGATATTCTCAAAACCGTGCGCTATCCCGGCAACGGTAAAAGTCTCGTAGACAACGATATGGTGGAGGATGACATCCGCATCGATGGAAAGAAAGTCACCTTCTCCCTCATCTTTGAAAAAAGCACCGACCCCTTCATAAAGAGCGTGGTGCGCTCCGCCGAAGCAGCTATAGAGCATGCGCTCCCCGGTGAGGTGGAAATCAAGGGGAACATAGCCGTGAAGACACGTCGCCCGGCGCCCCCAAAGAATCAGCCCCTGCTCCCCGGAGTGAAGAATATCATCGGCATCAGCTCCGGCAAAGGTGGCGTAGGCAAAAGCACCGTGGCCGCCAACCTGGCTGTGGCTCTCGCCGCCAGAGGCTACAAAGTGGGGCTGCTTGATGCCGACCTGTTCGGACCCTCGCAGCCCAAGATGTTCGGCGTGGAGGGAGAGCAGCTCTACATAGAGCAGATAGAGGGGCGCGACCTCATCATCCCCGTGGAGAAATATGGCGTGAAGATGCTCTCCATAGGCTTCATGGTCGACCCCGCCAAGGCAGTGCTCTGGCGCGGCTCCATGGCCTCAAACGCCCTGCGTCAGCTCATAGCCGACGCCAACTGGGGCGAGCTCGACTACTTCCTCATCGACATGCCCCCCGGCACCAGCGACATCCATCTCACCCTGGTGCAGACACTCCCCATCACTGGCGTAGTGGTAGTGACCACCCCTCAGGAGGTAGCGCTGGCCGATGCCCGCAAAGGCATAGCCATGTTCCGCGACGACAAGGTGAATGTGCCCGTGCTCGGCGTGGTTGAGAACATGGCGTGGTTCACCCCCGCGCCGCACCCCGAAGAGAAATACTACATCTTCGGCGAAGGTGGCGGCGAACGCCTCGCAGCCGAGACAGGTTGCCCCCTGCTGGCCAGCATACCCCTGGTGGCCGACATAGCCTCGCGCGCCGACAGCGGCATACCGATGGCCCTCATACACAATGACTCCGACAAGGACCATCCCCGCACACAGGCCTTCCGCCGGCTGGCCGACGACGTAGACGCCGCCGTAGCCCGCCGCAACCTCACCGCCCCCGCCACCAAGCCCGTAGCCACCCACTGATAGTATCTCTCAATCATAGGAATATACAAAAACTTTGTCACCGTGGTAATTATTACCGTGGTGACAAAGTTTTTTTACAGGGTTATGTTTTCTCCGGCAAAGAGCTGAGATTTAGAGGGTTAGGGTTAGCGGGGTACCGGGTTTTCGCCCCACATCAGCTTGGCGCGGAGGCGCGAGGCGAAGTCTTCGGAGGCGTTGTGGACCGTGCTCAGGGTGATGGGGGCGCGGGTTATCTCTACTGGGGAGCCTATGGGGAGGGGTTGCGAACAGCCGTCCACACTGAGCAGGAAGCTGCTGGAGCGACCCCTCACGCGCAGCCTCAGCACCGAGTCTCCACCTATCACGAGGGGGCGCTGCGTCAGAGCATGGGGCGCTACGGGTGTCAGCACTATCGCCGGCAGGTCAGGCTGCAGAATGGGGCCTCCGGCCGAGAGATTATAGCCGGTGGAGCCGGTGGCCGTGCAGGCTATCAGGCCGTCGCCGGTGTACTCCGTCAGCGGCGAGCCCTGCAGCGAAGCCTCCACCGTAATCATCTGCGAGGTCTCGGAGCGGAGTATCGACACCTCGTTGAGAGCGTAAGCAAACGTGTCGGCGGCCAGCGCCGGGCAGCTCACCTGCAGCAGGGAGCGTTGGCGAGTGGGGATGCGATAGGTTGAGGCCATCTGCAGCAACGTAGCGTAGTCATCGCGCTCCCAGGAGGCCAGAAATCCGAGAGAGCCGGCATTTATGCCCGCCACCGGGGCGCCGTTGCCCTGCAGCGTCCAGCGCGCGGCGCGCAGAAAAGTGCCGTCGCCACCTATGCTGAGCACCATGCGGCAGCCGGCAGAGGGCACCTCCACGCCGCGGCACTCGCCGGCACACTCCACGCCTAACTCCGGCAGGGAGTGAATCTCGCGAGGCACCTCCACCTCGAGGCCGAGCCGGCGTGCGGCGGTTACAAGACACCTGAGATAGGGGAGGTCAGCGGAGTCGGCGGGGAGAAAGACTGCTATGGCGGGGCGGGTATTCATAGGTCGAAATATCTTCTGAGTTCTTCAAGGCGCTCGGCGGCGCGGTCCTGGTCGGAATATGTCAATCCCTCCGACTCGGTCACACTGAAGCCGTAGCGGCGCAGTGAGTGAATCACCGGCGAGGGGTCAGTGCGCGAGGTGCGCATCACCACCTTCAGATTGCCGTGAGGGGCGGGGAGGGTGTAGAGGTCCAGCAGATGGGCGTCGGCATCCTCCACGGCGCGGGCCAGCGAAGAGGCGGAGTATTCCGCAGGGGTGCAGGTGACCGACACCTGCGAGCTCTCCGGGCGTGGGGGCATCATGTCGGAGGCGGCCTGCAGTGCGCGCCGCAAGTCGATGGAGCCGAGCGTTGATTGCCCGTCGGATACACTCACCGTTCCGTCACGGGAATCGAGCAGAGCGGAGAGCACGGCAGGCAGGGGAGTGTCAGCTGCCACCGCCGGCGCAGAATCGGCCGCGGGCTCACGCAGGGAAAGCTGTAGTATCTCTTGAGCAGTCATAAAAATTATAAAGAATAGCTGTGGTTTGAAAAAAAAACGCTATTTTTGCAGCGAATATACGCTGACGGCTGCGAGCGCTATTTTACCGGAAACAAAGGTACAAATTTTGCGCCAAATCCGGACATCAATATTGTTAAATAATTATATCCCGACGGCCTATGCTCTCCTTCTGAGCCGCTTAATTAGCTGATAATGACACGACTAAGCATAAATATCAATAAAGTCGCAACGCTGCGCAACGCGCGCGGCGAGAATAACCCCGATCTGCTTAAGTTTGCTACAGACTGCGAAGCACTCGGCGCGCAGGGCATCACGGTGCATCCGCGCCCCGATGAGCGCCACATACGCTACGCCGACGTGCGCGCCCTCAGTCCGCTGGTGAAGACGGAGTTCAACATCGAGGGTTACCCCATCCCCTCCTTCATGGACCTCGTGCTGGAGGTGCGCCCCCGCCAGGTCACTCTGGTGCCCGATGCGCCCGACGCCATCACCTCATCAGCCGGCTGGGAGGTGGAGCCCAACTTCGATTTTCTCAAAGGGATAGTGGACCGCCTGCATGAGGGGGGCATCCGTGTGAGCATCTTCACCGGCACCGACCCCGACAATATCCGTGCGGCTGCCCGCGTGGGAGCCGACCGCGTGGAGCTCTACACAAAGCCTTACGCCGACGGCTACGCCGCCGACCGCCACGCCGCCGTGGAGCCCTTCGTGGAAGCATCGCGTGTGGCCCACGAAGCGGGCCTCGGTGTGAACGCCGGCCATGACCTCAACCTCCACAATCTGGCCTACTTCGCCTCCCATGTTCCATACCTCGACGAGGTGTCGATAGGCCACGCCGTGATCTGCGACGCTCTCTATCTCGGCATTGCCCAGACCATCAAGTCCTATCGCAACGCTTTGTCCAACGACTGATTATCAACTCCTTACAATACCCCATTCAACCATGACCACCCCAACTCTCTGGACCCTGATTCTCGACGGAGGCTACATAATGATACCTCTGGCGCTGCTGCTGCTTCTGTGCATCTACATCTTCATAGAGCGCTGTCTGGTGATATCCTCTGCCATGCGCGACGACAAATCACTGATGAAGCGCGTGCGCGACTGTGTGCTCGAGGGCGACATTGATAACGCCCGCCGCATCTGCCGCAAGACCGACACCCCGGCGGCCCGACTCATCATGAAGGGGCTCTCGCGCATAGGGCGTCCTATGAGCGACGTGCTTATGGCTGTGGAAAACACCGGCAACATCGAAGTATCACGCCTCTCCAAGGGGCTGACCTGGCTCTCCACCACCGCCGCCGGTGCCCCCATGCTCGGCTTCCTCGGCACCGTGGTAGGCATGATGGAGGCATTCTTCCAGATGAGCGCCGCCGGCAAAGCCTCCGACATAACCACCCTCTCAGGCGGTATCAGCCTGGCGTTGGTCACCACCGTGGCCGGCCTGATTGTGGGCATCTGCGCCCTGTTTGCCTACAACTACCTCGTGGCCCGCGTAAGCAAGGTGATGACCGAGCTCGAGAGCACCACCATGGAGTTTATGGACATACTCAACGAACCCGCTGCGTAAATCATGGCACTGAAACGTCCTCAGGCCCCCATCTCGGCCTTCTCAATGTCGTCCATGGCCGACGTGATCTTCCTGCTGCTCATCTTCTTCATGATTACGAGCACCCTCATAGTGCCCTCAGCCCTGGAGGTGAACCTGCCGCAGGGCACGGAGCAGACCGTAGACAAACCCGCCACGGAGGTCTACATCGACTCCCTATCACGCCTCTACCTGGTCACTGACCGCTCCGATTCCGTGATTGATAACCGCACACCCCGCATTGTCGACACCGAGCAGCTCATGGCCTCGCTCAAGCTCATGAGCAACGAAGGTCGCCTGCGCTCCGTAGCGCTCTACGCCGACTCCACCGTGCCCTACGCCACCGTAGTGCGCGTGCTCGACGCAGCCTCGCGCGCCGACATAAAGATGGTGCTTGCCACTCACCCCGTATCCATCAAGTAAATGCCCCATAAACCGGAAAATAGGAATACCCTTGACCCCAACCGCCTGATAGCAGCCGTGGGCACCCTCATCGTGGCCCTGCTGCTGCTCATGGTCTTGCTGCTCGTACACATGCCTCTGCCCTCCACATCTCCCAATCATCCCGAGAACAAGACGCTGGAGATGGCGGCATTAGAACCCGACGAGACCCCCGAATTCATTGAGCCTCTGCTGCTTGAAGATGCCGGCGAGCTCGACGCCACGCAGCAGACTGACCCGGCCCCGGTGCCCGACGGTGTGCCCGACGAGGCCCCCGTGCCGCAGAACAAGCGGGTGGTGAACGGCGAGAACCCCACTCCCAACCCCTCGTCAGAGCGCCTGGTGACCACCACCAAGCCCTCCACGAAGCAGACGGCCGACCCCACTCCCAAAGAGACCCCCGATTCGCGCATAGCCGCCAACATGAAGGGGCAGTTTTCCCCTCACAACGGGCAGCCCGGGGGCTCCTCCACCCCCTCGGCGCAGTCAGGCTCCGGTGGCAGCGGCTCCGGTGTGAGCGGCACACTCAAAGGTGGTCGCAAGCTGATAAACTGCCCGCTACCCACCGTGTCGCTGCGCCAGAAAGTAGTGATTAAGGTTGAGGTCTACGTCAACGCCGCCGGCAAAGTGACCGAAGCCAACGTGATTTCCGGCTCCTCTGACGCCGCCCTGCGCGAAAAGTGCCGCCAGGCCTCGCTCAAAGCCACCTGGACTCCGCAGCCCGACGCTCCCCGCACCCGCGGCGTTATAACCTGGACACTCGTTCCTAAAGTCTAAAAGCAAATGGCTGAAAACCAAGATATAAATAAGGACTATGATATTCGCCCCGAGGTAGTGAACTACGACGATGTGCGCCGATGGATTCCCGCTCTCGACGGTCATGAGAAGCTTGTGAACCGCCTGCTTCATTTCCTCTCCATCGACAAGGTCAACGACGTCCACTCCCGCCACTGCGGCACTCCGGGCATAGCCTTCTCTCAGGCCCTCATCAACGATGAGTTCAAAATACGCCTCCGCGTGGATGGCCTCGATGTGCTCGACCGCTTCCCCGAAGGTGCCTTCATCACCGTCTCCAATCACCCCTTTGGCGCTCTCGACGGCATCACACTGCTCGACATAGTGGGCACCGCCCGCCCCGACTATAAGGTCATGGTAAATATGTTTCTCAACCATATCTCCGCCATGCGTCCGAGCTTCATAGCCGTGGACCCCTCTGCAAGTAACGACCCCGCGAAGCGTCGCACCACCATGCAGGGCATCAAGGAGGCCATGATGCGCGTAAAGCAGGGCCACCCCATAGGGTTCTTCCCCGCCGGCGCCGTGAGTAAGCTCAAGCCCAACCTGCGCATCAATGACCGCGAGTGGCAACCCTCCATAATCCGCCTCATCTCGCAGCTCAAAGTGCCCGTGATTCCCATCTTCTTCCATGGCCATAACTCCACCTTTTTCAACATCTTAGGCGTGATTTCCTGGCAGATACGCACACTGCGTCTGCCCGCCGAAGTGTTCCGCCGCCAAGGCAAGGAGATACATGTCTCCATCGGCGAGCCCATCAGCGTGGAGCGCCAGCAGGCATGCGGCAGCGTCGAGGAGCTCTCGGCACTGCTCCGCGGCGAGACTTACGCACTCCGTTCACTCAAATAACCCCGACTCAATGCCCTTAACTGACCGCGACATATCAGCAGAAGTGGAGCAGGCGCGCAGGCGCTTCTCCATAGTGGGCCTCTCGCCGGCATTGAACCTGGCCATAGAGAGGGCCATCAGAGTCGCCCCCATCGACCTGTCGGTGCTCGTCACCGGCGAGAGCGGCAGCGGCAAAGAGTTTTTCCCGAAAATAATCCACAATTTCGGGGCCCGTAAGCACGCCAAATACATAGCCGTCAACTGCGGAGCCATACCCGAAGGTACCATCGACTCCGAGCTTTTCGGCCACGAAAAAGGGGCCTTCACCGGCGCCCTCTCCACCCGTAAAGGCTACTTCGAGGAGGCCGACGGCGGCACAATCTTCCTCGATGAGGTGGCCGAACTCCCCCTCACCACCCAGGCGCGCCTGCTGCGTGTGCTCGAGACCGGCGAGTTCCTGAAGGTGGGCTCCTCGCAAGTGCAGCGTGCCGACGTGCGCGTAGTGGCCGCCACCAACGTAGACCTCGTGCGAGCCGTGGCCGAAGGGCGCTTCCGGGAAGACCTATACTATCGCCTCTCCACCGTGCAGATTCATGTGCCCCCACTGCGCGACCGTGGGCGCGACATCTTGCTGCTGGCCCGAAAATTTGCCGCCGACTTCTCCGAGAAATACCTGACCGAAGCCATCGACTTCTCAGAAGATGCGCGTCGCCTGCTGCTGCTCTACAGCTGGCCCGGCAATGTGCGTCAGCTCAAAAACGTGGTGGACCAGGCATCGCTCTTCTCAGCCGGAAGCACCCTGGACGCCGCCACCCTGCGCGGCTATCTGCCCCAAGGCAGCTCGATGGGGGGAGAGGTGGCATGCTCCGAGCACACACCCTCCTACGACTCCGAGCGCGAAATGCTCTGGAAGACCATCATGTCCATGCAGCACGAAATCCGCTCCCTCCGCGCCAAGCTCGAGGGGGGCGAGGCGCCACTCATGTCGGCCGCCGAGACTGACAGCGACATACCCCGCCACCGCGCCATGCTCCCCGCGCCCGAGACGCCTTATACCCCTTACAGCCCGATGCCCGACGACCTCCCCGCCGAGGGCCTGATGATTCGCGACGCACTCAGCCGCGCCGGCGGTAACAGGAAAAGGGCCGCCGCCACTCTCGGCATCTCCGAGCGCACCCTCTACCGCAAAATAAAAGAATATGGCCTCAGCGCCGATTGATACCCTCGTTAAGTAAATGCCCCGACTTCTCTCAATACTTCTGCTCTGCCTCCTGGTGCCCCTGTGTCAGAACTGCATTCCGAGCTACAAATTCAATGGCTCGGCGCTCAATTATGACATATACAAGACCATCTATATCTCCGAATTCCCCATACGCGCGGCGCTCGTTTACCCCCCGCTGCAGCAGACCTTTGAGAACAAGTTGCAGGACGGCATCATCCGCCAGACGCGCCTGCAGACCGTCAGCACCCCCAACTCCGACCTGGAAATGACCGGCGAAATCACCGGCTATTCCCTCTCACCCCAGGCCGTCGGCACCGATGCCTATGCCACCCAGACACGCCTCACCATCTCCGTGCGCGTCAAGTACACCGACCGCCGAAACGAGGCCAACAACATAGACCAGACCTTCTCGGCCTATCGCGATTTTCCTGCCACTGAGATGCTTACCGACGTGCAGGACCAGCTCTGCGAGGAAATCTCCGCCGAACTGGTAGACTTAATCTTCAACGCCACGCTCGGCAACTGGTAAACAGCTTATAAGCCTATGACACCCACCGAGGCACTTGCCCGACTCCGCGAATACCCCTACGACATAACCCCCGCCATCACGGCGCTCTCCCTCACCACCGACCTCGATGACCCCGCGCTCCCCGAGCTCTGCGCGCGCATAGCTGTGGCTATGCCCTCCCACCGCAGCTACGAGGACCTGCTCGGCGACCGCGCCTACATCATGTCAAACTTCTATCCGGTGCCTGAGGAGGTCACCCCCTCGACCGACGACACCATCTCCACCTTCCTCTCCACCTTCGGCGCCGGCGACCCCGCCGAGACCGATGCCCTCACACGCCTCATTTTCAACCCCACCCCCGACTACGCAGCCACCCTCGCCGCCGAGGAGCGCGCCACACCCATTACGCCCCCGGCTGCCGGTGCCTCCGAGCAGGACCGCCTGATTCATAATTTCCTGGCAGCGGCAACGCCCTCGGAGAACTCGGAGATCTCAGAGAACTCCGAGCGCTCCGATAACTCCGAAACCCAACCTGCCCCAGAAACCATCCCCGAAGCAGCCGAAAAACCCTCATTGACCGAGAGTTTTGTGAGAATTCTCATCAAAAACCGCAATTACACCAAGGCTCTTGAAATTATTTCCGAGATAAATTTGAAAAATCCGGAAAAAAGTATTTACTTTGCAGACCAAATTAGATTCCTCAAAAAACTGATTATTAACGAAAACAAAAAATAAGGAAAATGTACGTATTTTTGGCTATTCTCATCGTTATAGCAGCCATCCTCCTCATAGGCGCAGTCCTCATCCAGAAATCTAAAGGTGGCGGTCTGGCCTCAAACTATGCCGGCGGCAACCAGTACATGGGTTATCGTAAGACCACCGACTTCATTGAAAAAGCAACCTGGAGCCTCGCCATCATCATCTGCGTGCTCAGCATCTGCTGCTCATTTGCCATCCGCGCACCCCGCTCACAGAGCCAGGTGAAAGCCCCCGCAGCTCAGCAGGCAGCTCCCGGCACCCAGGCCCCCGCTCCCGCGGCTCAGATGCCCGCACAGCAGGCCCCCGCAAAATAATCCGTGCCGACAAAAAAATAACGGGCATCCCCACCGGGTGCCCGCTTTTTTTATGGTGCCTGCTTTTGTTATGCCCACTCGATTAGTCAATAACGCTGATAATTAGCGAATTAACATTATTTAACCCGTCTGGGGTACATTTTTGGGGTACAATTTCCAAAAACTGGTTGCGGGGGTCATTTATCGGTTGTGTCATT
>JAAVFJ010000059.1 GCA_014800845.1 Bacteroidales bacterium | reverse complement strand
TGATACGGTCACGCAGTTTCATATTAATATTTCCTTTTCTGCATCACAAATCTGTTGCATCGGGGAGCTGGTCGATGATGAGCTTAAGGGCGGCCATCTGCTCGTCCGTCAGCTTCCGTTCAATGTGTGACCCATCCCGGCCAGCTATTTTGATGATATTTATGTTTTGTCCATCCTCGGGTACGGGGGTGGGCTCTTTTTTTGGAAATTGCATTGGGAAAAGCCGCTCTGCATCAGGAGCGTGGTCTTTGTCATAGCCATTGATAGCAAGGAATCTGCGCTTCAAATCATCAGAATTTAATCTGTTGTAATCCTGTGTTTGATCGTCGTGCCAGCCGTCTTCACAAAAGAAAGTGTGCAGTTCTTCGCAACCCAGAAGGTAGTCAGTTGTGGTGTGCAGGACTTGCGCAAGTTTGACCAAATTTTTGCCGCTTGGAAACTTCTTCCCACTTTCCCAATCTGAGACAGTTGGTACGGAGACACCTAAAGTGATGGCAATTTCTTTCTGACTTAAACCTGCATTTGTCCGTGCAATTTTTATATTATTCATGGCCATGCCTCCTTGAATTTATTGTATAGCTAATAGCTAATTATGTAAATAGAAAAAAATTAGCTTTTGGCTGTTGACAAGAAAATGATTTTATGTTAATGTTAGCTAAAAGCTAAAAATAGGAGGTGAGGAAATGCGAAGAGATTGGCTGATAGCTATTCGAGAAGAAAAGAAGGTTTCGCAAAAATATGTTTCAGAACAGGTTGGTATTGCTCAACCGTCTTACTTCAACATTGAAGCGGGAAAGCGCAGCCCATCAGTCCCTGTGGCTAAGAAAATCGCCGCCGTTCTGGGCTTTGATTGGACGCAGTTCTATGAAGAGGCCGGGGCGGGGGAAGACAGCGCATAAAACCGCCCCGGCGAGTTTGGCCGGGGCGGGGAGCTGGTTCAGAAACAGGTGCGACAATGTGCGTACCCGGCGGCACAGGCGTCTCCGTAGCTCATTGAGAAATAGTTTCTCATGCCGGAGCAGTCTGAGTTCAAGTGAATCGTGTGACTGCGCTGACTGACATATACGGTTCGGTCTAAACTAACCCAGGATAGTGGTTCAGTGATGTAACCAGGGGTAGTATTGCTATTAGAGGCCGATTCGCGATAAGAGGATGAACTGTTGCTGGAGCTTTGAGTTTCCCCAGAGCTTTGGGATTCCCCGATGGAAGATCTGATCCCGTCCGCAAATGCTTGCATATATCCAGCGCTATACCCGCTTTCATAAGTACTTTTGTCAGCGTAGTTTCTCCCTTCTCTAAATCCAGCTTCATGGCCTGCGGTTTCGCCATTTTGTCGGGCCGTGGCAATTTGGTTTGGGATATACCAAAAAAATGTACATAGAAGGGCAATAACCAGAGTAATCACCATCATAGGCCAGCGCCAACGAGCGCGGGCCAACTCCTTATCGTGCTGGGTGTTGAGATGGATAACCGTTTCGTGGTGACGGGCGTTGAGCTGGTCGATTTCGTCTTGGTGCCGTTTTTCAAGCTGTCTGCTTTGGAGGGCTAGGCGGGTTTCGGATTGCTTGGTTAGTTCATTGACTTGGTGGTCTAATTGTGCTTCGTACTGTCGGCGGAGGATCTCGTCACATAGGCGGTAATAGATGTATTCTCGGACATATTCTTTATAATCTTTGCTGCAAGTGATGTACTTTTGGGAATATGGATTGCGCATACCATTGTGGTGAAGTGGGTCGTATGGTACAGCGTTCAGTTCTTTGAGAACAGCCTGTATGTATACGTTTCGGGGGACAAGCGGTGCGCTTTGATTCATAAATGTGCCCTCCTTTCCAAGGCTATGATACCACAGGCTGGGGGAGAGGGCAAGAAAAACCGCCCCCGGCGGGTGGCCGGAGGCGGGGAGGAGATGAGCCTTATTTTGACAATTGTGGTTTCTGCCGTGGTTTCCTTTCTTGTGGCGTATGTAACGGCAAAACGCTGTTTCGATAAAATCGATGGCTATGTGCGGGACGTGACCGACCAACTGAAGACGGCGCTTGATGAGTTTATGAATCGCTTTGGGAAGAATCAGGAAAACAAATAGTGCAGAGGCTTTCGCCTAGCGGGGTTAACTTAGCGCAGCCTTTCTGAATGTATGGCTGCTGTTGAGGGTTATCTTGGAACATTGAGAGAATCGTACGATATTCAACAGTTTTTTCAAAAAATTTGTAATCTGCGCTAGTGACCACCTTCCCATAAAATATATCGATCAGTCCCAATTTGGATAGCATGGTGATGGAGCGCGCGCCTTGCCTTAGACTGCGTAACTTCGGATTGGAGAGAAAAACGTTGGTGTAGAGGATTTTATAGGATTCTTGGCCAGAGGAGTGAGGTGCAATATTTCTGACACGGTACTCGCATAAGGGCAATGCATTGTTGTCTTTGAAGCACGCAAGGGTTTGAGCATCAGTCGCAGACAGCTGCTGAATAATCGTGGGAAAAGACGGATGGACAAGGGAGTTGACCCTGGCATCCATGGAGGCCGATATGACACTGGCAAACATGGCCCGGATCTCTTCCTCTTCAAAGTAATACTTGGAAGCTTCAAGCGTGGGGCCAATCACCGATATTGGCGGCTCGCGCAGCTGGTCGATTGGAATTTCATTGATTTTGTTCTCAAGTGTTGCTTTGAAATCTTCCAATGCCTTCCCACGTGAAAGCCGTTTCTTTTCCACGTAATTCCCGAAGCCGCCAAAAACCAAGTCCCAAGCGTCTTGCAGCGTTTCGCCGACAGCGCCGGCCACAGGCCCGAACAGTTTTAGTCTCAGACTTTCGTTTTTATTTTCTTCTGCCATGATCCAACGCCCCTTTCTCTGCCTGGATTCTACCACAACAGAGAAAAAATGGCAAGTGGGACAGGCAGCACGGCATAGCATGGAGGGAAGGAGTGATTTCTATGGGGAAGCATCATGAGCTCAGCACGGAAAAAGCCCTGTTTTTGCTTGAACTCTGGCACCGCGAACGCGGATTAGTAATCGACCAAGTAACGATGCTTACCCCGGAGGAGGCCGCTCGTTACATCCAGGAACACAGAAAATCCGAACAGGAGGCCAGCGCATGAGGCTGCGGAACATAAAGAAGCCCCCGGCGGGTTGGAGGCCCCGCCGAGGGCAGATAAGCCAAGAAGCTTACCGTAGGAACATAAGTATTATACCACGGAAATGTCCAGTTTGTAAAGGGGGTTGGCAATATGGATGACAAGCAGATTGAACTTATTCAAGACGACGATCCATACACCAAAGTCTATAACGCTCTGATCCTGGATGACAGGCTCCGCCTCCAGACGAGAATGGTGCTCATTATGATGACGAGTGTTCCTCCAGACTGGGACTTTTCTATTCGGGGTATGGCCAAGATCGCTCACGTCACGAAAGATACAATGTCGAAGATGCTCGCGGAGCTGGAAGAAGCGGGCTATGTGAAGCGGAAGGCACAGACCCGTGGATCAGCAGGGCAGTTCGCAAAAGCCGGGTACTTGGTTTCCAGGAAACCGATTTTCGGGGGTGCATCCGACACCGTGCCTAAAAATCAGGACACGGTGGATCCGTGTCCTAATTCATCGTACACGAAGGAACCGTACACGAAAAACTCGCCGCAATTAAATAATAAACAATTAACGACTAAACAATCAAGTTCCCCCTATAGTCCCCCAAGTCAGCCGGAGGCTGACGGGGCGGTCGTTGGGCAAAGCCCAATGACGTCCCCAGACAGTCCTGCGGACTTTCCAGGTGACGGCGCTGTGCCTGAGCCTGGGCTGGCCGGCCAGCCGGTCCCTAACCCCAGACGCACCCGTCAGAAAAAGTCCATCCCTACCCACGCCCCGGAGCGCTTCGAACAGTTCTGGTCGTATTACCCCGAACCCAGCGGCTCCCGGCTGAAGGCGGTGGCGGAGTGGGACGCCTTAGCTCCCTCTGAGGCGCTGATCGATGAAATGGCTCGGGCGCTGAGACGGCAAAAGGCATCCCGTCAATGGCAGGAGGGGATCGGCATCCCCCATGCCTTCCGCTGGATCCGGGATCGGCGTTGGACGGACAAGCTTTCCGAAGCCCCCCAGCCCCAGAGCACCGGCGGCTGGGCCCCTGACCCGGAGGTGACGCTATGAGGCGCTGCAAGATTGCTGTCGGCTGCAAAAGGGCGGACAAGCCCTGCTGCACAGACTGCTCCGACAAGACCTGTCAGGCCCGGTGCCAGAACAGCCCCGGCCGATGCAAGTGCTGGGAGGATGGGCCGCCGCCGAGACATCGGGAGCGCAAGGTGAGTTCGCTCCAGGTGGCCTATCTGTACGGACAGCTGGGGATGACCCAGTTGGAGATTGCGGGGCAGATGGGGTGCGGCAGGAGTACCGTATGCAATATCCTGCGGGAAATGGGGGTGCGCAAGCGTGGATAGGCCTGATTTGGCGATATTGGCCCAACAGTCGGTCATCGGCTCCATGCTCATCGACGAGCGCTGCGTGCCGATGGTATTTCAAAAACTGCGCCCGGAGGACTTCACCGAGCCCACCTGCCGCACCATATGCCGCGCGATTCACAAAGTCTTTTTGGAGGGCAAGGTGCCGGATCCAGTGGCAGTCGTGGGGGCGATAAAGGGCGGGGACAGCTATGTGCCTTGGATGCGCCAGGCGATGGAGGCAACCCCTACCGCCGCCAACGTAGGCGAGTACATAGGGCAGGTCCGGGAGGCGTCCATGATGTACCGCTTCCGGAATCTGTGTATGAAGGGCATAGAGTGCCTCGACACCACGGAGGCGGCGGAGCTTTCCCGCAAAATGTCCCTGGTGCTGTCCTCCTCTGACCGTATGCCCCGCATGACCGGCCCGGAGCTGGCCGCCAATTTCCTGGAGCGGATGAACAGCAAGGACAAGCCCAAATATCTGCCGTGGGGGATCCCCACCGCAGACCGGGCAACCTACGCGGAGCTGGGCGACATGATCCTGCTGGGCGGCTATTCGTCGTCAGGCAAGACGCTGCTGTCCGTCCTCATGGCCATGGCCCAGGCCAAAGCCGGGTACAAAGTGGGCTACTACAGCCTGGAGACCAGGCCGGAGAAAATGGCGGATCGCATATTTGCGTCGGTGGCCAAGGTGCCGCTGGACAAGATCAAGACCCGGGACTTCTCCGAGGACGAGTGGAAACGGTTCGCGGATGCTATGTGCCGCGTGGCTACGGAGTTCCCCTTTGACATCATCCAGGCATCGGGTTTTACGGTTGATGATGTCATCACCGACGCCATTGGCCACGGGTACCAGGTGGTCTATGTGGACTACGTTCAGCTGCTTACCGTAGCGGGTATACGAGCCGACAATCCGCGCATCGTGGTAACGGAGGTGAGCCAGCGGCTGAAGCGCTTCGCCCAAAGCACAAAAACGGCTGTGGTGGGCTTGGCCCAGTTCTCCCGACCGGAGGAAGTGGTGGTCGGGAAAGGGGATAACAAAAAGAAAGTAATTGTGCCGCCCGATATGCACTCGTTCAAAGAATCGGGCCAGTTGGAGCAGGACGCAGATGTGGCGTTTCTGGTCTGGCCTTCGAATGCCAAGGACAATTGGTCAAGCCGTCTGTTTAAGATCGGCAAGAACAAGGAGGGAGAACGGCATACGGTGGAGCTGGCCTTTTACGGCAAGACCCAGACGATGGTGGAGCTGGCGTCGAAGCAGAAATTTGAGGAAGCGCCCAAAGGAGTAGGGGATAATCCCTTTACAGATTAAGATTTGATTTGGAGGTACATACCGTGGGAACATCAAGTAAAAACACCGCCAAGACTGCGGCGGTGATGAACCTGATAAGCAGGAGGCCGGCAGAGAAAATTGTGTCCGAATTGGGCACAACTGGCAGCCTGCCGGCTGCCTCGGGATCGTCATCCGCCCTTCAGGCGGACGACCGGTCCGGCAGCGCAAGCGCTGCCCGGGAACAGATCGAGTACATCGACATCGACCGCATTGACGACGATCCCCGCAATTTCTACGAGCTGTCCGGCCTGGGTGAGCTGGCGGCCAACATTGAGCTGCTGGGCCTCCAGCAGCCCATCCGGGTGCGCCCCGGGGAGGAGGCTGGGCGGTATGTCATCGTCTCCGGCCACCGCCGCCGCGCCGCCGTGCGCCAGCTGGTGATGGACGGCCACGGGGAGCTGCGGGATCTGCCCTGCATCGTGGAGCGGGGGAAGGAGTCCGCCGCCCTCCAGGAGCTGCGGCTTATCATGGCCAACTCCGACACGCGCAAACTGACCTCCTTTGAGCTCGGCAAACAGGCGGAACGGGTAAACGATCTGCTGTACCAGCTTCGGGACGAGGAGGGGGTCGAGTTCCCAGGCCGGATGCGGGACCATGTGGCGGAGGCTTGCAAGGTGTCCAAGTCCAAGCTGGCTCGGCTGAACGTGATTCAAAAGAGCCTGGCCAAGCCATGGCAGCCCGCCTATAAGAAGGGCAAGCTGGCCGAGTCCACAGCCTACGCCTTGGCCCAGATGCCCGCTGAGCGTCAGCAGGTTATTTATGACGGGCTGACGAAACAGGGCACAATGCCCGGTGCAGTGCAGGAGTATACGGTTCGGGACTATGGTGAGCGTCTCGCCCAGGCGGAGGCAGTGAAATGTAAAACTTACGGCAAGGGGCCCTGTCTCAACTGCGAAGCGATGCAAACGCGCATCATGGCGCACGATTGCTGGTCTTATAATTACTGCCGCCAGTGCTGCGACAAGTGCAGTGAGCTGGCCAAATGCAAGTACGCCTGCTCTATGTTGGCGGACAAAGTCAAGCAGCTCAAGGCGGACGCCAAGGCCCAGAAGCAGCAGGAGCAGCTGGCCAGGGAGGAGAAGGAGCGTCCGAAGGTGGAGCAGATCAAGGCGCTGTGGAAACGGTTCGGTGAGGCCCGGGCCGCGGCGGGAAAATCGGTTGAGGAGTGCTTCGAGGCGGCTGGTCGGTACTTCTGCGAAAAGGACGGGCCGGCGTATGAGAAATTGGAACGGCTGGAAGGGAATTTCCACGAAAACACCACGTTGCCCTATGGCTACAGCTGCTATCTCAGCGAAGTTCAGCGGTACGTAAAAATGGCCGACTCGCTTGGCGTTTCCCTGGACTATCTGTTGTGCCGGACGGACGA
>JAAVFJ010000058.1 GCA_014800845.1 Bacteroidales bacterium | reverse complement strand
CTTTGCACTTACTAGTTTGAATACCACAAAGTTACAAAATTTTGTGGACATAAAAAAGCCTCAGCTTGTGAAAGTTGAGGCTTTTGCTTATTTTTTTGAGGGAGTTTTGCAACATCCTCCGACCACCAACGCCCATTGAGCCCATGATGTCCCGTCCCACTTTAGGGAAGGGGGTAGGGGGAAAAAGGTGGGACAGTGGATTTTTCGCCCTAAAATAACCTTAAATAATTGTATATCAGTATATTATAAGTGTCCCACGGTATCCCGTGACTGTCCCACCCCTGGTCCAAAATCACCGATATCAGGGAGACTACATACCCCTATAAATACGCTAACATACTGATATATAATAATATAAGTATATTAGAAGAAATTTAACGACTAAGAAAGAAATAGCAAACGCAACCTCCTGAAAGTGGGCTTTCCCAACGTTAGGTAGACTGCCGGAAGTTGATAACACTTATGGATGCTGACTATAATAATTCTATCCCTTAAGGAAGTTGACTGAGAAAGGACTCCTTTATACTTTACATACTAATCTATAATAATATTCCTATATATGTAGTAACCCTAATGTGCTTGTAAGGTTAATAATATAGTTTATCACATAAGAAATAGAGTCTGAGCGTTAGGAATGAATAGAAATTGCGTATGTGTAAAGGTGGTTATAAATATTATCTACCTATATAGTTAGGTACGCTCTATTATAGCTAATTATCATTGGTCACGGCTATAAATGTAAGGGGGATGCTGTATAGGTAGCTACGAAGCTTAGGAATCCTACTCGTGTGCGTGGCTATCCTATCTATCCTTAATAACACCACATCGTGTCTTCGACACTCCGCGTATGCTTCCGCTTTGAGGATGTTGCAAAACCTCAAAAATCACAAAAACAAATTTTGTAACTCCTTGATTTTCAGCACTCGTATTTTTGTGCGGATTGCTAAAAATTGAGTTTTGCAACACCCTCCTAACCACAACGGCGCGCCCGGGCGCTTCCGTTTGCCGCTTAAGGAGGATTAGTTGACCTTACTGATTGGAATCCTCCTCTCTAGGTGTTAGCTCTAATACCTAACACATATCTAAAAGGCGGGGTTGGTCGGAGGATGGAATCCTCCTCTCCAGGCGCTTGCTCGGGTACCTTGCTTCACCATATAAAGACTACTACGGTGCTCATGCTCATGCTGGCGTTTGCTTAGCGTGATTTTATTCTATTTAGGTATTATAGTGGTTATCAGAATATTAGCGTATTTATGACGGCTTGTAGTATCCCTGCTATCGGAGGTTTTGGACCAGGGGTGGGACAGTTTCGGGACACCTTTAAAACACTTATAATATACTGATATATAGGTAGTTAAGAATATTTTAGTGGTAAAAATCCACTGTCCCACCTTTTTCCCCTACCCCCTTTCCTAAAGTGGGACGGGACACTGCTCTACAGTCAACCATTTTTACGGAAAGAGACTTGGGCGGGGATATGGAGAGGCCCCGAAGGGGTGAGCTCCGTCAAGTTTGGGCCGGGGATTTGGCGGCTCTTGGCGGTTGCTCTCCCTTTCGGGGCTTTCATTGGTTGTCGCGGAAATTTTTCCTCCCTATGTTCGGACGCCTTCGGTAGGCGCTGATGGGGTTCATTGGGGGTTCCGCGGGGGATTCGGATGCTATTAGAGGGCGCAGCCGGGGCAGCGGGGCTTGATTTGCTTGAAGAAGTCGTTGCCTTTGTTGTCTACGAGGATGAAGGCGGGGAAGTCTTCTACCTCAATTTTCCAGATGGCTTCCATGCCGAGCTCGGGGTATTCGAGCAGCTCTACGTTTTTGATGCTGTTCTGGGCGAGTACGGCTGCGGGGCCACCGATTGAGCCGAGGTAGAAGCCGCCATGCTTGTGGCAAGCGTCGGTGACCTGCTGAGAGCGATTGCCCTTAGCTATCATCACCATTGAGCCGCCGGCCGCCTGGAACTGGTCTACGTAGGGGTCCATGCGACCTGCTGTGGTGGGACCGAATGAGCCTGAGGGCATGCCTTCGGGTTTCTTGGCGGGGCCTGCGTAGTAGATGGGGTGATCCTTGAGGTACTGAGGCATGGGTTCGCCGGCGTCGAGGCGCTCTTTAATCTTGGCGTGAGCTATGTCGCGACCTACTATGATGGTGCCGTTGAGCGAGAGGCGGGTTGACACGGGGTATTTGTCGAGTTCGGCGAGCACTTCGCTCATGGGGCGGTTGAGGTCAATCTTCACTACCTCGCCTTCACCTGCATTGCGGAGCTCTTCGGGGATGAGTTCTCCGGGGAATTCATCAAGCTTCTCAAGCCAGAGGCCGTCGCGGTTGATTTTGGCCTTGATGTTGCGGTCGGCTGAGCAGCTTACGCCCATGCCTACGGGGCAGCTTGCGCCGTGGCGGGGCAGACGGATCACGCGGACATCGTGAGCGAAATATTTGCCTCCGAACTGTGCGCCGAGGCCGAGGTTCTGAGCGGCTTCGAGAAGCTGCTTCTCGAGCTCTACGTCGCGGAAGGCGCGGCCATATTCATTGCCGGTGGTGGGGAGGTTGTCGTAATACTTCACTGAGGCCTTCTTCACTGCGGCGAGGTTGGCTTCGGCTGAGGTGCCACCGATCACGAATGCGATGTGGTAAGGGGGGCAGGCTGCTGTGCCGAGGCTCTTCATCTTTTCGATGAGGAAGGGCACGAGGGTCTTGGGGTTGAGGATGGCTTTGGTCTCCTGGTAGAGATAGGTCTTGTTGGCTGAACCGCCACCCTTTGCCACGAAGAGGAATTTGTATTCATCGCCCTCTTCAGCATGGATTTCGATCTGCGCGGGGAGGTTGCAGCCGGTGTTCACCTCATCATACATAGTGAGGGGGGCGTTCTGCGAGTAGCGGAGGTTGTTCTCAGTGTAAGTCTTGTAGACGCCGAGCGAGATTTTCTCCTCGTCGTTGCAGCCAGTCCACACGTGCTGGCCCTTGTAGGCAGCCACGATAGCAGTGCCGGTGTCCTGGCAGAAAGGGAGCACACCTTTGGCAGCCACTTCAGCGTTGCGGAGCATGGTGAGAGCTACGAATTTATCGTTGTCAGAGGCTTCGGGATCGTGGAGAATCTTAGCCACCATCTCGTTGTGCTCGCGGCGCAGCATGAATGCATTGTCGTGAGTAGCCGCATTGGCCAGAATGGTGAGAGCTTCGGGGTCAACGACGAGCATTTCGTGGCCGGCCCAGTTTTCCACCTTCACGTAATCCTTAGTGAGCAGGCGGTATTCGGTAGTGTCAGGACCCAGAGGGAAGGGTTCCTGGTAGTGAAAAGGTTTTGTAGCCATAATTTAAAGGTAATAATTCTTTGCCGCGAAATTAGCAAATTTTCCCGAGACGGCCTACTGCTGCTTTAACTTTTTTAAAGAAATAATTTGCGGAGCGGGCTTGGCCTGCCCTCTTATTTTTTGTAATTTTGCGGACAAATAATTCACGGAGGGGTGCCGAGGCGCTCTTTCCGTGGTTCAGTGTTTAATAAAGCGAATAGTCCAAGCATTTTCTAAGCATGAAGTTACCCAAAATATTCACCCGCATCCTCCCGCTGTTAATCTGCTTGCTGCTGGCCGTGGCCCCTCAGTATGAGGCGCAGGCGGCACCGAAGCGAAGCAAAGCCAAGACCTCGCAATCCCGGTCCTCGAAGTCTTCCAAGTCTTCGAAAAGCTCAAAGGGTTCGAAGTCGTCGAAGGGCTCAAAGTCATCGAAGGGCTCGAAGTCGTCGAAGGGTGGCAAGAAGAGCAGTAAGAGCCGCAAGAGCAGCTCAGGCAAGCGTGTGAGCTCCAAGGCTACCAAATCGCGCACCACGCGCCGCACCAACACCAGCCGATGGACGCAGCACAAGGAGGCTCCGGCCGAAGTGGCTTCTACCGACTCGCTGACCATGGCCGTGAACAGCGCGGTGCTGAAGTGGGTGCCGGAGAATCTGAACCCCGGCGGCCTGCGCGTAAACCTCGTGAAGCCTAACGATACACAGAGGACGGTGCAGGTAAAGCTCAATGAAAACTTCACTTATCTGCCTATCACCCGCGAGTTTATCGACGGTCTGCATAACACGGTGCGCCACGCGTTGCCCGATTCCATCCACAACTATCGTGCGGACCTGATGGTCGGCTCCAAACCCCTCTCCTATTATATAAGTAAGATCGACAAGCTCCCGCAGCAGTATCGCAAGAATGAACCCTTCGTGCGCGAAGCTCACCCGGATGTGATTCCCACCAAGGGTATGCTCGGCGATAAGCTCGCCATGTGGCACAGCCATGGCCGCTATTATAAGAATGGTGGTTGGCAGTGGCAGCGCCCCCTGCTGTTCAGCACCGTGGAGGATATCTACACCATGGGCTACATGCTCCCCTTCATAGTGCCTATGATTGAAAACTCGGGCGCCTACGTGTTCCTCCCCCGCGAGCGCGACACCAATAAGCATGAGGTGATTGTGGACAATGACCGCAACGATGGTGGCGAGCTCTTCTCGCAGCCTTACTATAAGGAGCTCAACGGAGCGCAGCGCTGGGAAAACGGTGAGTTTGAGGGTTTTATCTATGATCTGCCCGACTTCCGCGACACTGAGAACCCCTTTGAGGTGGGCACTTACCGTCAGGTGAAGACCGTGAAATCGGGTGCTGAAAGCAAAGCCGCGTGGTATGCCGACATACCTGAAGATGGCGAATATGCAGTCTACATCAGCTACAAGAGTCTGCCTGAAAGCACCACTGACGCGCTCTACACCGTGAACTATTCCGGTGGCTCCAAGGACTTCCTGGTCAATCAGCAGATGGGTGGCGGCACTTGGATTTACCTCGGCACTTTCCCGCTCACCAAGGGATATTCCGACGCTGTGCCGGTGGTCTCGGTAAGCAATAAGACGCAGGGTGCAGCGGGCACCATCCTCACTGCCGACGCCGTGAAAATAGGTGGCGGCATGGGTAACATAGCCCGTTCGCCAAAGCGTGCGGATATCTTCTACGAGCCCTCCACTCCCGAGGCGCTTGCCGAGGACAGCTCCGCGTCGCAGAATGATGAAGAGAGCGATGACGAGGAGGATGACGATGAAGAGGATGATGAGGAGGACGACACTGTGCCTGACGACGACGGCCAAGCTTCCGTAGACCCCGAAATGGAAACCAAGCCCGCCGCTCAGCCACGCCCCGGCACAGCTCCCACTTTCCGCACTTCGGGTCTCCCCCGCTTCCTTGAGGGTGCCCGCTACTGGCTGCATTGGGCCGGTATTCCCGAGGATGTTTACTCCCCCTATCATGGCCGCGACGACTATAAGGATGACTACACGGGCAGGGCTCTCTGGGTCAATTATCTGGCCGGTGGCAGCCGCGTGCTCCCCAAGGAGGATGGCCTGCGCATACCTATCGACGCTGTCATGGCGCTCCACTCCGATGCCGGCAAGCGCGCCAATGACTCTTCTGTAGGCACGCTGGGCATCTACTACACACAGGGTGGCGGCAACTATGAGGATGGCACTCCGCGCATCAACTCCCGCATGCTCACTGACTACGTGATGCGTCAGATCACCTCCGACATACGCCAGACCTATGACCCGCGCTGGACTCGCCGCTCCATGTGGGATAAGAGCTATGTGGAGGCCCGTGTGCCTGAGGTGCCCACTACCCTCATCGAGCTGATGAGCCACCAGAATTTCGGCGACATGCAGTATGGCCTGGACCCCGGTTTCCGCTTCCTCGTGGGGCGCGCTGTCTACAAGGCTATGGCTCGCTTCATGGCTGAGCGCAAAGACCGCGAGGTGGTGATTCAGCCCCTGCCGGTGCATGATTTCGCCATAACCCGCAGCGGGAAAAACAGCTATCACTTGCAGTGGCAACCCACTGAAGATAAGCTCGAACCGACTGCCAAGCCCACGGAATACATAATTCAGGAGCGCCGCGAGGGTGAGCTCGGTTTCCACACCATAGGCAAGGTTAAGACCACTCATTTCGATGTCAAGGTTACCGACCACGCCATTCACTCCTTCCGCATCATTGCTGCCAACGCCGGCGGCTCATCGTTCCCCTCCGAGGTGCTGGCATTCCGCGAAAGCCCCGACGGTGAGAAGCCGGTGCTGATTATCAACGGCTTCACGCGTGTGGCAGGTGCAAAACCCGTAAACTCCGATGGTCGTGCCGGCTTCGATTCCAATGATGAATTCGGCGTGCCTTACATCAGCGACATCTCCTACTCAGGTCCGCAGCAGGAATTCCGCCGCAGCGCAGGCAACTCCCACGGCAAGAGCAGCGATGCCTACATCACTGAGGTGATAGCCGGCAACACGTTTGACTACCCTTACGTGCATGGTCAGGCGCTGGCAGCCGCCGGCAAAGGATTTGTGTCGGCAAGTGCAGGTGCTGTGGAGAGCGGGCATGTGAAGCTCAAGGATTTCGACGTCATCGACCTCATCCTCGGCAAACAGAAGGAGAGCACCGTGGGCACCGGCAACATAGGCTGGCACTTCAAGAGCATCCCCGAGAAGTTGCAGAAGGAGCTCCGCAGCTTCGTGCACAAGGGTGGCGACCTGCTTGTGAGCGGGCAGTATGTGGCCTCTGACCTCACCTCCGACAGAGCCTCGCAGGCTGACCGCGACTTTGCCGCTCAGGTGCTGGGTGTGGCACCCGCCGAGCCCGTGCGCATCCGCAATCCCCGCATAGCCCTCTCCCCGGAATCAGGTATGCAGAACCGCTCGTTCACCTACAATAACACGCTGGGCAGGGACATGTACATCGTGGAGAACCCCGATATGCTTATCCCCATCGGCGAGGCTCAGATGTTCATGGACTTCGACGACAATGGCCAGGGGGCCGCTGTAGCCCGCAAGGAGGGACGCAGCTACACAATCACCATGTCTGTGCCCTTTGAAGCCATCAAGAACCCTGCCGACCGCGTGGAGCTCATGAAGACAATCCTTAACTATTTCCGCAAATGATACGCTTTACCGATGCCCGCGCTCTTCAGGAATATGCCCGAAGCTGCGAGGACGAATATATCTTAGTAGCCCTCACTGACAATGATTTGCAATTCATAGCCGATGGTCGGCGTCGTCTGCTTCAGGTGGCAGAAATGAGCGGTGCGCCTATGGTCTATAGCCATTTCAAGGAGCTCACCGACGGGGCTGTCACTCCCCACCCCTGCATACAGTGGCAGAGCGGCTCTCTGCGCAACGATTTTGATTTCGGTCAGATAGTGGCTCTCCGCAGAGAGGCAGTGATAGCGGCTGAGGTAAGCACCTGCCGGGCCGACGGCGGATGGTATGAGCTGTGGCTCTCACTGAGCAGGCTCGCCGCTCCGGAGCTTTGCAGAGAATATCTGTACACTGCCCGGCGCATTGACTTCAGACACAGCGGCGAGAAGCAGCATGACTACGTGGACCCCAGCAAGCGTGAGTATCAGATTGAGATGGAGCGTGTCTGCACGGACCATCTGCGCAAAATTCAGGCGCTGGCACCCGTCAACAAGCTTACGCCCGACCTCCACGCCGCCGACTTCGAGATTGAGGCATCTGTCATTATCCCCGTCCGCAACCGCGTGAAGACGGTGGGCGATGCCGTGGCCTCCGCTCTCAGTCAGGAATTTGAGGGTAGGTTCAATGTGATTGTGGTGGACAACGGCAGCACTGACGGCACCCGCGAATTGCTTCAGTCTATTGATGACCCGAGGCTGCAACTTATCTGCCTGACAGGCGATGAGGGGCTCAACATAGGTGGATGCTGGAACCGCGCCCTGCTTAGCGAACACTGCGGCAGATTTGCCATTCAGCTCGATTCCGACGATGTCTACTCCTCACCGCATACCCTCTCGGCCATTGTGAGCAAGTTCTACGAAGATCAATGCGCTATGGTGATAGGCAGCTATATGCTCACGGATTTCAACCTGAATCCCCTGCCTCCAGGCAAGATTGACCATGCAGAGTGGACCGATACAAATGGCGCCAACAATGCCCTGCGCATCAACGGTCTGGGTGCTCCCCGCGCTTTCTTCACCCCGGTGGCACGCGAGATTCTGTTTCCCAACACGAGCTATGGCGAGGACTATGCCATGGGACTGGCTCTCAGCCGCGACTACCGCATAGGCCGCATCTACGATGTGCTCTACAACTGCCGCCGATGGGATGGCAACTCCGACGCGCACCTGTCGGTGCAGCAAACCAACGCCAATAACGCCTACAAGGACATGCTCCGCACCCTTGAACTCAACACCCGCATACGCCTCAACACCACCTCACGATGAATAGTTTCTTGCGGGAGCAACTCCACGACTGGCCCCTCGCCGCTCAGAATTTCAATGCTCTGGAGAGGGTAGTGACACGCACACTGACGGTCGATGGCTTCCCCGTCAGGCTCCAGCACAATCCGGGCCGCATACAGTCCACCGGCGCCAAGGTGAGCCCCGAGGCCATCAGCAAGCGCCCTTGCTTCCTCTGCGCACCTAACCGCCCGGAGCAGCAGCGAGCTACCCCTTTCAGCGCCTCACGCGACTATGAGATACTCGTAAACCCCTTTCCCATAGCCCCGGAGCACTTCACCGTGGCAGCCACCGAACATCTGCATCAGGACCTGATTGAGATAGCCGACATGGAGGCGTTCGTCAAGAAATATCCCGACTACGCTGCCTTCTACAATGGCTCAAAGTCCGGTGCCTCAGCCCCCGACCATCTGCATTTCCAGGCCTGCAACAAAGATTTCCTGCAGGAGATTATAGCCCACGTCTCCGATTGCAAGGTGCTGATAAAGGGCACTCCCGGAGCTCAGATATTTGCATTGCCCGAATTGCCCATGCAGGCTATCTATTTCGTGGCAGAAACTGTCACCCCGGAGGTGAGGTTCTGGACAGACAATGTGCTCCCCGCCGCTGAGGGGGGATTGACCCCTGACCAGGGGATGCGTAATCTCGTGATGTGGCAGCATGAGGGGCAGCTCCACCTCCTCTTCTTCCCCAGAGCCAAGCACCGCCCGGACTGCTTCTTTGCCGAGGGTGATGCTCAGAGGCTGATAAGCCCCGGGGCTCTCGACATGGCCGGTGTGCTCATTCTGCCACGCCATGAGGACTACGATCGCCTTACTGCGGCCGACGTGCGCAGAGTCTATGACGAGGTCTCTTTCTACTATAAAGATTCACCCTATTTCTCCCACGCACTGACGCTATGACGCCACTCTTCATGCAGCCAAACGTGCGTGTGGGCCTCTGTGAAAACGGTGGTTTCGGGCTCTCGCCGCAAGCGCCATACAATGTGCAGGCCTCGGAAGACTCTATTGTCTACACTCCTGTGTCGCCCCACAGCCGCATGATGGTGAAGGGTATGACCATAGGCCACAATTTCCATTGGCAGCAGAAGCGCGACTTGCTTTTCAGGGGCACGCTCATTTTCCGCCGGGGCTCAACCAGCTCCCAACTGATTAATGTTCTGCCCGTGGAGGACTACTTAGAGAGTGTCATCTCAAGCGAAATGAGCGCTGACGCCCCCGATGAATACCTCAAAGCACATGCCGTAATATCGCGCTCATGGCTGATGCGCATCCTGCAGAAGCAAGCTCACGATTTCCCGGAGCTGCCGGCGACTGAGGGGGAGTACATTTCCTTTACGCAGAATGACCTGCACAGCGATTTCGATGTCTGTGCCGATGATCATTGCCAGCGCTATCAGGGGGTAAGTGAGGCGGGCGAGCGGGCCATAAACGCCGTGAAAGCTACGCGAGGTCAAGTGCTGATTGACACCTCCGGCTTGATTGCCGACTGCCGCTTTTCCAAGTGCTGCGGCGGACGCACCGAGCTCTTCTCCGCTGCATGGAATGACATAGACCCGCCCTATCTCCCCGCCGCACCGGACCCCTACTGCGACCCCTCAGCCCTAACTGCGCAGGAGCGCGAAGCGCTGGCTGCATGTCTGAAAGATTATGATTCCGCTACAGACTATTACCGCTGGGAAGAGATTGTGCCTAAGGAACTTATAAGCGTCAACCTAAAGAAATACTTAAACATAAATCTCGGCGAGATTCTTGAGCTGCGCCCCATAGAAACCGGTTACTCCGGAAGAATTGTCAAGCTCGAGATTCGCGGCACAAAAGGGGATATAATCATAGGTAAGGAATTGACAATCAGACGCATACTTTCCGCCTCTCACCTTAAGTCGTCGGCATTCCAAGTGTCACCCTACCCGGATGGCTTCATGCTCACGGGCAGAGGCTGGGGACATGGTGTCGGGCTTTGTCAGACAGGAGCTGCCGTGATGGCTATCCGCGGCTTCAAGTTTGAAGAAATACTTCAGCATTATTATCCTACTACCAAATTAGCAAGTATTTATGATTAATCGCAACGCTGTCTCCAGGTTCCCTATAAGCTGGATTTCCACCCTGTATATGGCTGAGGGACTACCCTATTTTGCCGTCAACGTGCTCGCGGTTATCCTCTACACACGCATGGGCGTAGGCCTCAAAGAAATGGCTTTCTTCACCGGATGGCTCTACCTCCCCTGGGTTATCAAACCCTTCTGGAGCAGCTTTGTGGACATCTTCAGCACGAAGCGTCACTGGATTCTGACCATGCAGTTTCTCATAACGCTTACGTTTGCTGCTGTAGCTTTTCTGCTACCGCTCCCCTTCTTCTTCGCCTCCACCCTCGCTGTCTTTTGGGTCATGGCTTTCTTCTCAGCCACCCACGATATAGCTGCCGACGGTTTCTACATGCTCGCACTCACCGACCACCAACAGGCGGCTTACAGCGGCTGGCGAAACACATTCTATCGCATCGGCTCCCTGATCGGCCAGGGGGGATTGGTCTACATGGCCGGCAAACTTGAAGAGAGCTACTCCGACGTAACTCGCGCGTGGGCCACCACCTTCCTGATAATGAGCCTGTTTTTCCTGCTCATCTTCCTCTACCACACCCAAGTGCTCCCCAAGCCTGCCGAGGACCGGAACATGACACGCCGCTCTGCAGGTGAGATATGGAAAGAATTCGGCGCAACGTTTGCCACCTTCTTCACCAAGCGCCACATCTTTACCGCTCTGCTCTTCATGCTCTTCTACAGATTTGGCGAGGCGCTGATGCTCAAAGTCTCCGCGCCATTTATGCTTGAGCCGGTAAGCGAAGGGGGGCTCGGACTTACCACGGCTGATGTGGGCATCATCAACGGCACTGTAGGGGTAATAGCCCTGCTTGCGGGGGGCATCATCGGGGGTCTCTGCATCTCCATCGGTGGTCTCAAGAAATGGCTCTGGCCCATGGCGCTTTCGCTCACCCTCCCCTGTGGCATCTACTGCTGGCTGGCCATGACGCAACCCTCGTCGCTCATAGCAATCAATATCGGCATAGGCATAGAGCAGTTTGGCTACGGTTTCGGGTTTACAGCCTTCATGCTCTACCTGATTTACTTCTGCGAGGGACCCTTCAAGACCTCTCATTACGCCTTCTGCACGGCATTTATGGCGTTGGGAATGATGCTCCCGGGCATGGCGGCAGGCTGGGTGTTCGAGCAGGTCAGCACCCTCCAAATTTTCCACTCCGCCACACCGGGCTACGTCAACTATTTCTGGCTCGTGATGCTCTGCTCAGTCACTACCTACATAGTCTGCGCCCTGGTGAAAATAGACCCGGAGTTTGGCAAAAGCAAAAAGAGTGGCCTGCAGAGCGATGGAACAGCCGATTGATTTTGTAGTCCTACGGATTTTTTGTAATTTCGCGACATAATCCAAAAGATATGAATACACTCAAAATCAGCGAAGATGTTCTCTACGTTGGAGTTAATGACTTCACTACCAGACTGTTTGAATCTTTATGGCCGCTGCCCAACGGTGTCAGCTACAATTCCTATGTGGTGAAAGGCGAGAAGACAGCCCTCATCGACACAGTGGAAATAAACCACCTGCCGGAGATGCTGGAAAAATTTGAGGCTCACGGCATCGCCTCGTTGGACTACCTGATTATCAACCACATGGAGCCTGATCACTCAGGTTCTATTGCCAAAATAACAGAGCGCTTCCCTAACCTGAAAATCGTAGGCAACCGCCTGACTGTAGGCATGGTCAAAGGCTACTACGGCATAGACGACGATGCTCGCTACGAGGTGGTAAAAGATGGAGACACGCTTGATTTGGGCGCCGGAAAAGTTCTCACGTTCCAGACCATTCCGATGGTTCACTGGCCCGAAACCATGGTAACCTGGCTCGCTGACGAGCGGATACTCTTCTCCGGCGATGCCTTCGGCACATTCGGAGCTCTCGGCAACGGCATTGTGGACAGCGAGATTTCCAACTTCCCCACGTTTGTAGACGAAATGTATCGCTACTATGCTTGTATCGTAGCCAAATATGGTCCGCAGGTGCAGAATGCCCTCAAGAAGCTTGCCGGTCTCGACATAAAATATATCTGCTCCACTCACGGTCCCGTGTGGCATGACCACGCTGCCGAGGTAGTCAGCATCTACGACCGTCTAAGCAGCAACCAAAGCGAAGCGGGCGTAACACTCATCTACGGGTCCATGTATGGCCACACCGGCAAGATGGCTGAGATTGTGGCGAAACGACTTGAAGAGCGCGGCGTAACAGTGAAACGGCACAATGCAGCCACCTCTGACCTCAGCGAGATTCTGGCCGATGTGTGGCGTTACCGCGGAGTGGTGATGGGTGCTCCCACCTACAACACTCAGATATTCCCCCCCGTGGCAGGAGCACTCCATGCGCTGCAGGCTCGCGGGCTCAAGAACAGGATTGCAGGGGCTTTCGGGTCCTTCACATGGGCCGGTGCGGCTTGCAAACTTCTGACAGAGGGGCTGACTGCTATGGGCCTGGAAATGCCTGCCGAGTCAGTGGAAATGAAGATGGAACTCACCCCCGAAATCACCGGCAAACTCCAGCAGATGGCCGACACATTAGCCGATGCTGTTTTAAATAACTGAACACCTTATGCTTGACACAATACTTCTCGCGATGCCCACAGCTGTTGACATTTTCAACTTCTTTGTGGACCATGCCTCCTATCTCTTTGTCTTTCTCTTCATGACAATAGAGAGCTCCTTCATCCCCTTCCCTTCGGAGGTGGTAGTCCCCCCGGCCGTCTATCTGGCGTGCACTAACATCGGTGCCGGTGCAGAGATGGACCCGGTGCTTGTAGTGGTTTTCGCCACCCTCGGTGCCCTCTGCGGTGCTTTCATAAACTATTACCTGGCGCTCTGGGTAGGCCGCCCTATCGTCTACAGCTTTGCCGACAGTAAATTTGGCCATGCGTGCCTGATTGACCGCGCCAAGGTGGAGAAAGCAGAGACTTATTTCGACAAGCATGGAGCCATATCAACCTTCGTAGGCCGACTGATACCCGCTATCCGCCAGCTCATCAGCATCCCTGCAGGCATCTCCAAGATGAATGTGGGCGTATTCGCACTCTTCACCACCCTTGGCGCACTGCTCTGGAATGTGGTGCTCGCACTGCTCGGCTGGTGGCTCTCCACGCTCGTATCCTACGACCAGCTGCTCCCCGCCGTAGAGAAATATAACGGCTACCTCACGTGGGCCGGCCTCGGCATAGGCATAATCTGTGTGATTATCATAGTTAGAAACGTATTAAAAAAACGATAATGTTAGTATCCCCCTCACTGCTCTCCGCCGACTTCGGCAACCTCGCTCCCGATCTGGAGATGATTAACGCATCAGAGGCAGACTACCTGCACCTTGACGTAATGGATGGTGTGTTCGTGCCCAATATCTCATTCGGCTTCCCCGTGATGAAGGCGGTGGCTCAGCGCTGCAAGAAGCCCCTGGACGTTCACCTCATGATTGTAAAGCCTGAGAACTGGATTTCGCAGATACGCGACCTCGGCGCTGAAATAATGAACGTGCATCAGGAGGCTTGCCCTCAGCTCCACTCCGTGGTGCAGCGCATTCATGCAGCCGGAATGAAAGCCGGCGTGACAATTAACCCCGCAACCCCTGTCAACACACTGGTGGATATAATCGAGGATGTGGACCTCGTGCTGATTATGTCTGTAAACCCCGGCTTCGGTGGTCAGAAATTCATCCCTCATGCCGTGAAGAAGGTGCGCGAGCTTCGCAATCTCATTGACGCAACAGGCTCTAAAGCCAAGATTGAGGTGGACGGCGGCGTTAATCTGGAGACAGGCAAACTGCTGGCTGAGGCCGGTGCCGACATTCTTGTGGCCGGAAGCTTCGTGTTTGGTGCTGAGAACCCTGCAGAGACCATCAAGAAACTTCGCAGCCTATGAGCGCCCTGCTGGAGATAAAGGGGCTCACAAAGCATTATGGCGACTACGCAGCCCTCGATCATGTGAATCTCGACGTGGAGTCAGGTGCCGTGTTCGGTCTGCTCGGGCCAAACGGTGCCGGCAAGACCACGCTCCTGCGTATTATCAACTCTATTCTGGTCAAGGATGAGGGTTCCGTGAGCATCGATGGCCGCGAGGCTTGTCTGGACGTGACCTCAAAACTCATAGGCTACATGCCGGAGGAACGCGGTCTTTACGGCAAGATGAGAGTAGACGAGCAAATCATGTATTTCGGGCGTCTGCGTGGAGCCTCCAAGGAGGTGCTCATGAAGAATATGCACGAGTACATGGGAATCTTCAATATCTCCGACAATGACCGGCATCGAAAGGTGGAAGAGCTCTCCAAGGGTAACCAGCAGAAGGTGCAGATCATCTCTACGCTGGTGCACGACCCCAAGCTTGTGATTCTCGATGAGCCCTTCTCGGGTTTTGACCCCATCAACGGACAGCTGCTTCAGGACCTCATCACCCGCCTGCGCGAGAAGGGGGCTACCGTGATTCTGTCGAGCCACAACATGCCCGCCATTGAGGAGATGTGCTCCCACATAGGCCTTATCAACAAAGGAAAGCTGCTGCTGTCAGGCAAGCTTGCCGACATTAAGGAGACTCACCGCACCGGCTTGCTGAGCCTGACCACCGCCTCTGCGCTCCACGAGGGGATGCTGATGGATTCCGGGCTTGTAAAGTCTGTGAAGAAAGCTGACACTGTGGTCCGTCCCGGCACATTCTCTTATGAGATAATGCCTCTGCCCGGTGTTAGCAACAACGACATTCTCAGCAACATTTCCATTCAGGCCAACATTCTCGGCTTCGGCGAGATACTCCCCACTCTCTCTGACCTCTTCTTACAATATACCACCCAAGCCACACCTCAATGAGCAAACTCACAACACTGATAAAATCAGAGTACCGCATCGACGCCACCAGCAAATCCTTCTGGCTCACCACTCTGCTGCTTCCTGTTTTTCTGTTTCTGTTAGGTGGCTTCATCGGCTACCTCGGTGCCAACAGCGATGCTATGCAAAGCATGTCCGAACACACTCCCCATCCAGGAGATGACATTACGGGTATGCAGGTGCTCGGCATGCTCTCCGGCTTCATGCTCTTCATGTTCATCACTATGTATGGCTCCATGATTTTCCAGAAAGTTAAGACGGAAAAGACCAACCGCATAGTGGAGATACTCGTGTCATGCGTGCCCGGACGCACCGTTATGATGGCCAAGGTGATAACAGTAGGTTTGCTGGGACTCACTCAGATGGCTATCTGGATGGCTATGTTCGGTGCCGGCTTCTTTGTGTTCTACGTGCTCATGCCCGGCGTGCTCCCTATTGCTGACCTGCTTCAATGGAAAATATTAGCAGGGCTGCTGATAGCCTTTCTCTACTTCGTCGGCGGATACTGCTTCTACGGCTCTCTGTTTGCAATGGCCGGAGCCTTCACTGACCGCAACAATGAGAATCAGGGGGTTCTGAGCTGCATCATGGTTTGCCTGATGGTGAGCTTCTATATCGGCATCTTCTCCGTAGACAATTTCGGGCTCCTCACCCAGGTAGCTTTCTACGTGCCCTTCACTTCCCCCACCACGGGCCCTGCACAGAGCATAGGTGGAGCAGCCCCCTGGTGGAGCACGCTTATCTCGCTGATAATCCTTTACGGTAGCGCCTACCTCACGCTTGTGCTCGCCGGCAAAGCTTATACCTCGGCCCTGCTGCTTAAAGGCAAGAAGCTCTCAGTGCGCGACCTTGTAGTCTTTTTCCGTGCCAAGTGAGCGGGTCATTTCCTCGCGCCACATAATAAATTACCCCTCCGAAGCGTTTCTTGTTAATAAGCTAATTAACTAATATGCTTCAATTGCGATACATATTCTCACTTGTTTTGCTTTGCTGCGTGCTCGCGGCGGATGCGGGAAGTGTGGCCATAACCGGAGCCAAGCTCCCTGTGCAGGAAGTGGTGCCCGACAAATCCACCGGGCTTGACAAAATCTTTGTTTCTTACGACATGGATGGTGTCTCGCTCGTTTACACCGCAACCGGTTCCGGCAACGTTACATTTTACTCCTACAGTTCCCTCGGCGGTGGCTATGCTCAGGAGCTCACTAATGTCACCGGCTCCGGCAATACTTACACACTCGCCGCGCCCCAGGGGGACATGGGCTACATCATAGAGGAGGGCACGGACCGTTACTACCTTTGGCTCGTGAACTATTCCGCTCATCGCCTCAATCTAAAAGGGGTGACTATCCCGGACGACCAGGATTGCAACCTCACCCGGCTGCAGCTGCAGGGAAGCGGCTCCCCTATCCATTTCTACAGCATCAACGGCAGGCAATACACCCTCGACCAGGAGATTAAGGTGGAATACTTCACTCTAGAATATGATGAGGAAAACAAGCAGTATGACCAGGTGACTACTACTCAGAACCTCGAAGGCTTTTCGGAGAGCGTATATATCAATCCTGCCCCTCTGTGCAACACCACTTTCCGCATCACCGGCGACAGATTCCTTGAGGCATGGCACTGGGGAGAGTCCGTGGAGAGCCCCAATTTCCGCACCAATGCGGTAGATGCTCACACCTACGCCGAGCAGCTGCCTGAGAGCACCGACGAGGACTACAAGAGCAACCAGATAGGCTCCTCATCATCCGGCGATGAGTTAGGCGGCTCTGCCCCTGCCGACATCACTTTCACGGCCATCTGCTCTGACGCCGTGATTCACCATGAGTGGCAATTCTCCAAGAGTCCCGACTTCGAGAACCTGCTTTATCGCTTCAATGAGCGAGAGGTCAACTATGTGTTCCGCGAAGAGGGAACCACCTACGTGCGCTACATAGGCAGCAATGCCGAGGGCACTTGTGAAACTGAGGGTGAGACCTTCACAGTCAGCATCGGCAGCTCGGACCTGAAGTGTCCCAACGCCTTTTCTCCGGGTGCATCCGAAGGGGTTAACGATGAATGGAAGGTGCTCTACCGCTCTATCGTGGACTTCAAGTGCTGGATATTCAATCGCCACGGCCGTCAGCTCTTCTACTTCACCGACCCCTCGCAGGGCTGGGATGGCAAGGTGGGCGGCAAAGTCGTAAGCTCCGGTGTCTACTACTATGTGATTGACGCTACCGGTGCCGACGGCAAGCACTATAAACTGAGTGGCGACATAAACGTTATTGGATATAAACGGAACTTTTCCACCTCAGGTGGCAGCAGCGAGCCGGCAGAGTGACTTGTTCCTCTCCCGTTGCTGTAATTCACTGTTCCGCAATGGATTAAGGGGTCGTTGTGCCCCTGCGTAAAATATTGATTCTGCATGAATAATCAAGATATAATAGCACAGGATGCCGTGGAGGTGATCGGTGCTCGTGTTAATAATCTGAAAAACATAAGCGTGACTATACCCCACGGCCAGCTCACGGTGGTGACCGGGCTGAGCGGCAGCGGTAAGTCATCGTTAGCCTTCGACACAATTTTTGCCGAGGGGCAACGTCGTTACATAGAGACCTTTTCTGCCTACGCCCGCAATGTCATGGACACCCCGGAGCGTCCGGATGTGGACCGCATCACCGGTCTGTCACCAGTCATTTCCATTGAGCAGAAGACCACAAACCGAAATCCTCGCTCTACCATTGGCACCACTACCGAGATTTACGACTTCCTCCGCCTGCTTTATGCCCGCATAGGTCTGGCCAAGAGCTATATGAGCGGTGAGCCCATGGTGAAATACACCACCGACCAGATTACCAGCCTCATTCTTGAAAAATATGCAGGCAGAAAAATAGCTATCCTGGCACCGCTCGTTAAAAACCGTAAGGGCCACTATCGCGAGCTGTTTGAGAATCTGCTTAAGAAGGGGTATCTGAATGTGCGTGTCGACGGTGAGCTGCGCGAGATTAGCGGCGGCATGAAGCTGGTGCGCTACAAGAACCACTCGGTGGAGCTTGTGGTAGACCGCATGCGTGCCAATCCCGAGGACCCGCGTCGTCTTAATGCATCTGTAGCTCAGGCGCTTAAGCAGGGCGGCAAACAGATGATAGTGCTTGACCTGGAGGATGACTCCGTGCGCTATTTCTCTCAGCTGCTGATGGATGCCGAGAATGGCATAAGCTATGCCGAGCCGGCTCCCCACAACTTCTCCTTCAACTCTCCGCAGGGCGCCTGCCCCCTCTGCAAAGGGCTCGGCTACATCAACATGGTAGACCGCGAAAAGGTGATGCCTAACCCCTCCAAATCCATCTATGAGGGGGGCATCGAACCTATAGGTCGCTACCACAACACACTGCTTTTCTGGCAGTTGGAGGCCATCTGCAAGCTCTATGGCTGCACACTTAAGACCCCCATCAAGGACCTGCCCGAGGAGTGCATCAACGACATTTTCAATGGCACCGATGCCAAGCTTGTGTTTGAAAACGAGACCCTCTCGACATCTCACTACGCTTCCACCTACGGAGGACTGATAAAATATCTCGAGCAGCAGCAGGATGAGGATGCCGGCTCCAAAGCCAATAAATGGAGCGGCCAGTTCTATTCCCGTGCTGTCTGCCCTGAGTGCCACGGTGCCAGATTGAATCGTGAGTCGCTTCACTTCTTTGTTGACGACAAGAATATTTCCGAAGTTGCGCAAATGGACATCTCCACCCTGCTCGAATGGGTTGACTCCCTCTCAGGCAAACTCAAAGGGAAGGAGGCCCGCATCGCTCAGGAAATTCTCAAAGAGATACGTGCCCGACTGCAATTCCTGGTGGACGTAGGTCTGGAATATCTGTCGCTCGACCGCGCTTCCGCCACTCTGAGCGGCGGTGAAAGCCAGCGAATCAGACTTGCCACACAGATAGGTTCGCAGTTGGTCAATGTGCTCTACATTCTTGATGAGCCCTCCATAGGTCTGCATCAGCGCGACAATGTGCGTCTCATTCATTCGCTGCAGCAGCTGCGCGATGCCGGCAACTCTGTGGTGGTGGTAGAGCATGACAAGGACATGATGACCGAAGCTGACTACATAGTTGACATAGGTCCCGGTGCCGGCGTGGCAGGTGGCGACGTGATGTTTCAGGGCACCCCTGAGCAGCTGCTCAAGACCCACACGCTGACGGCTTCCTACCTCAACGGCGAACGCAGCATCACCGTACCCGCGGAACGCAGACCCGGCAACGGCAAGGAGCTGACCATCTACGGCGCGTCGGGCCATAACCTTAAGAACGTGGACCTGCATCTGCCGCTCGGCAAATTCGTATGCGTCACCGGTGTAAGCGGTTCAGGCAAATCATCGCTTATCAACGGCACGCTGCAGCCCATTCTCTCGCAAAAGCTTTACCGCTCGCTGCAGAACCCGCTCCCCTATAAAAGCGTGGAGGGGCTGGAGCATATCGACAAAATTGTGACCGTGGACCAGTCGCCACTCGGCCGCACTCCCCGCTCCAATCCGGCCACCTACACCGGACTGTTTTCTGACATACGCAAGCTGTTTGTCTCCCTGCCCGAGGCACAGATACGCGGCTACAAACCGGGGCGCTTTTCATTTAATGTCTCCGGCGGTCGATGCGAAACCTGCAAGGGCAACGGCTACCGCACCATTGAGATGAATTTCCTGCCTGATGTGCTCGTGCCCTGCGACCAGTGCCACGGACGCCGATATAACCGCGAGACGCTGGAGGTGCGCTTCAAAGGCAAATCCATAGCTGACGTGCTGGAGATGACCGTGAATGAAGCCGTGGAGTTTTTTAAGGCGCAGCCCCCTATCCTGCGTAAAGTCAAGATGCTTCAGGAGGTAGGCCTCGGCTACCTTAAGCTCGGTCAGCCCTCCTCCACCCTCTCCGGTGGCGAAAATCAGCGAGTGAAGCTCGCCACAGAACTGGCTAAGCGCGACACCGGCAAGACCCTGTTCCTGCTCGATGAGCCCACCACCGGCCTGCATTTCGAGGATATCAGAGTGCTCATGAAGGTTATCAACAAACTTGCTGACCGCGGCAACACCGTGCTGATTATTGAGCATAATCTTGATGTCATAAAGTGTGCGGACTTCATAATTGACATGGGCCCGGAAGGTGGCCGGGGGGGAGGACAGATTATAGCCACCGGCACCCCCGAGGAAATAGCTCTGCTTGACACCCCGACAGCCATCTATCTGCGCCCCGAGCTACCTGCCACTGCCGACAAGCATTAACATTTTTTCAAACCTCGCCTCTAACTATTCCGGCATCTGCGATGTTATAAAGGCAGAAACATTACTTAACAGAAAGGAATAGATTATGGATAAATTCAATGAAATTATTCAAGGCGAAGTGCCCGTGCTGGTTGACTTCTTTGCAACTTGGTGCGGACCTTGTAAGATGATGCATCCCGTGCTGGAGAAGATTCACGAAAAGCTTGGCAGCAAAGTGCGTATCCTGAAGGTAGATATCGACAAGAATGAACAGCTTGCCGCACAGTTCAATGTCCGCTCCGTGCCGACCCTGATGATTTTCAAGGGTGGCGAACTAAAATTCCGTACCGCCGGAGTGCAGAGCGCAGCAGCACTCGAAGCCGAGCTTGAGAAATATTATTAAGACGCTGAACTATCACAATGATAAGGTCGCCTTTCGTCCGCAAAGGACGGGAGGTGCCTTTTTTATACTAAAACCCAAGAGGGACACGTTACATAAGAAAAGCTCCCTACTATAATGCAACAACAATTACCCCCTGTGGCCCGTCAGACTAACTCCCTCGGCGTAGCCGGCTTCATACTTTCCGTCATCTGCCTGCTCTTCTTCTGGGTGCCGGTGCTTGACATAATCTTGTGTGTGCTTGGCTTCGTCTTCTCATTCATAGCTCTCTTCAAGTCTCCGCGCGGATTTGCCATAGCAGGCTTCGTAATCAGCTGCATAAACGCCGTGCTGATGTTTGCCCTCCTCGGCGCCACCATTATCTCCATAGCAGCCCTGGCCGCTCTGTAAGCCCTGCCTCGCTTGCACTTTTGATTATCTGCGAACTTTTTTGTAACTTTGCAGACTGAAAATTCAAGAAGATACTAATGATTCAGACCAATAATCTGGGCATACAGTTTGGCAAGCGTGTGCTCTTTCAAGACGTAAATCTCACTTTCAACCGAGGCAATTGCTACGGTATCATCGGTGCTAACGGTGCCGGTAAATCTACACTCATGCGTATGCTCTCAGGGCAGCTCACTCCCACTTCGGGCAGTGTGACGCTGGGTCCCGGCGAACGCCTGTCGGTGCTGGAGCAGGACCACTTCAAGTATGATGACTGCACAGTGCTCGAGACTGTGCTGCGCGGCCACACTGTGCTCTGGGACATAATGCAGGAGAAGGATGCCATCTATGCCAAGGAGGATTTCACCGATGCCGACGGTCTGCGTGCCGCCGAACTTGAGGATAAGTTTGCCGAAATGGAGGGCTGGAATGCGGAAAGCGATGCTGCCGCCCTGCTCTCAGGTCTCGGTATCAAGGAGGACCGCCACAGCATGCTCATGAAGGATATGAGTGCCAACGAAAAGGTGCGTGTGCTTCTGGCTAAGGCTCTCTTCGGCAATCCTGACAATCTGCTGCTTGACGAGCCCACCAATGACCTGGACCTCGAGACTGTGGCTTGGCTTGAAAACTATCTGGCCAATTTCGAAAACACTGTGCTTGTGGTGAGCCACGACCGTCACTTCCTCGACGCTGTCAGCACCCACACCCTCGACATTGACTATAACAAAGTGAGCCTCTTTGCAGGCAACTATAGCTTCTGGTATCAGAGTTCACAGCTCGCCCTGCGTCAGCAGCAGGCTGCCAACAAGAAGGCGGAGGAGAAGCGCAAGGAGCTGCTGGAATTCATCCGCCGTTTCTCTGCCAATGTGGCCAAGAGCAAGCAGACCACTTCCCGCAAGAAGATGCTTGAGAAGCTCAATGTGGAGGAAATCCAGCCCTCTACCCGCCGCTATCCCGGCATTATCTTCACCCCCTCGCGCGAGGTAGGCAACAAGATTCTGGAGGTTAAGGGTCTGAAGGCGAGTGTAGACGGCGAGGTGCTTTTCTCTGACGTAAACTTCCAGATTGAGAAGGGCGATAAGGTGGCTTTCCTCTCTCGCGATCCCCGTGCTATGACTGCCTTCTTTGAAATCATCATGGGCAACCGCAACGCTGACGAGGGCTCTTTCGACTGGGGGCAGACCATCACCAACGCTTACCTGCCGCTCGACAACTCCAAGTTCTTCGAGACTGACCTCAACCTCGTGGATTGGCTCTGCCAGTACTCTTCTGACTCTTCTGAAATCTACCTGAAGGGCTTCCTCGGCAAGATGCTGTTCTCCGGCGAGGATGTGCTGAAGAAGGCATCCGTGCTCTCGGGTGGCGAGAAGATTCGCTGCATGATTGCCAAGATGATGCTCACCGACGCCAACACACTCGTGCTGGATTCACCCACCAATCATCTGGACCTCGAGTCAATTCAGGCATTCAACAATACACTGCAGAATTATAAGGGTGTTATCCTCATGTCAAGCCATGACCATGAGTTTATCCAGACCGTCTGCAACCGTATCATAGAGCTCACCCCCAACGGTATCATCGATAAGATTATGGACTACGACGACTACATCACCGATGAGAAAGTAGCCGCAGCCCGCGAACGCATGTATCCCGCTAAAGACATATAATCATGGTAAAACATATTGTGACATTCAAGCTCAAAGGCTCTGCTGAGGAGCGTCGTCGCTATGCCGCCGACTTCAAGCAGGCTCTCGATGCCCTCCCTGAGGAGATTGAGGTGCTCCGCGCCATCGAAGTAGGCCTCAACGACAATCCCGCCGAAGACTGGGACATTGTGCTCACCGCAACTCTCGACAAGATGGAGGATGTAGCCACCTACGCTACTCATCCCGCTCACGTGGCTGCCGCTGCCATAATCAGCAATGTGAAAGCCGCCCGCGCCTGCGTGGACTACGAAGTCTAAGCTCTCTGCTGACACATATAAAAAAGAGGCTGTCTAACAATCACGGTTAGGCAGCCCCTTTCATTATAAGTAAGTGTCAAAAATAAATGGACATATAAGGCGCAGTTATTTTCGAGGCGATTTCGCCGCGGAGCGAAGAAGCATAGCAAGCTATGCGACTGAGCGACAAGGTAAAAGCGGCCGAAAATAACAAGAATTATATGTTCAAGATATCACACTTACTTATGATTTTGATATCGTTTAATTTTTGATACTTATAGCCTGTGTTACAATTCAAAACCTTGCGCGAGCAGGAAATCGTGGAATTTCTTTGAGAAGGGATCGGAGGTGGACTTCGGGTAACGGATGTCGGTGAATACCTGCGCGAGAGTTTGCTTTCCATTTTCGGTCACAAACTTTGCATTGGCAGGGAATTCATCTTTCGCTTTGAAGAGCTCCAGGATTTCGCGATCTGAGTGGTCGGGATACTCCTCATCGTAGACCACGGCCTCAAGCGGCAGCCTCTCGCACTGCTCCGGCTGAGCCCCGGGATAACCTATGGCAAGCGTGCCTATGGGCACCACCCCTGAGGGGAGATGCAGCATTTCGGCTATCTCGGGTGCGTTATAAGTAGTTGTGCCGAGCCAGCAGGTACCGAGGCCGTTCATTTCAGCTACCGTAGTGAGCTGCTGCGCAAAGAGCGAGGCATCGAGTATGGCGGCCATCAGCCCCTGCAGATTGCGGAATGCGGGCTCTGCCTGACTGAGCTCACACCAGCGCTCAAAGCGGCGCACATCAGCGCAGATGGTCACGAGCACAGGCGCCATGGAAGCGGGCTGACGGAAGTGGGCACCGCGGAGAGTATCGAGCTTCTGAGAGTCGGTGGTGACTATGGCTGAATATAGCTGCATATTGCCGGTGGTGGGGGCCCGCATGGCCTGCTCCATCAGGTCGCGGAGGAGCTCACGTGAGGGTGCTTCGGGCTTGAAATTACGCACCGTTGCACGCCGGGAAAAGTAAGATGCTGAGGGTGTTGACATTACAAAAAATTAGGTATTGGATTCGGAAACAAAGATAAGCATTTTAGCCGACACGAGCAAACATTTAATCCATATTTTAAAACAGCAATCACCAAAAAGTTTTCCAAAAATATTTTTATTTAGCTGATTTACTGCGTGTTACATTTAGAGGATTGATAAAAAGTTTACCAAAACCGAATATTTTTATTTTGACACATTGATTATTTTGATTATCTTTGCAGCGTTAAAACCACGAGGTTTTAGCTTGTTTTACCCTTAACTTCTTTACTCTCACCACAATGGCAGACACCCCCCGTAAGTCATATACGTATGACGAAGTCTACAAAGCCACGCTCGACTACTTCAAGGGCGACGAATTAGCCGCCCGTGTCTGGGCAAATAAATATGCTCTCAAGGACAGCTTCAACCACTTCTTTGAACTGACACCCGATGATATGCACCGCCGTCTGGCACGCGAATTTGCCCGCATCGAGGCCAAGTATCCCAACCCGCTGTCGGAAGATGAACTTTTCGACCTCATGAAGGGCTTCAAATATATCGTGCCTCAGGGTAGCCCCATGGCCGGCATCGGCAATGATATGCAGGTAGGCAGCCTCTCAAACTGCTTCGTAATCGGTCTTGACGGTCGCCCCGACTCCTACGGCGGCATCATTAAGATTGACGAAGAGCAGGTGCAGCTCATGAAGCGCCGCGGCGGTGTGGGCCATGACCTTAGCCACATACGCCCCAAAGGTAGCCCCGTTAAGAATTCCGCTCTCACCTCCACCGGCCTTGTTCCCTTCATGGAGCGCTACTCCAACAGCACCCGCGAGGTGGCTCAGGATGGACGTCGTGGCGCCCTTATGCTCTCTGTAAGCATTAAGCACCCGGATGCTGAAAGCTTTATCGATGCTAAAATGACCGAGGGAAAGGTGACCGGCGCAAACGTATCGGTGCGTATTGACGATGACTTCATGCGCGCAGCTTCGGAGAACAAGCCTTACAGCCAGTGCTACCCCATAGACTCCGACACTCCCCTCTACACCCCCACAGAGATTGATGCCAATGCTCTCTGGCGCAAGATTGTGCATAACGCATGGCGCAGCGCTGAGCCCGGTATTCTCTTCTGGGACACTATCACCCGCGAAAGCCTGCCCGACTGCTACGCCGACCTGGGCTTCCGCACCATTTCCACCAACCCCTGCGGTGAGATTCCCCTATGTCCTTACGACTCTTGCCGCCTCATAGCCATCAACCTTTACAGCTATGTGGAGAACCCCTTCACTCCCGAGGCGCGCTTCAACTTCGACCTGTTCCGCGAGCATGTGGCCAAGGGTCAGCGCATGATGGACGACATCATTGATCTGGAGATGGAGAAAATTGACCAGATCATCGAGAAAATTAAGAGCGACCCGGAGACTGATGAGGTGAAACATACCGAGCTGCACCTCTGGGAAAAGATTCGCGAGAAGACCCTTAAGGGTCGCCGCACAGGCTTCGGCACCACCGGCGAGGGTGACATGATTGCGGCTCTCGGTCTGCGCTACGGCACTCCGGAAGCCACTGAATTCTCCGTGAGCGTGCACCGCGCTCTGGCTCTGGCCTACTATCGCGCATCGACCGGCATGGCCGAAGAGCGCGGAGCTTTTGAGATCTTCGATGCCGAACGCGAGAAGAACAATCCCTACATGCAGCGTCTGGCAGAGGCCGACCCCGAGCTTTACGAGAAGATGAAGCGCACCGGTCGTCGCAACATCGCCTGCCTCACCATAGCCCCTACCGGCTCCACTTCGCTGCTCACTCAGACCACCTCCGGCATTGAGCCCGTGTTCCTCCCCGTCTACAAGCGCCGCCGCAAGGTCAACCCCGGCGATCCTGATGTGCGCATTGACTTCGTAGATGAAGTGGGCGATGCCTTTGAGGAATACATTGTCTATCACCACAAGTTCCTGGAGTGGATGCGCATCAACGGCATAGAGGTGAAGCAGAATATGACTGCCGAAGAGATCGACGAGCTCGTGAAGAAATCACCCTACTACAAGGCTACCAGCAACGATGTGGACTGGCTTGAGAAGGTACGCATGCAGGGCGCTGTGCAGAAATGGGTGGACCACAGCATCTCGGTGACCATCAATCTCCCCGGCGACGTAAGCGAGGAGCTGGTAGGCGACCTCTACATGGAGGCATGGAAGGCCGGCTGCAAGGGCTGCACTGTCTATCGCGACGGCTCACGCAACAATGTGCTTGAGAGCGTGAAAAAGAAGGAACAGCCTAAGGCTGAGCTGATTGCCCACCCCTCTACCACAGTGCTCAAACGCCCCCTCGAGCTTGAGGCCGATGTGGTTCGCTTCCAGAACAACAAGGAGAAATGGATTGCTTTCGTGGGTCTGGCTGAGGATGGCAAGCCTTACGAAATCTTCACCGGTCTTGCCGACGACGAGGATGGCATCTTCTGCCCCAAGAGCGTAAATAAGGGCAAGATTATCAAGGCCGTAGAGCCGGGCGGACGTAAGCGCTATGACTTCCAGTTCGTAAACAAACGCGGCTACAAGACCACCATCGAGGGCCTGAGCGACAAGTTCAATCCCGAGTTCTGGAATTATGCTAAGCTCATCTCCGGTGTGCTCCGCTACGGTATGCCTATCGACCAGGTACTCAAGCTGGTAGAAGGTCTGCAGCTCGACTCCGACAACATCAACACATGGAAGAACGGCGTTGTGCGTGCACTGAAGAAATATATGCCCGACGGCTCCAAAGCAAGCGGACAGAAGTGTCCTCACTGCGGTCAGGAAACCCTAATCTATCAGGAAGGCTGCCTGATATGCACCTCCTGCGGCAACTCCAAGTGCGGCTAACCGAACCATATAAATAGCAATCAACCCCTTTGCCTCAGCAGGCAGAGGGGTTGTTACTTATTCCCAAAAAGCGAGAGAGGAGATTAGTTAAGGATTAATGTAAAGAAGAGGCCTCTAAAACCCAAGATCAAGGTAAAGAACTATGGTGTTCAGTTTGATGTTCCAACTTTCAGGTTTAATTTTCGTTGTAATATATTATATATAAGTAAAATATCCTCAAGAATCGGACTATTTTTTTTGAATCGAATGCTAATATGCTTCTCGATCTTGTTATGCATGATAGAATGACGAATGTACATCAGGTACTTAGGCATATACATACTTGATTTTGATTTAAAAATGAGAACATAGAACTGAACACCCTATTTATTTACTGTGGCGCAATATAGTCCGCAATATATTCTGCATTCAAAACTCTCGTATAACTCACAATCCGACTTTCAATAACTGAAATCTGTTTATAGAAGATCGCATACAATTCTGAGTTAAGTGTTGAACTTCTTCATAGAGCTTCCTAGTATCTTTAGATGGATTATTCGAATCAGCTAACACGCACAACTCAAAAATAAATGTTATCTTTGCAAAGAAATTAGCTCAATTAGATCATGGCTAAAATCTGTTTAATGTAAGTAACTCGTAAAAATTAATTTATACTAAGCCGCATGGACAAAATTGATATTGAGTTCAGATCCAAGCGTAGCCAACGCACGGTTGGTTGCATAGAGCAGGGAATCTGTGGAGCAATAATCCGCAGGTCTGAGCCATTTGCCCTTGAGGATTCTCCAGAGCGTCTAGGCTCTATTCAGATGTGGAACGTACGGTGGGAGGGAAAAGAGAAACAATCTACGTTTCTCCCATATTGGACGAACGCTCACAAAAATTATGATATAAACTAATTTTAAACATCTACTTATGAGTAAATTTTTTACCTTTATATTATGTATGGG
>JAAVFJ010000057.1 GCA_014800845.1 Bacteroidales bacterium | reverse complement strand
CTTGAACATATAATTCTTGTTATTTTCGGCCGCTTTCACCTTGTCGCTCAGTCGCATAGCTCGCTATGCTCCTTCGCTCCGCGGCGAAATCGCCTCGAAAATAACTGCGCCTTATATGTTCATTAATTTTTGACACTTACTTACTTCTCAAGTTTTTCAAGTTGCTTTTCCAGAGCTATGTATTCATCGCGGAGCGAGGCAGCCTCCAGGAACTTCATGTCCTTGGCGGCGGCCACCATGTCGGCCTTCACGCGCGCCATGCGACCCTTGATTTTGGCCGGGTCGGTCATAATGTACTCCGTGACCACATCGGCCACGGCAGCCACCTGATGCTCCTCCTCGAAGTAGGGGCGCGGCATACCGGTGGAGTCGATGCGTGTGGCGGGAGCCTTCCGTCCGGAGCCGGGGGTACCCTTGGCGGCGCGCGATGTCTGCTTATGCTCCTTGTCGGTCTCATAGAGCTCTATGAGGTCAGCCGCCGAGCTCTGCTTGATTATGGGCATGGGGGTGATGCCGTGGTCTTCGTTCCACTGCATCTGCTTGCGGCGGCGTCGGGCGGTCTCGTCTATGGTCTTCTGCATGGAGTCGGTAATCTTGTCGGCATACATGATTACCTTGCCGTTGACATTACGCGCGGCGCGCCCCGCAGTCTGAGTGAGCGAGCGGTGGTTGCGCAGGAATCCCTCCTTGTCGGCATCAAGAATAGCCACGAGGCTCACCTGCGGCAGGTCCAGACCCTCACGCAGCAGGTTAACGCCTATGAGCACATCGTACTCACCCTGGCGCAGGTCCTCTATAATCTTAATTCTCTGCAGGGTCTCCACATCGCTGTGGATGTAGGCACAGCGTATGTCGAGATTGGTAAAGTAATCATTGAGCTCCTCGGCCATGCGCTTGGTGAGTGTAGTGACAAGCACGCGCTCGTCGCGCTCCACACGCCTCTGAATCTCCTCCATCAGGTCGTCGATCTGATTCATCGAGGGGCGCACCTCAATCTCCGGGTCAAGCAGACCGGTGGGGCGGATAATCTGCTCCGTCACCACGCCGCCGGACTTCATCAGCTCGTAGTCGGCGGGGGTGGCCGAAACGTAGACGGTCTGAGGCGTGAGCCGCTCAAACTCGTCGAACTTCAGCGGACGGTTGTCTATGGCTGCCGGCAGGCGGAAACCATACTCCACAAGATTGATTTTGCGGGAGTAGTCGCCGCCATACATAGCTCTCAGCTGCGGCACCGTCACGTGGCTCTCATCGATAAATGTCACGAAGTCGCGCGGGAAGTAGTCAAGCAAGCAGAAGGGGCGTGCGCCCGGCTCACGGCCGTCGAAATAGCGGGAGTAATTCTCAATGCCGGAGCAGTGCCCCAGCTCCTTTATCATCTCCAGGTCATAGGTGACACGCTCCTGAAGTCTCTCGGCCTCCACGGGTTTTCCCTCGTTGCGGAAGAATTCTGTCTGCGCCCCGAGGTCAAGCGCTATCTGGTCGATAGCCGAGGCGGTGCGCTCCTTGCTGGTCACGAAAATGTTAGCCGGGTAAATATTGAAACCCTCCTGCTCGGTGAGCACTGCCTGAGTAATCGGGTCGATGGTCTGAATACGCTCCACCTCGTCGCCCCAGAAAATCACACGCAGCTGAATCTCTTCAAACGACAGCATCACGTCCACCGTGTCACCTTTCACTCGGAATTGCCCCGGCCCGGGGTCAATGTCGCTGCGAGAGTAGAGACCATCTACGAGGCGACGCAGAAACAGGTTGCGGCTGATGCGCTCCCCCTTTTGGACCTTTACCACGCCCTGCTCAAAGTCATGAGGATTGCCCATGCCGTAGATGCACGACACGGAGCTGACCACGATTACATCACGCCGCCCTGAGAGCAGAGCGGCCACGGTGGAGAGGCGGAGCTTCTCAATCTGGTCGTTGATGGAGAGGTCCTTCTCTATATATTTATCCTTGCCGGGAATGTAAGCCTCGGGCTGATAATAGTCGTAGTAGCTCACGAAATACTGCACTGAATTTTCGGGGAAGAAACTTTTCATCTCCGAATAAAGCTGTGCAGCCAGCGTCTTATTGTGAGAGAGCACCAGGGCGGGACGACGTGCCTGCGCTATTACGTTAGCCATAGTGAAGGTCTTGCCCGAACCGGTCACACCGAGCAGCGTCTGCGCCGGCTCGCCGCTGTTGATACCGTCGACAAGCTCGGCTATGGCCTGCGGCTGGTCGCCCGTAGGCATATATTGAGAAGAAATCTTATAATCCATAACTTGCAAAGTTACAAAACTTCCATGACACGACAAGTTTGCTCCTGGCTTTTTATAAGTGTTTTTAAGAATTTATTTTGAAACTTAAGATTTTATCCCTAACTTTGCAGGCAGTTAACCATTAGCATTTTATCTCTATGAAGGCTTTGAAACTTGCGATGTTCGCTCTCCTTATTGCCACGCTCTCAGCGTGCGGGCCACAACAATACAGTCCGGAAGACTGCAATGAGCTCGTGCAGAAAATTGAAAAGAAGCAGACTCTGACAGAGGATGATTTCGAGGATATGATTGACCAGATGCTCGCTGCGGTAAAGTATGTGAAGCATCAGACTGATGCCACAAAGGGTAATCGCGAAAAGGAGGAGAAACTGCGCCATGACCCCGAATTCACTCAGGCCGTAGGCTTCGTCATTATGTTTGACTTCTACCTGGAGAAACACCGCCTCTCCCTGTCTGATGCAAACCGCACGAAACTTGAGCAGACCCGCGAGCAGCTCGATGAGCTGCAGCTATAGCCCCAACGGGAAATTTGACCGAATTTGAGCCGCTGTCAGTCTTTTGTCAGTCAATGACACAGACCGTCAGCGGCACTTGTTTTGTCGGTGACCGCTCCGCAGGGTTTGCAAAAACCGCTGAAAATCAATAGCTCTAACGATACAATGCAAAAAATGCCCATAGCCGTGAAACTTTTAGCACGTAAATTGTTAATAATGTAAACGAGGGCCCGAAGCCCGGACCTCTCCTCTAATTTATTAACACGAAAAATAACTTATAAAAAATACAAAGACTATGAGCAAGATTATCGGTATTGACTTAGGTACTACCAACAGCTGTGTGGCAGTACTTGAAGGTAAAGACCCTGTAGTAATTCCTAATAATGAGGGCCGCAACACTACCCCCTCAGTAGTAGCATTCGTAGATGGCGGCGAACGCAAAGTAGGTGACCCCGCCAAGCGTCAGGCCATCACCAACCCTACCCGCACCATTTATTCCATCAAGCGCTTCATGGGCGAGACCTGCTCAGCAGTGGAAGACGAAATCAAGCGCGTACCCTACAAAGTAGTATGCCAGAACAATATGCCGAAAGTAGACATCGATGGCCGCGACTACACCCCGCAGGAAATCTCAGCCATGATTCTTCAGAAAATGAAGAAGACCGCTGAAGATTACCTCGGTCAGGAGGTGACTGAAGCCGTTATCACCGTGCCCGCTTACTTCAACGACTCTCAGCGTCAGGCTACCAAAGAGGCCGGCGAAATCGCTGGTCTTAAGGTGCGCCGTATCGTAAACGAGCCTACCGCTGCCGCTCTGGCTTACGGCCTCGACAAGAGCGACAAGGAACAGAAGATTGCTGTGTTCGACCTCGGTGGCGGTACATTTGATATCTCTATCCTCGAACTCGGCGACGGTGTGTTTGAAGTGAAGTCTACCAACGGTGACACCCACCTCGGCGGCGATGACTTCGACCACGTAATCATCGACTGGTTGGCCGACGAATTCAAGAAGGATGAAGACGTAGACCTCCGTCAGGACCCCATGGCCATGCAGCGCCTTAAGGAGGCTGCCGAGAAGGCTAAGATTGAACTCTCATCTTCAACCAGCACTGAAATCAACCTCCCCTACATCACTGCTACCGCTTCCGGCCCGAAGCACCTCGTGAAGACCCTTACCCGCGCCAAATTCGAGCAGCTCGCCGAGCGCCTCATCGACGCTGTGGCAGCCCCCTGTCTCAACGCCCTTAAGGATGCCGGCCTCTCAGCAGCCGAAATCGACGAAGTAATCCTCGTAGGTGGTTCTACCCGTATCCCCGCTATCCAGGCTAAGGTTAAGGAAATCTTCGGCAAAGAGCCCAACAAGAGCGTTAACCCCGACGAGGTTGTAGCCATCGGCGCAGCCATCCAGGGCGGTGTGCTCGCAGGCGATGTTAAGGATGTGCTTCTGCTCGACGTTGTGCCCCTGAGCATCGGTATCGAGACCCTCGGCGGCGTGATGACCAAGCTTATCGAAGCCAACACCACCATACCTACCCGCAAGAGCGAAACCTTCTCAACAGCTGTCGACAACCAGCCCGAGGTGACCATCCGCGTTCTGCAGGGTGAGCGCGCCAAGGCATCTGATGACAAGCTCCTCGGCGAATTCAACCTCGCAGGCATCGCTCCCGCACCCCGCGGTGTGCCGCAGATTGAGGTAACTTTCGAGGTAGACGCCAACGGTATCCTCAACGTATCTGCCAAGGATAAGGCTACCGGCAAGGAACAGAGCATCCGCATCGAAGCATCAAGCGGCCTGAGCGAACAGGAAATCCAGCGCATGCGCGACGAAGCCAAGGCTAATGAAGAGGCTGACCGCAAGTTTAAGGAGAAAGCCGACAAGCTCAACCACGCTGACGCCCTCATCTTCCAGACCGAGAAGCAGCTCAAGGAGCTCGGCGACAAGATTCCCGCCGACAAGAAGGCTCCCATAGAAGCAGCCCTCGACAAACTGAAAGAGGCTCACAAGGCTCAGGATCTTGACGCCATAGAAAAGGCAGAGAAGGAGCTCAACGACGTGTTCCAGGCAGCCAGCCAGGACCTCTACAACGCCCAGCAGCAGGCCGGCGCAGCGGGTGCAGACCAGGCCAACCCCGGCGCCAACGCAGGCGGCCAAGCCCCTGACGGCGGCGTCCAGGACGTAGACTTCGAGGAAGTGAAATAATCATCCTCTTCCCGGATTTATAGAAACCAGTAGGCGCGACCCCACCCCGGGGCCGCGCCTTCCTTTTTTCACTCCCCGGGAGAGCTACAGACGGTAGAGGCCGCGCCTGTTAGGCGCTTCACTCAACTGGCGGAATTTTTATTTGCTTGAGCAATAAAAAAGGCTTAAATTTGCAGCAGTAAAGTGAAGCGCCTGACAGGCGCGGTTAAAAAGCTATGCCCTTCCTCCCCAATCAGCAATTATCAAGAAAGCACCCCGACTACTTGCAGCGGGCACGCTGGCATGACTACAAGGAGCGGTGCATTTATATGATTACGCTGATGAAAAATCCGGAGACTCCGGTGCTGTCAGAAATCATTCGCGAAAATGCTTCCGGTAAATTAAAGGCTGTCTCCCGCAATTTTCCGGCAGGCGAGTTAATTGACCGCTGTCTGCAATCATGGCTGCATAACACCGGGAGCATAACACTCCTGAACAAGGTTATAATGCCCGATCATGTGCATCTGCTACTCTTCGTAACCGAGACTCTTGACGAACCTATAGGCACCCATCTCAGGAAATTCAAAGGTCTCTGCACTCGCGAAAGCAATCTCAGCCATCCGTTCTTCACTCACGGATTCAATGACAAAATAGTTTACCGCCAAGGTCAGCGGCAAAATTTCTCCGATTACATAGCCGACAATCCCCGCAGATACCTTGCCCGGCGCCTATTTCCGGAATACTTCCGCCGCTCCTTAAAAATCAAAATCGGAGAAGAAACTTACAGCGCCTTCGGCAACCTGTTTCTTCTCAATCATCCACATAAAAGCGCTGTCAGAATCAGCCGGAGCTATTCGGCAGATGAACTAATGAGACGGAAAAAGGAATGGGAGGAAACCATCCGGAGCGGAGGGGTCTTAGTCTCCCCGTTTATCAGTCAAGCTGAAAAGGAGATACGCGATAACGCAATAGCCGGCGGTGCATCACTCATTATCATCACCGATAACGGCTTCCCTGAGCGGTACAAGCCCGCGCTTTCCCAATTTCAACTATGCCAAGAGGGGCGCCTGCTCCTAATCGGTCCGGCAGATTACAGCACCCGTACTCCTATCCTGACCCGCGAGAAAGCCATCCAAGCCAACACCTTAGCCGAAACCATAGCCCAATCAGCAAAACTATAGAAAGAAGCTCTAAAGCCACAATCGAGTGGAGCGCCTGACAGGCGCAAAATCAAAGTGCATTTCGGGGGCGGAGTTGCCAGAGGGCTATGGCGGCGGTGGCGGCTACGTTTAGGGAGTCTACGGTGTGGTGCATGGGGATGCAGACGGTGTGGTCGGCGGCTTCTATTGTGGCGGCGGGCAGGCCCCAGCCTTCGCTACCTAAGATTAGGGCCAGGCGGGGGGCGTCTTCCAGCTCAGGGTCGTCGATGTTGATGCTGTCAGTGCGCAGGGCAAGCGCGGCGGTGGTGAAGCCGAGGGATTTTAATTCTTCGGCGGGGTTGTCAATCCATGTCCAGGGCACCAGGAATACGCTCCCCATACTCACTCTCGCGGCACGACGCCCCAGCGGGTCGCAGCAGTTGCGTGTGAGCAGCACGGCGTCGAATCCTAACGCTGCCGCGGAGCGGAAGATGGAGCCGATGTTTGTGCTGTCGCTCACCTCTTCAAGCACCACCACCCTGCGGGCATCGCCGCAGATTTCAGCTACTGAGGGCTGCGCGGGGCGCCTCATGGCGCAGAGCAAGCCGCGCGTGAGCGTGTAGCCGGTGAGCGAAGCGAGCAGTTCCCGCGAGCCGGTATAGACCTCCATCTCCGGGTGAGCGGCTATGATTTCAGCTGCATCGCCGGCTATATGCTTCTCCTCGCATAGCAGCGAAACCGGCTCCAACCCGGCGCGCAGTGCGGAGGTAATCACCTTCGGACTCTCCACTATTATCAAAGCGCGGGAGGGGTCAAGGCGTGAACGGAGCTGCGCTTCGGTGAGAGAGGCAAAGGGGGCGAGAGCGGGGGCGGTGAGGGTGTCTATGCGGTGAATCATCGGTTGTCACGTATGTAGTTAGCCACTATTTTGAGCACATCGTTTCCATATCTGTCGGCCAGGGTCTCCCCTACCCCTTTACATTCGAGCAGGGATTTGGGGGTGACGGGCATGCGGTTGCTTATGCTGATGAGCGCCTTGGTGGAAAACACCTGAAAGGCGGGCACACCCAGCTCAGTGGCCTTGGCCATTCGCCATCGGCGCAGCTTGGCAAACAGGTCCGGGTTCTCTATATCAGCCGACTCGGCCTGCTTCGGTTGCGCCTCTTTGCGCGCGCCCCGTTTGCGAGTCTTGGCCGCCGCATCCTGGCGCTTGCCGGAGTCTTCAAGAGTGACAATGACGCGGGCGCGCTCCCTGAGATATTCGGCAGTAGAGAAGCTGTTCCTCTGCAGATACTTGAGCATGGTGAGCAGCAGGATAATCTCCTTCTGAAACGGTTCGCGCAGACGCTGCAGGCGCTGCTGCAGCTTCTCGTTGTCATGCTCCGAGGGGGTCTCCGAGAGGAGTTGAAACAGCGGGAACAGGCGGTTATGAAAATACCTGGCGCCGGCCTTGACACGCCCCTGCAACTCCGATTCCGAGAGGGGCACCGTGTCGGCCGCCAGAATACCGCGATACTGCGCCGCAAAATTTGTGCCCACGCGGGAGAGCTCCGCAAGGTCGCGGGCCGCCGCACTGTAGCGCTTCATCAGATTGGGATAGGTGCTGCGGAAAGCCTCCTCCGCCACACGGTGATAGTCATTGAAATGGCGGGAGAGCTCGTCGGGCATGAAAAGCTTGTCAAGCAGCGTGGCCACATATTCCAATTCGAGGCGCGACACCTGCGAGCCGTCGGGGCGCGTGAGGCGTCCATGCTCCAGGAAACTGCTCACGGCCGGATCCGTGATAATACTGTCAAGACGCAGCGGAGAGGTGAGCACAAGCCCCTGCAGATTCTTGCAGCGCGAGAGAGCCACGTAAGCCTGCCCGTGGGCAAAGGAATCGGAAGCGTCAATGCAAGCGTGGCTGAAGGTCAGGCCCTGACTCTTATGGATAGTGATAGCCCAGGCCGTGCGCAGCGGAATCTGCGAGAATGCACCCTCCACCACTTCGGTCATCTCCTTGGTCTGCGGGTTTATGTCATAGCGGGTGTTCTCCCACACCACGCGCCCCACCGTGATGGGCTCCTCCTCGTCGGGCACACTGACCGTGACATCGTCGGCCGACAGGCTCTCCACGCGCCCTATCATGCCGTTGAAGTAGCGGTGCCCTTCGGTGTCATTCTTAATAAACATCACCTGCGCGCCCGGCTTTAGGCGGAGCACATCGTCGGCCGGATAAGCATTTTCCGGGAAGTTGCCCTCCACAATGCAGGAATAGGTCGTCTCGCGCCCCGGCAGCTTCTGCATCTCGCGGTCATTGACAGCGCGCGCCGAAGCGTTGTGAGTGGTGAGGCGTATCCAGGGGTTGGTGTTGTCGGGATGGAAATCGGGCTGATAGCGGCGATTAAGCAGCTCCACCGTGTTCTGCAGCTCCCTGCCGGCGCGGATATTATTGAGCAGCGAGAGGAAATCGGCATCATCCTGGCGATAGACCTTTGAGAGCTCCAGGGTGACGTAGCCGGCCTGAGCCAGCGCGCGGCTGTGGAAAAAGTAGGGGCTCTGATAATACTCGCGCAGCATGCTCCACTCGGCATCCTTCACCACCGGCGGGAGCTGCTGCAGGTCACCGATCATGAGGAGCTGCACGCCGCCGAAGGGGCGGTGAGGATTGCGGACACTGCGCAGCACATCGTCCACATAATCGAGCAGGTCGGCACGCACCATGCTTATCTCGTCGATGACCAGCATATCCATGGAGCGGAGCAGGGCGAGCTTACGCTTGCTGAATTTGCGTGCCTCCTGCCTCATGCCCGGCACGTATGGTCCGAAATTGAGTTGCAACAGCGAGTGGAGCGTGGCGCCGCGTGCATTGATAGCCGCTATACCGGTGGGTGCGGCCACGATTATTCGCTTGGAGGAACGGGTGCAGAGATTGCGCAGGAAAGTGGTCTTGCCCGTTCCCGCCTTGCCTGTCAGAAAGATGTTGGCACCGGTGTGGTCAGCCAACCGGTAGGCCAGCTGAAGTTCCGGATTTTCAGTAGTTGAACTCAATTTGTAAAGATTTTTGATGTTACCAGATAAGCACGGAATCCTCGCGCAGAGGGAGGGAGAAAGCCTCGGCAAATTCCGGCAAGTTGCTCAGAGTGGCGTTTACGCGCTGGCGTCCGAGCGAATGGGGGTCGCTCTTCACGCGCACGAGAATCTCCTCGGGGCGGATGCTCTCGGCCCACAGCTGAGCGTAGGCTATAAAGAAGCGCTGCGCGGGGGTGAAGCCGTCGATTGTGCGGTTGAGCCCGTCGGAGCCACTCTCCTGATAGGCCGTGAAGGCCACACGCAGGCCACCCTGGTCAGCTATGTTTTCGCCCAGCGTGAAGCGGCCGTTGGCATGGGTGCCGGGAGCCACCTCGATGGCGTCGAACTGCGCCACGAGCCTGTCGGCTATCTTATTGAACGCATCGGAATCCTCCGGCGTCCACCAGTCGTTCAGATTACCGGTCTTGTCAAAGCGGCGCCCCTGGTCATCAAAGCCATGGGTCATCTCGTGGCCTATCACCACACCGATGGCGCCATAATTCAGTGCATCGTCAGCATTGAGGTCGAAATATGGGGGCTGCAGAATACCGGCCGGGAAACAGATGTCATTGATGTCCGGACGGTAATAGGCATTCACCGTCTGCGGATTCATCAGCCACTCGTCGCGGTCCACCGGCTTTCCGAGCTTGTTGTAGTTGTCGCGCACATACCAGCGTGAAGCCTCGCAGACATTCTCCAGATAGCTGCGGGTGGGGTCCACGGTTATTCCGGAGTAATCCTTCCACTTGTCGGGGTAGCCGATTTTCACCGTCATGGCCTGCAGCTTTTCCATGGCCTTAGCCTTGGTTTCGGGACCCATGCGCTCCAGACTCATCATGCGCTGCCCCAGCGCACGGCGCAGATTCTCCACGAGAGTGACCATCCGCTCCTTAGCCTGCGGGGGGAAATACTTCTCCACATAGAGCTGACCCAGAGCCTGCCCGAGCATGGAACCGGGGATGGCCATAGCGCGTTTCCAAAGGGGCTCCTGCTCCTCTATGCCGCTCATGGTCACATCATACATCTCGAAGCTTGCATCATAGAAGTCCTGCGACAAAAGACCGGTGGCGGCATCTACGGCCTGGAAGGAGATATAATCCTTCACCTCCTGAGGGGAGAGGGTGGGCAGATAGTCGCTGAGCTTCTTGAGGTAGCCGAGCGAACCTACATTCACGCGTTCAAGGCCGTCGATGTTGAGGGCGCGGAAATAAGCGTCCAAGTCTATGCCGGGCATCTCAGCGCGGAGCTCCTCCATAGTGCGGGGATTGTAAGCCAACAGCGGATTGCGGCGCTCCTCGCGAGTTTTTTTGTAGCCGGCCAGCTCGGTCTCAATGCGCATCACCGTGTCACGCACACGCTCGGCATCGGCTTCGGTGTAGCCGGTCAGCATCATCAGCTTCACTATATAGCGGCGGTAAGCCTCCAGAATCTTGTCGTGCTCCTCGCTCTTCACCAGATAATAGTCGCGGTCGCCGAGACCGAGGCCCCCTTCACCCACATGCATTATATTCATGGTGGAGTCCTTGGGGTCGCTCCCCACGCCGGAAGAGAAGAAGCTGGACGTGAGGCCGAGATGCGCCCAGGCAATCAGGTCTGTGAGCCGCTCCTCGTCGGCCTTGGCTATGTGGCGCAGCTGCGGCATCAGGGGCTCGGCACCCTCGCGCTCCCGGCGCTCGGTGTCCATGCCCATCTCATAGAGGTCATTGATTTTCTGCGCCACAGTGCCCGGCACCTTGGCGTCGGGGTGAGCTGCCAGCGAGGTGATCAGCTCCTTCACCTGCTCGCGATTCTTCTCGCGCAGGTCGTCGAAAAGCCCGTAGCGGGCATACTCACCCTTCAGCGGGTGCGCGTCAATCCAGCCGCCGGCGGCGTAGTCATAGAAGTCCGCTGCGGGGTCGGTAGCGGGGTGCATATTGGCGAGCTTCACGCCGTGCTTTATGTCATTGCTCATTGGTTCATTTCTTCATAACGCATCTGGGCGAGTTCCCAGACACTCATCTGATTTTCAAGACTCTTAGTGAGGGCGGCATACTCCTCCAGAAATTCCGGGTCACTCTGCCCCTCGGCCATCTTAGCCTCCATCTCAGCCTGACGGGCCTCCATCTCAGCTATCTTTGCTTCGGCCTCCTCCACATCCTTGCGTGCCTTGCGGAGCATCTTCTCCCGCTCCTTCTGCTCGGCATAGCTCAACTGCTTTTTTGCCGGCGCGGGGGCAGAGGGGGCTGCCGGTTCCGGCTTTTTGTCGGGGGCAGGCATCTTCTTTTCAGCGGGCTTGGGGGTTCCCAGGTCGTTGAGAGAATCGATTTTGCGGGAGTGGAGGAAGTCATAGATGCCACCTAAGTGTTCACGCACCTTTCCGCCCCCAAACTCGTAGACCTTTTCCACCAGGCCATCCAGGAATTCACGGTCATGGCTCACCACAATCACAGTGCCGTCAAAGTTTCGGATAGCCTCTTTGAGTATATCCTTGGTCTTCATGTCGAGGTGGTTGGTGGGCTCGTCGAGAATCAGCAGGTTCATGGGCTCAAGCAGGAGGCGAAGCATGGCCAGACGAGTCTTCTCGCCGCCGCTCAGCACCTTCACTTTCTTGTCAGAGGCCTCGCCGCCAAACATGAAGGCGCCCAGCAGGTCGCGAATCTTGAGGCGCACATCCCCCACAGCCACATGGTCGATGGTGTCAAACACGGTCAGCTCGCCGTCGAGCAACTGCGCCTGATTCTGCGCGAAGTAGCCTATCTTCACATTGTGGCCTATCTTCAGGCTGCCGGTGAAGGGAATCTGCTGCATGATGCACTTCACGAGCGTGGACTTACCCTCGCCGTTCTTGCCCACGAAGGCCACTTTCTCGCCGCGACGCAGCGTGAAGGTGGCGTGGTCAAAAATCTGATGGTCGCCGTAGGCCTTACCCACATCCTCCAGTATCAGGGGGAAGTCGCCGCTGCGGGGTGCCGGGGGGAAACGCAGGTTGAGGTGAGAGGTGTCCACCTCATCGACCTCTATCGGCACAATCTTCTCCAGCTGCTTGATGCGGCTCTGCACCTGCACGGCCTTGGTGGCCTTATAGCGGAAACGTTCTATGAAGTCCTTGAGGTCGGCTATGGTCTTCTGCTGATTCTCGTAAGCACGCATCTGCTGCTCCACGCGCTCCTTGCGCAGCTCCACGAACTGAGAGTAGTTCACCTTGTAGTCGTAAGCCTTTCCGCAGGAAATCTCGATGGTGCGGTTGGTGACATTGTCTATGAACGCGCGGTCGTGGCTCACGAGCAGCACAGCCTTGCCGCTGCTCACCAGAAACTGCTCCAGCCACTGTATGGACTCTATGTCAAGATGGTTGGTGGGCTCGTCGAGCAGCAGCAGGTCGGGACGCTGCAGCAGAATTTTAGCCAGCTCTATACGCATACGCCAACCGCCGGAAAACTCCGAGGTAGGGCGATTGAAATCGGAGCGTTCGAAGCCCAGACCCGTCAGCGTGCGCTCCGCCTCGGCTATCATGTTGTCGGCACCCTCTATGTCTATGCGCTCGTTGAGATATGTCAAGCGGTCAATGAGGCGCGCGTAATCCTCGCTCTCGTAGTCAGTGCGCTCGGCCAGACTGGCGGTGATACGCTCCACCTCCTCCTTGCGCGCCGTGATGTGGCTGAAGGCCTTCTTCACCTCATCCATCACGGTGGTGTCGTCGGCCAGAACCATCTGCTGCGGCAGATAGCCCAGCGTCAGGTCCGAAGGCTTCCCCACGGTGCCGGTGGTGGGTTCCTGCATGCCGGCTATGATTTTGAGCAGCGTGCTCTTTCCCGCACCATTCTTCCCCACGAGTGCTATGCGGTCGGTCTTATTGATTACGGCGTTGATACCGCTGAAAAGGGGTCGGGCACTGAATTCCACCCCCAGATTCTGTAGGCTTACCATCAGTCGTTAAAGCGTTTAAGCAGGGGTGAATAAGCGTCAATGCGGCGGTCGCGCAGGAAGGGCCACCAGCGGCGCACCTGCTCGCCTCGGTTCATGTCTATCTCCACGATCTTGATTTCCTCGCGGTCCGTGGGGGCCTGATACAGGAATTCACCCTGCGGGCCGGCCACGAAGGAGCTCCCCCAGAACTGTATGCCACCGGTGGCACCGGAGGGGTCCGGCTCGTAGCCCACGCGGTTTACAGTCACCACGGGCAGTCCGTTGGCCACTGCGTGGCCGCGCTGCACGGTGATCCATGCCTCGCGCTGACGCTGCTGCTCCTCGGGGGTGTCAGTGCTCTCAAGACCTATGGCGGTGGGGTAGATCAGCATCTCGGCGCCGGAGAGCGCCATGATGCGGGCAGCCTCCGGGAACCACTGGTCCCAGCAGACGAGCACGCCGAGCTTGCCCAGCGAGGTCTGAATGGGATGGAAACCGAGGTCGCCGGGTGTGAAATAAAATTTCTCATAGTAGGCCGGGTCATCGGGTATGTGCATCTTGCGGTAGCGCCCCGCCTCGGACCCGTCGGCGTCATAGACCACCGAGGTGTTATGGCTGATGCCCGGCGCGCGCTTCTCGAAGAAGCTGCACACAAGCACCACACCATGTCGGCGGGCAGCCTCGGCATAAGCACGGCAGCTGTCGGCATCAAGGGGGTGGGCCAGGTCGTGAGTGTCTACATTCTCAGTCTGGCAGAAATAAAGCGAATCGTGAAGCTCGGAGAGCACCACGAGCTTAGCACCACCCTCAGCCGCACGAGCTATAGCGTGGAGATTTTTCTGTCTGTTGGCGGCCACATCGGAGCCGTATGATTGCTGGCACAGGGCCACTGGTATTATTCTTTGGGTCATATTTTCCTGTCAGGAGGGAGGTCTATGAACTTATGAGGGTATCTGCATTGTGGCGCAATGCAGGGAGCCATGCTGGCGGATGAGAGCGCGGCAGTCCACGCTTTCCACAGTGTGGTCAGTGAAGACGCTCTCAAGAATCAGACGCGCCAGTTCATCTTTTTGAGGCTGACCGTAAGAGGGCACGAGCACCTTGCGGTTGGTGATAAGGTAATTGGCATACGTAGCCGGAAGCCGTATCCCCTCCTCTTCATCAAAGATAGCATCGGGCAGAGGCAGCTCCACCAGATTAAAGGGGTTGCCGGCGGGGGTGCGCATGGCCCTCAGATTCTCGGCCATGAGGCGCAGGTCATGGAAATGCTCATCATCGTGGTCGGCGCAGCCGGTGTAGATTATGGTGTCGTGAGGCGCCAGACGCGCAAGTGTGTCGATATGGCTGTCGGTGTCGTCGCCGGCCAGAGCACCGTGGTCCAGCCAGAGTATGTGCTCCACATTCAGGCGCCGGCGCAGCTCCGCCTCGGCTTCATCCTTTGTGAGGCCGCCGTTACGGTTGGGTGAACAGAGGCAGCGGGTAGTGGTGAGCAGAGTGCCGCGCCCATCGGTCTCCACCGAGCCCCCTTCGAGCACGAAGTCTCGCTGATTGACGTAGCACTCGGGCATGAACCCCTCGCGGGCCATGTTGAGATTTACGAGATTGTCGCGGTCAGAGGCAAACTTGAGTCCCCAGCCGTTGAAGCCGAAGTCCAGCGTCAACAGGCCCGTGGGCGAGGAGATGGTCAGCGGGCCGTAGTCACGAATCCAGGTGTCGTTGAAGTCGGCCACATGCAGCGTCACGTCGCACAGCAGGTCGGCGCCGAGGACCTCGTCAGCCTCCTTGCGGGAGCGCACGAGCAGATGCACCGGGCTGCCGCAGCCACGCAGGGCTCGGAGTATGCCTCGGTAGCAGTCATGAATCTCGGTGAGCATATACGCCCAATCGGTGTCGGCGTGCGGCAGCGTGAGCAGCACGGCCTGTTGCGGCGCCCATTCGGGCAGGAAGGTGCAACGGGTGTGATCAATAATCTTCTTCATCGGGTGCGAGTGCATCCCAGCAGCTTTCAGCTTCGTCGAAACGCTGCCGGCAGTAATCTAAAAATCCACGTTTTTCACTTATCTCCTGCTCGGCACACCACGCGCGGTACTGCCGGCGGAGCTCGGGGTCGTCAACTAACATGCGGCGAAATTCGCTGTCGGCCACGTCAAGCGAACGCTGTTCGTCAATGACCCTGTCGAATATTTCTGTAATATCCATAGGTTACAATACAGGATTAGGCTTTGTTTAGAATTTTTGCCAAAAATACGCCAAAAAGATTAGACCGCAAAATCCTGTCCGTTAAAAATTCCTATTAGAAGAACAGATAGGCTATCAGTGTGGCCGAAACGGCGCCTATCAGGTCGCACAGCAGCGCATAGCCTGCTGCATAGCGGGTGCGCATAACCCCTACAGAGCCGAAATATACGGCCAGTATGTAGAAGGTTGTGTCGGTGCTTCCCCTCACGCATGCGGCCAGTTTGCTGACAAACGCGTCGGCCCCTTCCGCCTGCATCACATCGAGCATCATGGCACACGAGCCGCTGCCGCTGAGCGGCTTCATAAGCATGGTGGGGAGTGCCCCCACCCACTGTGTGTCGATGCCTATGAGCGCTACCCCCTGCTCCACCCAGCCGGTCAGCACTCCCAAGGCGCCCGAGGCGCGAAGCATGCCGATGGCCACGAGGATGGCTACGAGGTAAGGAATAATCATGACAGCGGTCTTGAAGCCCTCTTTAGCACCCTCTATGAAGGTGTCGTAGATGTTGAGCCGCTTGCGCAGCCCCGCCACTATGAAGAGGATTATGACCGCAAACAGAATGAAGTTGGCCGCAAAGGCCGAGTAAGACTCCATCTTGTCGGCCGGCAGCGAGGCAAAGAACCAGACAACGCCCCCTATCGCGAGCGCTATGCCCGCGAGCCAGCTCACCAGCACGCGGTCAAAGCGTATGCGCTGCTTGATGCAGAGGGCCACGAGACCCACGAGTGTGGCTATGCCGGTGGCCAGAAGTATGGGTATGAACACATCGGTGGGATTAGCCGCTCCACCCTGCGCGCGATACATCATGATGCTTATAGGAATCAGGCAGAGCCCCGAGGCGTTAAGCACCAGAAACATTATCATGGCGTCGGTGGCCGTATCTTTTCGCTGATTGAGTGTCTGCATCTCCTGCATGGCCTTCAGTCCCATAGGCGTGGCGGCGTTGTCAAGGCCGAGCATGTTTGCCGAGATGTTCATGAAGATGGCGCCGAGCGCCGGGTGCCCTGCGGGGATGCCCGGAAACAGGCGCGAGAAGAGCGGCGAGACCATGCGGGCAAGACGCCCGGTCACCCCGGCGCGCTCCCCTATCTTCATTATGCCGAGCCAGAGGGAGAGCACACCGGTCAGACCCAGCGAGATTTCAAAAGCAAACGCCGCCTGGCTGAACGAGGCATTCATGACCTCGGTCCAGATGCCGGTGTTGCCGGTGAACAGCGTGGTGCCCAGGCAGCAGAGAAAGGCCACGATGAAGAAAGCTATCCAAATGTAGTTGAGTATCATCGGCAATCGGTGGGTACGTAATGGTGAAGCGCGGAGCAGGCATGGATGCCGTGGTCCACAATCAGGTGGCGGGTGGCCATGCCTGAGATGATTGACATTTCGTGGCTCACGAGCAGGATGGTGGTGCGGTGAGAGAGCCCCTCTATTATTCCGTAAATCTGTTGCTCGAAGCGCTTGTCCACGTATGACAGGGGTTCGTCGAGCACCAGCACCTCAGGGTCAGAAATCAGGGCGCGCCCCAGCAGTGTGCGCTGCAACTGGCCGCCGGAGAGAGCTCCGATGGGGCGGTCCAGAAAATCGGCGGTGCCGGTGAGCGTGGCTATCTCCTCCAGCTTCTCGAGGTCACCCTGCCGCGGACGGCTGCAGATGCCTCGCAACAGCCCCGAGAGAAGCACCTCTTTCACCGTGATGGGGAAGCGGGTGTCGATCATGCTTTTCTGCGGGAGGTAGCCTATGGGCAGACTCTTCACCACCTGCCCCTCCCGGCGGTAGAGCACCCGGCCGGAGGTGGGGGTGAGCAGCTTGAGTATTACTCTGAGCAGAGTGGTCTTACCCCCTCCGTTGGGGCCGGTGATGGCTGTGAAACTCCCTTTATCTATCGAGAGATTTATGTCGCTGAGCACCGGAGGACGCGACTTCTCATAGCAGACGCTCACCCCATCCAATTCTATTATGGGAGGGGGCGCCATACGCAATCCTTGCGCGTCAACTTTATGGTCAATGTTCATTGATTACCTTTGTTATCTGTCGGACCTGGTCGGCTATATCGGCCGACATCACCGCTATGGAGGCTGTGGGCAGACCAATCTCGCCGGCCAGTGTGCGCGCTCCGCGTGAGTCATATTCCTGCTGCAGGAAAAAGACTACCGGGCGATGGGCGCCGGCGGCATCCACCTGCCGGCGGAGCTGCTTCACGGAGGCTTCTTTGCCATCGGCCTCCATGGCTATCTGCTGCAGCCCGTAGTCACGGGCGAAATAGCTCAGCGAGGGGTGCCACACCATGAACGATGTGCCCGCACGCCCGGCCAGCACTCCGGCTATGGAATCGTCAAGAGCCGCCAGGCGGCTGTCGAGTCTGTTGAAATTTGCGGTATATATCTCCCGGCCTTCGGGGTCGATCGCCACCATGTGCCGGAGCATGTTGGCGGCCATCACACGTGCATTTTTCAGCGAGGTCCACACATGCGGATCAGCGGCGTGGTCATCTCCGTGGCTGTCATGCTGCGAGTGGGTGCCCGTCAGGCGCTCCACCCCTTCGGAGGAATCATAGACCGGCAGGTCGGGGAAATTATCTTTCATCTTTCCCAGCATGGACTCTTCGAATCCGGGCATGCCTGCCTTAAAATAGGCTGCCGAGTTCTGCAGGTCCATCAGTTGCTGCATGTCGGGCTCAAAAGTCTCCGGATTGGCTCCGGGGGGAAGCAGGGCGGTCACCTTGTAGCGGTCCCCCACAATCTGCTGCAGCAGCCACTGCTGCGGGGGGATGGTGACACTCACCACCCGCTGCTCACCGCCATTCTTGCCGCAGCTCCCCATCAGGCAGACGCAGACCAACAGACAGATTGTCGCAATCCACTTTACGCGCATCGGCTCAGAATTTGCGTATGCCCATAATCTCGCGAACCTCGCGCAGAGTCTTAGCGGCAACCTCGCGCGCCTGCTCCGCACCGCGACGCACCACCTTTGACAGGTATTCATCGTTGTCGCGCAGGTCGAGAATACGCTCGCGGATAGGGAGCGTCACCTTCAGTATGTCTTCGGCAAGCTGCTTCTTGAGGTCGCCGTAGCGGATGGAGCAGTCAGCATAGGCCTGCTTGAAGTGCTCCAGTGTGGAGGGATCGCTCACGAGCTCCATGAGGGTGAAGAGGTTCTGAATAGGCTCGGTGGGGGTGGAGTTGGGCTCCTGCGGACCCTGGTCGGTTACGGCGCGCATCACCTTTTTGCGCAGAGTCTTCTCGTCGTCAATGAGGTAAATGCAGTTACCCTCGCTCTTGCCCATCTTGCCGGAGCCGTCAAGGCCGGGCACCTTCACAGCCTGACCGCCGAAATTGAAGTTGACCGGTTCGCTGAAATAATCCGTCTTGTAGAACGAATTGAAGCGGCGGCCAAAGCGGCGCGTAAGCTCCAGGTGCTGCTCCTGGTCCTTGCCTACGGGCACGAAGTCGGCGTGATGGATGAGGATGTCTACAGCCATCAGCGTGGGGTAAGTGAGCAGACCGGCGTTCACACTCTTGTTGTGATTGTTACCTATGATTTCCTTCTCTATGTCATCGTCATCAGCACCGGCGCCGGGCTTGGCTATGCCGAGAGCCTTGCGGGCCTTGTCCTTGAAGGATGCGGTGCGCATCAGCTCGCCTATGCCGGCGTGCATATTCATAAGCAGATACATCTCCGAAATCTCCGGCACGTCGCTCTGCACATAGAGTATATTCTTCTCCGGGTCGAGGCCGGCAGCGAGATACTCCGCCAGAATACTTTTCACATTGGCGTGGAGCATGGCAGGGTCCGGATGCGTGGTGAGAGCGTGCAGATCGGCTATGAAGAAGCGGCAATCATAATCATCCTGCATACGCACGAATTTGTTGAGCGCCCCGTAATAGTTGCCGAGGTGGAGATTGCCGGTGGCGCGAATACCGCTGAGCACCACTTTTTTCTTATCCTGATTAGTATCCATAGAGTCTAAACTTAAGTAAGTGTCAAAAATTAAACGATATCAAATTCATAAGTAAGTGTTATATCTTGAACATATAATTCTTGTTCTTTTCGGCCGCTTTCACCTTGTCACTCAGTCGCATAGCTCGCTATGCTCCTTCGCTCCGCGGCGAAATCGCCTCGAAAATAACTGCGCCTTATATGTCCATTAATTTTTGACACTTACTTATTTCTATTTTACAATTAGCTGCAAAAGTAATAAAAACCATCGAAAAACCCAAATCCACCAAGTGGGTCGGATGTATGCAGCGCACACATCTGCGTGTCTTTACAGCAAGGCGGCGGGCGCTCTCGTTTTGGGAGAGCGGCCGCCGCCTTGCTGAAGCGATTGTTATATTATATAAGGTAGAAGGTTCTTCTTAGTTGGTGATGATTCGGCGAGCACGGAGATAAGACTTGGCGTAGTAGCCGGTGTTCTCGCTGATTTTCACACCCTTGAGGCTTGCGTGGATGAATTTGAAACGGCCGGTAGTGTTGTCGGCAGAAACCACGATGCCTACGTGGCCTACACCGCCGCCGCTGCGGGGGCTGGTAAAGAATACGAGGTCACCCTTGCGGAGGTCGCCGGGAGCTACAGCCACACCGTCGTTGGCCTGAATGCGTGAAGCGGGTGAGATTTTGTAGCCAAACTGCTTGTAGACGTAGCTGGTGAAGCCGGAGCAGTCGAAAGTGTTGGGGCCTTTGGAGCCGTGTACATATCGTTTGCCTATGTGAGTGTTGGCTTCCTTGAGCAGGTCGTCGATCATGGAGAGTGACTGAGCGCTCTGTCCTTTTGCGCCCTCGCGGGTGGCAACCTCTTCTTCGAGGAAATGATCGATACGAGCGCGATCGGTAGCGGTAGTGGCTTTTGCTATATGAGCGTGGGTGGCGTGAGCCTGTGCGTGTGCGTTGTGTTTGGTCTGAGCTGATGCACCTACAGAAAAGATGAGTGCAAGAGCGGGTATGATAATGTTTTTAAGTTTCATTTGCGTGTTGTTACTACAATCTGTTCCTTAAGAATTCTATACTTGGTTCGGGGAATTTTTGCGCCGCCTGAGCGGCTTGCGAATCAGCCTTTCCGGAGGGGTCCGGCAGGCGGTCTTCCCGTTTTGTTGATGCAAAGTTAATAAAAATTTCACATTCTGCCAAATCCCTAAGCGGTCATTATCAGTCATTTAACGTGATTTAGGATTTTGCACACCTCCTCGCCCCGTGTGCAATCAGCGGGATTTTTGCACACCTCCCCGCCATCTGCGCAACCGGTTTTGCACACCCGCCGCGGCTTTGTGCACAATTTTCTGCACACCGCCCCGCCGATTGTGCAACATTTTGAAGATTTTGCGCATCAACCCCCTGAATGTGAAAAAAATTGCGTACCTTTGTGCACATATAGATATTAAATGTTTTTTAACATTTCAAGCTAAACTTTTTCCGGAAGTTTTCAATCAAGTTTTTTATGGAAGGCAACAGATATGACCTGCGCGGAGTGTCCGCTACGAAAGAGGATGTGCATGCCGCTATCAAGAATGTAGACAAGGGTATTTTCCCCGGTGCGTTTTGCAAGATTATTCCCGATGTGCTCGGCGGTGACCCTGATTACTGCAACATCATGCACGCCGACGGCGCAGGCACCAAGTCGAGTCTGGCTTACGCCTACTGGCGCGAGACGGGCGACATGTCCGTATGGAAAGGCATCGCTCAGGATGCTCTGATCATGAACATCGACGACCTGCTCTGTGTGGGCGCCACCGACAACATTCTGCTCTCATCGACCATAGGCCGCAACAAGGGCCTCATACCCGGCTCCGTGATTGCCGCCATCATCAATGGCACCGAGGAGCTGCTCGCCGAGCTCCGCGAGCATGGTGTGAACATCGTGAGCACCGGCGGCGAGACTGCCGATGTTGGCGACCTCGTGCGTACTATTATAGTAGACTCCACCGTGACGGCCCGCATGCGCCGCGCCGATGTGATTGACAACAGCAACATCAGCGAGGGCGACGTAATCGTGGGCCTCGCATCATTCGGCCAGGCCATATACGAGAAGGAATATAACGGCGGCATGGGCAGCAACGGTCTGACCTCGGCGCGCCACGACGTCTTCGCCAAGTATCTGCTGGAGAAGTATCCCGAGACCTGCGACCCGGCTGTGCCCGCCGACCTCAAGTATTCCGGCGGCTGCCGCCTGACCGACCCCGTGGAGGGCACCGGTCTCGACGCCGGCAAGCTCGTGCTCTCCCCCACCCGCACTTACGCCCCCGTAATCAAGAAGTTGCTCGAGGTGATGAGAAGCGACATCCACGGCATGATTCACTGCTCCGGCGGTGCCCAGACCAAGATTCTTCACTTCCTGGCCGAGGGGCTTCATGTCGTTAAGGACAATCTCTTCCCCATCCCCCCGCTGTTCGCACTCATCCAGGAGCAGAGCGGCACGGAGTGGAAGGAGATGTACAAGGTGTTCAACATGGGCCATCGCATGGAAATCTATCTGCCCGAGGAGCATGCCGCCCGCGTGATGGAAATCAGCGAATCGTTCGGCATACCGGCCCGCATCGTAGGCCGCGTGGAGAAGGCCTCCAAGCCGGGCAAGCATCTCACCATTCGCTCTGACAAGGGCGAATTCAGCTACGAGGGCTGATGACTCTGCCGGGCACATACCGACTGCTCGGGGTCCTGCTGCTGACCTGCCTGCTTGCCTCTTGCGGGGCAGGCAAGGGGAGCTCAGCCGACTCCGCCTCGGCGCCGATGGGCGCCGGGGAGCAGCCTCTGCCCGACACTCTGAGGGTAGGCACCCTCTACAGCCCGAGCTCCTACTTCCTTTATCGCGAACAGCCTATGGGCTACGAATATGAGCTCATCTCCAAGTTTGCCGCTGACCACCAGCTCCCGATGAAGGTGGAGATTGCCGATAATTTCCATGAGCTGCTGACCATGCTCAAGACCGGCAAGGTCAATGTGCTGGCCTATGAGATTCCCCGCACGGCGGAATACAAAAGTCAGGTGCTCCACTGCGGTCCCCTCACCGAAAACCATCAGGTGCTGGTGCAGCGCAAGAACGAGGGGCAGCCGCTCATAACCGATGTCACTCAGCTCCCCGGCAAGAAGGTGTATGTAGAGAAGGACTCGAAGTATTACTACCGCTTGCAGAACCTGAACCGCGAGCTGGGGGGCGGCATACAGATTATGCCGATTGCCAAGGACTCGGTAGTGACCGAGGACATGATTGACATGGTGGAGCGCGGCGAGATACCCCTCACGGTGATTGACTCCGACATAGCCCGCATTTCACGGACCTATTACGACCATATCGACGTGTCGCTGGCGGTGGGCATGGAGCAGACGGCATCATGGGCCGTGGCTCCCTCTGACACCACTCTGGCGCGCGCCATCGACACCTGGACCCGCGACGGCAAGACAGCCTCGGCAAGCAAGGGAATCTACCGCCGATACTATGAGCTCTCCAAGCAACTCCCCGACGCTGACAGCGGCAACACCGATGTGCCTCAAGGGGCCATGCTCGGCGGCGGACGCATTTCGCAATATGACGAAATCTTCAAGCGCTACGCCAAGGAGATAAACTGGGACTGGCGCCTGCTGGCTGCGCAAGCCTACAATGAGTCGCATTTCGATGTGAATGTAGTCTCCTGGGCAGGCGCGCGCGGTCTGATGCAGCTCATGCCCCGCACGGCTTCTGCCATGGGGCTCCCAGCCGGTCAAATCACTGACCCTGAGCTCAATGTGAAGGCCGCCGTCAAGGTGATTGCCGAGCTCGACAAGCTCTTCAAGCCAAAGGTGCAGGACCGCGAGGAGAGGATTAAGTTCATCGTGGCGGCCTACAACAGCGGCCAGGCTCATGTGCTCGACGCCATCACGATAGCCAGCAAATCGGGCCACAATCCCAAGGTCTGGAGCGGCGAGGTGGAGCAGGCGCTCCTGCTGAAAAGCAACCCGCAGTTCTATCGCGACCCCGATGTGAAGTACGGATACTTCAAAGGCACCCAGACGGTGGACTATGTGAAGCGCGTGATGAACACCTACGCAGCTTATAAGGCTAAGATTCCTCTTTAGTGCTTAGGTGTTAGGTTTTAGAGCCCTTAGCATTTGAAATCAATTCCTCTCTAATTAAATATAAACTCCCCACAAATAACAGCATATTATGAAAAAGAAAATTCTTCCTGTAGCTCTGATTCTTACTCTCGCAGGCTCTATGTGCCTCAGCTCCTGCATCGGTAAATTCGCTCTCACCAATAAGGTGCTGACCTGGAATAAAACCGTAGGCAACAAGTTTGTCAACGAGCTGGTGTTCATAGCTTTCTGGGTGCTCCCCGTCTATGAGGTGACTGCCGTAGCCGACCTGCTCATCATCAACTCCATTGAGTTCTGGAGCGGCGACAATCCCGTGGCTTGCGGCACAAAGAAGATTGACACCGACCACGGCACCTACCTCGTGAAATGCGACGGCAAGGGCTACGACATAATCGACGAGACCTCCGGCGAGACTGTGCGCCTTGACTTCATCGAAGAGGACCGCACCTGGGCCGTGAACGTAGACGGCGAGCAGATCCCCTTCATGACTTTTGTAGATGACACTCACGTGAAGATGATCACCCCCGCCGGCGACTTCCGCACCATCGAACTCGACAACGAGGGCGTGCTTGCCTATCAGCAGATGGCTACTGAAGGTCACTACGCACTGAAATAAATTCAACTACGCACAGGCACTAAAACCGGGTGCCTGTGCGTTACCTTAAAAAGCTAAATTTTCGCGGCTAACCTCAATATGAACAGACTCTTTACATCTTTGGGAGCCGGGCTCGTGCTCGGCATGTCGGCCCTCTCGCTTCACGCTCAGCAGAATCCCGGTCTGCCCGTCACTGAGCACGAGGGGCACCAATGCTACTACTATACCTCCCAGGGGGGAGAAAGTGTTTTCGGTATTCTCAACCGTTTCGGCTGGGACGAGGAACTATTTCTCAAATTCAACCCCGGCAGCTCGGAGATAAAGAAGGGCGATGTGCTCTATTATCCCCTGGAGGAGTCTGTAAATCAGCCGGTACCCGAGCCCGTTTCCGCACCCGAACCGCAACCGGAACCGCAGGTGCAACCCACCCCTTCGCCCGCTTTCCAGCCCGGACCTCAGACGGTGACGGCTCCCGCCCCTTCCACCCCGCTCCCTGCCGGCGAGGCCCCCGCACCCGAAATCTATCAGGTGCCCGAAGGGACTACCCTCTATCAGCTGGCACGCTCGCAGGGCACCACAGTAGCGCAGCTTTTCAAGCTCAACCCCGGCCTGCAGCCTGACAGACTTAAGGAGGGGATGACCCTGCGCATCACGCCCGGCTATCCGGCACCCCGCACCGAGATGCGTGCAGCTACCGAAAAGACCGTGGCCGGCACCCGCTCCTACAAAGTGGGCAACGGCGACACCTGGGAATCAATCGCAGCCGAAGCCCGTGTGCCCCAAAATCTGCTGCTGCAGGTAAACCCCGGCACCGAGGCTCCCGTAAAGGGTAAAAAGATAAACATCCCCCTGCTGCAAGACACCATAGTGGAGCAGATGGTAGTGGTCACCGACCCGCGCGAAGAGTCTGCCGACGGACGCCGCGCAATCTATAACGAGGTGCATGGCCTCCCCCTGACGGGACCACTTGAGGTGACCGTAATCACCGGCACCGCTGCCGACGACCACAAGCGCGACAACGAGTTTGTGCGCGGCATGCTTCTGGCCGTGGAGGAGCTTAAGCGCAGCGCCGGACCCCTCAATCTCCACGTAAGGCGCATAGACCCCTCCTCGCTCTCGCTCAAAACGCTGGAGGCTGACTCGCTGCTGAGCAATTCTCGGGTAATCATCACCACCTTCGACCGTGATTTCCCCGCCCCACTCGCAGAGTTTGCCGATGCCGCCGGCAAGCAGCTGATAAATGTGTTTGACGCCAAAAGCAACCTCTTCGCCGAGTCCCCTTCGCTTGTGCAGGTGCTCCCACCCTCGGCCGATTTCTACGCCTCATGCACCGACTTCCTGATGGCCGCAAAGGGGGACAGCCATTTCCTCTACGTGGCTGACGATGATGCCGACGGCGATTGCGTGAGCCTCCTGCTGCTCGAGCGCCTCATCCGCGAAGGCAAGAGCTACGAGACCGTGCCCGGCTACGCCGACATAGCCACATATAATTTTAAGCCCGGACAGAGCTATGTGATTGTGTCTGACCTCAATAAGCGCGCCGAAATCTCAAAGCTGCTCGCCGACGTGGAGAAGATTATTGACAAGAACCCGGCCGTGGAGATTTCCGTGATAGGCCGCCCCACATGGGTGGTCTATGCCGACGCCTTGAAGAGCGCCATGCAGAAGGCCGACACATACATCCCCTCGCGCTTCTACATGGATTCCACCGAGCCTAAGGTAGCCGAATTCGAGAAAACATTTGCCGAGAATTTCGGAGCAGCCCCCCTGAAATCCTTCCCCGGCTACGCTGCCATGGGCTACGACATAGCCCGCGGACTCCTCCCCATCCTGGCCGGCAGAGGCGAGCTTACCGACACCTCCTCCGCCACCAGTGCCCTGCAGCTCGACCTCTCGCTGAGCCGCCGACAGCCCTGGAACGGTCTGCTCAACTCAGTGGTCTATTTTGTGCACCTCACCCCCTATAACACTGTAGACAAGATTCGCCTGTGAAACGCCTTTTCATCTTCCTGCTGATTCTCTTCACCACCCTTGTCTCCATGCTCGCGCAGACTCACTACGAGGGCAACTGCTTCATCGGCGCCAAAGCCGGCATGAGCATGAGCCGGGTGCAGTTCAACCCCAATGTGCGCCAGGGGATGCTCTTCACCCCCATGGCCGGCGTAACATTTCGCTACATCGAGGAGAACCACTTCGGTCTTATCGGCGAGCTCAACTTTGAGCAACGCGGATGGAAAGAGGATTTCGAGGATGCCTCTCAATTTCACTATTCCCGCACCCTGAGCTATCTGCAGATTCCCGTGCTGGCCCACATCTACTTCGGTTCCAGCCGCGCCCACTTCTTCATCAACGCCGGCCCGGAGATAGGCTTCCGCATAGCCTCATCCACCTCGGCCAACTTCGATCCCGAGCAGGTGCAGACCATACCCGGCTTTCCGCTGAAAGACCGACAGATAGCACAGCTCACCGAACCGCTCGGTAGCGCCGTAGACTTCGGAATCTCCGGCGGCCTCGGCATGGAATACTTCCTCAACTCCCGCAACAGCCTCAACCTCGAAGCCCGATTCTATTACGGCCTGGGAAACATAATGAAATGCGGCCGCACCGAAGCCTTCTCCGCAGCCAACACCATGCAGATAATGCTGACGCTCGGCTACTCTTTCCGCCTCAAATAACCCTTTGATAACCCTTAAATCTCTCACTCCTATGAAAAAATCCTCCTTAATTCTGTTACTGCTCCTAAGCCCCATCAGCTTTCCCGCCGCTGCACAGCAGAGAGATGACAATACTACCCAAGAGCATCTTTTTATTGAAACTGAAACACAGGCGGTCTTTCCCGGAGGACAAGGAGCGCTTATGACGTGGATAAAGGATAATCTGAGATATCCGGAAAATGCTCGGGAAAGCCATATTGAAGGTAAAGTAATAATGCGGCTCACCATTGAAAAAGATGGCACTGTCACTAATCCGCGTGTAGTCCGCGGCGTAAATGAAGAGCTTAATGCCGAGGCACTGAGATTAGCGTCTATAATGCCTAAGTGGGCTCCCGGCAAAAATAATGGCATGCCTGTAAGAACTTATTATACTGTGCCTATTAATTTTCGGCTGCAGCAGCAATAAGCGGCGACGCGAAACTGATGTCTCCTGCATTACATATTATCACCAGACATACCGTGCTGCCCGGCGGCGCGGTATGTTTGCGTTATTACGGGTGAGTATATCCCCTAAAATTTGTGTGTTTTAAAAATTTTCTCTAATTTCGCCCTATATTATTCAATGCCTTAAATAAATGAACAAACTGAAAATCTCTACCATGAGCACGCTGCTGCTTTCGGCTGCTCTCACCGGCTGCCAGAATGGCCTCGACACTCAGAGTGAAGTGATTGAGCGTCCTGAAGTTACCGTTGTCGACGGTAAGATTACGCCCGAAATTCTCGAAGCTTTTGGCCGTATCAACGAGGCCACAGTCTCCCCCGACGGAAAGAAGGTGGCATTCACCGTGGCTTACGAAGACATAGCTCAAAACAAAGCTAACGCCGAGGTCTATGTGATGAACATCGACGGCACCGAAATCACCCGCCTGACACACACTCCCGGCTCCGAGGCTAACGTCCGCTGGATTGAAAACGGACGCCGGCTCGCCTTCATCAGCAAGGACCCCAAGACCGACAAGAATCAGATTTTCACCATCTTCCCCGATGGCCGCGGCGCGCGCGCCATCTCCGAAGCGCCTCAGGGTGTGGACTGCTTTGAGTTTGCCCCCAACGGTAGCCGCGTGGTCTACGGCGCGCAGATCAAGCCCTTCAATAAGAATGAGGATGTGCTGAAAGGCCTCCCCCTCACCACCGGCCGCGTGGTAGACGACCTCATGTATAAGCATTGGGACGAATGGGTAACCGAAATCCCTCACCCCTTCGTTGCTGACTTCGACGGCTCCAAGCTCGGCACAGCCACCGACATTATGGAGGGTGAGCCCTATGAGTGCCCCATGAAGCCCTTCGGTGGCGCCGAGACTTTCGCATGGAGCCCCGACGGTTCGCAGCTCGTCTACACCTCTCGCAAGCTCGCCGGTCAGGCTTACGCTTTCTCCACTGACTCAAATCTTTATCTCTACGACTTTAAGACTAAGAGCACCAAGTGTCTCACCGAGTCTACCGGCCAGGGCTATGACACCAACCCCGTCTTCTCCCCCGACGGCTCTCAGCTCGCCTGGATGAGCATGGAGACTCCCAAGTTTGAGAGCGACCAGAACCGTCTGCTCGTGATGGACATGGCTTCAGGCAAGATTCGCAATCTCACCGCCGAGGCCGGCTGGGACTACAGCGTAGAGGGTCTCAAATGGACTCCCGACGGCAAGGATATAGTGCTCAACGCTTACTATCAGGGCACGATGCCTATCTTCAAGGTCAATGTAGCCAACCCGCAATTCCGCATCGTGGCCGAAGGCGTGTGGGACTATGTGAGCCCCGAGCCTCTGGCTGACGGCCGCATCCTGGCTCTGCGCCACAATATGAGCCGCCCCAACGAGATCTGCCTCGCTGCCACCGACGGCACTGTGGCCGACATCTCTCATGTGAACGATGAACTCATAGGCAAGCTCAAACTCGGCAAGGTCGAGAAGCGCATGGTGCCCACCACCGACGGCAAAGAGATGTGCACTTGGGTGGTATATCCGCCTGATTTCGACCCCAATAAGAAGTATCCCGCGCTGCTCTACTGTCAGGGTGGTCCCCAGCAGGCTGTCAGCCAGTTCTGGAGCTATCGCTGGAATTTCCAGATTATGGCCTCCAACGGATACATAATCATCTGCCCCAACCGTCGCGGCCTCCCGGGCTTCGGCACCGAATGGAACCGTCAGATTTCAGGCGACTACGGCGGCCAGAACATGCGCGACTATTTCTCTGCCGTGGACGACATGAAGCGCGAATCATACATTGACGCCGACCACATCGGTGCCATCGGCGCAAGCTACGGCGGCTTCTCCGTCTACTGGCTCGCAGGCCACCACGAAGGTCGCTTCGCTGCCCTCGTGGCCCACGCCGGCATCTTCAACATGGAGGCGCAATACCTTGAAACTGAAGAGATGTGGTTTGCCGACTTCGACATGGGCGGCGCTTACTGGGACACCAACAATGCTACTGCCCAGCGCACATTTGCCAACTCTCCCCACCGCTTCGTCAACAACTGGACCGCTCCTATCCTCGTGACCGTGGGTGAGCTCGACTACCGCATCCTCGCCTCTCAGGGCATGCAGGCATTCAACGCCGCCAAGATGCATGGTCTCGAAGCCGAGATGCTCGTCTTCCCCGACGAAAACCACTGGGTAATCAAGCCCCAGAACGCCATCCTCTGGCAGCGAGTATTCTTCCGCTTCTTAGACAAATACCTCAAGCCCGGCACACCCGGCTATCGCCGCCCGGCAGCCCCGAAAGCTGCAACAGCTGCAACAGCAACCACAGCTCAACCCGATTCCACAAAGAACAACTAATTACAACCTAATAAATGCTTACACTACCTCCCGTACTTCCTGAATACCCCGAATTTGTCGAGGGTATTCGCCGCGCTCCGGACCGCGGTTACACTCTTACTCCTGAAAAGACTGCCGTTGCACTGCGCAACGCGCTGAGATATATCCATCCCTCTCTCCACGCTGAGCTCGCTCCCGAATTTCTCGAAGAGCTCCGCACCCGCGGCCGTATCTACGGCTATCGCTTCCGCCCCGCAGGCGACCTCAAAGCAAAGCCCATTGACGAATACAAGGGCAAATGTCTGGAGGGCAAAGCCTTCCAGGTGATGATTGACAACAACCTCTGTTTCGACATCGCTCTCTATCCCTACGAACTGGTGACCTACGGCGAGACCGGCCAGGTGTGTCAGAACTGGATGCAGTATCGCCTCATAAAGATGTATCTTGAGGAACTGACCGAAAACCAGACCCTCGTAATCGAGAGCGGTCACCCCCTGGGCCTCTTCCCCTCACGCCCCGACGCTCCGCGCGTGATCATCACCAACGCCATGATGGTGGGTCTCTTCGACAATCTCCATGACTGGCATGAAGCCATGCAGATGGGTGTGGCCAACTACGGGCAGATGACTGCCGGCGGCTGGATGTATATCGGCCCTCAGGGCATTGTGCACGGCACCTTCAACACCCTGCTCAACGCCGGCCGCATGAAGCTCGGCATCCCCGCCGACGGCGACCTGCGCGGACACCTTTTCATCTCCTCCGGCCTCGGCGGCATGAGCGGCGCTCAGCCCAAGGCGGCCGAGATAGCCGGTGCGGCTGCCATCATTGCCGAGGTTGACCCCTCGCGCATCAAGACCCGCCACGACCAGGGCTGGGTGCAGAAAGTGACCGACAACATCGGCGAGGCTTTCGCCTGGGCCCGCGAGGCTATGGATAAGAAGGAGCCCGTCTCTATCGCTTACCTCGGCAACGTGGTAGACCTGCTGGAATATGCCGTAGAGCATGGTGAAAAGGTGGAGCTGCTCTCTGACCAGACCTCCTGCCACGCTGTCTACGAAGGTGGCTACTGCCCCGCCGGCATCAGCTTCGAGGAGCGCACACGCCTGCTCCACCACAATCCCGAGGAATTCCGCAGCCGTGTGGATGAGAGCCTCAAGCGCCATTTCAAGGCCATCAAGGCTCTGGTGGCTCAGGGCACTTACTTCTTCGACTATGGCAACTCCTTCATGAAAGCCATCTACGATGCGGGGGTGAAGGAAATCTCTCGCAACGGCATCGACGAGAAGGATGGCTTCATCTGGCCCTCATACGTGGAGGACATCATGGGCCCCATGCTCTTCGACTTCGGCTACGGCCCCTTCCGCTGGGTGTGCCTCTCAGGCAAGCATGAGGACCTGGTGAAGACCGACAAGGCCGCCATGGAGTGCATCGACCCCAACCGCCGCTATCAGGACCGCGACAATTATAACTGGATACGCGACGCCGAGAAGAACAACCTCGTGGTGGGCACTCAGGCACGCATACTCTATCAGGATGCCGCCGGACGTCTGGCCATAGCTCTGCGCTTCAACAAGATGGTGCGCGACGGCGAAGTTGGTCCCATCATGCTCGGTCGCGACCACCACGATGTGAGCGGCACCGACTCCCCCTTCCGCGAGACCTCTAACATCAAGGATGGCTCCAACGTGATGGCTGACATGGCCGTGCAGTGTTTTGCCGGCAACTGTGCCCGCGGCATGAGCCTCGTGGCCCTGCACAACGGTGGCGGCGTAGGCATAGGCAAGAGCATCAACGGCGGCTTCGGCATGGTGTGCGACGGCTCCGAGCGCGTAGACCGCATCCTCACTCAGGCTATGCTCTGGGACGTGATGGGTGGTGTGGCTCGCCGTTCATGGGCCCGCAACGAGAACGCCATGTCCACCGTGGTGCAGTGGAACAAGGAGCACCATCAGGACGGTTTCGCAATAACCGAGCCCTTCCTCGCTGACGATGCCCTCATCGACAGCCTCACAAAGAACCTTAAATAAATCTATTACCAGAGATGAAAAAAATCATAGAGTGCGTGCCCAATTTCTCTGAAGGGCGCGACCGCGCAGTTATCGATGCCATCACTGCCGAAATCGAGAAGGGTGGCGAAGTGCGCCTGCTTGACGTGGACCCCGGCGAAGCTACCAACCGCACAGTGGTGACCTTCGTGGGTGAGCCCGAAGCAGTAATTGAAGCTGCTCTGCGCGGCATGAAGAAGGCCGCCGAACTCATTGACATGAGAGGACACCATGGTGCCCACCCCCGCATGGGCGCCACCGACGTGTGCCCCCTAATCCCCGTGAGCGGCGTCACTCTCAAGGAGTGTGCCGAGTATGCCCGCGAGCTTGCACGCCGCGCATCGGAAGAGCTCGGCATCCCCTGCTACTGCTATGAAGCCGCTGCGTTCTCGCCCGAACGCAAGAACCTGGCCGTGTGCCGCAAGGGTGAATACGAAGGGCTGGCCGACCGCATGGGTAAGCCCGGCGAGGGTCCCGACTTCGGCGACCGCCCCTGGGACGAGCAGGTGGCCCGCACCGGCTGCACAGCCGTGGGTGCCCGCGACTTCCTCATTGCCGTGAACTTCAACCTCAACACCACCTCTACCCGTCGCGCCAACGCCATAGCCTTTGACGTGCGCGAGAAGGGGCGCCCCATGCGCGAGGGTGGCAAGGTGACCGGCAAGAAGCTCACCGATGAGAATGGCAACGTAATCTGGAAACCCGGCACACTGAAAGGCACCAAGGCCATAGGCTGGTTTATCGATGAATATGGCATCGCCCAGGTGAGCATGAACATCACCAACATGTCTGAGACTCCGCTGCATGTAGCCTTCGACGAGGTGAGCCGCGCCGCCGCAGCACGCGGCATCCGCGTGACCGGCACCGAGATAGTAGGCCTCATCCCGAAGCGCGCCATCATAGACGCCGGCAAGCACTACCTGCGCATGCAGCAACGCTCGCTCGGCATCTCCGACCCGGAAATCATCAAGATTGCCGTGAAGAGCATGGGCCTGGATGAGCTCAAGCCCTTCGACGCTGCCGAGAAGGTGATAGAATACATGCTTGAAGCCGAAGATAAGAGCAAGAAGCTCGTAGACATGACCTGCCGTGGGTTTGCCGACGAGACTTCATCGGAGTCACCCGCTCCGGGCGGTGGTTCAATCTCCGCCTACATGGGTGCGCTGGCTGCCGCTCTCGGCACTATGGTGGCCAACCTCTCCTCTCACAAACCCGGCTGGGACGACCGCTGGGAGGAATTCTCCGACGCTGCCGAGCGTGGCCGCGAGCTTCAGGACAAGCTCATCCACCTGGTGGACGAGGACACCGCCGCGTTCAACAAAATCATGGACGCTCTGGGTCTGCCCAAAGGCACGGAGGAGGAAAAGGCTGCCCGCAAGGCCGCTCTGGAGGCTGCTACGCTGTTTGCCACCGAAGTGCCCCTGCAGACCATGAAGACCGCCTACGAGGTGTTTGACGTGATCGAATCAATGGCCGCCAAGGGTAACCCCGCCTCTGTGAGCGATGCCGGCGTAGGCGCTCTGGCTGCCCGCAGCGCCGTGATGGGTGCTCACCTCAACGTGCGCATCAACGCCCGCGACCTGAAGGACCGCACCGTGGCCGACGCTCTTCTGGCCGAAGCCGCCGAAATAGCCGCCAAGGCTGCCGAGCGCGAGACCGCCATCCTACGCATGGTTAACGACGTGATCGACCGATGAATAATATCGCTATAACTAACGCCACCATCGTAACCCCTCTGGGCCACTCGGCCCGGAAGGGTGCGGCGATGGCTGAGCTCAGCGTCATCCGCGAAGGTGCCATAATCATAACCGATGGCCTCATTGCCTACTGCGGATCCATGCAGCAGATGCCTGAGATTCCCGCCGGACATGCCCGCCTCGATGCCGAGGGGCGCGTGGCGCTCCCGGGCTTCGTTGACTCCCACACTCACCTGATTTTCGGCGGCTATCGCCCCGATGAGTTCGGCTGGCGCCTGAAGGGTGAGAGCTACATGAGCATCATGGAACGCGGCGGGGGCATCCAGAGCACCGTCAACGCTACCCGCACAGCTTCGGCCGAGGAGCTTGCCGAAAAGGCACGCTGGTTTCTTGACCGCATGAGCGAAATGGGTGTCACCACCGTGGAGGCGAAGAGTGGCTACGGCCTCTCCACTGAGAGCGAGATGAAGATGCTCGATGTGATCGAGAGTCTGGCCGCCGATCCCGAGGCAAAGCTGCGCATTGTCAGCACCTTCCTGGGCGCCCACGCTGTGCCTAAAGAGTACAAGGGGCGCACGGGCGAATACGTGGACCTCATAATCAGCGAGATGCTCCCGGCCGCTAAGGGGCGCGCACGCTTCTGCGACATCTTCACGGAGAAGAATGTGTTTGAGATAGAGGATTCTCGCCGTCTGCTGCGCGCCGCGCGCGACATGGGCTTCGACCTCAAGCTCCACGCCGACGAGATTGTGACTCTGGGTGGTGCCGAGCTGGCTGCCGAGCTGGGAGCCGTAAGCGCTGACCACCTGCTCCACGTGAGCGACGAGGGTGTGCGCCGCATGGCTGAGGCCGGCGTGGTGGCTACCCTGCTCCCCCTCACGGCTTTTGCTCTCAAGGAGCCCTTCGCTCCGGCCCGCAAATTCATAGAAGCCGGCGCCGCTGTGGCACTCGCCACCGACCTCAACCCCGGCTCCTGCTTCTCCGGCTCAATACCGCTCACCATCGCGCTGGCCTGCATCTACATGCAGATGAGTGTGGAGGAGACCATCACGGCCCTCACCCTCAACGGCGCAGCAGCCCTGGGCCTCGCAGCCGAGACCGGTTCGCTTGAGGTAGGCAAAGCCGGCGATGTGGCCATTCTGGAATTTGACAACTACCACTCCCTCCCCTACTACGTAGGCATGAATTGCGTGCGCACTACCATCTCATGCGGCCGCGTAGTCTCTTGAGTGAGATCTCGGAGTAATCGGAGTTCTCCGAGTTCTCCTAACACCTAAAACCTAAAACCCCAAAATAATGTCCCGACTTGAAACATACGCTATAGGCAGCTCAGAGCTGACCTATGACCTCATAGAGCGCATACTGCGCGACGGCACCAAGCTCACCCTCTCACCCGAGGCTGTCAAGAAGATTGAGCACTGCCGCGAATACCTGGACCGCAAGGCTGTAGACACCGAACACCCCATCTACGGTGTGACTACCGGCTTCGGCTCCCTCTGCAACCGCACCATTTCCCCCGATGAGCTCGGTATTCTGCAGGAAAACCTGGTGAAGAGCCACTCCTGCTCCATCGGCACACCCGTGAGCGAGACCGTGGTGAAACTCATGCTCCTGCTCAAGGCTCACGCCCTCAGCTTCGGCTTCAGCGGCGTGCAGGTAGAGACCGTGCAGCGCATCATTGACTTCTACAACAACGACATCTTCCCCGTGGTCTACGATCGCGGCTCCCTGGGCGCATCCGGCGACCTCGCGCCTCTGGCCAACCTCTTCCTCCCCCTCATAGGCGAAGGCGAGGTTATGCACGACGGCAAGCGCTTCAAAGGCTCCGATATTCTCAACATCTTCGGCTGGCGCCCCATCAAGCTCAAAAGCAAGGAGGGTCTGGCACTGCTCAACGGCACCCAGTTCATGAGCGCCAACGGCATCAAGGCCCTCATTGACGGCTGGCACATGGTGCACTGCTTCGATGCCATAGGCGCTATGAGCCTCGAGGCTTTCGATGGCCGCATCGAGCCCTTCTCACCCCTCATTCAGGAGGTGCGTCCTCACCCCGGACAGATTGAGACTGCCGCCAACTTCCGCAAGATGCTCGAGGGCAGCGAAATCATAGCCCGCGAAAAGGCTCATGTGCAGGATCCCTACTCCTTCCGCTGCATCCCCCAGGTGCACGGCGCTGTTAAGGATGCCATGCACCACGTGACCCGAGTGCTCCACACCGAAATCAACTCAGTGACCGACAACCCCACCGTCTTCCCCGACGAGGACCAGGTGATCTCCGGCGGCAACTTCCATGGCGAACCCCTCGCTCTCGTGTTCGACTACATGGGTGTGGCTCTCCACGAGCTCGGCAATATCTCCGAACGCCGTGTGGCTCAGCTCATCCTCGGCCTGCGCGGGCTGCCCGAGTTCCTCGTGGCCAAACCGGGCCTCAACTCCGGCTTCATGATTCCCCAGTATGCCGCAGCATCTGTGGTGAGCCAGAACAAGATGTATTGCTTCACCGCCTCCTGCGACTCCATCGTGAGCTCCAACGGCCAGGAGGACCTCGTGAGCATGGGCGCCAACTCTGCTACCAAGCTCCACAAGATTATTGACAACCTCAAGTACATAGCCGCCATAGAGCTCATGAACGCCGCTCAGGGTCTCGACTTCCGTCGTCCGCTCAAGTCCTCTCCCTATCTGCAGACCATCAAGGATGAGTATCGCAAGCATGTGCCCTTCGTGGAGGACGACGTGGTGATGGCCGACTACATAGCCAAGACCATGGAGTTCCTCGATGGCTACGACATAGAAATGCCCGCCTGAGCAGTCTCAGGCAGGCATCGGGAGGATTAATTCATATTCCCCGTTTTCTTCGGCGGGCGTCGGTGATACCGGCGCCTGCCCTGCTTTTTGTTCCCTCGCTTCGGAGCACCCTGTTTGCGCTCCTTAGCCTCGGCGGGCGCGTTCTCGGCCAACGGTTCCTCAGGGGCATCCCCCCACTTCTCGCGGCGTATGCGGGTCTTCAGGAAGCGCTCTATGCGGGCAAACGCACCACGGTCCCTCTCCCCCACCAGAGTCACTGCTTTGCCGCCGGCGCCGGCGCGGGCAGTGCGGCCTATGCGGTGCACGTAGTCCTCCGCCTCACGCGGCACATCGTAGTTCACCACCATGGCTATGTCGTCGATGTCAATGCCGCGCGCCACTATGTCGGTAGCCACGAGTATGTCGGTACGGCCGGCGCGGAAGGCGAGCATGGCATCCTCACGCTGACGCTGATCCAGGTCGGAGTGCATCTCGGCGGCATGCCACCCGGCGCGACGCAGGTTGCGCGCCAGCTCCTTAGTCTTCACCTTCGAGGCCACGAAGATTATCACCCTCTGGGCGAAACCCTCTTTAAAGAGATGAAGCAAAACGTCCTGCTTCTGCAATTCGGGCACCATGTAGATGCTCTGGTCTATCTTTTCCGCCGGACGGCTCACGGCAGTCTTTACTTCAGTGGGATTCTTCAGCAGCTTGCCGGCCATCTGCTTAATTTTCGGAGGCATTGTGGCAGAGAACATCATGGTCTGACGCTCTGAGGGAAGATGTTTTGCTATAGCCATAATGTCGTCGAAGAAACCCATATCAAGCATGCGGTCGGCCTCATCAAGAATAAAAAATGATGTGCGCGACAGGTCGCAATGCCCCGTTTGCAAATGCGCGAGCAGTCTGCCCGGAGTGGCTATGACCACATCTGCACCCGCCCTCAGGCCGCGCTGCTGCTGACCGAACTCGCGTCCGTCAGTGCCGCCGTAAATAGGCAGCGAGCTCACCGGGAGATAATAGGCGAAGCCCTCCATCTGTCGGTCAATCTGCTGCGCAAGCTCACGCGTAGGGGTCATGATTACGCAGTTTATTGCATCGCGGGGATAGTCGCCATAAGTAAGGCGCTCAATGACGGGCAGCAGATAAGCAGCCGTCTTGCCGGTGCCCGTCTGCGCGATAGCCATAAGGTCGCGCCCCTCAAGTGCCGGAGGGATAGCCATAGCCTGAATAGGGGTGCACTCATCGAAGTGCATCTCATAGAGCGCGTCAAGCAGATCGTCGCCCAAGTCTAATTCGTCGAAATACATGTGTCAGGAGATGTTTAGGTCAGGTATTCGAGGCTCGAAATCCATAAACGCACCTAAGGGCTGTTAAGTCCTGAGCGACAGCCGAAAGCTATAACCTAAAACCTCAACCCTAAGGTCTAAAAACAAATAAACCCCTAAGCGCGAACGGGCGCTCAGGGGTGGGTGATAACCAAAAGTTGTCAGAGCTACAAAATTACTCTGCTACTACTTCAAACGGGATCTCAACCTCAACTTCCTTGTGGAACTTGATGTTAGCGGTGTAGTTGCCAACCTCCTTTACAGAGCCCTTGATAGAGATGAGCTTGCGGTCCACATTGTGGCCGAGCTTCTCGAGAGCTTCAGCAATCTGGATATTGTTGACAGAACCGAAAATAGTGCCGGTAGAGCTGGTCTTTGCGCCGATAGTGAGCGCTACGCCCTCGAGAGCTGCAGCGGCAGCCTTGGCGTCTTCCAGAATCTTAGCGAGCTTGTGGGCGCGCTGCTTCTGGTCCTCAGCGAGTTGCTTGAGGGCAGAGGCAGAGGCAACGATAGCCTTACCCTGGGGGATGAGATAGTTGCGGCCGTAACCGTCTTTTACCTCTACCACATCGTCCTTGTAGCCGAGATTAGCTACATTTTCCTTGAGTATAATCTTCATAATGGTGTGAGTGCTTAAGGGGTTAAGGGTTACTTCATCAGGTCAGTTACGTAGGGGAGCAGGGCGAGGTGGCGGGCACGCTTAACGGCTTGAGCTACGCGACGCTGAAACTTCAGAGAAGTGCCGGTGATGCGACGGGGAAGGATCTTACCCTGTTCGTTGAGGAACTTCTTGAGGAATTCGGGATCCTTGTAGTCGATATACTTGATGCCGGAACGCTTGAAGCGGCAATATTTCTTCTTCTTAGTGTCTACTGACAGGGGAGTGAGATAACGGATTTCGCTGTTGTTCTGTGCCATGATTCTTAATCCTGCTTAGCGGTTTCTGATTCGGGTTGAGTAGCGGGAGCCTCGGCAGCCTTCTGAGCGCGGATGTTGCGACGCTTTTCGGCATAAGCCACTGCATACTTGTCGAGACGGAAGTTGAGGAAGCGGATTACGCGCTCGTCACGACGGAAAAGGGTATCGAGCTTCTTGATGATAGTGGGCTCACCCTCAAACTCGAAGAGGCAGTAAAAGCCGGTTGACTTCTTCTGAATGGGATAAGCCAGCTTGCGCAGGCCCCACATCTCTTCGTTAACTACCTTGCAGCCGTTGGCAGTGAGGAAGTCACGGAACTTTTCTACCGCTTCCTTCATCTGAACATCAGATAAAACGGGAGTTAAAATGAAAACGGTTTCGTAATGATTCATTTCTGTTGTTATGAATTGAAATTATAAATTGCTGACTTGCAGCCTCATAGCCCACAGAAGCAGACTACACGCTCCAAATCGGCTGCAAAGTTACAAAAAAATCCACGCCCCACCAAATCCCGACCAATAAAAAACATCTTCAGAGCAAACTCTCAACACCTAAAAACATTTTCTCAAAAATAATCAACAAAAATTTTGATTTTTAAATTCTTTTTAGTTATCTTTGCCGCAGAAACCAGCGCAACCAACAAATCAACATCTACATTTCACAACAATTTAAAACGAAGACACATGAAAAGACTATTGTATCCATGTCTATCAGTTGTCACAAACACAGCTTCCTCCGGCTGCAAGAGAAGACGCACTGATTCAAAGACCTGCCGACAAATAATTCCCTCCATGAAGTTTTATTTATCTAAGTTTTTTTCATCCGCCATTTGTTTACTGTTATTATGCTGCAGCAACGATGAGCCTACGCCGTGGTATCAAGATAAGGCTATTGGCGCAGGGGGTGCTACCACGTACGTTTGCAATCTGCTTGAGCCTTCCGAAAATTATGATATCGAAAGCCGCTCGGATTCCTACATAGCAATCCGAGTACCACGAGAGGGGGGCAAATTCACTTTCAATTTTTCAGATGCAGCCAACCACAAAGCAGTGTTTGACGATAGGACAGAGTATAAACCCATTTCAGCGTTCACACTTTATAAATTTCAAACATTTGAAGTAACATACGACACCGGCGTAATCCCTGAAAGCTGGCCCCTTTGGCCGACAGATTATTATGATGCACTTGCACACATGTCAGAAGTAGTCAGCAATGGACAATCTACTTTTGATACTGGTTGGGGCACAGTTTGGGGTGGGATAGACCCAAATTCTATTACTTTCGAAATCATCCCCAACTCTCAGAATACTGCAAGACAATTCTGCATTTGGTTCGGAGAATATTTCCGAGAAGCAGGTTTTCACAGTTCATTCCCCTACGCTTTGATATTTTTCCAGGATTAACGCAACTAATATTATTTATGCCGGAAGCCTCAGCGTTGGCTTCGGCAAGGCAATTAAATAAGACTGTTTCACAATAGCTATTCAGGCAAACGCGTGGCACGGGATGATTGTAATACAGCTCGCCCATTTAGTTTGCCTGAAAAGTAAACTTTCTCTTTAATATTCTCAACCTCTCAGTAGGCGCAATCTGCGGAAGACACTTGTCAACCCACGGTGTCGGCTCCTCGACACCTAAAATTTTGATTTTTAAATTCTTTTTAGTTATCTTTGCCGCAGAAACCAGCGCAACCAACAAATCAACATCTATATTTCACAACATTTTAAAACTAAGAAATATGAAAAGACTATTGTATCCATGTCTATCAGTTGTCATAGCAACAGCATTTTTCAGCTGTGAAAAAGACGCACTGATTCAAGAACCCGCCGAGCAGGCCAAAACTGAAGCCCCTGCAAATCCTTACCGCGTGTCACTAAAAGATGCACTCGAAACAGCCGACATGTTCCTTAGCGAGCTTGACGGCACCAAAACACGATCTCACCGCTCACCCAAAAGCATTGAGTATTACATCAACCGTGTGCATACCCGCGCCGGGTCAGATGCCGACACATTACTTTATATTGTCAACTACGATGACAACAAAGGATTTGCAATTCTCGGCGCCGACCGACGCATCAATCCCATCTACGGCTTCTCGAATGAGGGTAATTTAGATCTTGCCGACACCGTAAATAACCGAGGATTGGCTCTTTGCATGGAAAATATTCGGTATAGCTTACCCCCGATTAAGCCATTTGTTCCAGACTCAATGAAACCGGGCATACCGGATCCCAACCCAAGTTATCCCTACCCTACAGATCCGGATTTGGGAGATAGAGAAGTTACATTTTACCATAATATTGAACCCATGCTTGCAAAAAACGTAAGCGAATGGCGTCAAAGCGAGGAATTCAATAAATATTGTCCGTATGTTAACTCCTATAAAAGGGGCGCTGTAGGATGCATGCCTTTGGCCGCTGCTCAAATAATGTCCTATTATGAATGGCCCCAAAAATATGATGGACTATCATTAGATTGGACAAATATTAAAGCGCACAAGAGCACGCCGATCATAATAAATCCCGCCTTTCCTGCCACTGATTATACATGTCCCGATATGTTAGCTCAGCTTTTAGCAAAAATCGGAACGACTCTCAACGCCGATTATACAATTAATAGTCAAAATTACTGTTTAACATATGTGGCGCCTTCTAATCTGAGATCAAAATTCCCACTATTTGGTTATGCAAATCTTGCCGATTATCAGAAATTCTCCAACGGCAAACCATTTGAAGCAATAACCAATGGGCCACTTTTGGTTATTGCGGATAATGTCAATTCTTCAGAAGCGGGCCACGGCTGGGTAATAGACGGTTACATTTCATATAAAATTTATTGGACCGCTATTGCTAACGACACACACACTCTTTACTATTCATTCTATCATTGCGTATGGGGTTGGGGTGGCAAAAGCAATGGATATTTTGCAATTGATTCAGAGACATTAAACACTGTCCCAACCTCAAATGAATTTGTTTCAAAGGACAATGATGACACCCCCAGCAGCAAGAATTTCTGCAACTTATACTTCCTTTCAAACTTTTCACCCATTAAATAATTCCCTCCATGAAGTTTTATTTATCTAAGTTTATTTCATCCGCCATTTGTTTACTCATCTTATGCTGCTGCAGCAACGATGAGCCTACGCCTTGGTATCAAAATAAGGTTATTGGCTGCGCCGTTCCAGTCAAATTCGTTTGCAATCTGCTTGAACCTGCGGACAATTATGATATAGAAAGCGCCTCCGAATGCCACTTAGCTATTCGTGTACCACGAGAGGGAGGCAAATTCACTTTCAATCTTTCCTCCGATGCCAACCACAAAACTATATTTGAAGATAAGACAGAGAATAAGCCAATTACGGCATACACTCTATACAAATTTCAAACGTATGAAGTAACATATGAAGCGGGCAAAATTCCTGAAAACTGGCCCCTTTGGCCGAAAGATTATTACTCTGCCCTTGCGTATATGTCAGAAGTAGTCAGCAATGCCCAATCAACTTTTGATACCGGATGGGGCACAGTTTGGGGCGGAATAGACCCTAATTCAATTACTTTTGAAATCAGCCCAAACTCACAGAACACGACTAGACAATTCTGCATTTGGTTCGGAGAATATTACCAGGAACAATGTATTGGCCATTCATACCCCTACGCTTTGATATTCTTCCAGGATTAACGCAACTAAGAATATTTATGCCGGAAGCCTCGGCGCTTGCGTTTGCTTCGGCAAGGCAATTAAATAAGACTGTTTCAAAATAGCTATTCAGGCAAACGCGTGGCGCGGAATGATTTTAATACAGCTCGCCCATTCAGTTTGCCTGAAAAGTAAACTTACTCTTTAATATTCTCAACCTCTCAGTAGGCGCAATCTGCGGAAGACACTTGTCAACCCACGGTGTCGGCTCCGCAGATTTTTTGCAGTTGCGGCCCGAATGTTTGCGGATTTGCGGAAAAATTACTACCTTTGCGGCCTAAACCGCGACAAGCTCGCTGCTTGGCGACGTCGCGCCGTGAGGACCGGTAGCTCAGTTGGATAGAGCAACAGCCTTCTAAGCTGTGGGTCCCGGGTTCGAGCCCCGGCCGGTTCACTACCAAGTTTCTTACGAATAAGATTGATTTTACCCAACAATATTACTACAGCATGAAGAAGAGTGCTTTGCAGCGCGTGCGCGCTGAATACCAGCCTAAACTCCCCTTCGCCCTTCAGGGTCCCGTGAAGGTCAAGCTCGGCGAAAAAACTCAGTCAGTAGCCGACCAGGAGGAGATTCAGAACCTTTTCCCTAACACTTACGGCATGCCCGTCGTAGAGTTTGAACGCGATGAAAACCCCACCCGTGTGGAGGAACCGTTCAATGTGGGCATAATCCTGTCAGGTGGTCAGGCACCCGGCGGTCATAATGTAGTAAGCGGTATTTTCGACGGCATCAAGAGCCTCAACCGCGAGAGCCGTCTCTACGGCTTCCTGATGGGCCCCTCAGGCTTTGTGGACCATCAGTACATGGAGCTCACCGCAGGCATCATCAAGGAGTATCGCAACACCGGCGGCTTCGACATAATCGGCTCAGGCCGCACCAAGCTCGAGACCCCCGAGCAGTTTGACAAGGGCCTCAAGATTCTCGAAGAGCTCAACATCAAGGCGCTCGTAATCATCGGTGGCGATGACTCCAACACTAACGCTGCCGTGCTGGCCGAATATTATAAGGCCAAGGGCGTGGGCGTGCAGGTGATAGGCGTGCCCAAGACCATCGACGGCGACCTCAAGAACAAATGGATTGAGACCTCTTTCGGTTTCGACACTGCCTGCAAGGTCTACAGCGAGGTGATAGGCAACATTCAGCGTGACTGCAACTCTGCCAAGAAGTATTACCACTTCATCAAGCTCATGGGCCGCAGCGCTTCTCACATAGCTCTGGAGTGTGCTCTGGAGACTCAGCCCAACATCTGCCTTATCTCTGAGGAGATTCTGGCTAAGCGCATGACGCTCGACAACATTGTGAGCTATGTGGCTTACGTGGTGAGCGAACGCGCCAAGCTCGGCTGGAACTTCGGCACTGTGCTGATTCCCGAAGGCCTCATCGAATTCATCCCCTCTGTGAAGGCTCTCATCGCCGAGCTCAACGATGTGCTTGCGCAGCACGGCGAGGAGCTTGCCGGTCTTGACGACGACAATAAGCTCATAACCATCCACTCTTACCTGAGCGCTGCCAACGCCGAGCTCTATAAGAGCCTGCCCAAGCAGATCGCTCTCCAGCTCAGCCTCGACCGCGACAGCCACGGCAATGTGCAGGTATCGCTCATCGAGACCGAGAAGCTCATCTCCGAGATGGTGGAGAAGCGTCTGGAAGAGATGAAGGAGCAGGGCCTCTACGTAGGCAAGTTTGCCACTCAGCACCACTTCTTCGGCTACGAAGGCCGCTGTGCCGACCCCTCTAACTTCGATGCTGACTACACCTACGCGCTCGGCTTCAACGCCGCTATGCTCATCAACGCCGGCCTCACCGGCTACATGAGCTCCGTGCGCAACCTCACCGGCCACACCGAGGAGTGGATTGCCGGCGGCATACCCATCACCATGATGATGAACATGGAGCGTCGTAACGGCAAGCTCAAGCCCGTAATTCAAAAGGCTCTCGTGAACCTCAACGGCCGCCCCTACCTGAAGTTTGCTTCTCAGCGCGAGACCTGCGCCCTGAACACTCTCTATCAGTATCCCGGCCCCATCCAGTACTTCGGCCCCGCCGAGGTGTGCGACCGTCCCTCTATGACCCTGCTTCTGGAGCACGACAAGGAAATCTACTAAGACACTACCACTCTTTTCATAGAAGCGAAAACCCGGTGCCAGGCGCATCCGGGTTTTCTTTAGCTTATGACACAATCCAATCCCTATCCCTACCTTCCGGGCAAGGGGGCACTCACCGCACGTCTCATACGCTTCGCTCTGCCCATAATAGGCAGCGGCGTGGTGCAGCAATCATTCAATTCGGTCGATGTGGCCGTGGTCGGTCAGTTCGTAGGCGACCATGCGCTGGCCGCCGTGGGTGCCAACGGCCCGGTCATCTCACTCATCGTGACGCTGTTCATGGGCATCGCGCTGGGTGCCAACGTAGTGATTTCGCGCTACCTGGGTGCCGGCAACGGCGAGGGGGTGCGTCGCGCCGTAGCCACTCAGGGGATTATGGCCCTGATATGCTCGGTCATACTGCTGCTCACCGGGGTGCTATCGGCGCGTCCGCTGCTCGAAATGCTCGACACCCCCGCCGAGGTGATAGATGCCGCCACGCTCTATCTGAAGATTTATGCGTTAGGGTTTCCGGCCATGCTCATCTACAACTTCGTGAGCGCCGTGCTCCGCAGCGTGGGCGACACCACCCGCCCATTCTACTGGCTGATAGGTGGCGGACTGGTAAACGTAGCCCTCAACCTTTGGTTAGTGCTAAGCCTGGGTATGGGTGTGGAGGGGGTGGCCATAGCTACCGTGACGAGCAATGTCGTGGCCGCTGCCGGAGTCACCTGGAATCTTTGCCACGAAAAGGGGGACATACGGCTGCACCTGCGCCGGCTGCGCCTCTACGCTTCAGAGCTTCGCAGCATGATAGCCATTGGCATCCCCGCCGGACTGCAAGGGAGCGTCTTCGCCCTTAGCAACGTAATAATCCAAAGCGCCATCAACGGCTTTGGCCCGAAAGCCATGGCCGGCAGCGCAGCCGCGGTAATCTTCGAAATCTACGCCTACTTCATAGTGAGCGCCCTGGTGCAGGCGGCCCTCACATTCGTAAGCGCGGCCTACGGCGCGGGCCACACGGAGCTCTGCCGTCGGCTCATGTGGCGCTGCATGTGGATAGGAGGCGCCGGCTGCGCCGCGCTCAACCTGACCGTTGCCACCTTCCCCGACTTCTTCGCCTCCTTCTTCACCACCGACTCACAGGCACTCGCCTTCGCCAAAGAGCGCATCCACATCGTGCTGATGATTCAGTTCATAGCCACGAGCTACGAGGTTGCGGCCGGCGGCATGCGCGCCCTGGGCTACTCACTCACCCCCATGTTCATAACCATCCTGGGCACATGCGTGGTTCGCGTGGTGTGGGTAAAAGTCATAGTGCCCTCAAGCTTCGGCATGCTCATGCAGGTTTACCCCATCACCTGGCTTATCACAGGCACCACCATGCTGATAGCCTGGCGCATAGTAAGCCGACGCGTGCTCGGCCCCGCCGCTTCCTGTAATCCGAAGCACCCGTTCCTCGAGAAAAATAAAATTATGAAGATTCAAGAACGAAGTGCAAAGCTTTGAAGGAATCTGAAAGTACAAAACAGCTCCTCGGGAGGGGATGCCCGAGCGGCGGGGGCGGCCGAGACCGCCCCCAAGAGCGAAAAAT
>JAAVFJ010000056.1 GCA_014800845.1 Bacteroidales bacterium | reverse complement strand
TTTGCATCCCGGTGAACTTTTCAGTGCCTTTCGGCGTTGTCGTTGTTCCCGTTTTGCGAGTGCAAAGTTAGCACCTTTTTCCTTACCCACCAAATATTTTTGAGAAAAATTTTTCGGAAATTTTCTGTTTTGTACTTAACTCGCTGATTATCCGTGAAATAAAAATGTATTAAAAAACATATTTTCTCAGCCTTAAATTTGGGAAGAGGGCTAAAATCAGCTAAATTGAGAGTGAAATTTCTTGTTTTCGCACGAATTTTTTTTTGAATTAGAGGGATGATTTTCGTGCTGAGGCGATGATTTTTTCTCAAAAAAGTAGCTTTGCCCCATATAATCCGGGGAAAAATTAATGACGACCCCGGAAAAATTCTGAGGTCGCCATGATTTTATTGTGGAATCAGTCCATATTCCGGGGCAATGGAGAGCATAAATTCTCTTGCGGCATCGTGATCATTGGGGATTTTGCCATCAAGAATTGCATCTTTTATTCTCTCTTTGAGCTGACCAATTACGTTGCTGGGCTCAATTCCGAATGTTTTCATTATCTCCAATCCATCTACGGGTGGCTGGAAATTGCGTATTCTATCCTTTTCTTCCACCTCCTGCATACGGCAGCGGAGGGCCTCGAAGCCTTGCAATATACGCCGAACCTTCGCCGGGTTCTTCGAAGTGATATCGGCTTCGGCCAGCATCATGAGGTCGTCGGCATCCGCGCCGGCGTCGAATAGCATGCGTCTGACAGCCGAATCGGTGACCCCCTCCTCCCCTACTGACTGCGGACGCATGTGCATTCCCACCAGTTTAGCTACATATTTCATAGGTTCGCCCAGGGGGAGCTTCATGCGGGTGAAGATTCGGGGAATCATTTTTTCACCTATGAAATTATGGTTATGGAAAGTCCAGCCGAGGTTAGGCATCCATTTTTTCGTGACCGGCTTGGCTATGTCATGCAGCAACGCCGCCCAACGGAGCCACACATTGTCGGAGACGGAGGCGATGTTGTCGAGCACCTGAAGAGTGTGGGCAAAATTATCTTTATGTCCGCGCCCCTCCATGGTCTCCACCCCTTTGAGCGCCTGAAGCTCGGGGAGAATAAAGGTGAGCAGGCCGGTTTGCTCAAGCAGATACCAGCCGATTGATGGACGCGGAGAGGACATAATCTTCATGAGCTCCGTGTTGATACGCTCCTTTGTGATTATCACGATGCGCTGCGCATTCTTGCGAATAGAGGCGAGCGTGTCGGGATGGATGGCGAAATCGAGCTGTGTTGCGAAGCGGATAGCCCGCATCATGCGCAGCGGGTCGTCGGAAAACGTTATATCCGGGTCAAGCGGCGTGCGGATTACTCCGTTATGAAGGTCCACTATACCATTAAAGGGGTCAAGCAGCTCGCCGAAACTATCGCTGCGCACGCTTATGGCCATCGCATTGATAGTAAAGTCGCGACGGTTTAAGTCATCTTGCAGGCTTCCGGGGCTCACCTTCGGATTGCGCGACTCGGGGGTATAGGATTCACGGCGTGCGCCCACGAATTCCAGCTCCAAGCCGTGAGTCTTAACCTGCGCGGTGCCGTAAGTACGAAAGATGTTAACGCGAGTGCGCGGCGAAATGCGGCGCGCCACCTCCTTCGCCAACTCAATGCCGGAGCCTACACTCACGAAATCTATGTCCTTAGAGGGGCGTTCGAGGAAGAGGTCGCGCACATAACCACCTACTATATATGTGTCGAGATTAAGAGCATCGGCCGCCTCGCCTACCTTTAATATGTATGGGAGGGAAATTTCTTTTGACAGATTCATTGTGCGAGATCCTGAATTTCTTCGGGGAATTCTGTGAGGGAGCGCAGGCCGTCGGGAGTCACCAGGTAAGTATTCTCCACACCCACAGCACCCACATGAGGGATTACGAATTTAGGTTCGAGGGCTATCGTCATGTTCTGCTCAAGCAGATGCTTTGAGCGGGGAGTGATGACGGGCAGCTCGTTGAGCTGGATTCCCACGCCGTGGCCTACGAAAGCCGCATGCTGCGTGTGGCCCATGAAATATTTCTCGAGGCCTGATTCGCGCACTACATCCATAGCCATCTCGTAGAGAGCGGAAGTGGCCACACCGGGGCGCGCCTCCTTTTCCAGCACGCGGAGAATTTTGCGGGAAGCATCATGGGCTTTGAGTGCCAGATCAGGTACAGAGCCGATGCTCCACACGCGTGTCATGTCAGTCTGATAGCCATTGAAATTGCCACACATGTCCACCATTACCGTAGTGCCTGGCTTCATGGTGCGGCCATCGGCGCCCACGGGGAGCGAAAGGTCGGCACCACCACCGCCCACGGCGAAATCATAAGGGGTGGGAGCATCAGCATTCTCGCCATTGAGCACACTGCCCATGTTTATCTCCATCAGGCGGCCGGAAGTGCGGTAATAACCGAGGCAACCCTCGAGGCGGAGCACGCGCTCTATCTCTATCTGAAACTCAATGTCAGTCATATCCTCCTTATATATATGAGGAATTCGGGAGTAGGCAGCCGCCTGACGGACACCATCGGCTTTCATAGTCTCAATCTCCTTGGGGGTCTTGACCATGCGCGCCTCGCGCAGAATAACTGAAGCATTCTGAGGTGCATCGGTATGGAAGACGGCGCTGAGTCTCAACACCTCCGAGTAGGGTAAATCATCGAGCTCAAGAGCCACACTATCGGGCAGATTGATGCCACGTTTCTGCAGAACTTCAGGTATCAGCTCCGGCTTGCGGATGAATTCCACCGCGTCGCCATGCAGATTATTCGGGCGGATTATGCAGTAAACCGGATCATTGACCAGGTCCAGATAAACGAAGCCTCTGAATACGCGTTCAGAGAGATAGTAGATGTTGCTGGCATCGGCCACGAGCAGAGCCTGAGCACCCAGCTCAAGCATGCGACGTCGCACCTGCTCCACGCGCAACTTTATTTCATCAGTAATCTTTATGTCTGTCATAAGTATCAAGGTTTAGAACGCTGAATTATCAGTCCGACATTGACAATACCGGGAATATTTCCGCGGCGCATGTTCTGTCCGACCGAGGCATTAAGCAGAGCCGGGAGGGGGATGTCGCGTGCCAGAGTATCGGTCACGGTGTAGAGTCCATAAAGTCCCTTTCCGGTCCACTTTCCGGAGTTTCCGGCGAGAGTGAGATGCACCTCCTTAGGCAACTGCGCCTGCGGATTGGACTCCACATTGAGGTACAAATCGCGATAGGGATACTCCTCGGTGTGCCTGATGGCCAGGATTACATCGTAGCGCTCGGCGGGATTCGCAAACAGGGAGGAATCAGTGCGTGCGGTAGGAAATTCGCAGTAGACATCCTCATCCCAGCCTGCGGAGGGGAGCTCCACAAATTGCATAAACACCGCACTCCCACTACGAGAGCAGGAGGCGATGCCTAACAGTAACAATGCTGCAATGTACTTTGGTATATTAAACCTTTGGAGCGTCATTTTGTTTAGGCCGGTCAGGTTTCTTTTGGTTATTGCGAGCCGGTTTGTCTTTCTGTCCTTGCGGACGCGCGTCAGATTTTCGGAATTGCTTGGGCTGCTTATCGCGGGGTTTGCCCTGCGTGCGCTCCTGCTTCCGGGGCTGCTCAGGCTGCTTCTGCTGATCAGAGCGTTTTTCCTTCTGCTGAGAGGCTTGCTGAGCACCGGGACGCTTTTTCTTCTTCTTTTTCGCTTTGTCAAAACGGGTGATATTGTCCTGACCCACGAGCTCCACGAATTCCTTGCGTTCCGGCTTAGTGCCATCTTCGTTAGCCAGCGCATCCACCTTCTCGCCGCGCTTGTTGATAGCTATGATTTCAGCTACCCTCGAGGCGGGAATGGTCACGCAGTTCACGGCCTGACGCTTGTCGGTGCTGTAAGTCATGAGCCCCGCCAGCGTGTCAGTCTTGAAGTGATAGAAAGTGGCGTCCTTAGTTTCCAGAGGCACGTCGGAGGGGGGCAACTTTTTGGCGGCCTCCATATATGTGTCTACCTCGAAGTTCAGGCAGCATTTCAGCTTGGCGCACTGGCCGGCGAGCTTCTGAGGATTCATGGACAAATCCTGGTAGCGGGCGGCACTGGTGCCGACCGACACGAAGCCGGTCATCCACGAAGCGCAGCAGAGGGGGCGGCCACACGGGCCTATACCGCCGATTCTTCCGGCCTCCTGACGTGCGCCTATCTGCTTCATCTCGATACGTATCTTAAACGTATCGGCAAGCACTCGGATAAGCTTGCGGAAGTCGACACGCTCATCGGCTATATAGTAAAATATAGCCTTGGTGCCGTCGCCTTGATACTCCACGTCGCCTATCTTCATGTTGAGACCCAGCTCTTCGGCAATCTTGCGGGAACGAATCATTGTGTCCTGCTCGCGGGCCTTGGCCTCTTCAAATTTCTCGATGTCCTGCGGACGGGCTATGCGGAACACACGCTTCAGCTCAGCCTCATTCTTGATATTTGCCTTGCGCATGTGAAGCTCCACGAGCTTGCCCACCAGCACTATCTGACCTATGTCGTGGCCCGGCGCCGCTTCCACAGCTACCGTGTCGCCTATGTGAAGGTCCAGATGAGTGGTGTTGCGATAGAAGCCCTTGCGTGTGTTCTTAAACTGCACCTCCACAATCTCATAGTCAGAAGCATCGGAGATGCCGCCGAGCCAGTTGGTGCTGTAGAGGTTGCCGCGCGGAGCCTCGTGACGTCCGCATGCGCCGCAGCAAGAGTGCGAACACTCCGCTTCCTCACTCGCTTGCTCGCAGCCACGTCCGCAAGCGCCTGTGCAACCTTGCCCCTGGCAGTGCTCGCATCCGGGACGTCCGGCGACAGACTCTGCCGCGGCTTCCGGCTTTACGTTTTCATTGTTTTGAGACATAGGGCTGCCCTTACTTAGCGTAGCTTACGGAGCGGGTTTCGCGAATTACAGTTATCTTTACCTGACCCGGATAAGTCATTTCATCCTGAATCTTACGCGCTATTTCGGCAGAAAGCTTTTCGGTCTCTACGTCTGAAATCTTCTCGGCGCCTACTATCACGCGCAGCTCGCGGCCGGCCTGGATGGCGTAAGTCTTGATTACTCCGGGATAAGAGAGAGCCAGCTGCTCCAAGTCATTCAGACGCTTGATGTAAGCCTCCACGATTTCGCGGCGGGCACCGGGTCGAGCGCCGGAGATAGCGTCGCACACCTGCACGATGGGGGCCAGCAGCGAGGTCTGTTCCACCTCATCGTGGTGAGCGCCTATGGCATTGCAGATATCGGGTTTCTCCTTAAACTTCTCGGCCATCTTCATACCAAGCAGTGCGTGGGGCAATTCGGGCTCATCGTCGGGCACCTTGCCTATATCGTGGAGCAGACCGGCGCGGCGGGCTTTCTTAGGATTCAAGCCGAGTTCCGATGCCATCACTGCACAGAGATTAGCAGTCTCACGCGAGTGTTGCAGCAGGTTCTGGCCGTAAGATGAACGATACTTCATGCGGCCCACCATGCGGATGAGTTCGGGGTGCAGACCGTGAATGCCCAGGTCTATGGCGGTGCGCTTACCGGTCTCGATTATTTCCTCCTCGACCTGACGGCGCACTTTAGCTACCACCTCCTCGATACGCGCGGGGTGAATACGTCCGTCGGCCACGAGCTGATGGAGTGCCAGTCGGGCAATTTCGCGGCGCACGGGGTCGAAACCTGAGAGCACGATAGCTTCGGGGGTGTCGTCTACGATTATTTCGATACCTGTAGCGGCCTCAAGCGCGCGGATGTTGCGACCCTCACGACCGATGATGCGGCCCTTAACCTCGTCGGAATCAATGTGGAACACAGTCACGGAGTTTTCAACAGCGGTTTCTGTAGCCACACGCTGAATACTCTGGATAACAATGCGTTTAGCCTCCTTGGCGGCTGAGATGCGGGCATCGTCCATTATGTCATTGATGTAAGAGGCGGCGGCCGTCTTAGCCTCATCTTTCAGGCTCTCCACAAGGCGTTCCTTAGCCTCTTCAGCGCTAAGACCGGAGAGGTGTTCGAGCTTCTCGAGAGCCTCCTTGTGCATGCGCTCCACCTCGGCGGTGCGAGTTTCTACGGCTACCGACTCACGCTCCAGGCGGGTGCTGAGCTCCTCCACCTCTTTCTTGCGTTTGCCGAAATCACTCTGCTGACGGTTCAGATCAATCTCGCGCTGCTTGAGGCGCGCTTCAGCGGCCTGCACCTTCTGCAGACGCTGAGAAGCCTGCTTCTCGGCATCGTTTTTGATTTTCATCTCCTGCTCACGCGCCTGGAGAAGCTTCTTCTCCTTGATTACGTCAGCCTGGTTGCGCGCCTCTTCGAGAATGATATTAGCCTCGGAGGCGGCATTTTTTTTACTGCGGGACATCGCCACCATATAGCCTGCCACAAGCGCGACAAGCGCGGCTACGATTATCCATATTATTGTAGTTCCCATTAAGTATTAGTTAGTTTATAATTAATTACTAAAAAACTCTAAATCTTATGGGAGACAGCCGTAAGTAATCAAAAAATCAAGGGGGTATCGCGCCACTGCCGGGGGCTCACTCAGTGGCGAGCACAGCCTGGTCGAGCACCTCTTCGAAGCCTTCGAGCTGCTTCAGGTCCTCTTCACGTTTGCGGGAAAGTGCGAGATAATATGAGGCATACTGATACGTCATCATGGCGAGCAGCTCCTCAGTGGTTTTCGAGGGGAACATGCGTCGCCAATTGTCAAAGAGCTCAGCCACGCGTTGTTCCGTTTCACGCACATGGTCCTGCTCTTTGAAAGCCACGGTCAGCGGAATGCTCAACCCGGCTATCTTAATGCGCATTTTTATTTTATCAGTTTCCTGCATGAATATATTCAAGCCCGGGAGCGTCAATCATCGCGCAGACGGGCAATACATTTATCGATTTTCTTAATCATTGCGGCAAGTATGTCCTGAGCCTGACGGGTATCCTGCTCGGTCGGCGCTATCTTGTGAGAGATTCGCAGATATTCATTCTCAGTCTGCGCCTGCTGCAGGCGAGCCTTCAGGGAATCTATCTGCTGATTGAGTTCCTCACACTTGGCCACCGCCTCGTCACGCTGTTGCTTGACCAGGCGATATCGCTCCACCAGCACATTGCATTTGGCTGAAAGGCGACCGAGCAGTTCCGTTAAATTGGCGGCCATACTTCTCCCAATTTTTTACAAAATTAAGAAAAAGCGGGCAGTCCGCAAAATTTTATGGATAATAATTGTACCTCCCCTGCCAATTATTCCCCGAATGATTTAATAATCAGCCCCTAAGCAGGCAAGAAATATAATCATTACGCGCGCATACTACCACTGCACGCCATTAGAGCGTGAGGAGCGTTTGTCATATTTGAGGTCCTTGAGTATCGATGACTTCACGGCTATATGGAAGTTATAGCTCTTATAAGGGCCTACTGGCACGAAGCTCGCTGTCATGGTGAAGCAGTGCAGATCGCGCGAGATGGAGCAGTTCATGTAGGCTATCTTATGAAGATTGAAATCATAGGAGGCCGAGAAATTGAAATTCCAGTTTTTAGTAGGCCTGATGCTTCCGCTCAGCGAGAGATTCTGGGTGACGCGACCTCGGTAGTCAAGCTTTTCGTAGTCGAAATCGCCGTAGGCATAGCCTATGGAGTAGTTCAGGCTCAGCGACCAGGGCACACTCCAGGCTTCATATCCGTCGGCGTCGGAGTTGCTTTCATCTTTCTTGGCATTTTTACTACGCCGCGCGGCGGCTCTGTCGGCGAAACTGCCGTCGGACTCATCAGACTCGGGGGCGTCGGAGTCTGACGTCTCGGACTCGTTAGATTTTTTGCGGCGGAAAGTATCCTGATTTATCGTGTAGCTGAACGAAGTGCCGGTGCTTGAAAGCTTTGCCAGTCCCTTGCCGGCCTGCAGGCGCGTTTTGTTGATACGCACGGGGGAGCCGGAGGGGGTAAGGCCATAGCAGTAGGGATCCCATGTGGCCGACAGGTTCAGGTTGAAATTACGGGTCAGACGCAGCAGTATGGAAGTGTTGATATTACTCCAGTTGAGGGAGTCAGCCGCGAAATTATAGCTCTGGGACACCTGGAAATTCTCTATGAGCGAAATCTTTTTGACGCCGGTGGAGTCAGAGTCGCTTCTCACCTTCATCTCCAGATTGTTAGCCAGGTTCACACTCAGCACACCCTGACGTCCGCGACCGGGGGTGCCAAACAGGCCATGCTCGAAATAGTTATAGTTCACCGTCTCGGTTCCGCCGTTGGCACCGGGCCTCTGATATGAGCCGTAGACACCCCAGAAACCGGCGCCGAAGTCGGGAGCTGCGCTGAAGCTCACCGTGGGTGTGAGGACATGGCGAATCATCTGCACCTTGTCGCCGAGGAACTTCATCGGTTTCCAGAAGCCATAAATCTTCGTGTCGAGAGAAATCGAGGCGTTGAAATCAAACACATTATAGAATCCATAAGTAGTGTCGCGCACCTCGGCAGATGCTCCGGGGTCCCAGTCGCGGTGGATTTTGGAGGTGTACATCCTGTCATTAATGGTAATGGCAGGAGACACGTTTATGTATTTCAGCAGGGAGAAGGTGGCGCTCACCGGTATGTAGTGCTTCATGGCGTTGCGCCAATCCTTTATCAGGCTCTTTTTGAAGAATTCATCCTGACGCGCCGTGAGAGAGTTCTGAAACTGACCGGAGTAAGAGAGTCTGATTTTCTCATACCAACGCTCGGCACCTACCACTTTCTTGCGGCGGAAGGGAGCTGTCTGGCTCATGGTGACCGTAAGGTTCGGGAAGGAGACGGCCAGGGTACTGTCCTGCGTGCGCTGCGCAATATTGGCAGTGGCCGACAGACTCCAAAGCGACTGCGGGAATCTATAGGTCATGTTCACCGTGGAGCTCTTAGTGTTCTCGGTGAAGGAGTTGTTATAATATGAATTCAGGTCATTTCGCGTGTAGCCGGAGGTGGTGAAATCCACCGACGCGGAGAAATTCATGTTAGGATTAGCCTTGGGGTCCTGACTGTGGCTCCAAGTTATGCGGAAGTTGTTCTGCTTCGCGTAGTCGGGGTCACCCTTTTCGCCGTAAATGGTCGTGATGAACGATGCGTCAAACAGGCCGCGGTACTTGTACCTCTTGACATAATTTGAACGCGCCGAGACACCCCACGAACCGCGGGTGTAGATTTCGCCACGCAACGCGAGGTCCACGTTGTCGTTGATGGCGAAGTAATAGCCGCCGTCGCGCAAATAGAAGCCGCGGTTGTAGTCGTCGCCAAACGAGGGGAAGATTATGCCGCTGGAGTATTTCTTGCTGAAGGGGAAGAAGCCGAACGGGAGAGCCAGAGGCAACGGCACATCGGCAAGCACCATGTAGACCGGGCCGGTCACAATATTTTTGCCCGGCGACATTTTGCCCTTCGTAACCTGAAAATAGAAGTGGGGATGCTCGTGGTCGTCGCAAGTGGTGTAGCGGCCGCCGGCTATGTTAAAGGTGCCGTCATCCATCTTCTTGGTCACGGCGCCCGTGAGATAACCTTCACCCTGCTCGGTAATCACATCGGTGATGAAGCCTCGCTCGGTGCGGAAGTTATATTTCATCGTGCGGCTCTGATACTCACCGGAGCCGTCGGAGAAAACAGGATAATCACCCTCATCGGCACCGGCAGGCGCGCCAATAGTGTCGACCGGGGTGGCGGTGGCGTAGACGGTCGATGAATCCATCAGCATCTCTATGCGCCCGGCGTTGAGGTTGATTTCACCGTAGCGCACGGTGCTGTTGCCATACATATAAGCCTTATCGCGACCGATAAGTACCAGTGAATCAGCGGCGGAAAAATCCACGGAGTTGTCCAGGTCCACCTTGGTGCGCACAAATCGGCTTACAGCCTTGCGAGAGGTATCGGGCTCTATGGAGTCGGTCTGGCCACGCAGGGAGCCACGCTCCAATCTGCTGAGGGAACCGGCCACTTCGGCCGAGTCGCCCGGGAGAAGCATATCCTCGTCTGCGGGCATGACAAAGCCGGAGTCTGCCGATGCAGATTCCTGACGAGACATCATAAGTGTGCCCGAAGGTTCTCCGGATGCTGCATACGCTATGCCTACGAGCACCAGAGCGAGTATATAAAATATTGCGTGACGCAAAACTATTATGTTGATATCAGTGCGGGCCGACCGCAATAGGCTGCAAAATTAGCAAAAATTTAGGGTCTGACAAAAGCTTTGGCACCCCGGTAAATTCTTTTTAACGTTTCGCGCTACTCAAATGGATTGCCGAAGAGGGCTTCCAAAGCGGCGAAACGCTCTCCGCTCCCCGCGCCGTGAGCCTGCATCTGCATGCGTATTTTCTCTATCGGTTTTACCCCGCGAAGGTCGCGGCTCTTGGAATAAAATTTGTCGGCAAAGCAGATCAGCTTCTCCTCCAGCGTCTCAGGCAGATAGTCGGCCACGGGGAGGGGCATCTCCCCCTCCGCTATCTCCTGCGCTGTTATGCCTGCGCCGGTATGCCTTTCGGCCACCCGCGCATGACGGGGCAATCCCTCTGCCCGCAGTATGCGCGCACCCTCTATGCCGTGGCGAAGATAGGGCTCTGTGCCGAAGCAGCTTATGCCGGGTGCGTCACACATCACGATGCCTATGTCGTGGAGCATGGCTGCTTCATTCACAAACTCGGTGTCTATCTGCAGGTTGTGGCGCGTGGCAATACTCAGAGCCAGGTCGCGCACCGCCGCGCTGTGGCCTTTCAGCGTGCGATAGAGCTCGGGGTTGCCTGCAGTGTATTTTTGCAAGAGGGTTTCAATCATTGTTGCGGGGTAAATGTGAAATATGCGCTCGGCCACAAGGACTGAGCGCATTTATATATAATTTATATATAAGATGTAACAGTTTTTTTATCAACCGATAATCATGTTCCAGCCGTGGGTATCCTCCACATCGCCGTTCTGGATGGCGCGGAGGCGGTTGTAAAGTTTTGTGGTGAGCGGGCCGGCCTGGTCGGGAGAACCGAAGGTGTAAACCTTGCCGGTGTCGAGGTCGTCGATCTGGCAAATCGGAGAGCAGACAGCTGCAGTGCCGCACGCCGAGGCTTCCTCAAATGTCTCAAGCTCTTCGAAGGGGATGGGACGTGCGTCAACCTTGATACCGAGGTCTTCAGCTATCTGCTTGAGGCTCATGTTGGTGATTGAGGGGAGGATAGAGTCAGAAGCGGGAGTGATGTAAGTGTTGTCCTTGATAGCGAAGAAGTTGGCAGCGCCACACTCGTCGAGATATTTCTTCTCCTTGGGGTCGAGATAGAGCATCACTGAGTAGCCGAGGTTGTGAGCGCGTTCGCCGGCCACGATTGAAGCGGCATAGTTGCCACCCACCTTGATGGAGCCGGTGCCCTTGGGAGCTACGCGGTCATATTCGCGGCTCATGCACACCTTGGTGGGCTTGAAGCCATTCTTGAAGTATGCGCCTACGGGTGAAACGAGCATTACGACCATGTACTCAGTGGCGGGACGCACACCCAGCAGCGGAGTAATACCAATTTCAAAGGGGCGGATATAGAGCGAGGCATCAACACCATAGGGGGGCACCCAACGCTCGTTGAGTTCCACAACATTGCGCACCATTTCCAGGAAGAGCTCCTCGGGCATCGGTTCCATGCCGATACCTTCGGCACTGCGGATGAAGCGCTTTGCGTTTTCCTCGGGACGGAATACACGGATTTTGCCATCTTTGCCACGGAACGCCTTCAAGCCTTCGAAAGACTCCTGGCCATAATGCAGGCAAGCTGCAGAGATATGCATGGGGATGTACTCTGAATCAGACACCTCAATGGGACCCCACTGGCCATCTTTGAAAGTGCAACGAACGTTGAAGTCTGTTGGCTTGTAAGAGAAGGACATGGATGCCCAGTCAATGTTGTTTTCTGCCATGATCAACAGTTTTTGTGAGCTATGTCAATAAGACACTTTGCCCGGTGTTTTTTATTAGATTATAGTTAGCATTTACAGAGCCACTTTGCAAGTAACGTCGCCTATCTTCACGATGAAGATGCCGTGGGAAGCAAGTTGCAGGCGGCTCGTGCCGGCAGCTATGGTTTCCTGAGAAATCAGCTGACCGAGTATGCTGAACACCTTTACTTGCACCGGGCGCGAGGTAGTGACATAAATTACTCCGCGCGAAGCCTTTACCTCTAACTCGGAGCTACGCATCACTTGCTTGGCCTCGGCGGCTCGCTCTGCGCGCGTGCTCTCCCAGGTGGAGCGAGCATGGAGCGAAGGGACTGCCACTGCTAAAGCTAAACAGCTGAGCAATAATATTTTACGCCAATTACTCTTCATTCTTGCAAATAAGTAGATATTTATCGACCCCAAAATTACAATTTTTTTCTGATATGACAGTTACTTACCGCAAAAAATCACACCCGCAATCCGCCGGTATCCTGTCCGGGCGGGTTGCGGGTGATATATTCAGTTAATCTGTGTAGATTTTAATCTGCTCTCCGGAGCCGTAGAGGCATAGGAATCAGTTGGCCTGAGCTGCAGCAGTTTCCTGCACGGCGATAGCCTCGCCTTCAGCGATTACGCCTGTGTCGCCTGAGCCTTCAGCGGGCATTTCAACTACCTCACCTACAGCTTCTTCCACAACCTGAGCGGAATCTTCATTGTTCTTATTGCTGCTGCAAGCACTGAGCATGCCTGCTGCCACGAGTCCGAGTGCCAGACCGAAAATAATCTTTTTCATAGTTTTTAATATTTTTAAATCTGTAGGTAGAACAACGTGGAGCCGAAAAGGTTCACTGAAGGGGTTCGAGTACAAGAACTTCGCGCGGTGCGAAAGTGTATTCGCGGTCGGCAGGATTCTTAGCCAGAGGCACTATGATGCGGCCGGTGAGCACATCGCGATATTCGCGGCCGGGTGTCAGCACCTCGGCATAGCGGCTCATGTCGGTGGTGAGGCTGTTGTCCTGACCGTTGAGGATTATGAGTGCCTCGGAGTTGCCGGCCTTGCGGTTGTAGAGGTACACACCGTTAGAGGGGTGGTAATGCTTCATGTCACCCTTGGCCATAGCCTCGCTACCCTTGCGCCACTGCAGCAGAGTGGAGAGGAAGTCGTAAGCCTCGTTCTGCAGGTCGGTGCGACCCTCGCGGGTGAAAGCGTTGACGGTGTCACCCTTCCAGCCGCCGGGCATATCGCGACGCACATTGCCGTCGCCCAGTTTGCGATCGCCGGCCATCAGTAGCTCGGTGCCGTAATAAAGCTGAGGTATGCCGGGGAGGGTGAGGAGCAGTGTCATAGCCTGCTTCCAGGAGTCCAGATTCTCGGGCACTTCCAGAATCACACGCTCTGTGTCGTGGTTGTCGAGGAAGCGGAGCAGGTTCATGGGGTCGGCGTAGATGAAGTCGAGACCTACGTGGTCATAGATTTTGCTGAGGCCGTTCCAGGGATCGGTCTGCTCATTGTAGGGAGCGAGCCCCTTGCTCTTTATCATCAGGGGGAAGTCCATCACCACAGGCAGGTGGGAATCGCCGGCGTCGCCCGCCAGCACTGAGCCCTTCTGCCAGGAAGCGCAGATGGCAGGCTCGGCAAACCAACATTCGCCCACGATGTTGAAACCGGGATACTCGGCAAGCACGGCATCGACCCATTCGGCCATAGCGGCGCGGTCGGCATAGGGGTAGGTGTCCATGCGAATACCATCGATTTGAGCATCTTCAATCCACCAGATTGAATTCTGAATCAGATACTTAAGCAGATGGGGATTACGCTGATTCAGGTCAGGCATATCGGGCACGAACCAACCGTCTACGGTCAGATTGCGGTCATAGTCAGAGGCATATTTGTCGCTGAGGGAGGCCAGCTTGTGGTTGGTGATTTCGTACTTGTCGGCCATGTTATACCAGTCAGCAGAGGGGGGATCAAGCAGCCAACGGTGCTGGGAGCCGGAGTGATTGAAAATCATGTCCATCACAGTCTTCATGCCATGATTATGCAGGGTGTCTATCAGAGCGGCGTAATCGGCGTTGGTGCCGAATCGGGGGTCAACCTTGTAGTAATCGGTAGTGGCATAGCCATGGTAGGAGCCGCCGGGCATGTCATTCTCAAGCACGGGGTTGAGCCAGATAGCTGTCACACCCAGGGTGTCGAGATAGGCCAGATGGTCGGCTATGCCCTTGAGGTCGCCACCATGACGACGGTTCAGATTGTCGCGCTCGGCACCCACGGGGAATTTCATGGTGGAGACGAGGTCGTTGGAGCTGTCGCCGTTGGCAAAGCGGTCGGGCATAATCATATAGAGCACATCGGCGGCTGTGAAGCCCTGAGCGCCGCGCTGCTCGCGGCGTGCACGCAGCTCATAGGTCTGAGTGGAGGTGCGCTTGCCCTGAGTGAATTTAAATTTCAGTTTGCCGGGCTTGGCCTCGGGAGTCACGTTGAGGTAGAGGAATAGATAGTTGTCAGAGCCGTCAAGGCGCACCACGCTGTCGAGCGTCACGCCGGGATAAGGCTGCAGAGCCACTTCTGAATTCTTTACTCCGGGAGCGTAAACTTGAATCTGAAGAGAAGAATCTTTCATGCCCGCCCACCAGTAAGGGGGATCAAACGACATGGCGTTCTTCTGAGCTGCAAAGCCTGTAAGCGAGGCTATCAGCGCTAAGAGAAATACGAGTTTTTTGAACATGGATAAATAAAAAGTAAAGTCCGGACTCCCCTTTTCTGAAAAGGAGTCCGGGTATTTAGGATATAAATTAAGCTGTCCTCAGAATTAGCCTACCTGGATGATGAGGAAGTCGCTGAGGCTCCAGAAGCGTGTGGGGTTAGTGATGCGTATGCTCTTGGTACCATCAGGATTCTCCACGATTTCGTAAGAGTCTTTCGGCTGATTAGTAAGCACTTTCACCTTCTTGTTGTGACAGGGAATCACACTGAGGTTGCGGCGGTCGGCAGTCTGGAAATAGCTCATCTCGAAGTTACCCTGCATAACCTTTGTCTTTCCGAGGAATTTCTTTTCAAGTATGCCATGGTTCTTGAGCTCCTTGCTGGTGCCGATAGCGAAGTACACCTTGTTGGCCTCATTCACAGCCTGCACGGTTTCCTCCTGAGCCTGACGGGTCTCCTGCTGAGCCTGCTCCTTGGCCTGAGTTTCCTGAGTGAGGGCTTCGCGGGTGGTGCTTACTTCATTGTTAAGGTTTGTAATCTCCTGCTGAGCGCTTGTAAGCTGAGCCTGGAGTTCGGTAATGCGAGCCTCTTTCTGAGAGATGAGGTCCTTGAGGCGAGCCACCTCTTTGGCGAGTTGGCCGGTCTTGTCATTCTGCGCATTGAAGCGGGCTGTCATCTCATCGAGGCGAGCCTGCTTAGCCTGAAGTTCAGCCTTGATGCGCGCGAGATTCTCGATTATCTCTTGCTTGCGGTTCACATTGTCAGAGCCGCGCAGATTGTAGAGCAGGCCCTCCTGAACATTAATCTCCTCCACACCGGAGTAGATGTCACTCATGAGGAAAATCAGAGAGTCCTTAGAGTCCTGAGCCATTGTCAGGCGTTCGTTGAGAGCTGCAATTTGTGCAGTATCGCTCTCTTGAGTCTTGTTGCCGCAAGAGGTCAGGAGCACTGCAGGTACGGCAAATGCGAGAATCAGTTTTTTCATAATATGATGCAATTAATAGTTTTAAATCATGTAGAGAGTCAGTCAGGTAAATCATCAGCCGGGACGGAGGATTGCTCTAACTTTTTGCGGGCATACTTGCTCAGCGGTCGCACGGAATCTTTCTTGGTTTCCTGAGATTCGCTTAGTGGCCGGGGACCATCGTTGCCTGCAACTACTATAACAATCTCCCCTTTGGGATTGTTCTGCGAAAAATAATCAAACAGCTCCGCAAGGGTAGCCTTATGAATGGTTTCGTGAAGTTTGGAAATCTCTCTGCAGACGGCCGCCTCCCTTTCCCCGCCGAACGCCTCGCAGAGCTGTGAGAGCGTGGAGGTCAGGCGTTTGGGCGATTCATAGATTATGACGGTGCGGGGCTCGAGGGCCAGTTCCATCAGGCGTGTGCGGCGCCCTTTCTTTGCCGGCAGAAAACCTTCGAAAACGAATCTGTCACATGGAAGCCCGGAGGAGACCAGCGCGGGCACAAAGGCCGTGGCGCCGGGGAGACATACCACCTCTATGCCGGCGCGCCTACATTCGCGGGCGAGCATGAATCCGGGGTCGGAAATGCCGGGGGTGCCGGCATCGCTCACAAGAGCTATGTCCATACCCCCCTCAAGCTGAGCTATCACCCCTTTCACAGCCTCGTGCTCATTGTATTTGTGGTGGCTTCTCAGAGGGGTGTGAATGTCGAAATGCTTCATGAGCACGCTGGAGGTGCGAGTGTCCTCAGCAAGCACGAGCGATACCTCCTTCAGAACCTTAATGGCTCTGAATGTCATATCCTCGAGGTTGCCTACCGGTGTGGGGACTATGTAGAGTGTGCCTGCCATGCCTCAGCTTTTATAATAACGGTCAAGCACACTGATGAAGGCTTTCACCTCAGCGTTGTCAGCCTCCCACTGCAGGTCATCAAACAGGTAATCTTTTGCCTCCTCCATGTTGTCCATGGTCTCAAGCAGCGCGAGTGCATCGAGCCACTCTCTGTTGTTGTTGGCAAAGAGCTCGCGGCGGAAGCGGAATTTATCGTTGATGGAGAAGAAGGTAGCTATCGGGCGTCGATTGCGCGGAGCGCGCGGGGTTTCTTCGGGAGCTTCAGCTTCTTCGGAGTCATCGGAGTTCCCGGAGTCCTCCTGGTCATCGGCTTCCTCCTCCATTTCGAAAATGGAGGCGTCGGCTATCTCGCGCTCCCCTGCCCTGTCTTCCGGCATGGGCACTTCGGCCTGCATCTGCTCAATCTCCTCAGCGGGGGTGGCGTCAGGCTCGGGCTCTTCTGCAGGCTCGGGGGCGGGTTCTTCCATTGGCCTTTCCTCGGGTTGCTGAGCGGGTACGGGGACGGGATCGGGATCGGCTGAAGCCATTTCCTCAGCCTCCTTCTCCGTGGCATCCGGCTGCTCAGCATCGAGCTTCGGCACTATCTTTTCCTCAAAGAGTTTCACGGCATCATCCTTCTCATCGTGAGTCTCGGGGGCCGGTTCCTCTTCATGCCGGAGATCAAGAGCCGCAGCCAAGTCGGCAGCATGATAGCACTTGCTGCGTGCGAGCTCCGCCAGGGTTGCGTAGGAGTTTTCTCCACGGCGAAGAGCCATTTCAAGCAAGCCCTCGGCCTCATAGAGTGTATTGAGTATTTCCTGAAGTTGCTGTTTCATAAGTTTCAATTGTTTTGAGTTGAAAGAGATTGAGTGTAATCTGCCGCTTCCGGATAAAAAATGTCGAGCAGCATTTTCTGAGCGGCTTTGTTTACGGCAGCGGCGCCCCCCGGACAATCGTTGGCTATGATTACGATGGCATGGGTGGGAGCAAATTCGTCGTCGAGCTTGTAGCCAGCCAGGCATCTCACACCGCGCATGGTGCCCGTCTTCAGCGCTACGTAGCTGTCGAGCTGCGTGTTCTTAAACAGGTTCCTCACAGTGCCCTCCTGCCCGGCAAGGGGAAAGAATGACGCATAAACCTCGTCGTCGGCCATCTGCGCAAGCACGTATGCCAGAAAGTTGGCTGTCAGCTTGTTAGAGCGCGACAGACCGGAACCATCCACAATCTTCACGCCGCTCATCGGCGCACCCTTCTTGGTCCAATATTCCGTTTCCCGTTTGGCACCGGCATCGGTGGCACCATTCTTTGTCTCCAGCAGAGCGTAAGTGCGGAGCAGAGCTTCGGCATAGAGATTATCGGATCGCATCATGCAGCTGCGCATGATTTCAGACACCGGGGGGGACACATGGTTGAGCAGCTCCTTCTTCCGTTCGGTAGAGGCAATAGTATCGCCGGCCACAGTGATTCCGGAGTTGCCAAGTGTCTTATTGATAGTAGCTACCAGTACCCCCTGAGGATTCTTCACGGCGCTTTTGCCCGAAGCGTTACGCCGATAGTTCAGGCCGTGGCAGCCGGTGCCGTAGGAATGGGCCAGGTCGCCGCTCCCCCAGGTGGGGTGCGTGGGTGAATCGGTAAAGATAGACGAGTCGGTTATAATCCGCCCCTTAATCTCCCTGACATGATGCTTGCGCAACGCCTCGGCTATCTCCGAACAGATGTCGGTGCCTTTAGGGTCCACGTCGGCACCCAGCGAGGGGTCGCCACCACCCACTATCAGCAGATTGCCTTCGAGCACACCATCCTTAATCGGGCCGGTGGCGTAGACGCGGGTGTGGTACTTATAATCAGGACCACTCTTACGCAGAGTGGAGGCGATTGTCAGGCTCTTGGTGATGGACGCCGGGGTGAGAGGTTCCGACATATTGATAGCCGTAACCACCGTGTCAGCCTTCAGGTCTATCACCATAACCCCCACTTTTCCTCTTACGGCCGATGCGAAATCTTCAGCCGGAGTGCCGGCCGCCATGGACAGAACCCCAAGCAGCAGGCAAAGATACAAATATATGGAGCGTTTAAATGTCATAAGCTAATCTCAATACCTATATTATAAGTAAGTGTTCAAATTTAAACGTAACTTTGGATTCTACAAAGGTAGTAAAACTTCCGTGAGTTGCCAAAATTTCCGAGAAATGAGTTGGGCACTCGGGTAAAAATTCGTAACTTTGACCTTTGTAACCAAGATTTATCATACTTGCTTATGAGTACCGAACGCCGACCATATACCTTCGACCGGGTAGTGCGCATCCTCTTCAGCGTGTGCGCCGTGCTCGCCGTGCTTTATCTGCTCAACCTGCTCAAAGGGGTGCTCCTCCCCTTTCTCGTGGCCTGCCTTATAGCCTACGCGCTTGAGCCGCTCGTGTCGCTCAACAAGCGACTTCTGCACTCGCGCGGACGATTTCTGCCGGTGATGTTCACACTCATCGAAGTCACCATCTTTTTCGGTAGCGCGGCCTGGATTCTTATACCTTATATAATACAGGAAGCGGAGACTATGGTCACCCTGCTCAAGCGCTATGTCGATTCCACGGTTGTCACCCCCTACCTACCCTCCGAGATCCACGAGTTCCTGCGTCAGAACCTGAACATCGACACCATCCAGAACCTGCTCAGCCAGGCTCAATGGCGGGAATTCATAAAGAGCGCCGTCTCCTCCTCATGGAATTTCCTGTCGTCCAGTCTCAGCTTCCTCTTCGGCGTGCTGAGCTGGGGCATAGTGTTTCTCTACGTCATCTTCATAATGATTGACTACGAGAAGCTGATACTCTCCTTCCGCCAGCTGCTCCCCCACAGCCACCGCGGCCGCATAATGGGGATAGTGACCGACGTGAAGAACGCCATGAACTGCTACTTCCGCGGACAGGCGCTGATAGCCTTCATCGTGGGCTGCCTGTTTGCCATAGGCTTCCTTATCATCGGGCTCCCTATGGGGCTGATTCTGGGCCTCTTCATAGGCCTGCTCAACATGGTGCCCTATCTGCAGCTGATTTCGCTACCCATCACGGCGCTCCTCTGCCTGGTCTGCTCCGTAGATGGCAATGTGGACTTCTGGGTGATTTTCTGGGAGTCGATGGCCGTCTACGTCGTGGTGCAGTGCATCCAGGACCTCTACCTCACCCCGAAAATAATGGGCAAAGCCATGGGCCTGAACCCGGCCATCATCCTGCTCTCGCTGAGTATCTGGGGATCGCTGCTCGGCTTCCTCGGCTTGATTATAGCCCTGCCTCTCACCACTCTTGTGCTTTCATATTACGACAAATACGTAGTGCAGCCATACAAAAACACCAAGACAGGCAACTCGCCTCTCGACACCCCTTTCTCCTGATAGCTGCATAATATACCCATTTACTTTTATGAACCGAATAGGCAAATTATACTTCCGCTACGGCACCATGGGGTCTGCCAAAACAGCTCTGCTCCTCACGCAAGCTTACAATTTCGAGGAGCGCGGCATGTCATACCTCTGCTTCAAGCCGGTGGTGGACACCCGCGATTCCAAAAACGTGATACGTTCGCGCATAGGCATTGAGCGCGAGTGCCGCTGGATTTATCCCGACACCGACCTCTACGCACTCATCCGCCACATCTTTGAGGAGACCCTTCAGATTCCCACTTGGCTGCTCATTGACGAAGCTCAATTCCTGAGCGCCGAGCAGGTGGACCAGCTCGCCCACGTGGTTGACGACTACGCCTGCAACGTAGTGTGCTACGGCCTGCGCACCGACTTCACCACGCGCCTCTTCGAGGGCTCACGCCGACTCTTCGAGATAGCCGACAGCATTGAGGAGATAAAGAGCACCTGCTCCTGCGGCAGAAAAACCATAGTAAACGCCCGCATAGACTCCCAAGGCAACATAGTGACCGAAGGCGCACAGGTAGAAATCGGCGGCAACGACAAATATATGGCTGTCTGCCGCAAATGCTGGACCAACAAACGCATTGAGCGTGCCCGCAGAGACACCCTCCCCTTCGAATCCGGCGAAATATAATAACGGCCTTGAGTCTGCTCTAAACTCTAAGGCCTAAGCTCTAATACCTAATACCTAAAACCTAATATGTTACCTGAAGAACTCCGCTCCCGCATCCACGCCCTCGTAAGACGCGAGGTTGTGCCTGCCATGGGGTGTACCGAACCGGTGGCCGTAGCCTTAGCCGTGGCCAAAGCCACCGAACTGCTCGGGCGTCGCCCCGAAAAAATAACAGTAGCCCTCAGCCCCAACGTGCTCAAAAACGCCATGGGGGTAGGCATCCCCGGCACCGGTATGATAGGCCTGCCCATAGCCATTGCCTTAGGTGCCATCATCGGCAAAAGCGAATATGGTCTTGAAGTGCTGAAAGATGTCTCCGCCGACGCCGTCAGCGAAGGACGCAGATATATAGATGACGGGCGCGTGGAGGTGAAGCTGTGCGAAAACGCCCCCTCCATTCTTCACATCGAAGCCGAAGTAGAGGCCGGAACAGACAAGGCAGCCGCCCACATCTCAGGCTATCACACCAACTTCGTGCACCTCTCCGGCCCCTGCTTGGAGAGCCCCGCCACTACTCCGCAGACAGGTTGCTGCGACAGCCGCCAAACCGAAGCGACCGGCGCCGAAGAGCCCAAGCTGCATCTTTCTGAAGTGTGGGAATATGCCACCACCTCTCCGCTGGAAGAGATTGACTTCATCCTGGAAGCCGGCCGGCTCAACAAAGCGGCGGCCATGACAGCTATGGACGAGGGCTACGGCCACTCGCTCGGCTACACCATCCGCACAAAGGGGCTGGCATACTTCGGCGACACCCCCGTGGAGCACATGCTCGTCTACACCTCGGCAGCCTGCGACGCACGCATGGCCGGCGCCACGGTGCCCGTCATGAGCAACTCCGGCTCCGGCAATCAGGGCATAACGGCCACGATGCCCGTGGTCAGCTTTGCCGAAGACACCGGTGCCACTCAGGAGCAACTGGCCCGCGCACTGATGCTTTCTCACCTTACCTCCATCTACATCAAGCAATCGCTCGGACGCCTCTCCGCCCTCTGCGGCTGCGTAGTGGCATCTACTGGTGCCTCTGCCGGCATAGTCTACCTGATGGGGGGCGCCTACACTCAGGTGCAAGCCGCCATCAAAAACATGGTGGCCAACCTCACCGGCATGGTGTGTGACGGCGCCAAACCCTCCTGCTCCATGAAGATTTCAAGCGGGGTGAGCACCGCCATGATGAGCGCGCTGCTGGCCATGAACGGCCGCTGTGTGACCGAAGCCGAGGGCATAATCTGCGAAGATGTGGACCGCACCGTCCGCAACCTCACCGACATAGGTCGCGAAGCCATGCGCGAAACCGATCGCCTCGTCCTCGACATCATGACCTCAAAATAAACATTTTCCCTCACATCCATTTGCTACATACAAACAGGATAAAACTAACCAAAGAATTATCCCGGGCTCCGAGCGATGCGGAGTCCGGGATGTTTTTATGCTTGGTTCTGTAGAATTTTAATACATGGGGGTGAAGGGGGCTGATTTCTTCAGGTGCTTGTTGGCCTCACCTACGTAGTCTTTTGCCAGCGAGGTGTCGAGCTTCATCACTGATGCTCCGGGACGCAGGTCACACTTGCCGAGGTCTATGTAATAGAAGCCGTTGTTAGTGACCGGTTCGAAGTAGTAACGCAGGTCGCGGATGTTGGCAAATGAGCGCCACTGGGTAGAGCTTACGTTGGGTTCATCCTCTACGGTGTAGGTGTAGGGCACACATTCGGTCACCAGCGCCGAGCGGCAGATGGACACGCCGAGGTCGGCATCGCTTACCGGCTCCACGTGGCGCACGAAATAGTCGGCACGCACGTAGCGGTCGGGGCTCTTCACAGTGCCAGGGAGCATGTTCTTACCACCTATCCCCTGCCAGTAAGCGTTGATGGCCTGCATGGAGGGCCAGACGGGGTCGTTGGTGAGCACGCGGATATCGTCGCCTTCGTAGATGCGGATATCGCCGTTGTCAAACTCAAGAATGGCTGTGCGCCCCTCGGCATCGGTGATACCCCAGTGGAGAGCGGATACCGTGCCCCCGTCGAAGGTAGCGCCGGAGATTGAGAAATTGCGGTTCTTAAGCACCTCCACGACCTCGGGGGTAGTGGCGTTATTATCGAGCAGCCAGGCCACAAACATAGCCATAGACATGGGTTGCAGGTTCTTGTTGCCGTCGTTATTATATATGGTGCCTTTGCAGAACAGACCGTTGATGGTAAGACCCTTTTCGTTCATGCCTTCGGTCACACCGCCGTCGTAGCCCACAGCGTAGATGGCGCCATACTTAGAGGTCCACTCCACGGAGCCGGGCAGGGAGTTGCCGGCCTTTTTCATGCCTCGCGGATAGACGTAGAGGTTAGTGGGAATCGGGGTTTTCCAGTCGAGCGAACGCCCCACTACGTAGAGCGAGTCAGTACCTTTATAGACTATGCGGGTGCATGCTTCAGCTTCGGGGGAAAAGGTGGCAGCGGCAGTAGCGAGGACGCCTGCGAGGGCAAGAGTGTGCGATAGTTTCATAGTGAGAAAAAATAAGATTTAGAGGGCGCTCAAAGCCGTGGGCAATGCGCCGAATCATTTATACTTTTAGAGTTTTAACAAATTCTCACGACAAAAGTTCCCCCGTTTTCGGGAAAATCACTACCTTTGCGTGATAATTATGAGCGATAAGACTAAAAGCATTTTCAAATACAGCAGCGAGCTGGGCTTGTGGATGGGGCTGTACCTGTTTCTAATGTCGGCCTGTCTGCTGGGTTCGGTGCATATTCAGGGGCTCATTACCCTGCTGCTCCCCTTGGCGCTCGGCATGCCTGTGGTGCTCTACTTCCTGCTGGCGCGCATACGCCGGGAGGCACCGCAGTATCGCACATTCACGGCCACATGGCTCGGCGGCACATGGATATGTATCTTCGGGTCACTCATCTGTGCGGCGCTGTCAGCCTTTTGGATCAATATTTTTGACCCGAATTTCCTGGCCGAATATCTTCAGCAGTGTGTGGAGGCAGTGCGCGCTGCCAATCTGCCTGCGGAATATGCCGGCATGGCCGATGCCATAGAGACCACTCTGAAGCAGGGGCACGCCCCCTCCTCCATGCAGTGGATTTTCTCCATGATATGGTTCACAGCCTTTGCCGGCCTCGTGGTGTCGTTCATCCTCTCTCTCATCATGAATCTGCGCCGCTCCCCTAACCCCGAAAAATTTCCCTGACTATGGATCTGACTCCCGATATTTCAGTAGTAGTACCTCTATATAACGAGGCAGAATCGCTGCCCGAGCTCACCGCGTGGATAGAGCGCGTGATGCAGGCCAATGGTTTCACCTATGAAATCCTCTTCATCAACGATGGCTCCACCGACGATTCCTGGCAGGTGATTCGCCGCCTTCAGGAGGGTAACCCCAATGTGCGCGGCGTGGCGTTCTCGCGCAATTACGGCAAGAGCCCGGCCCTGAACACCGGCTTTGCCCGCACGCGCGGCCGCGTGGTGATAACCATGGATGCCGACCTGCAGGACTCCCCCGACGAAATCCCCGAGCTCTACCGCATGATTACCGAAGAGGGCTACGACCTCGTGTCGGGCTGGAAGAAGAAGCGCTACGACCCACTCTCCAAGACCATCCCCACCAAGCTCTTCAACGCCACTGCCCGCAAGGTGAGCGGCATCCACAATCTGCATGACTTCAACTGCGGTCTGAAGGCCTACAAGTCGGAGGTGGTGAAGCACATCGAGGTCTACGGCGACATGCACCGCTATATCCCCTATCTGGCCAAGAATGCCGGCTACACCAAAATAGGCGAGAAGGTAGTGCACCATCAGGCACGCAAGTATGGCAAGACCAAGTTTGGTCTGGACCGTTTTGTCAACGGCTATCTCGACCTGGGCACCCTCTGGTTTCAGAGCAAATTCGGCATCAAGCCCATGCACCTGTTCGGTCTGCTCGGTTCCGGCATGTTCGCTCTGGGCATGCTGGCTGTGATGGTGATTCTGATTCTCAAGATTGTGTCCATGTGCAGCGACTCCTATCACTTCTATGTGACCAACAGCATCTACTTCTATCTGGCGCTGACGGCTATGGTGCTCGGCACTCAGTTCTTTATGGCCGGATTCATCGGAGAGCTCATAACGCGCAACTCTGCCGAGCGTAATTCCTATCAGATTAGCGAAGAGATATAATGCGCCGGCTCTGCTACATACTCCCCTCTCTGGCTCTGCTGGCCCTCGGCGCCTGCTCCACAGCCGATTGCGACGACAACCGCAATTCGCTCCCCCTGGCGGATTTCTATTCCGAGGGGCAGCGCGTCATGCTCTCGGGACTCACCGTCTACGGCGACGGCGCTCCCGGTGACTCATTGCTGCTTGAGGATGCGCAGAATGTAGACGAGCTCTATCTTCCCTTCCGCATAACTGAAGGGAACACCACCTTTGTGCTCGACTTCGGCGGCAGTTCCGACGAAATCACATTCACCTACGAGCTTCAGCCCCGCTTCGCCTCCTCGGAGTGCGGGGTGGTCTACGACTATAAAATCAGCAACATAACCCACACCTCCGAGCTCATAGACTCCGTGACCTGTCCCGGCGGGGTCATCACCAACGCTCCGGGAGTGAACATCCACATCTATCTCAAGCCTCAGCCATGACAGTGCTCCGCCCGATATTCCTGACTGTACTGCTCTGTTGCGCGGCTCTGGCTGCCGTGGCACAGCGCACCGTCACCCCCGTGGAGACCGACGACAAGAAGCCCGAGGCCCCCACGCTCCACTATTTCGACAAGCATGGCGACCCGCTGAAGGAGCCGGTGCTCTTCCTCTCGCAACTGGACACGGTGCAGAGCGTCTCGGCGGCGGCCAAGCCGGTCTATCCGCGCATCTACGCCCTCGACGTGGGTCTGAATTTCTTCGACGGCATCCTGGCCATAGCCGGCCAAAAGCATGGGGGCGCCGATGTCTTGGCCTCGCTCTCTATGTGGAACTGGCTCTTCCCGACAGTGGAATTCGGTATTGGCATGGCCAAGAACACCCCTGACCCCGGCAATTTCACCTATAAAGGGAAGCCGTCGGTCTATTTCAAGCTGGGCGCTGACTACAATTTCCTCTACAAGAGCAACCCTCATTACCGCGTCTTGGTGGGTCTGCGCGCCGGCTACTCGCCTTTCAGCTTCGACATCACCGATATATCTATGGAGTCACCCTACTGGCAGGAACATCAGTCGCTCGAGCTGCTTGGCAACAAGAGTCATGCCTGGTGGGGCGAGGCTCTGGCCGGTCTGCGTGTCAATATCGCCGGCGATTGGAGCCTGGGCTGGACATTCCGCTATCACTTCCTGTTTGGCAAGCCGAAGAGCGCCGCCGGAAATCCCTGGTATATTCCCGGCTATGGCACTCAGAGCTCTCCAATTTCAGCAACTTTCTCTATTATCTATACATTCTGCCGCTGATTCAAAAAAATAAAAAACACGAAAAAACACATTAATTGAAAGATTTTTATTATTTTTGCCGGTAATTTTGGGTATAACCAGAGCCTGGAATTGTTTAACGTTAGCTAACCTCCTGATTACCAGCAATTCATGATTAAACTCTACCTCAATACACGTGATGAACTCATGGTAATAGACCTTGCGGAAGTAATTTATTTTCAAGCAAACGGCAATTACACTGAGTTTGCTTATCTCAGCGGGGACAAACACATGGTAACTTTTGGCCTCACCCGAATGGAAGATTTCATCAAGCAAGCGTGGAAACTTCCCACCCCAAGTCCCTTTGCACGCCTTGGCCGCTCCCTCATTGTAAACACTTTATATCTGCGGGAAATATCTCTCCTGCGCCAGACCATCACTCTGGGTGACTGCAAGGGGGGAGTGCACCGCCACAAGGTATCGAAAGCTCTGCTGAAAAAATTCAAGGACCTAATAGTAGGCTCCACTGCTTAACGGACCCTCATCCCTGCCTTATCAGTCACTGTAACCGGGGCAGCCAGAGGCGGTATAAATACGATTTAACTTATGTCACAAGAATTTATAATAGGGCGCACCGGCAACCAGCCCTTCAAAATAGCCGACGCATATTCCGGCGTCAGCCATCAGCATGCCCGCATCACTATCACCGATTCCGGAGAGTGGTGGGTAGAGAACCTCTCGGGGCCCAACGGCAACGGTGTGTTCATAAAGACCGCTCCCGACCGCTTCGAGCGCGTAGAGAAGCGCCGCATCTCTGAAGATACTATCATACGCCTGGGGGAGAACTCCTTCAAGAGCTTCACGTTCATGGCTCACCGCGCTATTGAAAAGCCCGGCAACTATGCCTATGAATTTCTGGAGCTGCGCAGCCGTTTCCGCCTCTACAAATCAGCCATAGCCGAGGCCGAAGAGGCCAACAAGAAGCGCATGAAGATGGCCAACACCATCATGGCAATCTTCTCCATAATCTCTGTGGGCATCGTGGTGGGCTCCTTCCTGCTCGGCAAGGGTATAACCGGCTGCTCACCCATGCTTTTCACCGGCCTGGTAGCCACCATGAGCCGCACCCTCTTCGGCCCCAAGACGGAACACATAAAGCATCTGATCTCGCTGCGACAGAGCGAATTCGTGTGTCCGGTGTGCGGCATGCCCATGACTGACCTGGCCATCAACAACCTCAAGTGCCTCTCTTGCAAGTCGTCGTGATAAATTTTAGAAATTAATATCTGAAAATATATCTATGAAATTAAAAGTACTCTCTCTGCTCGCGCTGCTTCTCACCTGCTTCACGCTGCAGGCCCGCGTGTATGTGCTCTCCGTAGGCGTATCTAACTATTATGGCAAGGAAAACAATCTGCCGCAGGCCAGCCGCGCCGCCAAGGAGTTTGCCGAAACCATGAAGCTCCAGACTCAGGATGTGACCCTGCTCACCTCAAAATACGCCACTGTGGCCAATATCCGCGAAAAGCTCAACGCCATAGTCAGCAAAGCCGCGAAGGATGACCGTATAGTTTTCTTCCATGAAGGTCACGGCTACGATGGCGGCTTCTGCGGCGTAGACGGCACCATTTCCTATAAGGAGCTGGCCCAGACACTCGCCAAGTCTCCCGCCAACCTAAAGCTCGTATTCCTGGGGGGCTGCCACTCCGGCTCTGCCAAGAATGAAGGAATCCTCAACTACGGCGACCAGGCATGGATTACTGCCACTCGTGCCGATGAGCTCGGCGCAGAGGCCGGCGGCTCACCCTACTATTTCGGCGGAAGTGTGGTCAAGGGCCTGCGCGGAAAAGCCGACTTCAATGCCGACAAGGATGTGACGCTCACCGAGCTCTTTAAATATGTCTATAACGACATAACCAACAAGAGCTCGAAAGCGGTGTATTACGATGCGAAGGGGAACCCCGAGAAACACTATCAGCACCCCACGCTCATAGCCCCCAAGGCGCTTCATGACCGCGTAATCATACGCCACAAGTAAATCATCTCAACTGCTAACCCCCGGAGTTTCGTCAAGAAAACCCGGGGGTTGGTACAGTACCCCCTGCAGAATTTGCATCTCGCTCTCCGGGATTATAACTTTGTGTCAGAATCAATCAAACGTTATAGCCCCATGAGCAAGAATAGCAATAACCCATATTCCGGCGAGCAGGCCGGCAAGTCATCAGACAATGCAAAACGCGCCGGCATAGCCGCAGCTGCCGCAGGCGCCGGTGTGGCAGGTGCCGCAGGTGCCGCTGCTTACCGCAATCATCTGGTGAAGGACCGCGAACCGGAAATGGCCCGCGAGGCCAAGGAGCAGCAAAATGTGGCCGAGCCCGTATTGCCCCCCGCTACCCCTCATTCTAACCCCGTGCCCCCTCACACTCCCGAAACCCCTGAGGTGGAGGAAATCAAGAGTGACCCGGCCCCCCACGATGAGAATCCTGACCAGCCCTCTGCAAACGGCGCTCAGCAGCCATCGGCCGATGAACTGGCCCGCTACGATGAAAACAATCTGGACCCCGACACCGAAGTGGACCGCGTCCTGGCGGAAGAAAAAATTGACCATGATGGTGATGAGGATGCTGCCGGGGATATGATTATTCATGACTACGAAGAAGTGGGCATGATCTACGGCGATGATGGCGAAGCTCAGAAAGCCGCTATTGCTTACGACCCCACCGGCCAGCCCATTCTGCTCGTTGATGTGGATGGCGACAACATGTTTGACCAGGCCATGACCTCCGAGGGAGATGTTGTGGACGTGTCCGAACTCGCTATCAATGTGGGCGACGCTGAACTTGAAGCCGCTCCCGACGACCAGTATCTGGCAAACAATGGGGAGAATATGGACAATTTCGAAGGCGAGGATTTCTCAGTCGACATTATCTCTTGAGATTGAATAACGATGGCTGACACACCCTCTTTAGGTTTCCACTGCACTAACCCCGAGTGCGGCAAGCTCTTCAAGATGAAATACCCCGGGAAGGAGGGGCTTTTCAAGGTGTCATGTCCCCACTGCGGGAGCAAGGTGACCGTGAAGATGCCCCCTCCCTCGCAGCTCCCCGGACAATGCAAAAGCCCTGACACCACCCCTCCCGGAGAGAAGAAGGACCTGCAGGCACCGGACAATTCCGACAAACCAATCCGCGACTACATCGAGTATCCCGACGGTCTGAATCATTTCCATGTGGGAGAACAAGCCCTGCTCCTCTGCCCCCATTGCCGAAACAAGAAGATGAGCTACACGGCTAAGAATGAGGGTAAATTCACCTTCACCTGCCCCGGTTGCCACGGCAAGGTGAGAGCCGCCTTTGTCAATCCCACGGAGATGATTGCCACCGAAAACTTCAACAACAGGCAGGGTTGTCTGGTGCAGGTCAGGTCATTGTGGCGAAGCGTTACGCATCCGCTACCTTTAGGAGAGCACACCATAGGGCGAATGGATATGCAGCTGCCGAGCACTATCTCTGTGAAAGGTGACAACACTATGTCGCGGCGCTCCGTCTCCATCCATGCCACTATCAGCGCCGCCGCCGGTTTCACCTATAAGCTGTGTGTGCTGAGCGCCACCAACCCCGTCTTCCTCTCCGGACGCTGCCTCACTCAGGGGGAAGAGGTCTACCTTAATTTTGGCGACGAGCTGCGTCTCGGCAAGACCACCTTCCGGTTTGAGCCTGACCCTAAGGCACCCGGTATCAATAACTTTTAACACCACCCGCATGCATCGCTTTCTGCTATCTATAATCTGCGCCCTTACGTGCGCCTGCTCCGCCTACTGTCTCAATCCCGAAGCGACCGATTCCCTGCAACGTATTGCCGACGCCGCCGAAAAGGGGGACGCCGCCGCTCAGAACACTGTGGGCGAATGGTACTATAACGGCGAGAATTTCAAACAAAGCTATCTCAAAGCCATACAGTGGTGGCTGCGCGCTCAAAAGCAAGACTACCCGCAGGCGTCGTCCAATCTTGCGCGGTGCTATCTCAACGGCCACGGTGTGACTGCCGACACCACCCGCGCTGCCGGGCTGATGAAGCGGGCCATCCGTCTGGGCGACAAGGAGGCGCTGGCGGCAACTGTGACCGCCGCCGACAGCGGCTGCCACTGGGCGGCCGCGCTGATGGCAGACATTTACAATACCGGTCTGGGTGAAGGTGTTAACCGCATCAAAGCCAACAAGGCTCTGGCCGCTAAATATAGGCAGATTGCTGCGACCGGCGGCGATGCGGCATCTAAGCTTGAATACGCCATGAGCCTGCTCAACGCCAAGAAGTTTCCCGAGGCCATTGTGGAGTTCACTCCGCTGGCCTCCGCCGGCAATCCGTCGGCCCTCTTCTGGACCGGTAAAATGCGGCTCGAGGGGCTTGGCATACCCATGAACAAGCAAATCGGCCTCAGCCTCATCAAGCAGGCGGCCGACAGCGGAATGCCTATGGCCCACTACTACGTGGGGCGCTCCTACGCCGTGGGCGACGGTGTGGACCCAGATGCCAAGGAGGCCGCACGCTGGTACAAAACAGGTGCTCAGCTCGGCAACCACTATGCCCAGTATGCGCTGGCACGCTGCCTGACCGACGGCACCGGTGTGCCTGCCAATTTCGGGTTAGCTCTGCGCATGTATGAGCGCGCCGCCGCTCACGGTCACCGCACAGCCTTCACCCGTCTGGTCAACGACACCATCCCTGACTCCCCCTTCGCCGAGTATTGCCGCATCCGCAAGCTCATAAACGGCGGTTCCTATGACGAGGCTCTCGCCAGACTAAAGGAATTTAAGAAAATCGACAAACATGAAGCCGACACCTGGCAGGCCGTAATTCTGAGCAACCGCGCATACTCGGGCTACAACTTGAACGCGGCCATCAAGCTGCTCCGCTCCGCCGCTAAGGGGGGCAACCCTGAGGCGCTCTGCCGTCTGGGCGGGATTTATACTGACGACAACTCAAGCTATATTGATGTGCCGGGGGGCATAGAGATGCTAAAGAAAGCTTCCGAAGCAGGCAACCCGGAGGCCGATATGGCGCTCGGAGCAATCTATTGCGAAGGTGGGGTGACACCTATAAATGAGGACCTAAGCCGCGAATATTTCCGCCGCGCTGCCCCCTTCATGCCCATGCCGGCAGCCTATCGGGAGGCCTACGCAGAGCTCGTCGCCGACCCGGCCATGCAGAAGGAAATCCTGAGCAAAAGCGATCAGGACCTGCTCCCCGACATGCTCAAAACCGTAATAGTAAAATAATCCGACCCCTCCGCCCCCCCTGTCAACGAGGGGGAGGGAAAAACTGAGCCTGAATCTGAAAAATATCTAAAAATCAGGGGGATAAGTTTGGAAATACGGAGAAAAAACATTAATTTTGTGCCGAATTTTGCCCCGCAGGATTGCTCACGCGGTCATGACGGGGAAGGATTCAAGCGATAATTAACACATTTTATTAACCCGGAGCAGGATTAACACCCACGCTGTCAAGCGTTTAATCACCGCTCCACATCCCAACAAATTCGCAACTTTAATGAGCGAACTTAAAAACACTCCTATCGAAGATTTCGATTGGGAAGCTTTCGAGCAGGGCGACATCGCCACCGGCAAGAGCCGCGAGGAACTCACCAAGTCTTATGATGAAACTCTCGGCGCAGTAAAAGACAAAGAGATAACCGAAGGTACCGTCATCGCTATCAACAAGCGCGAAGTGGTGGTTAACATCGGCTATAAGAGCGATGGCATCATCTCCAGCTCAGAATTCCGCTACAATCCCGACCTCAAGGTAGGCGACAAGGTGGAAGTATTCATCGAGAACCAGGAAGACAAAAAGGGTCAGCTCGTGCTCTCTCACCGCAAGGCTTGCGCATCACGCAGCTGGGAGCGCGTTAACAAGGCTCTCGAGAACAATGAAATCATCACCGGCTACGTTAAGTGCCGCACTAAGGGTGGTATGATCGTTGACGTATTCGGCATCGAGGCATTCCTTCCCGGCAGCCAGATCGACGTGCGTCCCATCCGCGACTACGACATGTATGTGGACAAGACCATGGAGTTCAAGGTGGTGAAAATCAACCAGGAATACCGCAACGTAGTAGTATCTCACAAGGCTCTCATCGAAGCCGAGCTCGAAGCTCAGAAGAAAGAGCTCATCGCTAAGCTCGAGAAGGGTCAGGTACTCGAAGGCACTGTTAAGAACATCACCCCCTACGGTGTATTCATCGACCTCGGTGGTGTTGACGGTCTCGTGCACATCACTGACCTCAGCTGGGGCCGCGTAAGCGATCCTAAGGAGGTAGTAAGCCTCGACCAGAAGCTCAACGTGGTAATCCTCGACTTCGACAACGAGAAGAAGCGCATCGCCCTCGGCCTCAAGCAGCTCATGCCCCATCCCTGGGACGCTCTCGACGAGAACCTCAAGGTGGGCGACCACGTGAAGGGCAAAGTAGTGGTTATGGCTGACTACGGTGCATTCGTAGAGGTAGCTCCCGGCGTTGAAGGCCTCATCCACGTAAGCGAGATGAGCTGGAGCCAGCACCTCCGTTCCGCTCAGGACTTCCTCAAGGTTGGCGACGAGGTAGAAGCAGTAGTGCTCACCCTCGACCGCGACGAGCGCAAGATGAGCCTCGGCCTCAAACAGCTCAAGAAGGATCCCTGGGAGGACGTAGAGCAGAAGTATGCCATCGGCAGCAAGCACACTGCTAAGGTGCGCAACTTCACTAACTTCGGCGTATTCGTAGAGATCGAAGAGGGCGTTGACGGCCTCATCCACATCTCTGACCTCTCTTGGACCAAGAAGATCAAGCACCCCAGCGAGTTCACCAAGGTAGGCAACGAAATCGAAGTTGTAGTTCTCGAAATCGACAAGGAAAACCGTCGTCTCTCTCTCGGCCACAAGCAGCTCGAGGAGAACCCCTGGGAGGTATTCGAAAACATCTTCACTGTGGGCAGCGTTCACGAAGGTGTAATCACCGAAGTGATGGACAAGGGCGCAGTTATCGCACTCGAATATGGTGTTGAAGGCTTCGCTACTCCCAAGCACCTCGTTAAGGAAGACGGCAGCCAGGCCGGTCTCGACGAGAAGCTCCAGTTCAAGGTAATCGAGTTTAACAAGGACAGCAAGCGCATCATCCTGTCTCACAGCCGCATCCGCGAAGATGTAGAGAAGCAGGAAGCTCGCAAGGCTCGCGGCGAAGCTCGCGCAGCACGTGGCGAACGTCGCGCTCAGGAAGAGAAGGTAATCGCTCCCGCTATCGAGAAGACTACCCTCGGCGACCTCGACGCTCTCCAGGCTCTCAAGCAGAAGCTCGAAGCCGGCAAGTAATCCTCAGGCTGATTTCAGCCAGACCCATAAAGAGCGACCGGACCTCCGGCCGCTCTTTTTGTTTCGTAAACATCCGAAAGCGGCCGTCTTGTCAGGGACAAATGTAAAAGCTCGTAAACATCAAGGCGGCCTTTTATATTTGTTCCCGCTAAGACGGCTACTTTCGGATGCCTACGTTAAATCAGGATGGGAAAAAAGGTGCGGTGCCGCAAGCTCACGCACACGACACCGCCAATTGATAAAAGCTAAATAAATATATTATCTTACGGTTATTTTGACTATCTTCATTCCTTGTTTCACGATATAGATGCCAGGGGCCAGACCATTAAGATTGTTGCCGGCAGGCAGACCGTTAATCGTGAAAATCCTAACCGAAGCATCATCTGTAGCATCGGCATTGTCTTCGCCAATGATTTCCTCTACCCCTGTCATGAGGTAATTATCTACCAGAATCTCATGAGTCGGGCCGTTGTCATAAAGCGACTCGGCTGTCAGAGTTACCGGCGATGACATTTCAGGAACCTTAAGCACGGTAAGATTTCCGTCGTTGTCTACATACACCTTCGAAGAGTTGGAAGAACGCCAGAATGTACTTGGCATAGTTACCGTTTCGCCAGCACTGCCAGGCTGGAGGGTAGCGGTATGCGACAGCGTCTCTCCCTCTGTATTGGTATAAATATGACTGGTAGTATTGTAATTCTCTACACGCATCGGACCGGAATTACCATCACGAGCAGGAGCACTCAGAGTATTCACGGGAACTACTACCATGGTAATTCCGGCATCTTCAGGATGATCAAAGTGTCCCACCGATGAGATGGCGCCCCATATTGTATGTTGGCTATAAGCATTCTTCGCATCACTGCCCTGCACATAGAGCGTACCCGGTAATTTGTTAAATGCCTTCGCATCAACATCGGGCACATTCTGTGCCGAAATATACAATTCGGAAAGTCCTACATTGTTGAAAGCATTAGTGCCTATAGATGCTACCTTGGGACCCATATAGATGGTTTTAAGCGATGTACAACCGTTAAACGCGGTTTCACCTATAGTGATGATTGACGGTGGCAATACAACTGATGTGAGCCCGGAACAGCCTGAAAAGACTGAAGTTTGCAATGTTGTCAGTCCATTGGGCAGCGACAGCTTAGATGCATTTTTGCAACTTGAGAATGCATAAGTACCGACACTGGTCACTGAGTTGGGAAGATTAATAGATTGCAGCGCACTGCATGACTGGAAGGCGCTGTTTCCTACGGTTTTCAGAGATTTACCGAACTCTACGGTTTTCAATGACGCGCATCTGATAAATGCAGCTAAATTAATGGTGGTGACAGCATCAGGAATTACCACTGACTCCAACGCAGTACCCGAAAATGCATAATTGCGAATAGCAGTAAGAGTCTTGGGGAGTGATACCTCCTTAAGAGATGTGCTGCTTTCAAACGCATTGTTGCGAATTTCTGTCACTGTGTAACCATTGGCCGTTTCCGGAATTTCAACTTTGGTATGAGTGGAAACAGTGGGGCGCGTCACGCCGCATGTTTTCTTTTCTTCACTTAAAATCACGTAATTGAGCTCAACCTTTTCATACGTATAGGCGAAATCCTCAACTACTACATTATACTTTACAATAGGAGAATGGTCATAAAGCGACTCTACTGTAATTGTAATAGCACTGTCACTATTAGGCATTGATTTGAAAGTGATATTGCCTTCCTGGTCAACATATACAAGGGATGGTGCAGAGGAGCTCCAGAAAGTATACGGCATTGAAACCGGTTCCGACGGTTTAGAACTAACCAAAGAGGCGGCATATTGCACACTCTCATCAGATTTATTCAGATATAATGCTGAAGAAGTATTACTTTGGCCAAATTGGGCACGGACGTTGAGATTACCCGGCTTGCCAACCGCCATATATTCAGGAGTAATCATTTCTGCATCAGCTATGCTCCCGGGCCACGTGCTGTAAGAGGATTCGGCATCTTTATTCTGAAGATAAATGGTGCCGGTGAACTTATTCAGGGCATTTTCACCAAGAGTGGGCGCCTGAGGTGCCGAGAT